>CBIHOB010000018.1:0-67669 GCA_966211605.1 uncultured Caulobacter sp.
CGACATCACCTACGGCACCAACAACGAGTTCGGCTTCGACTACCTGCGCGACAACCTCGT
Organism: uncultured Caulobacter sp.; assembly: GCA_966211605.1. GTDB lineage: Bacteria > Pseudomonadota > Alphaproteobacteria > Caulobacterales > Caulobacteraceae > Caulobacter. The sequence continues at coordinate 61 of CBIHOB010000018.1, forward strand.
CTATAGCGTCGAGGAGATGGTCCAGCGCGGCCACAACTTCGCGATCGTCGACGAAGTGGACTCGATCCTGATCGACGAGGCCCGCACGCCGCTGATCATCTCGGGCCCGACCGAGGACCGCAGCGAGTTCTACAAGACGATCGACGTGCTGGTGAAGCAACTGATCCTCGACAAGGGCACGTACGACCACGACGAGAAGCAGCGCCAGGTCATCCTGACCGAGGAGGGCCAGGAGAAAATCGAGGAGATCCTGATGGCCGGCGGCCACCTGGCCGAGGACTCGGCGGGTCTCTACGACGCGGCCAACGTCTCGGTGGTGCACCACGTCAACCAGGCCCTGCGCGCCAACATCCTGTACACGCGCGACAAGGACTACATCGTCAAGGGCGGCGAAGTCGTCCTGATCGACGAGTTCACGGGCCGCATGATGACCGGCCGCCGCCTGTCGGAAGGCCTGCACCAGGCCATCGAGGCCAAGGAAGGCGCCGACATCCAGCCCGAGAACCAGACCCTGGCCTCGGTGACCATCCAGAACTACTTCCGCCTCTACACCAAGCTGTCGGGCATGACCGGCACGGCGTCGACCGAGGCCCAGGAGTTCGACGACATCTACAAGATGAGCGTCTCGGAAATCCCGACCAACCGCGCCATCCAGCGCATCGACGACGACGACGAGGTCTATCGCACCGAGCGCGAGAAGAACGAGGCCATCCTCAAGCAGATCGCCGACTGCCACGTGCGCGGCCAGCCGATCCTGGTCGGCACCGTCTCGATCGAGAAGTCGGAGGAGCTGTCCAAGCTGCTCTCCAGCTTCGCCTTCGAGAACAACGGCAAGAAGCAGAAGGGCATCCCGCACCAGGTGCTGAACGCCCGCTTCCACGAGCAGGAAGCCGTGATCGTCGCCGACGCCGGCGTGCCGGGCGCGGTCACCATCGCCACCAACATGGCCGGCCGCGGCACCGACATCCAGCTGGGCGGCAGCGTCGACATGCGCCTGGCCAACTGGCGCCAGCAGCAGCGCGGCATGGGGCTTGAGGTCACCCACGAGGACGAGGTCGAGGAACGCGCCAAGATCGAGGCCGAGATCGCCGACAAGAAGGCCCAGGCCCTGGCCGCCGGCGGCCTGTTCGTTCTGGGCACCGAGCGCCACGAGAGCCGCCGCATCGACAACCAGCTGCGCGGCCGCACCGGCCGCCAGGGCGACCCGGGCCGCTCGAAGTTCTTCCTGTCGTGCGAGGACGACCTGCTGCGCATCTTCGCCGGCGAGCGCCTGGACGCGATCATGCGCACCTTCGGCGTCCAGGAAGGCGAGGCCATCACCCACAAGTGGCTGAACAACGCCATCGCCACGGCGCAGAAGCGCGTCGAGCAGCGCAACTACGAGATCCGCAAGAACCTCCTGAAGTACGACGACGTCGTCAACGACCAGCGCAAGGCCGTGTTCGAGCAGCGCCAGGAGTTCATGGAGAGCGACGACCTGTCGGACATCATCGTCGAGATGCGTCACGACACGATCGACGACCTGGTCGCCCGCCACCTGCCGCCCAAGGCCTATGCCGAGCAGTGGGACATCGAGGGCCTGACCGAGCGGGTGAAGTCCATCCTGGGCCTGGACCTGCCGATCGCCGAGTGGGCCGCCGAGGAAGGCATCGCCGACGAGGAGATCAAGGACCGCATCATCAAGGCGGCCGACGAATACGCCGCCCAGCGCGAAGTGATCATCACGCCCGAGCAGATGCGCTCGGTCGAGAAGAACTTCCTGCTGCAGATGATCGATCTGCAGTGGCGCGAGCACCTGATGCACCTGGACCACCTGCGCAACGTCATCGGCCTGCGCGGCTATGGCCAGCGCGATCCGCTGAACGAGTACAAGACCGAGGCCTTCTCGCTGTTCGAGAAGCTGCTGGGCGACCTGCGCACCAACACCACCCGCTGGCTGATGACGGTCGAGATCGCCTATGCCGAGCCGGAACCGCTGGAGGCCCTGTCGGGCCTGCAGGAGGTCCACCTGGATCCGCTGACCGGCGAGAACGCCGCCGTCGCCGGCGCCATCCCGGACGGCCTGTCGCCCGAACAGCGCGAAGCCCTCCCCGTCGCGGCCCTGCCGGAGGGCTGGGAGCGCACCAACCGCAACGCCCCCTGCCCCTGCGGCTCGGGCAAGAAGTTCAAGCAGTGCCACGGCTCGCTGGTCTGAGAGTGTAGGCAATGCTGAGTTGGACGCCCGTCCGGGGAGACCCGGGCGGGCGTTTCTCTATCGGCGCGCCGGCAGGCCCGTAACCACCGCCGCCGCGACCAACAGCGCCGCCGCCGCGCATCCCGACACCCTCACCCCCGTCGCCACATCCGTCCCCGCCAACGCGCCGAAGATCGCCACGCCGGCCGCGCCCCCGACCTGGCGGCAGGCGTTCAGGGCGCCCGAGGCGGCGCCGGCGTCATGCTTGTCCACGCTGGCCAGGAGACCGCTGGTCAGGGCCGGGATGGCCAGGCCCATGCCGCCGGGGATCATGGCGAAGCCGGGCAGCATCTCGGCCATGCCGCTGCCGGCGTCCAGCCGAGCGGTCAGGGCGTAGCCCAGGGCCGCCAGCAGCACCCCGCCGGTCGTCACCGTCCGCGCCCCGAAGCGGGCCACGAGGCCGCCGCTCAGGAGGTTCGAGACGATGAAGGTCGCCGTGAGCGGCAGGAAGGCCAGGCCCGCCTTGGCCGGCGACCAGTGCAGGGCGCGCAGCATGAAGAGGCCCAGCACGAAGATCAGGCCGTAGTAAGTGAAGTTCAGGGCCGAGCCGACCGCGACCGCCGTCCAGACCGGACGCTTGCGGAAGGCGCTCAGCGGCATGGCCGGATGCGCGGCGCGCCGCTCGAACAGCACGAAAGCGCCAGCCAGGACCACCCCGGCGACCAGAGCCGCCACCGGGGCGGCGCTCCAGCGCCGATGGCCGCCCTCGATCAGCCCGCCGACCAGCAGCGACACGGCCGCCACCGCCAGGGCTTGGCCGGGAATGTCGAACGGGACCTTCGGCCTGGCCGGCGTCGGCGGCGCGACCAGCAGGGTCAGCGCGGCGCCGATCGCGCAGACCGGCAGGTTGATGAAGAACACTGAGCGCCAGCCGACCGCCTCGACCAGCACGCCGCCCAGCACCGGTCCGGCGGCGATCGACACGCCCCCGGCCGCCGTCCACCAGCCCACGGCCGAGGCTCGCTTGCGGTCATCGCCATGAGCGGCATGGGCGATCAGGGCCAGCGACGGCGGGATCAGCAGCGCTCCGGCCGCGCCCTGGGCCACGCGGGCCAAGATCAACATCAAGGAACTGGTCGCGAAGCCACAGGCCGCCGAAGTCAGGCCGAACAGCGCCAGACCCGCCACGAAGGCCCGTCGCGGCCCTACCCGGTCGCCGACCGCGCCGGCCGACAGCAGCATGGCCGCCAGGGCCAGAATGTAGGCGTCGACCACCCATTGCAGCTGCGCCGTCGGCGCGTCGAACGCCTGGCCGATCGCATCGAGCGCGACATTGACGATGGTCACGTCCAGCTGGGTGACGAAGAAGCCGAAACTGGCGGCGGCGGTGATCCAGGGAAGACGAGAAGTTTGGCTCATGGCTCTCGACTTGCTCCCATTCGCCGCCGCGATGCTACACGCGCCGATGAACCATTCCGTGGGCGATGGGTCTAGGATGCGGAGCATGGACGCCAACATCGCCACCCCCGCCGCCCTGATCGGCGACCCGACCCGCGCCGCCATGCTGCAAGCGCTGCAGGACGGCCGCGCCCAGCCCGCCAGCGCCCTGGCGTGGGCCGCCGGCGTCACCGCCCAGGCGGCCAGCAACCACCTGGCCAAGCTGGTCGATGGCGGCCTGCTGGCCGTCGAGCGCGAGGGTCGCCACCGCTATTACCGCCTGGCCTCGGCCGAGGTCGCCCACGCGATCGAGGCCCTGTCGGTGCTGGCGACGCCCGTGCGCTCGCTGGAGATCCCCCGCTCGCCCAAGGCGCGCGCGCTGCGCGACGCCCGCTGCTGCTACGGCCATCTGGCGGGACGGCTTGGCGTGAAGGTCTGCGAGGCGCTGGTCGACCGCGACCTGATCCGGCCAGCGGCGGACAAGCTGTATGACGTCACCCCCGACGGGCGAGCCTGGTTCGAGGACCTGGGCGTCGCGATGGACGCCCTGCGCTCCCCGCGCGGCGTAGCGCGGCAATGCCTCGACTGGACCGAGCGGCGGCATCACCTGGCCGGCCCCCTGGGCGTCAAGCTGCTGGAGGCGATGACGGCGCGTGGCTGGCTGGCGCTGGAGACCAAGGGCCGGGCGGTGAAGCTGACGGCCGAAGGGGCGGCGGCGTTGCGGGAGCGGCTGGGCGTGCGGCTGGAAGATGAGGGGCGCGTGGCGGCCTGACTAAGGCTTCAGCACCACGCCCACATGCGGCGATGTCCCGCCCTCGACCTGCGCCAGGAACGCCGCCTGAATCGCCGCCTGGCCCTGTTCGCGCTGGACGCTCAGCCACCGCGGCGCGTCCTTGACGAACCCCGCCCAGGCCTTGCCGTAGCGCTGCTCGAACTCGCCCGGGGCCCAGTCCTGGCGGCGCTTGGCGATGCGGTCTGGCGCGAAGAAGAACACCGGCTTGGGCCCGGGCAGCCCGCCACCGCCCCCGTTCTCGTTCCTGGGCGCTTCCCAGTGGGTGCCGCCGACCAGCAGCGAGAAGGCCAAGCCGTCGCCGAACGTATCATGCACGTTGCGCAGCACCCCCGCGTCGCCGGCGAAGTCGACGAACACCGCCGGCCGCGCGACGTCCGCCGCCGGCAGGTCGGCATAGGTCACGACCTGGTCGTAGTCGCCGAGTCCCTCGACGAACGCGACATTACGCGGCGAGGTCAGCCCCACGACCTTGGCCGCGCCCCGCTGCTTCAGCAGGTAGGCCAGCCCGATCGCCGTCTTGGACGAGGCGCTGGACAGCACCACCGCTCTCGCGCCGAACAGGGCGCTCTCGTCCAGGAAGTCCTCGATCAGGAACGAGGTGATGTACAACGGCTGCAGCAGCGCCTTGTGCGCCTCCAGCCCGTCGTCCGCGCCCACGGCCTGATACTGGTTATAGACCGCCGCCAGATGCGCCCGATGCGGCGAGACGTCGGTGAAGCCGGTCTTGCCGACCTTGGCCTGCACGGTCAGGTGAGTCGACATCGGCCAATAGCCATAGAACCGCTGGCCGACCGCGATCTCGGGATGGGCCGAGGCCTCGACCTGCGCATGGCCCCAGACCGGCACGCGGCCCAGGCCGTCGGGCGCCGGAAAGAAGTCCCAATACTTCATCGCCTCGCCGAACACGGCATAGGTGATGTTGTTGGCCGTCAGGGCGAAGCTCTCGATCGCCAGGCGGACCTGGCCGTCCTGCAACGGCGGCGGCTCGACGTCGCGGAACTCGGTGCGGCGCAGGTCGGACTTGGCGACGAGGAAATCCCAGGCCATCGGAGCCTCCCGGTTGGTTCGGCGCGAGTAGGCCTCCGACGCCCCGGCAAGTCAAACAATTGTTTGAATTGTCATGAATTCACCCACTGCCCGTGGAAGCCGAACGGCACGCGCCGAGGAACCCGGGCGCTGGCGATCGGGCCCTGCTCGACCTTGCCGGCGTCGAAGACCACGAACTCGCTGACGTCGTCGGCCTGGCGATAGATCACCGCCGTCAGCCAGCCCTCGCCCTCGGCGGCGTCGGGCCCGGCAGGGATGAACACCGCCTCGCCGATGGCGTCGCCCGGCGGGACCGTCCAGGTCTTGCGGGCGCCCTCGACCAGGTCGATGTGGACCACGACGTTGGCGCGGAAGTCGCCGGGCTTCAGGCTCTGGCCGACGAACCAGCCGTGACGGTATGGCATGCCGGCGAAACGTTCGTCGAAACGCGGGAACTCGCCGGCCGTATCGTCCAGCTGGACCTCGGAGACGGTCTCGGCGGCCAGGTCGATCGTCCACCGCGTCAGATAGGCGGCGGCGTTCTCGCCCTTGGTTCCATCGGGATTGGGGAACAGGGGCGCGGACGCATAGCGCATGACGTCGGCGACGATCGTCTCGCCTTGCTCAAACGCGTTCATGACGTGGAACACGTAGCAGGCGGGGATCTCGATCCACCGCAGGCTGACCACGCCCAGGTCGCGACGGATCACCGCCAGGCGGCCGCCCGCCTCGGGCTCCCAGGCGAAGGCGGGCTTGCCGCTCATGGCGCGGGGCAAACTCCCCGTCAGCGGAAGAACCGGGATGACGATGTAGTGCTCGGTGACGACGCCGTCATGGATCATCGAGCAGTATGGCGCCTCGAAGGTCTCGCGCTTGATCAGCCCGCCGTCCTTGTCGGCCAGGCCCCAGCTGATCTTGTTCGACAGCGGCATCGGATCGTCGGCATAGGCGAAGAAGACCAGTTCGCCGGTGATCGGGCAGGCCTTGGGGTGGGCCGTGACCTTGCCGCCCAGGTCGTACTTGCCGACAGTGTTCAGATCGGGACCGCTCATCTCGAAGGGGGCATGGGCCTCTTCCAGCGCCAACAGATGGCCGCCATGCTGGATGATGTTGGTGTTGGCCACGCCGTCGCTGACCACCCCCAGCACCGACGGGTCGGTGGTCATCGGGTTGCCCCAGCTGCCGAACAGGGCCCGGCCGGCGTCGTTCTCCAGCGTCCACTTGTTGGTGCGGACCCAGCGATTGCGATAGCGCACCTGGCCGTCCGCGACGGTGAAGGCGTGCAGCATGCCGTCACCGACGAACCAGTGATAGTTGGCGTCGCGCGGCTCGAACTGCGGGTTGGGGCCGTTGCGGTACAGCGTGCCCCTCAGGCCCGGAGGCAGCGTCCCGCTGACCGTGAGCGCGAAGTCGTCTTCGCTGCGCACCGGCGCGAAATTGCCCGAGAGAAACGGATTGACACGCACATCGCCATCCATGGCGGACCTCCCGAACTCGATTGTTTACAATGTAAATTTATGTTGTAAGCGGACAAGCGAGTCAATCGGGATTCCTGCGTGCCCCGCGTTCTATCGTCCGAAGACGTCGAAGCCTTTCGCGCCCGCCTCTGCCAGGCGGCCGAGCGTCTGTTCGCCGAACGCGGCATCGAGGCGGTGACCATGCGCGAACTGGCCCAGGCCCTGGGCGTCAGTCCGATGACTCCCTACCGCTATTTCAAGGACAAGGACGCCATCCTGGCCGCCGTCCGCGCCGCCGCCTTCGCCCGCTTCGCCGGGCGACTGGAGACGGCCATGGCCGCGCCCGCCGACCCGCTGGGCCGCTCGCGCAGTGCGGGCCAGGCCTATATCGACTTCGCCCTGGCCGAGCCTCACGCCTACCGCCTGATGTTCGACCTCAGCCAGCCGACCGAAGGCGACTATCCCGCGCTGCAGGCCGCTATCGCCCGCGCCCGCCGAACCATGACCATCCATGTCGAGGCGATGATCGAGGCCGGGCTGATGGAAGGCGACGCCGAGCTGATCGGCCACCTCTTCTGGTCCATCCTGCATGGCATGCTGATGCTGCAGCTGGCCGGCAAGCTGGCGCCGTCGATCGATCCGGTCGCGCTGCGGAGCCTGGCCCAGACCACGCTGGTTCGGGGGCTCGGGATCGGAGCGCGCTAGTCTTCTCCCTCACGAGCATTGTCACAGGGACAATGTTTCCGTTGCGACGCCGCGCCCGAGGGCTCAAGTCCGGGCCACCTGTTCAGCTCGCGATCGGAACGGCCATGCACAACGCCCCGCTGCCCTTGCGCCATTTTCTGCTGGCCCTGGCCGTGGTCGCGGTGTGGGGCACCAACTTCGTGGTCATCCGCGTCGGGCTGGACCACCTGCCGCCGCTGCTGTTCGCGACCCTGCGCTTTTGCCTGGTGCTGGTCCCGATGGCGTTCCTGGTGAAGCGCCCGGCCGTTCCCTGGAAGAACCTGGCGGCCTATGGCGTGCTGATCGGGGCGGGGCAGTTCGGTCTGCTGTTCGTGGCCATGAAAGGCCACATCTCGCCGGGCCTGGCCTCGCTGGTGGTGCAGACCCAGGTGTTCTTCACCATCGGCATGGCCATGCAGATCAGCAAGGAGCGGGTGCAGGGCTTCCAGATCGTGGCCCTCCTGCTCGCCGCCTCGGGCATCGTGCTGATCGCCGCGCACGGCGGCGGATCCGCCACGCCGCTGGGCGTCTTGCTGGTGCTGCTGGCGGCGGCCAGCTGGTCGGGCGGCAACATCGTCGCGCGCCAGGCCGGTTCGGTGAACATGCTGGGCTATGTCGTCTGGGCCAGCCTGTTCTCGGTCCCGCCGCTGTTTGCGATGTCGCTATGGCTGGAAGGCTGGCCGACCATCGTCAAGGGCGTCTCCAGCGCGGGCCTCTCGACCTGGCTGGCCGTCGCCTGGCAGGCGGTCGGCAACACCATGTTCGGCTATGCCGCCTGGGGCTGGCTGCTGGCTCGCCACCCGGCCGCCACCGTCACGCCGATGGCCCTGCTGGTGCCGGTCTTCGGCATGGGCGCCTCGGCCCTGCTGCTGGGAGAAGGCCTGCCCGCCTGGAAGCTGATCGCCGCCGCCCTGGTGCTGACCGGCCTGGCGGTGAACATGCTTTGGCCCAAGGTCCGGATGCGCTTGACCGCCCCCGCGTAAACGCGCCGACGCTCCTGCCAAACAAGGGAGCCCGCCATGCCGACGCCGTTCAAGGTCGCCTGGAGCCGCGAGGCGATCGACAAGGTGCTGGCCCAGGTGCGGGCCTATGAGTTCCCGCCCGCGCCAGAAACAGGACAGGCCGGCGGCGGCTGGGCCTACGGCTGCGACGCGGACTTCCTGCGCGAGATCTGCGGCTATTGGGTCGACGGCTTCGACATCGACGCCGCCCAGGCCAAGCTGAACCGCTTCCCGCAGTTCACGGCGACGATCGAGGACCTGGACATCCACTTCGTCCACGTGGTCGGCGAGGCGGGCGGCAAGCGGCCGCTGTTGATCAGCCATGGCTGGCCGGGGTCGCACTTCGAGTTCTGGGACGCCATCGAGCCCCTGGCCTTTCCCTCGCGCCACGGCGGCGATCCGGCCGACGCCTTCGACCTGGTCATCCCGTCGCTGCCGGGGTTCGGCTTCTCGGGCAAGCCCAGGCGGCCGCTGGGCCAGCGGGCGACCGCGCGGATCTTCGACACGCTGATGACCCGCGAGCTGGGCTACGATCGCTACCTCGCCCAGGGCGGCGACTGGGGCGGCCTGGTCACCTCGTGGCTGGGCCTGGACCATGCGGCCCATGTCCGGGCCATCCACCTCAACATGATCGGCCTGCGCCCCGCCGGCCCGCCGACCACCGCGGAGGAGATCGCCTGGATCACCGGCTTCGGCGCCCAGATGGACGCCTACGGCGCCTATTTTCGCCTGCAAGCGAGCAAACCGCAGTCCGTCGCCTGGCTGGGGGCCGGCAACCCGGTCGGCCAGGCCGCCTGGATCCTGGAGCGCTTCCACGACTGGGCCGACCTGTCGACCAAGCCGTTCGAGCGGGTCTTCACCCGCGACCAGTTGCTGACCAACGTCATGCTCTACGTGATGACGGGCGGGTTCACGACCGGCGCCTGGTACTACCGCGCCCTGCTGGAGGAAGGCGGTCCCGTGCTGGCCGAGGGCCAGCGCTGCGAGACCCCCACGGCCTTCGCCAACTTCCCCGGCGAGAGCATCTACAAGCCCCCGCCCCGCTCGTGGGCCGATCGCGCCTACAACATCACGCGCTGGACCGACCAGCCGCGCGGCGGCCACTTCGCCGCGATGGAGGAACCGGCGCTGTTCGTGCAGGATGTCCGCGAGTGGGCCCGCGACCTGTAAAAGCCCGCCAGGGAGAGAGACATGAGCAAGATCGAAGGCGGCTGCGCATGCGGCGCGGTTCGCTACGAAATCACCGCGCCGCTGATCGGCGTCGGCGTCTGCCATTGCCGGCAATGCCAGTACGGCACAGGCGGCGGCCCCAACTATGTGGCCCTGGCGCCGAAGAACGGCCTGGCCTTCACCAAGGGCGAGCCCAAGCGCTACGCCAGCCCGGGCGGCAGCGGCCAGAACATCGACCGCGTCTTCTGCGCGGACTGCGGCACGCCGCTGATCTCGGATCCGGCCGTGGGCCCGTTCTATCCGGTCAAGCTGGGCAGCTTCGACGACCCCTCGGCCGTGACCCCGAACATCCATATCTGGACCAGCGAGGCCCAGCCGTGGCATCGGATCGATCCGGACCTCCCGGCCTTCCCGCAGAACCCGCCGCAACCGCCCCCGAGCTAGATGACCCAGTCTCCCCGCTTCGATTTCGCATCCGACAACGTCGCGGGCGCCATGCCCGAGGTGATGGAGGCCCTGGTCGCGGCCAATGCCGGTACGGCCTCGGGCTATGGGACGGACCACGTCAGCCGCGCGGCCGGCGACCGCATCCGCGGCCTGCTGGACGCCGACGCCGAGGTGCGGTTCACGGCCTCGGGCACGGCCGCCAACGCCTTCGCCCTGACCCTGCTGGCCCAGCCACACGAAGCGGTGCTGGCGCACGAGCACGCCCACATCTGCACCGACGAAACCGGCGCGCCGGGCTTCTTCGGCCAGGGCGTGGGCCTGATCGGCCTCTCGGGCCCGTCGGGCAAGATCGCGCCTTCCAGCCTGGAGGCGGCCCTGGCGCGGCCCGAGGTCTCGTACAACCAGCCGGCCAGCGCCCTGTCGCTGACCACCGCCACCGAGTACGGCACGGTCTATTCGGAGGCCGAGCTGCGATCGCTGATCGCGCCGGTGAAGGCCAAGGGCTACGGCGTCCACCTGGACGGCGCCCGTCTGGCCAACGCCGTCGCCGCCGGCTTCGATCTGAAGAGCGTGGCGAAGATGGGCGTCGACATCCTGGTGATGGGCGGCACGAAAGCCGGCTCGACCCCGACCGAGGCCGTTGTGTTCCTCAACCCCGCCCACGCCCGGCGGCTGGACGCGCGGCTGAAGCACGCCGGCCAGCTGGTCAGCAAGGGCCGCTTCCTGGCGGCGCCGTGGCTGGGCCTCCTGGACGCCGACGGCGGGACGGGACCGTGGGCCGCGCGGGCGGCGCATGCGAACGCGATGGCCCGGACGCTGGCCGGACTGATGCCCTTTCCGATCCGCCACCCGGTCGAGGCCAACGGGATCTTCGTCGAGATGGACGACCCCACCCTGGAGCGCCTGCGCGGCGAGGGCTGGTTCGTCTACCGCTTCCTGGACGGCACGGTGCGCTTCATGTGCTCATGGGCGACGACGCCGGAGATGGTCGAGGACCTGGGGGCGGCGCTGAAGCGGGTGGGGTAGGCGGCAGGCGCCGTCTCTCGCTGCTCCACCCCCAGCAGGCGTGCGATCTCGGCCGCCGGGGCCGGGCGGCTGATGAAGTAGCCCTGGATCTCGGCGCAGCCCTGGCCGCGCAGGGCGTTCAGCTGCTCCAGGGTCTCGACGCCCTCTGCCGTGGTGACGATGCCCATGGACGCGCCCAGGTCCAGCACGGCCTTGATGATGGCCATGGCGTCGCTGTCCTCGAGGATGTCGCGCACGAAGGTCTGGTCGATCTTGATCTTGTCGAACGGGAAGCTGCGCAGATAGCTCAGCGAGCTGTAGCCCGTGCCGAAGTCGTCCATCGAGATGCGCACGCCCAGGGCCTTCAGATCGTGCAGCATGGTCATGTTGGCGTGGCTGTCCTGCAGCAGCACCGACTCGGTGATCTCCAGCTCCAGACGCTGGGCCGGCAGGCCCGAGGCCGCCAGGCCCGAGACCACGGTGCGCACCAGGCCCCGGTCGCGGAACTGGGCCGGCGACAGATTGACCGCCAGACGCACGTGATCGGGCCAGCGAGCCGCCTCGGCGCAAGCGGCGCGCAGCACCCATTCGCCCAGCTGGACGATCAGGCCGATCTCCTCGGCCAGCGGGATGAAGTCTGCCGGGGAGACCATGCCGCGCTCGGGATGGCGCCAGCGCAGCAGGGCCTCGCAGCCCGTCACGCGCTCGTCGCCCAGGTGATACAGCGGCTGGTAGAACAGCTCGAACTCGCCGGCCGCCAGGGCGCGGCGCAAGTCCAGCTCCAACGCCCGACGGGCCTGCAACTGCTCGTCCATGGCGCGCTCGAAGAAGTGAAAGGCGCCGCGACCATCGGCCTTGGCGCGGTACAGGGCCATGTCGGCCTTCTTCAGAAGCTCGTCTGCGTCCTCGCCGTCGGACGGCGCCGCGGACACGCCGACGCTGGCGCCGATCACCACCTGGTGGCCTTGCAGGTCGAACGGCGCAGCCATGGCCTCGACGATGCGGCCGGCCAGACGCGTCGCGCCGCCCATGCCTTCAAGCCCGGTCTGGACCACGGCGAACTCGTCGCCGCCCAGGCGGGCGACGGTGTCGCCCTCACGCACGCAGCCGCGCAGGCGCTCGGCCGCCTCGCGCAGCAAGGCGTCCCCCAGCGGATGGCCCAGGGTGTCGTTGACGGTCTTGAAGCGGTCCAGGTCGATGAAGTGCACCGCCAGCTGGTCGCCCTTGCGCGCGCGACGGGCCAGGGCCTCGCTCAGATGCTTCTGGAACAGCACCCGGTTGGGCAGGTCGGTCAGGGGGTCGTAGTGGGCCAGGCGAGCGATCTGGGCCACGCCCCGTCGGTTGGTCTCGTTCGAGGCTTGTAACAGGCCCAACACCGTACCGACGCCCAGATAGCGGCCGTTCTCCGTGACGATGAAGCCGCGCAGCAGGTCCGAGGCGCGGTACGACAGGCTGTCGGTGGTGAACTCGGCCAGCTCGGTGTCGGCGTCGACGACCAGCGGCTCGCGGTCCATCAAGCTGGAGATCGGACGGTTGGCATAGAGGGCGCGGCCGTACTCGGCGGCCATGCGCAGGAAGAAGGCGTTGCGCTCGACGATGCCGATCGGGCGGTCCTCGGCGTCCAGCACCGGTACGATCAGCGTATCGGGCTCCTCGCGAAACCGCTCGTACAGGGCCTTGCCCAGATCGTCCTGGCGCGCCGGCGTCAGGGAAGAAACGGTGTCCCGCAGGGTGAACATGGTACGCCTCCACTTGCGAGCGGGAGGGACCATTTCCTCGGCTAACGAGCTGCTAATAGCTGAGCTTGCGACAGTTCATTTCGCGAAAACTTCACGGCGTCGTCACAGTGTTTGTTCGGCCGTTTACTGTGCTCATCTACTTTTGATGGAGGCATCTCCTCAGCGCGCGGTATCCATGAAGTCCCGGGCCGTAAACGCCTCGGGCGCGTCGACCTCGACCACGGGTTCGTCGCGGTCGTCGAATTCGGTGCGCAGGGCCCGGCTCATCACCGCGTGCATCTCGTAGAGGCAGGTGATGTAGGTCAGCTCCAGCACCTGCTCGTCCGAAAGAAAGCCCTTGAGCGCCGTGAACACCCCATCGGCGATCCGGCCGCCGTCGAGCACCAGGCCGTCGGCATAGGCCAGCACCGCGCGCTCACGGGCGTCGAAGACGTCCGAGACCTGCCAGTGCGCGACGGCGGCGATCTTGGCCTCGGCCACGCCCAGGCCGCGCAGCGACTTGCAGTGCTGGGAGAAGACGAACTGGCTGCCCCGCGTCCAGCCGGCCCGGGTCTGGGCCAGCTCGCGCAGCACCGGATCGATCTTGCGGACCGGATCGCGATAGAGGGCGAAGCCCTGGGCGGCGTGGCGCAGCACGTCGGGACTGCCCGCGAACACCGTCCACCAGTCGCCCCGCGTGCCCGTGGCCGTGCCGGGCTGGGCCACGGGGTCGCGATCGCCGAACAGCAGGTCGTACAGCTTCAGCGTCCCCGGGTCGGTCACCTCGGCGCGCGGGATCTGGCGCAGGCGGGGCATCACGCGGTCTCCATCGGAGCGGGCGCCGAGGGCCCGGCCGGCGCATGCCTCACATCCTCCGGCCCGAAGGCGCGCGTGAAGGCGGCCAGCTCCATCATGATCCCGTTGGGATCGGTGAAATAGACCGAGCGCACGAAGACGCCGGGATGCGGCTGGCGAGCGACGCCCATCTCGCTGTCGTCGTGATTGACCACCATGGGAAAGGCCGGGACGCCGGCGGCCTGCAGGCGCTGGAGGCACGCCTCGAGATCCGCTTCGTCGACACTGAAGGCGACGTGGTTCATCGAGCCGACCGCGGTCTTGGAGTCGGCCGGGAACGACCGGACCGAGGCGACGCCCGGCGCGGCCGGCGGCGTCTCGGGCCACCAGAAAAAGGCCAGGCACGACCCGGCGCCGCAGTCGAAAAAGAAGTGCTGGCCGCCGTCCGGCAGGGCCACGGTCTTCACGAGGGGCATCTTCAGCACCTCGGTGTAGAACGTCACCGTTTCGGCCATGTCGCGGCAGACCAGGGCCAGGTGATTGACGCCGGTGATCTTCATCTCGGCTTCCTCCCGGAGACCGAGGTTACGCCGATGGCGTGAAACGTCGAGCGTGCCGCGAGGGCGCCTCAGTCCCGCTCCTTGCGCGCGTCCCCCAGCAGCACCTGGCCGATCCAGCTGACAATGCCGGTGACGATCGCCGCCTGCACCCCCGCCCACAGGCCGTTGACCGCCAGCCCGTCCAGGAACCAGGCCACGAGGCCGATCATCGCCGCATTCACCACCAGCAGGAACAGGCCCAGCGTCACGATGGTCAGCGGGAAGGTCAGAACCGTCACCACCGGCCGCACCACGGCGTTGACAAGCCCCAGCAGGAAGCCGGCGATGATCAGGGTGGTCCATCCGTCGGCGGTGACGCCGGGGATGATCCGGGCCGACAGCCACAGGCCGGCGGCGGCGATCAGGACGCGAAGAACGAAACGGATCATGTGGCGACTCCCCCTCTGGACAAGGCAGAGTGGCCCAACCGCGCGCGGGATCAAAGTGACGCCGCATTCGTACAATATCCCAGCTGTGAACTCGGACATTACAAATGCGTTACCACCCTTCCAACCGCCGCTTCGTGAACTATCTATCCCTTCGTGTGGGGGATGATCGCGCGCGAACGGCGAGCGGATCCGCACGCAAGGGGATATGAGTAAGATGGCCGTGAATTCTCTATCGGTGATGTCGCCGGACGGCGGCCTGTCGCGATACCTGACCGAAATCCGCAAGTTCCCGATGCTCAGCAAGGACGAAGAGTTCATGCTGGCCCAGCGCTGGAAGGAGCATCAGGACCCGCAAGCCGCCCACAAGATGGTGACCTCGCACCTGCGCCTGGTCGCCAAGATCGCCATGGGCTATCGCGGCTACGGCCTGCCGATCGGCGAAGTGATCTCGGAAGGCAATGTCGGCCTGATGCAGGCCGTCAAGAAGTTCGAACCCGAGAAGGGCTTCCGCCTGGCGACCTACGCCATGTGGTGGATCCGCGCCTCGATCCAGGAATACATCCTGCGCTCGTGGTCGCTGGTGAAGATGGGCACGACCGCCGCGCAGAAGAAGCTGTTCTTCAACCTGCGCAAGGCCAAGAGCCAGATCGCGGCGTTCCAGGAAGGCGACCTGCGGCCCGAGCAGGTCAGCGAGATCGCCACCAAGCTGGGCGTGCTGGACAGCGAGGTCATCTCGATGAACCGCCGCCTGTCGGGCCCCGACGCCTCGCTGAACGCGCCGCTGCGCGCCGATGGCGAGAGCGAGTGGCAGGACTGGCTGGCCGACGAGGAACAGGTTTCGCAAGAGACCCGCGTGGCCGAGGACGAGGAAAAGTCGCTGCGGATGTCGCTTCTGGAAGAGGCGATGGTCGAACTGACCGACCGCGAGCGCCACATCCTGACCGAGCGCCGCCTGAAGGACGAGCCAACCACCCTGGAAGAGCTCGCCGCCCAGTACGGCGTCAGCCGCGAACGCGTGCGCCAGATCGAGGTCCGCGCGTTCGAGAAACTGCAAAAGACCATGCGCGAGGCGGCGATCGCCAAGAACATGGTGGATGCGTAACGAAGCTGCTCTCCCGCCTGGGGAGCTGTCGCAAAGCGACTAAGGGGGCCTTCACGGCATAGGCCGAGCTGGCCCCCTCCGGCCCTTTGGGCCACCTCCCCCGAGAGGGGAGGAGAGGCTATAGCGAAGCCATGACCTCCCCCCTGCCCCAGCTGATCCTGCTGCCCGGCCTGCTCAACGACGCCGTGTTGTGGCGCGATCAGATCAGCGGCCTGGCCGATGTCGCGCGGCCCTGGGTCCCGGACCTCGCCCCCTACGCCACCCTCCGCGAGATGGCTGAGAGCGTGCTCGCGGACGCCGAGCCGACCTTCGCCCTGGCCGGGTTCTCGATGGGCGGCTACGTGGCCCAGGAGATCGCGCGGCTCGCGCCCCGGAGGATCGAACGCCTGGCCCTGCTGGACACCTCGATCCGCGTCGACACGCCCGAGCGCGCCGCCCAGCGCAAGGCGCTGAACAAGGCCGCGGCCAAAGGCGGGACCTTCCTGGGCATCGGCCAGGCGATCATGAAGTCGTACATCGACGCCTCGCGCCTGGACGACGTCGACCTGACCACCCGCATCGTCGAGATGACCCAGCGCCTGGGCCGCGAGGTGTTCCTGCGCCAGAACAGCCTGGAGCGCGAGGACGGAGAGGCCGCCCTGCGCGCCCTGCGCGTGCCCCTGGTCATCATCGTCGGCGAGAACGACCAGATCACTCCCGCGCCGGGCCACCGCGAAATGGCCCAGGCGATCGGCTGCTCGCACCTGGTGGTGATCCCGAACACCGGCCACATGACGCCGATGGAGGCCCCCGGCCCGGTCAACGGGGCGCTGCGCCACTGGCTGCAACGCCCCGCCGGGAAGCGCTAGGCGGCAAGCGTCAGAAGTTGAAGCGCACGCCGCCGACGTAGCGGCGACCGAAGCGCTCGAACTCAATCGGGTAGCGCGACTGGTCGCCGTAGCGGCGCGCGCCCTGGTTGGTCAGGTTGCTGCCGTCGAAGAACACCTCGACGTTCTTGTTGACCTGGTAGCGGACCGACAGGTCCATTTCCTCGTCGCTATCCCAATAGATGTCGCCGTTGTCGGTCGGATAGACGCCGCCATTGACGACGCGGTACGCGCCGACCGACTGGCCCCACGGCGTGCGGTACTGGTAAGCCAGGCGCACGGTCAGGCCGTACTTCTCGTAGATGGCCTGGACGTTGTAGACGGCGTCCGAGGTTCCCAGCACCGAGATGGTGCGGGCCGGTACGCCGCCCACCGACGGCAGGGTGACCTTCGACGAGGTCCAGGTCCCCGAAAGACGCGCGCCGAAGCCGCCCAGCCAGGCGGGCAGGTTGTGGGCTTCGACATAGTTCTGGGCCGTGCCCGAATAGAACAGCTCGAAGCCCTGCAGGTGGCCTTCGCCGGCGTTGCCGATGCTGCTGTAGGCGTAGCCCGAACGGTCGACGCCGCCGCTGTTCAGCGACGTGTCGCCAAAGGTGCGCGAGGTCTGGACCAGGACGTCCTTCAGGTCCTTGTAGAAGAAGCCCGCCGACACGAAGGTCTCGGGGTTGGCGTACCATTCCAGATAGGTGTCCAGGCCGACTTGGCGCTCGGGCTTGGCGTCCGGATTGCCGCCCGATACCGTCTGGTTGGAGTCGCTGAAGGTGTAGTTCGGGCGCAGGTCGTCGAAGTCGGCGCGCGAGGCCGAGGTCGTCACGCCCACGCGCAGCTTCAGGTCGTCGCGCAGGTTCCAGTTCAGGTGAGCGCTGGGATAGTACAGCGTGTCGTCGCTCTTGACCTTCACCAGGCGCAGGCCGGTGGGGAAGTTGACGTAGGCCTGTCCCTCGTTCTCGATGTGCTCGACCCGCACGCCGTAGACGATGTTGCCCCAGTCGAACCGGGTCGTGCCCATGGCGTAGCCGGCGGTGATCGTCTCGCCCACGCGCCAGTAGTTGGCCGTCGTGTCGGTCTTGGTCGCCTGGCCGGTGCGGACCAGATCGTCGACGAAGTTCTCGGTGTAGCCCTTGTTGGTGTAGCGGAAGGTGTAGTTCAGGTTCTGGCTGCCCAGATAGCCGATGTTGCTGGCGAACTGCGCCCAGGTCGGCACGCCAGAGCCGGAGAACGACTTGCTGAACGCGCTCTCGCGCGACTTCTTGGTGCGGTCGGTCCACAGGCCGCCGAACTCGATCTTGGTCTCGTGACCGCCCAGTTCAGCCTCGTAGTCGAAGTCGGCCTTGGCGGTATAGGCGTTGGTGTAGTCGCCGCCCTTCAGGTTGCCGGCGCTGGTGATCGGAAACTGGAAGTCCTCGATGTTGGTCACCTGGGCGCCCTTGACGCGGGCGCCGGTGACGCCCGTCGTCTGGAACAGGCGCACGGTGTTCACGTCGCCATTGCGGAAGTCGTACTCGACGGTCGGGCGCAACAGGAAGCTGGACGGGCTCTGGAAGGCGATCGTCACCGGGGTGTCGCGGCCGTCCTGGGTGTAGGTATAGTTCGCGCGCCACGAGGCGCTGAGCTTGCCCCACCTGTGCTCGCCGCCCACCGTGTTGGTGGACATGGCTTCCTTGGTGTCGCGGTAGTCGATGCGGCCGTTGATGCGCGCGCCGTAGACCGTGCCATTGGTCGGATCGTTGGCGTTGATGTAGGCGGCGCTGGTGTAGCTGGCGCCAGCCGCGTCCGTGCCCTGGTCCAGGCGGAAGATGAAGTTATCGCGCAGTTCGTCGTCGTGATAATAGGTGTTGATCGTGTTGGCGAAGATCGCGTTGTTGTCGTCGAACTTGTAGTCCAGACGGATCGACGCGGACATGTTCTCGCGGGTCAGGCGATAATGCTTGTTCTCGTGCTCGCGGGCGAAGTGCTTTTCCGGCGCGACGGTGTTGCTGAGATACGGGTCCGTCTCCCAGTTGTCGGTCGCCATCTCGCGCGAATAGTACGAGGCCTGGGCCACCACGCCGAACTTGTCGCCGAAGACGTTCGAATAGACGAGGTTGCTGTCCAGCTCGTCGCCGCCGCCCAGCTTCACGCGGCCGACGCCCAGCTTGCCGGTGATCTTCTGGCCCTTGTAGTCGAAGGCGCGGCGGGTGCGGATGTCGACATTGCCGGCGACGGTGTCGCCCGGCATCGAGGGCACGATGGCCTTCTCGACCGTGATCAGGCTGGCGATGGCCGACGGGATGTTGTCGAAGCGGGTCGAGCGACCTTCGGGGCTGACGACGCTGAGCCCGTCGAACGACAGGGTCGTCCAGTACACGGGCGCGCCGCGCAGGTTGATGTAGCGGGCCTGGCCCTGGTCGCGCTCGACGCCCACGCCCGGCAGGCGGCCGACGGCGAAGGCGATGTTCTGGTCGGGCAGCGCGCCGACGGCGTCGGCCGACAGGACGCTGACCAGCGAGTCGGAATTCCTTTGGATCTGCAGCGCCGCGGCCTGGCTCTCGGCCAGCGGGCGACGAGCCGTGACGACGACGTCGCTGACCGAATTGGCGTCCTCGGCATGGGCGGCGCCGGCCGCGGCGGCCAGGACGAGCGACAGCGCGCTGACACGGCGCAGCAGCGCCGCTTGAGTACGAATAGCCATGGATATCCCCAGAAAGCCCCATCGCGACTGCGCGCGATTCATTGTTTTCGGGGGAGGCTGTTAGACGGCCCGTGTTGCTCGTCCGCGACGATGCGACGACGGTGAGGTGTAGCTTTTGCGACGCCTTAATGACGCCGCAATCGGATCAGGCCGCGCGGCCGGTGTCCTCGGGGGCCATGAAGCCCAGCAGGGCGTCGATGCGCTTGACCAGTTCGCCACGGCCGCCAGGGCCGGCGAGGTCGGCGCCGGTGCAGGTGGCCAGGGCCTGGGCGGCCTGGATCAGGCGGACGTCCTTGACCGCCTCGCCCACGCGCTGCAGCTCGACCGCCTGGGCCGCCAGGGCGCGGCGGGCCTGGGCCGGATCGACGTCCAGGGCCTGGGCGGCGGACTTGACGATGCGCAGGGCCTGGGACAGGCGCGCGGCCGGCGTGCCGGCCTGGTCGGCCTTGCGCTTGCGCGGCCCCTTGTAGTCGGCCGAATTGAAGCGGCGGCGATCGGGACCGACATAGGCCACGGCCTCGATCCAGTCGCGCGGCTTCAGCGTCACCGCCTCCAGGCGGCGCTCCAGGTCCTTCAGGTTGAAGGGCTTGCGCATGAACTCGTGCACGCCGGCGTCGCGGGCGCCGAAGATCGCCTCGGCGGTCGCCTCGGCGGTGCACATGATGATCGGCGCCTCGCGGCAGATCAGGTCGCTGCGGCGGATCTTGCGGGTGAAGGCCAGGCCGTCGACGCCGTTCTGGGCATGCTCGACGAAGATCAGCTGCGGGTCGGTGGCGCGGGCCATGGCGTAGCCCTTCTCCGCCGACGGCGCGGCGAAGATCTGCACGCCGCCCAGCGGACGCATCTGTTCGGCCAGCAGACGCGCGGTCGCCGGGTTGGGGTCGACGACCATCACCCGTTGCACCTTGGCGGCGACACGCTGGATTGTGCGGACGTTCCCGTCGAACACGGACGCGAGACTCCTCGAAACTAGTCCCCGATCACTAGCCCCAGAATGTAAAAATCCGCTTGATGATTCCGCGCCGTTAACTGCGTCAGTTTGTCAGCGCTAATTCGCCAGCGGCACCGACAGCCCGGCCTCGAAGTCCTGGAAGATGTCGATCGCCTCCTCGACGTCCACCGTCAGCGCCTCGTTCTGCGGGAAGCGATAGCGCCAGTAGCTGGAGATATGGGAGATCACCCCCACCCGCTCGCCCAGCGACAGGAACATCTCGGGCGCATGCAGCAGGAAGTCGCGGAAGGCCTGGGGCCGGCCATTGTCGATCAGGTCCTCGAAGGCGTCGTCATAGACCTTGAGCGTGCGCATGATCGCCGTGCGCTCGACCAGCACCCCGCCCTGCAGGCGGCGGCGGGCCTCGTCGACATAGCGGCCGGTCTCGGCGTCGCGATTGCCGGTGACGACCAGGCGACCGATTTCCTGGCCCACCGTGGTCAGCTGCGGCCAAAGACGGGTCAGCATCCACTTGTAATAGAGGAAGCCCTTCCAGCTGAAGACGCCTTCCTTGAAGCTCTCGCCTTCCATCACCAGGGTCTCGCGCAGCGGCTCCAGGCGCTCGTCGACGTCGGTCGACAGCAGGGCCTCGACCAGGCGCGCAGCATGGGCGCGGCCGACGCCGCCGGCCCCGCGATACGCCAGTTCGATCAGCCGGGCGATCTCCATGGTCACGAAGCCCTGCATGGTCTCCAGATCGGCCGGGGACAGGGCGAAATAGCAGTTGGCCACCAGAACGCCGTGGCGACGCAGGTGCTCGCGCAACAGGAAGGGATCCAGCGACGGCAGGGTGTCGATCAGGCGCAGGGTCGTCAGGTCGCGGCTCATCTCGCCCGAGGCGTTGCAGGCCTCGACCAGCACGTCGGCCCAGCCGCGCTGACCCACGAACACCGATTGGCCGCCCAGGCCCAGGTCGCGGCGATCGAACGGGATGATGATCTTGGTCGCGGTCGGCCGCGCCTCGTCGAACAGATAGATGTCGTCGTTGCGCAGGCGGTGCTTGAGGATGATGGCGGTGTTCAGGACGCGATTCTTGAACAGCGGCGCCTGCAGATACTCCGGCCGGTGGGCGCTCTCGGCCTCGACGGCCAGCAGGTTCAGCACCCGGCTGGTCGAGGCGGTGCGCTCCAGGGCCCGCAGGCTGCGCATGACGCGATCGCCCTTGTGAACCGGCTTCAGCTTGCGACGGCGCACGAGTGCGGACACGGAACCCCCTGGATGAGATGGGTTGTCATAAGGGGGTGCTGGCTAACAAACGCTAACCAAGCGGGGCGCTGCGACGCTCCGCAACCGGAAGTGGGGACGTAAACACCTCATTCAGCAGCCACTTCGTGCGGCCGCGCGAAGACCGTCACCCCCCGGAGCTCCGCCACGGTCGCCAGTAGGCCGGCGGGCTGGATCGGTTTGGGATGAGCGTCGTCGAAGCCTTGGGCCAGCAGGCGCTCGGCGTCGCCGGCCATGGCGTCGGCGGTCAGGGCCACGACCGGCAGATCGACCCGGCCGCCCTGGCCCGAGCGGATGCGGCGCACCGCCTCGACCCCGTCCATGCCGGGCATGTGGACGTCCATCAGCACGACGTCGAAGTCCTCGATGCGCAGCCGCGCCAGGGCCGTGTGGCCGTCGCCCACCGTCGCCACCGCCGCCCCGGCGGCTTCCAGGATGGCGCGAGCCACGGTCTGGTTGATGGCGTTGTCGTCGACCACCAGCACCCGCGCGCCGGTCAGGTCCAGCGCCTCGGCCACGTCCAGCGCCTGGCCGGGAGCCGGCGCGGCGGCCAGCGGCAGGCGGGCGGTGAAGGTCGAGCCCTGGCCCGGCGTGCTGTCGACACCGATCTCGCCGCCCATCATCTCGACCAGTTGGCGACAGATCGCCAAGCCCAGCCCTGTGCCGCCGAAGCGGCGGGCGATCGTGCGGTCGCCCTGGACGAACGGAGTGAACAGGCGCGCGGTCTGCTCGGCGTCCATGCCGACGCCGGTATCGGACACCGACAGCGCGATCTCGTCGCCGTCCGGCGTCACGCGCACCAGCACGCGGCCGGCGTCGGTGAACTTCAGAGCGTTGGAGACCAGGTTGCGCAGGATCTGGCGCACGCGCACGTCGTCGCCGGCCAGCCACGCCGGCGTCGCCGGGTCCACCTCGACCGCCAGCTCCACGCCTTTCAGCAGCGCGGTCTCGCGCCAGACCAGGCGGATCTGGGCGAGCGATCGGCGGATGTCGAACGGCGCGACGTCCAGCTCCAGCTTGCCGGCCTCGACCTTGGACAGGTCCAGAATGTCGTTGAGGATGGTCATCAGGCCATGGCCCGACTGCTCGATCGACTCCAGGTATTGGGTCTGGCGCACGTCCAGCGACGTGCCGCGCAAGGCGTGGGCCAGGCCCAGGACGCCGTTCATCGGCGTGCGCAGCTCGTGGCTCATCATCGCCAGGAACTCGGATTTGGCGCGGCTGGCTTCCTGGGCCTGGGCCTGAGCGCGTTCCAGCGCCCGGGCCGAGCCGCGCATCAGCCGCACGGCGTCGGCCATGTAGCCGGCCACGCCCGCCAGCACGGTCAGGGCGACGGCCTTGTCCCAGACGCTGAACTTGGGACCCAGCAGCGGGGCCAGGGCCAGGGCGATGAACGGGCCCGGCAGGATGACCAGCATCGCCGACCAGCTGAGGGTGGCGTATTTCATCCCTTCGACCATCAGACCGAACAGGATGACCAGGGCCGCGAACTTCATGGCGATCGGGCCGTGGATGGCCGAAAGGCAGGCCATGACCGACCAGGCCAGGGTGAAGGCCGCCGTCGGCGCCAGGCGGATCAGCACGGCCGTGCGGCCCTTCTCGCGCGGCTTGAAGGTCAGCTGCAAATAAACGAGCCACGCCTCGAGCGCGAGATTGACCGCGCCCCACAGCAGGGCGGGCTTCGCCCCGAAGTGGAAGGCCAGGAGGCCGCCGACCAGCGCGGTGACGGCGATGCGCGCCACGCGGCTGCGACGGCTCATGGTCAGGGTCGCCCCTTCCTGCCCGTCATCGAGGATGTCCCGGAGAGCCAAACGCTCCTCCCGCCGCGTAAAGAGACGGGAAGCTAGGCCGAACAAGGTTCACCAAGCGTTTACCGTGCGACGCTCTGTCGCACGATTTGCCGGCCTATCCCTGAAATGGGTCGCGTGTCGGACCCCCGCTAACCCTGGAAGGGATCGCGCATCAGGATGGTGTCGTCCCGTTCGGGGCTGGTCGACAGCAGGGCCACCGGGGCGCCGATCAGTTCCTCGACGCGGCGCACATACTTGATGGCCTTGGCGTTGAGATCCTTGAACGAGCGGGCGCCGGCGGTGCTTTCCGTCCAGCCCTCGATCTCTTCGTAGACCGGCGTGGCGGCGGCCTGGTCGCGCAGGCCGGCCGGCAGGTAGTCGACGACCTTGTCGCCGATCTTGTAGCCGACGCAGATCTTCAGGGTCTTCAGGCCGTCCAGCACGTCCAGCTTGGTCAGGGCCACGCCATGGATGCCGTTGATGGCCACCGACTGGCGCACCAGCACCGAGTCGAACCAGCCGCAGCGGCGGGCGCGGCCGGTGTTGACCCCGACCTCGCGGCCGACGGTCGACAGGTGCTTGCCCACGTCATCGAACAGCTCGGCGGGGAACGGGCCTTCGCCCACGCGGGTGGTGTAGGCCTTGACGATGCCCAGCACGAAACCGGTCGCCGAGGGGCCCATGCCCGAACCGGCCGAGGCCTGGCCGGCGGCGGTGTTCGACGAGGTCACGAACGGATAGGTGCCGTGGTCGACGTCCAGCAGCGAACCTTGCGCACCCTCGAACAGGATGCGGCGGCCGGCCTTGTGGGCCTGGTCCAGCACCCGCCACGCCGGCTGCGCGTAGGGCAGGATGCGCGGCGCCAGCGCCATCAGGGCGTCAAACAGCTCCTGCGCGCTCGCCTCCGGCAGGTTCAGGCCGCGACGCAGGGCGCCGTGATGGCTGAGCAGACGCTCGATCTTGGGCTTCAGGGCCTCGGGATCGGCCAGGTCGGCGACGCGGATGGCGCGGCGGCCGACCTTGTCCTCATAGGCGGGGCCGATGCCGCGGCCGGTGGTGCCGATCTTCTGGGTCGAGGCGGCCTCCCGGGCCTGGTCCAGGTCGCGGTGCAGCGGCAGGATCAGGCAGGCGTTGTCGGCCAGGATCAGCAGCTCGGGCGTGATGTTGACGCCCTGGTCGGCGATCTTGTCGATCTCGGTCAGCAGGTGCCACGGGTCGACGACGACGCCGTTGCCGATGACGCTGGTCTTGCCCTGCACCACGCCCGAGGGCAGCAGGGCCAGCTTGTAGACCTTGCCGTCCACCACCAGCGTATGGCCGGCGTTGTGCCCGCCTTGGAAGCGCACGACGACATCGGCCCGGTTGCTGAGCCAGTCGACGATCTTGCCCTTGCCCTCGTCGCCCCACTGGGCGCCGACAACGGTCACATTGGCCATGATAGAGATACGCCTTGTCGCCTGCCGGGTGACGTCACAGGGTCCTTCGACAGGACTCGACCCAGGACGTTCGATCAGTTTTGGGCGGCGTCACGCGGGCCGTCAAATCAGCCCTTCGCGAAGTCAGAAGGCGTAAACCAGCCGGACCCCCGCGTCGTCAAGCCCCTGGTTCTTGCCCTGGTGGAAGATCTGGCCGTTCGACAGGTGGGTATAGCTGAGCTCCACCGACACCTTGTCGCTGACCTGATAGCCCAGGGCCAGCTCCGGCTCGAACAGCACGCGCGAGCCGAACTCGATGCGGTGGTAGTAGAGATAGGTGCGGCGGGCCCGCTCTTCGTCACTGATGTTCGGGGCGTTGGCCGGCGGCAGCTTGGCCTTGCCGTCGGTATAGGCCAGGCCCATGCCGGGGCGCAGGTAGAAACCGCCCGGCTGGCCCAGGTCGATCTTCCAGTCGAAGCCGGCGGCGACGAAGTTCGAGGTGTTCTCGCTGTTGATCGACACCATGGCGTGGACCTGCGGCTTACCCAGCCAGCGCAGGTTTTCAAGCTTGTCGGTGCGATAGCCCAGGTGGACGTCATAGCCGTCCTCGCGCCCTGCCGCGCCCAGGCCGACGGCCTTGCCGATGAAGGTCACGTCGTGCTTGTAGACGCCGACAAAGGCTTCCCCGGCCACGGCGGGCGCGGCGAAACCCAGCGCGGCGCCCCCAAGCGAAAGGGAGGCCACGGCGGCGAACATGGCGGTCTTCATGGAGTCGTCCCGAACAGCTGAGCCCCAGCCTATATGGCGCGAACGGCGAAGGTCGCAAAGGGTTTCGGGCAAGACCTTTTGAACGGACGCGCCACACCGTCGACGAACGCTTCAAAAGCGTGGCCGCAGGGCCTAAACCCGACGCATGACCATCGCCCTCGCCGACATCCAAGCCGCCGCCGGACGCCTCAGGGGCCTGGCCGTCGAAACGCCGCTGATCGAAAGCCCGGCGCTCAACGAACGCCTGGGCGGCCGGGTGTTCCTCAAGCCCGAGACCCTGCAGCGCGCCGGGGCCTTCAAGTTCCGCGGCGCCTACAACCGGCTCAGCCAGTTGAGCGACGCGGAGAAGGTGCGCGGCGTCGTGGCCTTCTCGTCGGGCAACCACGCCCAGGGTGTGGCCCTGGCGGCCCAGCTGCTGGAGATCCCGGCCCTGATCGTCATGCCCACCGACGCGCCGGCGGTGAAGGTCGAGGCGACCAAGGGCTTCGGAGCCGAGATCCGCTTCTATGACCGCTTCACCGAAGACCGCATCGCGATCGCCGACCAGATCGCCGCCGAGCGCGGCTGCACGGTCGTGCCGTCCTACGACGACCCGCACATCATCGCGGGCCAGGGCACGCTGGGCCTGGAAATCGTTGAGCAGGCGCGCAGCCTGGGCGTCGAACTGGACCGCGTGCTCTCGCCCGTCGGCGGCGGCGGGCTGATCGCGGGGACCTCGACGGCGGTGAAGGCGCTGTCGCCGTCCACCGAGGTCTGGGGCGCCGAGCCCGCCGGCTTCGACGAAACCCGCCGCTCGCTGGAGAGTGGCCGGCGCGAGACCATCGACAAGGACGCCCGCTCGATCTGCGACGCTCTGCTGACCCCGATTCCCGGCGAGCTGACCTGGCCGATCAACAGCCAGACCCTGTCGGGCGTCGTGGCGGTGACCGACGCCGAGGTGGCCGAGGCGATGCGTTACGCCTTTTCGGTGCTGAAGCTGGTCGTCGAACCGGGCGGCTGCGTGGCCCTGACGGCGGCGCTGACCGGCAAGATCGACCTGAAAGGCCGGACGGCGGCCATCGTTCTGTCGGGCGGCAACGTGGATCCGGGGTTGTTCGCGCAGGTCCTGAACGGCGAGCTCCAGCTCTGTCCATAACGCCACGCCGTCATCCTGCGCGCTGTGCGCGGGCCCCATGGTTCAGCGCGCTGATGAAGGCTAGCCTTGCATCGCCCTCGCGGCGGACAAGGGAGTCCAGCGCATGGAGCGCGGGATGACGGTTTAGGGGAACGGGACACAGTGAACTTTCCGGATATCAGCCTTCTCCCCCAGACCCCGCTCCTCGTCGTCGATCGCGCCGCGCTTGAACGGAACATCGCCCGCATGCAGACCCTCTGCGACGCCGCGGGCGTTCGCCTGCGAGCTCATGGCAAGACTCACAAATGCTCGACGCTGGGCCGCCTGATCGTCGAGCGCGGGGCCGTCGGCCTGTGCTGCCAGACCGTGGGCGAGGCCGAGGCGTTCGTGGCGGGCGGGATCCGCGACGTGCTGGTCACCGCTCCCGCTCCGCCATGGGGCGCCGCCCACCTGGCCGCCCTGGCCCGCACCGGCGCCCCCGATGGGGTCAGGGTCGGCGCCGTCGCCGACGACGAGGATCAGATCGACCGGCTATCGGATGCGGCCGTCGCCGCCGGCGTCCAGCTGGACCTGGTCGTCGACCTGGATCTCGGCACCCACCGCACCGGCGTCTATCCGCACGAGGCCCTGACGCTGGCCCGCGCGGCCGACGCCGCGCCGGGCCTGCGCTTCGCCGGGATCCAGGCCTATCTGGGCCATCTGCAGCACCTGGATGACAGGGTTTTGCGGCGCTCGGCCGACGAAGCCGCGTTCGCCACGCTGAAGACCCTGGTGGCCGAGCTGACCGCCGCCGGCCTGCCCCCGCCGGTCGTCACCGGCGGCGGCACGGGCACGCACGCCTTCGACCTGGCCTCGGGCGTGTTCACCGAACTGCAGGCCGGCTCGTACGCCGTGATGGACGTCGAATACGACGCCTGCGGCGCGCCCGGCGGCGGCGACTGGCCCTTCGAGCCGGCGCTGTTCATCGCCGCCAGCGTCGTCTCGGCTCGCCACAAGACTCACGTGGTCGTCGACGCCGGTTTCAAGGCCGTCTCGATGGACGGCCCGCCGGCCCGCGTGGTCGCCGGCGCCCCGAGCGGGTCGCTGTGGCGGCCGATGGGCGACGAGCACGGCCTGATCGCCCATCCCGGCGCCCTCGATGTCCTGAAGGCCGCCGGCCGTGATCCCCTGGGCTTCGACAAGGGCGTGGCCGCCGCCGACGCCGATCCGGCGCGCGCCTTCCCGGCCGACGCGCCAAAGGTCGGCGAGCTCGTCTGGCTGCAGCCGGGCCACTGCGATCCGACCATCAATCTCTACGACGCCCTGCATGTCTGGGACGGCCGGACGCTGGAACGCTGGGCGGTGGATGGACGGCGCGTCAGCGCATAGCCGCAGTATCGCTACCGCGCGCCAACGCCCCTAGCCACGCCGAAAAACCGCCTCTAGGGTCCGCGCCAAAGATTTCCCCTTCAGAGGGTCAAAGATGAAACGCCTGCTGCTCGCCACTGCCCTGTTCGCCGCGCCCATGCTCGCGCACGCGGCGGATGCGCCCAAGATCGACCCCGCCAAGCTGTCGGCCCATATCAAGGTGCTGTCGTCGGACGACTTCGAAGGTCGGGGCCCCGGCACGGCGGGCGAGACCAAGGCCGTCGGCTACATCGTCCAGCAGATGAAGGCCATCGGTCTCACCCCCGCCGGGGACATGCAGAAGGACGGCAAGCGCGCCTGGACCCAGAGCGTGCCGCTGGCCAAGTTCCAGATCGACGGCGCGGTCGCGGCGTCGGTCTCGAAGGACGGCAAGGAGACGCCGCTGGCCCAGGGCGACCAGATCGCCATCCGCGCGGCCATGACCAATGTCGACGCCGTCTCGATCAAGAACGCCCCGATCATCTTCGCCGGCTACGGCGTCAAGGCGCCGGAGCGGAACTGGGACGACTTCAAGGGCCTGGACGTGAAGGGCAAGATCCTGGTCGTGCTGATCAACGATCCGGACTTCGAAACGGGATCCGGCGACTTCGGCGGCAAGGCCATGACCTATTACGGCCGCTGGACCTACAAGTACGAGGAGGCCGCTCGGCTGGGCGCCGCCGGCGTGCTGATCGTCCACGAAACCGCCCCCGCCTCATACGGCTGGAACACGGTCAAGAACTCCAACACCAACACGATGTTCGACATCGTCCGCAAGGATCCCGCCAAGAGCCATCCCAAGCTGGAGGCCTGGATTCAGCGGGACGTGGCCGTCGACCTCTTCAAGCAGGCGGGCCTCGACTTCGACGCGCTCAAGAAGCAGGCCCAGGGCCGCGACTTCAAGGCGGTGGAGCTGAAGGGTGTTACCTTCTCGGCGGCCTACAAGGTCAAGCACGAGGTCATTACGTCCAAGAACGTCGCCGGCCGCATCGTCGGGACCAAGTATCCGAACGAGACGCTCATCTACAGCGGCCACTGGGACCACCTGGGCGTCGGCGCCCCGGACGCCAAGGGCGACAAGATCTACAACGGCGCGGTCGACAACGCCGACGGCATCGCCGCTCTGCTGGAACTGGCCCGCGCCTTCAAGAGCCGCCCCGCGCCGCAGCGCTCGATCCTGTTCCTGGCCGTGACCGCCGAGGAGAAGGGCCTGCTGGGCTCGGAATACTATGGCGCCAACCCCTTGTTCCCGCTGGCGACCACGGTCGGCGACATCAATATCGACGCGCTGTCGGCGGCCGGTCCGGCCAAGGACGTGACCACCTCGGGCGACGGCAAGGTCGACCTGCAGGACATGCTGGCGGCCAGGGCCAAGGCCCACGGGCGCTACTTCACGCCGGATCCGACCCCGCAGGCGGGCCACTTCTACCGTTCGGACCACTTCCCGTTCGCCAAGCGCGGCGTGCCCGCCATTTCGATCGGCTCGGGCAATGACCTGGTCAATGGCGGCAAGGAGGCCGGCGAGAAGGCCGAGGCCGACTATACCGAAAACCGCTACCACCAGCCGGCCGACGAGTGGCGCGCCGACTGGGATCTGTCGGGCCAGGCCCAGGACCTGGGGCTGGTCTACGAGATCGGCGCGGACCTGGCCAACAGCCGCGCCTGGCCGCAGTGGCAGAAGGGCTCCGAGTTCAAGGCCCTGCGCGACCAGACGGCGGCGCAGCGGAAGTAAATCGTTCAAGCGCTCCCTCCCGTGTCATCCCGGCCGGAGCGCAGCGTAGAGCCGGGCCCCCGGTGCGGCGCGCACCGCCCCGGGGTCCCGGACAGCCTCTTCGAGGCTTCCGGGATGACACCTTGAGTTTGCGACCTTCCCCATGACCGCCTCCGTCTTCGACCTCTTCAAGCTCGGCGTCGGCCCGTCGAGCAGCCACACCATGGGGCCGATGACGGCCGCGGGGATGTTCGTCGGCCGCCTGCGCGACGCCGGCAAGCTGCCCGCCGTCGGCCGAGTGGAGATCCGCCTCTACGCCTCGCTGGCCCTGACCGGCCGGGGCCACGCCACCGACCGCGCGGTGATCCTGGGGTTGATGGGCTTCGCGCCCGCCACGCTCGACCCCGACGCCGGCGAGGCGGCGCTGCTGGAGACGAAGGCCACCCAGTCGCTGAATCTGGGCGGGGACCACGCCATCGCCTTCGACGAGGCCAAGGACATCGTCTGGCTGGGCCACGAGCGCCTGCCCCAGCACCCCAACGGCCTGACCTTCACCGCCTTCGACCACGACGGGATCCTGCTGGCCGAGCGCACCTACTTCTCGATCGGCG
This sequence comes from uncultured Caulobacter sp., assembly GCA_966211605.1. Taxonomy (GTDB): domain Bacteria; phylum Pseudomonadota; class Alphaproteobacteria; order Caulobacterales; family Caulobacteraceae; genus Caulobacter. Next base: position 30,443 of record CBIHOB010000018.1, read on the forward strand.
GCGGGTTCGTGCGCGACGAGCGCGAGATGGGCCGCAACGCACCGCCCGAGGAAGGCCCGGCCATCCCCTTCCCGTTCGAGAGCGCCGCCGACCTGCTGGATCGGGCCGCTGAAGCCCACCTGACCATCGCCGGGGTCATGGCCGCCAACGAGCTGGCCCGCATGGACGAGGCGGCGATGAACGCCGGCCTGGACCGCATCTTCGCGGCGATGGAGGCCTGCATCGATCGCGGCATGCGCCAGGAAGGCGTCCTGCCCGGCGGCCTGACCGTCAAGCGCCGCGCCCGCCAGATCCACCAGACCATCCAGGGCCGGATGGAGCGCCAGATGAGCGATCCCCTGGCCGCCATGGACTTCGTCAACCTGTGGGCCATGGCGGTCAACGAGGAGAACGCCGCGGGCGGCCGCGTGGTCACCGCTCCGACCAACGGCGCGGCGGGTCTGGTCCCGGCCGTGCTGCGGTTCTTTGTGCGCTTCCACAAGGGGACGCCCGAGCAGATCCGCATCTTCCTGCTGACGGCGGCGGCGATCGGCGCGCTCTACAAGCGCAACGCCTCCATCTCGGGGGCCGAGGTCGGCTGCCAGGGCGAGGTCGGCGTGGCCTGCTCGATGGCCGCCGCCGGCCTGGCCGCCGCCCTGGGCGGGACCAACGCCCAGGTCGAGAACGCCGCCGAAATCGGCATGGAGCACAACCTCGGCCTCACCTGCGACCCGATCGGCGGCCTGGTGCAGATCCCCTGCATCGAGCGCAACGCCATGGGCGCGATCAAGGCGATCGACGCCGCGCGGCTGGCCCTGCTGGGCGACGGCCAGCACTCGGTCAGCCTCGACAAGGTCATCGCCACCATGAAGCGCACCGGCGAGGACATGAACGAGATCTACAAGGAAACCTCGATGGGCGGCCTCGCGGTGGGCCTGTCGGTGAACCGGGTGGAGTGCTGAGGAGTATTCGGGTTAGCGTAGTCTCCGGAGGATACCCATGCCTGGCTCCATCACGCCCAAGATCCACGTGCCCGACGTCCGCGCGACCGCCGACTGGTATCGCGACCTGGGCTTCGTGCTGACCGGCTTCCACAGCGTCGACGGCGCCTGGAGCTGGGCGCGGCTGACGCTGGGCGACGGGGCGGTGATCTTCGGAGCGGGCGGTCAGCCCTCCAAGGCTCATCGGCGCGAGGTCGATCTCTATGTCGGCGTCGACGAGAACCTGGACGCCCTGTTCGACAGCCTGAAGGACAGGGTCGACGTGCTGGAGGAGCCGCACGACGCCGAGCAGGGCATGCGCGAGTTCGTCATCCGTGACCTGAACCGTTTCTGGATCACCTTCGGCCAGCCGATTTCGGCCTAGAGAAAACGGGCTGAATCACCTCGACAGCGACCGCGGTCGTGGCCTAAGTTCGCCGAGAACAGGAAGGGAACAAACATGGCCAAGGGCGTGATCCGAGCGGGTATCGGCGGCTGGACGTTCGAGCCCTGGCGCGGGACCTTCTATGGCGACGACGTCAAGCAGAAGGACGAGCTGAGATACGCCTCGTCCAAGGTCACCAGCATCGAGATCAACGGCACCTACTACTCGACCTTCAAGCCCAACAGCTGGCAGAAGTGGCGCGACGAGACGCCGGACGACTTCGTGTTCTCGGTCAAGGCCAGCCGCTATTGCACCAATCGCAAGGTGCTGTCGGAGAACAACGACTCCCTCGAGAAATTCCTGTCCCAGGGGCTGGAGGAACTGGGCCCCAAGCTGGGGCCCATCAACTGGCAATTCATGGGGACGAAGAAATTCGATGCGGCTGATTTCGAGGGTTTTCTAAGGTTGCTGCCAAAGGAGCGCGGCGGCGTGCCCCTGCGCCACGCGCTGGAGGTCCGCAATCCGACCTTCGCCTGCCAGGCGTTCTATGACCTGGCGGCCAAGTATGGCGCGGCCATCGTCTACGCCGTCGACGACGAGGAGCCGACCTGGCCCTGCATCGACGAACCGACCGCGGACTTCACCTATGCCCGGCTGATGTCCAGCAAGGAGGACGAGCCGACCGGCATGAGCTCCGCGGAGCTGGACGGGATCGTCAAGCAGACCCGCAAGTGGGCTGAACGCGGCGACGTGTTCGCCTATTTCATCGCCGGGGCCAAGGTGCGCAATCCGGCGGCGGCGATGGCGTTGATCGAGAAGCTGGGAAGCTGAAATCACTCGCGCCCTGAGGGGAACCACGGCACGAACCCGCTGGTCCGGCGCACATAGTCCTCGTACCCTGGTTTGCTCTTGCGCATCCGCCCCTCGGTGGTCGGCACGCCGCTCCAGCGGGTCAGCAGCACGGTGATCAGCACCGGCCCCGGCAGGCTCCAGGCGCCCAGGCCCGTCTCGGCGGCGATCAGGTAGAGGCCCCACCAGACGCAGGCGTCGCCGAAATAATTCGGGTGGCGGGTATAGCGCCACAGCCCGCGGTCCATGACCTTGCCGGCGTTGGCAGGATCGGCCTTGAACCGGGTCAGCTGCCAGTCGCCGACGGTCTCGAACAGGATGCCGACCCCGGCCAGGGCGGCGCCGGTCCAGGCCAGCGGCCCCAACGGCCCGTCCTGCTGCCCGATCTGCACCGGCAGGGCGACCAGGAAGCCCAGGGCGTATTGCAGCGAGAAGACCAAGACCAGCGCGGTCCTGGCGAAGCTCCAGCCGCGCGTCTTCTCGGCATGGGCGATCATCGACACATAGCGCCGGTCGGCCCCGTGCCGGCGCCAGCGCCAGAACAGATAGCCCCCCAGTCGCGCCGCCCACAGGGTGCACAGCCCCGTCAGCAGCACGCCATGCGGCGTCGGCGGCGACTGGAGGAACGTGCTCCAGGCCAGCAGCGCCATGCTGGGCCCCCACCAGGCGTCGATGAAGCTGACGTCCTTGATCCGCAAGGATACGAGCCACAGCGCCAAAAAGGCCACGGCCGAGACGGCGGCGTTGACGGCGAGGACGGTGGAAATGGACGGCATGGGAAAACCTGGCGGCGGAGTCACGGGCGATACGAACGAGGAACGATGGCGGATCTCTCCTCCCCCTCAGGGAAAGCGCCGCGGAGCGACGGAGGGGAGGATTGTGAGCCGTCCCCCTAGGTCCCCACCACGAAACTCACCGTCGTCGTGGTCGAGCCGCCGATGTTCAGCGTCTGCACCGTCCTGGCGCCCTCGACCTGATAGTCTCCCGCCTGGCCGGATGTCTGTTTCCACGCGTCCAGCAGCATCCGCACGCCGGTGGCCCCGACCGGATGTCCGGCCCCGATCAGCCCGCCGGACGGATTGATCGGCAGCTTGCCGCCGAGCGCGATATCGCCGGCCTCGATCGCCTTCCAGCTCTCGCCAGGCGCGGTCAGCCCCAGATGGTCGATGGCCATGTATTCGGTGACGGCGAAGCAGTCGTGCGTCTCGACCGCGTCCACGCCAGAGACGTCCGGCGCAATCCGGGCCCGGGCGCGGGCGTCCAGGATGGCGCGACGCACCTGCGGGAAGACGTACGTCTCGTCGCGGCTGGCCTCGATCTTGCGGGCGTAGCTGATCGGGGCCGAACGGTGGCCCCAGCCCTTGATCCGCGGGATGCTCTCGAGCCGGATCCCTCGCTTGTCGGCATAGGCCTGCGCCCGCCGCTCGGACGCCAGGAACACCACGGCGGTCCCATCGGTGACTTGGCCACAGTCCTGCTTGCGCGTGCGTCCCTCGACCACGGGATTGACCAGGTCGTCGGCGGTGAAGGCTTCGGGACCGAAGTTCCAGCGGCGCGTCTGGGCGTTGGGATTGCGCCTGCCGTTGGCGAAATTGACCTGCGCGACGCCCATCAGGTGCTCGTACTTCAGGCCATAGCGCCGGTCGTACTCGTCGGCGAGATCGGAGAAGGCGCGAGGCCACGGGAAACGGGCGTCCTGGAACTCGTGACCGGCCCAGGCGGCGCTGCCCAGGTGCTGAGCCGCCGTCTGGCCGGGGACGTTGCGCATCTGCTCTATGCCAACCACGCAGGCCAGGTCATAGCGACCGGCCTCGATCTCGGCCGCAGCGGCCAGGATCGCCACGCTGCCTGAAGCGCAGGCCGCCTCGTGGCGCGCGGTCGGCAGACCGTCGAACGCCGGATGGACCAGGCCGAACATGCCGCCCAGCAGCCCCTGGCCCGCGAACAGCTCGCTGGCGAAGTTGCCGACATGGCCGGTCTCGACGTCCCCCACGTCGAGACCGGCCACCGCCAGCCCCTCCCCCACGGCCTCGGCGAAGGCGTCGGCCAGGTCACGGCCCTCGCGGCTCCAGTTGGCGGCGAAGTCGCTCTGCCAACCGCCCAGCACATAGACCATGCGCCGCCTCCCTTTGACTTAGTTAGTTCAATTATACAAGTGACCAGGACCGAGTCCACGGCCAGGGCGAACATTGACTTGCCAAGCCGAAGCGGCCCACCAACCGCCCATGGTCCATCAGAAGGCCCCATCCCTGGTCCGCCGCAGTTCAGCCGCTCGCGCGCTGAACCTGATTGGCGACCGCTGGACCCTCCTGGTGCTGTACGCCGCCTTCATGGGCGTGAAGCGCTTCGACGGCTTCGTCGCCCTTACGGGCGTCGCCCGCTCGCTGCTCACGGACCGCCTGAAGCGCCTGGAAACGGCCGGCGTATTGGAACGGCGCCGCTACCAGGAGCGCCCGGCGCGTCACGAATACCGCCTGACGGCCATGGGCCGCGACCTCTACGACTCGGCGCTGATGCTGCTGGGCTGGGAGATGCGCTGGCGCTTCGATCCCGACTGCCCCTCGCACCGCATCGTCCATGAACCCTGCGGCCAGCCGCTGAAGCCGGTGCTCGTCTGCAAGGCCTGCGGCGAGGCGGTGAAGGTGCGCGACGTCACCCTGGCGCCCGGCCCCGGCGCCGGCCTGGAGCCGGCCCCGCCGGCCCGACACTCGCGCCGCGCCAGCCATGACGATGTCGGCGGTCCGGCCCTGCATCCGATGCTGGAGCGCGGGATCGAGGTGCTGGGCGATCGCTGGACCGCCCACGTCCTTGCCGGCGCCTTCTACGGTCTGCGCCGCTTCACGGACTTCCAGGCCGCGCTGAAGGTGGCCAGCAACATTCTCACCGACCGTCTTGGCCGGCTGGTCGAGCGCGGCATGCTGGAACGGGTGCGCTATCAGGAACGGCCGGAGCGTTGGGAGTACCGGCTGACCACCGAAGGCCGCGATCTGTTTCCGCTGGTCGCGGCGCTGATGGCCTGGGGCGACCGGTGGCTGGCAGGAAATGAGGGAAGCCCAGAAATCTTGACACACCGGTGTGGGGCCCGACTGGAACCCGTAGTGCGATGCGAAGCGTGCAACGGGGCGGTAGGCGCGGGAAATACGGCGATCTCTGCTCCCCCTCCGGGGAAGGAAAGATAACTACAGCCACAAACCCTCGGCCTCCACCGCATCTCCCCAGAACCCCGCCTTCGGCGGCGCGATCCGTCCGCGCAGGACCCGCAGCCCGCCGGGATGATCCGTCGCCAGCCACCACGGTCCGTCCAGGTCGGCGAAGTCGCTGGCCCCGCCCAGGCAGAGCGCCGGCGCAACGCCCAGGGATGAGGCGACCATGCAGCCGGTCATCACCTGGAAGCCTAGCGCTCGCGCCGCCTTGAGCATCCCGACCGCCTCGGTCAGGCCCCCGGTCTTGTCCAGCTTCAGGTTCACCGCCTGATAGCGCCCGCGCAGGGCGGCCAGGTCGCCGCCGACATGGACGGACTCGTCGGCGCAGACGGTGAACGGCGGGTCCCAGCCCTCCAGCGCCCGGTCGGCGTCGGCCGCCAGCGGCTGCTCCACCAGGGCGATCGGCAGGTCGGCCAGCAACGGCTTGAGGTCTCTCAGGATGTCGAAGGTCCAGCCCTCGTTGGGGTCGACGATGAAGCGCGACTTCGGCGCGGCGGCCGCGACGGCGCGCAGGCGCGCGGCGGGATCCTCGGCCGACAGCTTGATCTTGATCAGCGGCGCGTCGGCCACGGCGCGGGCGGCCTGGCCCATCGCCTCGGGCGTATCCAGGCCGACCGTCACGGCCGTGACCAGGGACGCCGGGACCGGCAAGCCCGTGGCCTCCGCGACACTGACGCCGGTGCGCTTGGCGCGCAGGTCCCACAGCGCCAGATCGAGGGCGTTGCGCGCCGCGCCGGGCGACAGGGCGGCGCAGGCGGCTTCCGGGTCTCCGGACGTCAGGGCCGGCGCCAACTGGCCCAGCACGCTCTCGACCGTCTCGCCGTAGCGGCCATAGGGCACGCTCTCGCCGCGCCCCACATGGCCGTCGGCGGCGGCCACGACCTCGACCACGTCGGCGGCCGTCTTGACCCCGCGCGAGATGCGGAATGGAGCCTTCAGCGGGTGCGAGACCGGACGGGCGGAAACGACGATCGACATGTCCGCAGGCTTGTCACCGTTCGGGGCCGATCGCCAGCCCCTCCGATCACCAGCCCCAGTGACGGGGGATCGGCGAGTCCGCACGGCGCTCGGCCATCACCTTCAGGGCCAGGGGACGATCGACGACGAACAGCAGCGCCCAGACCAGCAGCACGGCGGCGTAGTGGATCGCGCCCAGAACACCGCCCGGACGCCCCGGACGCACGAAGCGGCGCTGGGCTTGGCGACGCTGCGCGGTGAACGGCTGGGTGATGGCGTAATCGGTCATGTCGCGCCCCGGGTCCAAGGAAGGCCTCATCTGATGAGGACGACCTTGATCTGGCCTTGCGCCAGAATCGGACGTATGCAGCCAAGCTCCGGCCCATCGCGTTGGGCTGGGTGAGTTGAGAAGGACCGACCATGGCCAAGACCGTCAGCATCAACATCCCGCACCAGCTGGGCGCGGCCGAAGCCAAGCGCCGTCTGGAGCAGGGGCTGTCGCAGCTGGCCGGCCAGATCCCCGGCGGCGACGCCAGCCGCTTCACCCAGAGCTGGGCCGGCGACGTGCTGAACTTCTCGGCCGTGGCCATGGGCCAGACCATCACCGGCGTCGTCCAGGTGCTGGAAGACCACGCCCGCCTAGACCTTTCCCTGCCCGGCCTGCTGGGCATGGCCGCCGGCAAGATCAAGGACGAGCTGAGCCGACGCGGCCAGTTGCTCCTCAGATAACGGCTAGACCACCGACACTTCGACACTGGCCAGCCGGTCCGGATCGCCGGCGGCGAAGATCTCGACGACCTTGCCGTTCTCGATGCGGATATCGAGCACGACATAGAGCTTGCCCAGCGGGGCCACGACCGCGCCGATCGCGCCGTCGACCAGGGCCGTGCGCGCGGTCTGGGCCAGGCCGTTGTAGAAGTTCGCCACCCTTTCCGCGCCGCGCAGCTCGCGGGTCTGGCCGCCGCCGGCGAAGACGTCGGCGCGGACCACGACGTTCGGATCCAACACCGCCATCAGCCCGGCCATGTCGCCCGTGCGCGAGGCCAGCAGGAAGGCGTCCACCACACTTTTCTGGGCCGCCTGGTTCGCGTCCAGCGACGCCTCACCGCCACGCACCCGACGGCGGGCCCGGCTGGCCAGCTGGCGGGCGGCGTCGGGGGTGCGCTCGACGATCGGGGCGATCTGGTCGAACGGCATGTCGAACAGGTCGTGCAGCACGAAAGCGATCCGCTCAGCGGGGCTCAGGGCCTGCAGCACGACCAGCAGGGCCAGCCCGACCGAGTCGGCCAGGATGGTCTCGCGCTCGATCGCCTCCTCGGCCGAGACGGCCGGCTCGGGCGCATCCTCGCCGATGGCGTCCTCGCGACGGGACTTCCTGGCGCGCAGCATGTCCAGGCACACGCGCGAGGTCACGGTGGTCAGCCAGGCCGACAGGTTGTCGACGCCCGACGTATCGGCCCGCGCCAGGCGCAGCCAGGCCTCCTGCACCGCGTCTTCGGCCTCGGGCAGCGAGCCCAGCAGGCGATAGGCCACGCCGCGCAACCGGACGCGGTCGGCTTCGAATTTCTCGGCCAGAAAATTTTTCTCTGAACTTTTTTCGGGGGACATCGGTCACATCGCTCCGTCGGGCTGCGTCACCTCTTCGACGAAGCGAAATCGCCGGATGTGACCGGCGGCGTCCCCTGAAGGAGAAAATCCCATGCAAGCTCGCCAAATGAACCCCAGGATGACCCAGCCCGCCTTCCTCATTCCCGAAGCCATGAAGGCGATGATCGCCCTGGGCAAGTCCGCCCATGTCGAGGGCGTGCCCGAGACCCTGCACGAGCTGCTGCATCTGCGCGTCAGCCAGATCAACGGCTGCGGCGTCTGCCTGGAGATGCATGCTCGCGCCGCCCTCAAGTCCGGTGAAAGCCCCGAACGCGTGGCCACCGTCGCCGGCTGGCGCGACACGCCCTACTTCACTCAGGCTGAGCGCGCCGCCCTGGCGCTGGCCGAAGCGGTGACCCGCATCGCCGACAAGGGCGACGCCGTACCGGACGAGGTCTGGAACGAGGCCGCTCGCCACTATGACGAGAAAGCGCTGGCCGGGCTGCTGATCACCATCTCGGCGATCAATGTGTGGAACCGCCTGAACGCCGCGACCCGCCAGGTGGCGGGCAGCTTGGGGGTCTAAACGCGCGCCTGAGGGCTCAAAGCCGCCGCGAGTCGAAGTCGTGGCGGCCTAGGCTCTCGAAGCGGCCTTCCTCGGCCTTGTTGATGTACTGCGAGGCGACCAGCCAGCTCTTCACCGGGCGCAGGGTAGCCAGGCAGCCCAGGATCAAGGCCGGGAAGGTGGTGACCAGGTGCACCCAGATCGGCGGCTGCCACATGACCTCGGCCCAGGCGAAGAACGCGGTGACGACAATGCCGACGCCGCTCATCACGAAGAAGGCCGGACCGTCGGCCGGGTCGGCGAAGCCGTAGTCCAGACCGCAGCGGTCGCACTTGGGCGCCAGCTTCAGAAAACCCTGGAACAGCTTGCCCTCGCCGCAGCGCGGGCAGCAGCACTTCAGGCCCGCCTCAATGGGCGTGGGGGAATCGTAGACTTGATCGTCGGCCATCGGGGGCCCTTCCTACAATCGCGGAAATGATCCATACATTGTGCATGTAATGTATGGATATCGACCCGTGACGACAACTAAGGGATCGCCGAATCCCGCCGCCGCCTGGTTGCGCCGGGTCGAGGCGCTGGAAGGTCCGGCTTATCGCCGCATCGCCCAGGCCCTTGAAAACGCCCTGGCCGAAGGCGAGTTGGCGCCGGGTGATCAAATCATGGCCCAGCGCGAAGTGGCCCGTCTTGTCGGAATCGACTTCACGACGGTCACCCGCGCCTACGCCCTGGCCCGCGAACGCGGCCTGATCGAAGGCGCCACGGGGCGCGGCACCTTCATTCGATCGCGGACGATCGAGGACGAGGCGGGACTGGTCGACCTGTCGATGAACCTGCCGCCACCGCCGGCGGGGCTGAACCTGGCGGCCCTGCTGCGCGAGACGACCAGCGCGATCCTGGCCCGCACCGATCCGGCCACCCTGATGGCCTATCACCCGGGCGCAGGCTCCCTGGCCCAACGGACGGCCGGCGCGGCCTGGTTGGCGCCGATCGTGGGCGAGGTCGATCCCGCGCGAATCGTCGTGGCCAGCGGCGCGCAAACGGCGCTATCGGCCCTGCTGGACCACCTGACGGCGCCCGGCGACACGATCCTGGTTGAGGCCTTGGCCTATCCGGGCCTGTTGGCCACCGCCGCCCGGCGCGGGCTGAACGTGGTCGCTTGCCCGCTGGACGCCGAGGGCCTGGAGCCGGAAGCTCTGGCGCGGCTGGTCGCCCAGCACAGCCCGCGCCTGATCTGCTGCACGCCGACCTTCCAGAATCCGACGGCGGCGACCATGCGCCTGGCGCGGCGCGAAGCTGTCGTGGACATCGCTCGGCAGGCCGGCGTGACGATCGTCGAGGACGACGCCTACGGCCTGCTGCCCGCCGCCCCCCTCCCCGCCCTGGCCGCCCTATGGCCCGAGGGCGTGTTCCACGTCGCGACCACCGCCAAAACGCTGTCGCCCGGCTTGCGCCTGGCCTATGTCGTCGCCCCGCCGGGACAGGCCGAAGGCTTCGCCCCAGCCCTTCACGCCATCGCCCAGATGCCCGCGCCGCTGATGGCGGCTGTGGTCACCCACTGGATCCGCGACGGCGTGGCGGCGCGGGTGCTGGCCGGCGTGCAGGAGGAAGCGGTCGCCCGAAGGGCCCTCGCCGCCGAACTGTTGCCGGCGGCCGCAGGCGGTTGCGAGAGCCTGCATGTCTGGCTGCCTGGCGAGTCGGCGACGACGGCCGCCCGCGAGCGCGGCCTCGCTTTGGTCGGGGCCGAGGCGTTCCGCGCCCCGGGCGCCGTCGGCGAAGGCCTGCGCGTCTCGCTGGGCGCGGCCAGCAAGCGGACGATGCTGAGCCGCGCCCTGACCGAGCTCCGCGCCTTGACTAGTCGGTGACGCCGCCGCGCTTGAACGCCTCAGCCAGCTGATCGATCAGCGCCCGCACCGCTGGCGGCAGGCCGCGCCGGGTGGTGAAGACGACGTGGACGATGCCCGCGCGACTGCTCCACTCGGGGAACACCCGCGCCAGGCGACCGCTTTCCAGCAGGTCCCGACACGAATGGTCGGGCAGGAAGGCCACGCCCAGCCCCGCCGCCGCCGCGTCACGCAAGGCGCCGAAGTCCCCGCAGGTCATGCGCGGCGTGTGCTTGACCGTCCGCGCCTCGCCCTCGGCGTTCAGCAGCTCCCATTCCAGCTCGCCGATCTGGTCGGTGGGACTGAGGGTCGGCAGCTTGGCCAGGGCGTCCAGCGGCTGCCCGGCGCAGCGCATGGCCAGCTTGGGATCGGCCACCAGGATCCGGGTCGAGCGGCCCAGGGTGCGCAAGGTCAGGGCCGCGTCGGTGTCCAGGCTCAGGCGCACGCGCACGGCCAGATCGATGCGCTCGGCGATCAAATCGACCGGCCGATCGATCGCCACCACCTGCAGCCGCACCTTGGGGTAGCGGATCATGTAGGCCTGGAAGGTCGGCGACAGGGCCTCGACCAGCCCGACCGGACAGCTGCAGCGCACCAGGCCGTGCGGCTCGCTCAGCGCCTCGGCCACCACGGCGTCGGCCTGCTGGGCGTCCAGCATCAAGAGGCGGCAGCGCTCGTGGAAAGCTTGCCCGACCTCGGTCACCCGGAACCGTCGGGTCGAGCGCTCGATCAGCCGCACGCCCAGCCGGGCCTCGAGCGCGGCGATCCGGCGGCTCAGCGTCGATTTCGGCTGGCGCAGCGCCCGCCCCGCCGCCGCGAAGCCGCCGTGCGCCACCACCTCGGCGAACAGGACGTAGTCGTTGAGGTCGATCGCCACAATTGTCTCATTCATGGAACGCTGAGAGCCGATTTACCCGTCTACTCCGCTTTCCGTTCCGCAGGCATCTCTTTTGTCACCGACGGACGCCCCGCCGGCGAAACCAAGGAGACAGACGATGAGCAAGACTTTCGAAGGCAAGGTGGTGGTGGTCACCGGCGGCGCCAGCGGTATCGGCCTGGCCACGGCCAAGCGCTTTTCCGAACAGGGCGCCTCGGTCTACGTGACTGGCCGCCGCGAGGCCGAACTGGCCGCCGCCGTGAAGGTGATCGGCGGCGACGTGACCGGCGTCCAGGGCGACGCCTCCAAGCTGGCCGACCTCGACAAGCTGTACGACACCATCCAGCAGCGCCACGCCCACATCGATGTGCTGGTGCCCAACGCCGGCGGCGGCGACATGCTGCCGCTGGGCGCAATCACCGAGGAACACTACGAGGACATCTTCGGCCGCAACGTGAAGGGCGTGATCTTCACCGTGCAGAAGGCCCTACCGTTGCTGCGGGACGGCGGCGCGGTCGTGTTGATGGGTTCGACGGCGGCGGTGCAGGGCACGCCGGCCTTCAGCGTCTACAGCGCCAGCAAGGCCGCAGTGCGCAACCTGGCGCGCGGCTGGACCGCCGATCTCAAGGACCGCCAGATCCGCGTCAACGTCGTCTCGCCCGGCCCGATCAAGACGCCGGGCCTGGTCGAACTGGCCGGGCCGGACGCCGCCGCCCAGCAAGGCCTGCTGGACTTCATGGCCAGCCAGATCCCGCTGGGCCGCGTGGGCGACCCGTCCGAGATCGCCAAGGCCGTGACCTTCCTGGCGTCCAGCGACGCCAGCTTCATCGCCGGCGCCGAGCTGTTCGTCGACGGCGGCATGGTTCAGGTCTGAGGAGAGACGCCATGACCATCGAACAGCTGCTGATCCGCAATCAGCACGAGGTGTTCGGCGAGGGCGATCCAGCCCGCCGCCGGGCCGCGATCGACGCGCTCTACACGGAGGACGCGGTGTTCTACGGCCCGGGCGGCGAGGCCCACCAGGGCCGGGACGCGATCGATCGCATCGCCGGCCTGATCCGGGCCGGCCATCCGACCTTCGCCTACACCGAGACCTCGCCGGCGCAGGCCAGCCATGACGCCGGTCGGCTGTCGTGGGTCTCGGGCCCCGCCGGAGAGCCGCCTCGCTACGCTGGCCACGACTTCATCCTGGTCCGCGAGGGCCGGATCGCGGCGATCTACGTGTTCCTGGATGGAGAGGGATAGCCAGGCTCCGCCCCTCCCCCGCTGGGGAGCCGTCGCGGAGCGACTGAGGATCTACTCGCCGCGCTGCCTCCGGCGCTTCGGGCCACCTCCCCCAGAAGGGGGAGGAGAGGCCCGGCCTCAGTACTCGACGTCGTCCTCGTTGCTCTCTTCCCCCTCGCCCTCGCCGCCCACGGCGTTTTCGAGGCTGTCGATGATGTCGTCCATCTGGTCGGGGGTGATCGAGACGTAGAGCGACTCGCCGCCGATGGCCGAGACGAGCAGGCGGTAGCCGTCCTCGGTCTCCTGCAGGCTGAACGATTGGAGCGGCAGGAGCTTGGCCATGAGGGATCCTTCCCGAAGCAATGAAGGGCGCTGATCTAGAGCTCCCCCATCCCGACTTCAATGGGACCTTACTTCAACGCCCGCCTTACTTCAGGGCTCCTCGGCGCAGCATGGCCACATGGGTCGCGATCAGCTGCTCCCGTTCGACCCACGGGAACTCCGGCCGGGCGATCAGCAGCGAGACCAGGCCGTGCAGGCCGGCCCACAGCGCCTGGGTCGCAGCCATCACGTCGTCGCCCGCCATCTGGCCCTGGGCGTGCAGCTCGCCGACCATCTCGACGAACACATGGAAAACTTGCTTGCCCGCCAGCATCGGCCGGCCGCCGGTCTTTTCCAGGAAGCTGCCGTCGACGCTCTTCTCCAGCATGAAGGCCACGCGGTAGGCGTCCGGATGATCCAGGCCGAAGTCGATATAGACCCGAAGGCACCGCTCGAAATTCTCGGGGCTCGGGACGTAGTCGACGCGCGCGGCGGCCATGCGCTGACCCAGGATCGCGAAGGCGCGCACGCACAGTTCGGCGGCGATGTCGTCCTTGGTGGTGAAATAGGCGTACAGCGCCGGCTGCGAGATGCCGGCCAGCTCGGCGATCTGCCGGGTCGAGACGGCGTGGACGCCCTTTTGGCCGAACAGGGTCTGGGCCGCGTCGAGGATCTCCTCGCGGCGCTCCGCGCCTTGGCCCTTGGGTTTACGCGGGGAACGGGTCTTCATCCGGGTCCTTGAACACCGCTATCCAAGCTTGACAAGCAAGCATTGTCGATCACTGATAACTTATCATCGATCGATTTGGAACAGCCTATGTGGCGGACCCGCCTGCTCGCCCTTCCTTCACCGGTCATGGCGGCGCTGCTCGCGGCGGGTGTCTTGCTCTCCGGCTGCGGCGGCGGAGCGAAGTCCGATGAGCCGGCCGCGCCGACCCCGGTCGAGGCCGCTCGGGTCGCCGCCCCTGGCGCGTCCGGATCCGTGACCGGCGCCGGCACGTTGGAGCGCCGCCGCGAGATGGCGCTGTCGTTCCGCATCCCTGGCGTCTTGACGTCCATGCGGGTCGAGGCCGGCGACAGCGTCAAGGCCGGCCAGGTCATCGCCGCGATCGATCCCGCCGGGGTCGACGCCCGCCAGCAGCAGACCGCCGCCGACCTGGAGCGCGCCCGCCGCGACGTCGAGCGGGACAAGGCCCTGTTCGACAAGGGCTATGTCAGCCGCCAGCGGATCGACGACCGCCAAAGCGCGCTGAAGGCCGCCCAGGCCGCCTACGACGCCGCCCGCTTCGACCGGCGCTGGGCCAGCCTGGTCTCGCCGGTGTCGGGCGTGGTGCTGGAGCGCCGCGCCCAGGCGGGCGAGGTGGTCGCCGCCGGCCAGGTGGTGGCGCGGGTCGCCGACCTCGCCTCGCCGCTGGTCCTGCGCCTGCCCCTGGCCGCCCGCGAGGCGGCTCGAGTCCGCGCGGGCGATGCGGCCCAGGTCACGGTCGACGACCTGGCCGGCCAGACCCTTTCCGGCCGCGTCACCCGCGTTGGCGAGGCCGCCGACACCCGCACCGGCGCCATCCTGGTCGAGATCGAGCTTTCGGCCCCGCCGCCCGACCTGCGCAGCGGCCAGGTCGCGCACGCGACGCTGCAAGTCCGCACTGCTCCGCCAGCGACCACGGCCTATGCCCGCATCCCCGCCGAGGCGATGCTGGAAGCCAGCGGCCAGCGCGGCTTCGTCTACCGCTTCGACAATGGCAAGGCGCGCCGGACGGCCGTGACCTTCGGCGGGTTCGATGGCGATGACGCCTTGGTGTCGGGCCTGCCCGACGGCGCTCAGGTGATCACCGCCGGCGCCGGTTTCGTCGCCGACGGCGAGACCGTGCGGGTCGTCGATCCCGCGCATTTGGGCCGCTGAACCGTGCGCTTCGACCTCGCGACCTTCGCCGTCCGTCGCTGGCAGTTCACCCTGGTCGCCTTCGGCCTTCTGGTGATGCTGGGCGTCAATGCGTTCCTGAGCGTGCCGCGCTCGGAGGACCCGCACTTCCCCACCCCGATCGTGATCGTCCGCGCGGTGCTGCCGGGCGCCGAGCCCTCGGAGATGGAGCAACTGGTCGTCGATCCGATCGAGGACGCCGTCGATGGCCTCGACAACATCGACAAGGTCGAGTCGACCAGCCTGGACGGCGCGGCCACGGTCCGCGTCCACTTCACCTGGGATGTCGACGCCGAGCGCAAGTACGACCAGGTGGTCCGCGAGGTGAACGCCATCCGGGGCAACCTGCCGGCGGGCCTGACCCTGCTCGACATCCAGCGGGTGCGAACCTCGGAGGTGTCGATCGTCCAGGTCGCCCTGACCAGCGACATCATGCCGATGCGCCGCCTGGAAAAAACCGCCGACCGCCTGCGCGAGCGGCTGGACCGCGTTCCGGGCGTGCGCGAGGCCAAGTACTGGGGCGCGCCGCCTTCGGAAGTGCAGGTGACCCTGGATCTGGCCCGGCTGTCGGCCCTGAAATTGCCCGCCACCGCCGTCGCCGACGCCCTGAAGGCCAATGGAGCCGAGGCGCCGATCGGCGCAGTCCAGGCCGGTGAGCGGCGCTTCAACGTCAAGTCCGGCGGGGCCTTCCGGGACCTGGCGACCATCGCCGACACGCCCGTCCGCTCGGTCGGCGGCCAGGTGACCCGCGTGCGCGACGTCGCCACCGTGGCCTGGGCGCAGGCCGAGCCCTCGCACCTGACCCGCTTCAACGGCCAGCGCGCAGTGTTCCTGACCGTGACCCAGAAGGACGGTCAGGACGTCGCCAAGATCACCAGGGCCGTCCAGGCGGTGCTGGACGATTATGAGAAGACCCTGCCCGCCGGCGTGAAGCTGCAGCGCGGCTTCGTGCAGGCCGAGAACGTCAAGCACCGCTTGAACAACCTTTTCCGCGATTTCGGCATCGCTCTCGCTCTGGTGCTGATCACCCTGCTGCCGCTGGGCCCGCGGGCCGGGGTGGTGGTGATGGTCTCGATCCCGCTGAGCCTGCTGATCGGCCTCACCTTGGTTCAGGCGTTCGGCTTCACCCTGAACCAGCTGTCGATCGCCGGCTTCGTCCTGGCCCTGGGCCTGCTGGTCGACGACAGCATCGTCATCACCGAGAACATCGCCCGCCGGGTGCGCGAGGGCGAGGACCGGGTCGAGGCGGCGATCAACGGCACGCGGCAGATCAGCCTGGCGGTGCTGGGCTGCACGGCGACCCTGATGCTGGCCTTCCTGCCGCTGATGGCCCTGCCGGCCGGCTCGGGGGCCTATATCAAGTCGCTGCCGGTGACGGTGCTGTGCACGATCGCCGCCTCGCTGCTGGTCTCGATGACCATCATCCCGTTCCTGGCCAGCCGCCTGCTGGACAAACACTCGGATCCCGAGGGCAACGCCCTGTTGCGGGCGGTCAATTACGGCATCCACCGCTTCTATCGGCCCGTGCTGCACCGGGCCCTGGCGCGGCCGTGGCTGACCCTGGCCATTCTGCTGGCGATCTGCCTGACGACCTTCCCTCTGGTGAAGCTGATCGGCTCGTCCCTGTTCCCCCAGGCCGAGACTCCGCAGTTCCTGATCCGCATCGAGACGCCCGACGGCTCGTCCCTGGCCCGCACCGACCGCGCGCTGCGCCATGTCGAGGCGCGCCTGAAACAGGAACCCGCCATCGTCTGGGAAGCCGCGAACCTGGGACGCGGCAATCCGCAGATCTTCTACAACCGCAGCCAGCGCGAGAGTTCGACCACCTTCGCGGAGGTCTTCGTCAGCCTGGAGCGCTGGGAGCCGGGCAAGAGTGACGCGGTGCTGGACCGGCTGCGCAGGGACTTCGCCGACTTTCCCGGCGCGCGGATCAGCGTGCTGACCTTCGAGAACGGCCCGCCGATCGACGCACCGGTGGCCATCCGCCTGACCGGCCAGAACCTGGACGTGCTGAAGGCCTTGTCGGCCCGGGCCGAGGCGATCCTGAAGGCTACGCCGGGGACGCGCGACGTCACCAACCCCGTTCGCCTGGACCGCACCGATCTCGATCTCGGCGTCGACGAGGCCAAGGCCGCCGCCCTGGGCGTCCCCGCCGGCGCGCCTCGCCGCATCGCCCGTCTGGCCTTGTCCGGCGAGGAGACCGCCCGCTTCCGCGACGCCGACGGCGACGACTACGCGGTCAAGGTGCGGCTGCCCAACGCCCAGGTCGACGGCGCGGCGCGCAACCCACTGTCGGCCCTGAAGAGCGTCTATGTCCCGACCGCCGACGGCCTGGCCGCGCCGCTGGACGCCATCGCCACGCCCAGGCTGAAAAGCAGCCCCTCGCGCATCGACCGCTTCGACCGCGAACGGACCGTGACGATCAGCGCCTATGTCCGCACCGGCTTTCTCGCGTCCGGCGTGACGCGGGACGCGGTGGCCCGGCTGGAGAAGGACCTCCCCCTGCCCCCGGGCTACCGCCTGTCGCTGGGCGGTGAGGCCGAGGCCGCGTCGGAGAGCTTCGCGGGACTGGGCGCGGCGGTGCTGGTGGCGGTGTTCGGAATCCTGGCCGTGCTGGTCCTGGAGTTCCAAAAGTTCAAGACCGCCCTGGTCGTGGCCGGAATCATTCCGTTCGGGGTGTTCGGCGCGGTGCTGGCCCTGGCCCTGACAGGCTACTCGCTGTCGTTCACGGCGACGATCGGGCTGATCGCCCTGATCGGCATCGAGATCAAGAACTCGATCCTGCTGGTCGACTTCACCGAGCAGCTGCGCCGCGAAGGCATGAACCTGCACGACGCCATCGAGAAGGCCGGCGAGGTTCGCTTCCTGCCGGTGCTGCTGACCTCGGTGACCGCCATCGGCGGCCTGCTGCCCCTGGCCTTCGAGCGCTCGGGCCTCTACTCGCCCCTTGCCATCGCCATCATCGGCGGCCTGGTGACCAGCACCCTGCTGAGCCGCGTGGCGACGCCGGTGATGTACTGGCTGACGGCGCGACCTAAGGGGACGGTGGCCTAGGCATCAGCCCGGCCTCGCCATAGGCCGCGATCATCCGGTCGAAGACCCCGATGTCGCCACGCCCGCGCGCCACCAGCTGCGCCCCCTCGATGGCGGCAAAGATGGCCAGCGCTCGATCCCGCAGGTCGTCGCCTGACAGTTCGGGAAAACGCGGCCCCAACAGACGGACCAGCCAATCGACATTGGCCTGACTGAAGGCGTCGACCGCGGTCCGCACCTCTGGGGGCAGATCCCCGTACTCGGCAGCCATGATCCCGTAGAGGCACATGCGGTTATCGTTGCGCAGGGCCGCGCGGAACACCGAGACATACTCCGCGAAAATTATCCCGATCGGCGCAGAAGAACTGATCAGCCTCTCGAAATAGTCCATCGCGTTGGCTGTGTAGCGCCGCGCCAGCTCGGCCCCCAGGTCGCCCTTGGTCGGGAAGTAGTAGTGGATGCTCGCGCTCTTGACGCCGACCGCCTTGGCCAGCTCGCGGAAGCTCAGGGCGTTGTAGCCCTTGGCCTGCACCGTGGCCTGGGCGGCGGTCAGGATGGTCTCGCGGGTGTCGTTGGTCGTCATGGGCGCTCCTACCTATCAGTAGATAGACGTTGACAGCCCTCAGCGGAAGCCCTTATGCCTTCTCGCAATCTACCTGTCGATAGGTAGATGAAAATTGGAGGTGACCATGAAGATCTACGACGTTCCCGGCTTCCCGAACCCGCTGCGCGTACGGATCGCCCTCGCCGAAAAGGGGCTGACCGATCAGGTCGAGTTCGTGAAGGTCGATCTGCCGGGCGGCGAGCACAAGGAAGACGCGTTCCTGGCCAAGAACCCGTCCGGCGCCGTGCCGGTGCTGGAGCTGGAAGACGGCCTTCACATCTCGGAATGCACCGCCATCACCGAGTACGTCGACAACCTCGACGGCAAGCCGGTGCTGACCGGAACCACGCCGCGCGACAAGGCCGTCATCCACATGATGCAGAAGCGCGCCGAGGCCGAGCTGATCGACGCGGTCGGCGACTATTTCCACTACGCCACTCCGGGCCTGGGTCCGAAAGTCGAGGAGGACAAGAAGGCGCAGTGGACCGGCCGCGACGCCTTCGGCCGCAAGCAGGGCGCGCGGGCCGTGGCCGGCATGCGCTACTTCGACCAGGTGCTGCGTGATCGGCCCTACGTGGCCGGCGACCAGTTCTCGATGGCCGACATCACCGTGCTGGGCGGCCTGATCTTCGCCGGCTTCGCCAAGCTGGACGTGCCGGAGGACTGCACGGCGCTGACGGCCTGGCGGGCGCGGGTCAGTGAACGGCCCAGCGTGAAGGCGGCATAGACGATCAGACTCTCCTCCCCCTCTGGGGGAGTGGCCCGGAGGGGTCAGAGGGGGCAGCGCGGCAAGCGTCCAGCTGCTCCCTCAGGTGCTCCGCGACAGTTCCCCAGCGGGGGAGCAGATACCGTCCGGCAGCCGCCTCTTGCTTATTATACGATCGTATAGCAACACTCTCCCCATCCGCCCTGGGGAGAGCGCCGATGTCCACCACCACCACCACCACCCGCGACGCCGTGATCATCGGCGGGGGGCACAACGGCCTCGTCTGCGCCTTCTACCTGGCCAAGGCGGGCTTGAAGGTCACCGTCTGCGAGGCGCGGGGCGTGGTCGGTGGGGCGGCCGTGACCGAGGAATTCCATCCCGGTTTCCGCAACTCGGTCGCCAGCTACACGGTCAGCCTGCTGAACCCGCGCGTGATCGCCGACATGGGCCTGCGCGACTACGGCCTGACCTTCCTGGAGCGGCCGATCTCGAACTTCCTGCCGCTCGGCGACACCCAATACCTGAAACTGGGCGGCGGTCTGGAGCGCACCCAGGAGCAGTTCCGCAAGTTCAGCCGCCGCGACGCCGAGGTGCTGCCGGCCTACTATGCCATGCTGGACGAGATCGGCGACGTGCTGCGCGACTTCGCCCAGGAGACGCCGCCGAACCTGGGCGACGGCCTGCCGGGCCTGCTACGGGCGCTGCGTCAGGGCGGACGATTGGCCATGCTGTCGCGCGAACGGAAGCGCGACCTGCTGGACCTGTTCACCAAGAGCGCCCGCGACGTGCTGGACGGCTGGTTCGAGAGCGATCCGGTCAAGGCCGCCTTCGGCTTCGACGCCGTCGTCGGCAACTTCGCCAGCCCCGACACGCCGGGTTCGGCCTATGTTCTGCTGCACCACACCTTCGGCGAGGTGAACGGCAAGAAGGGCGCCTGGGGCCACGCGGTCGGCGGCATGGGCGCGATCACCCAGGCGATGGCGAAAGCGTGCCAGGCGGTCGGGGTCGAGATCCTGCTGGACGCCCCGGTCGAGGCCGTCCACGTCGACGGCTCGAAGGCGGTCGGCGTGCAGCTGGTCGACGGCCGCCAGGTCATGGCGCCGATCGTCAGCGCCAACGTCAATCCCGCCCTGCTCTACAAGACGCTGGTCCCCCCCTCGGCCTTGACCGCCGACTTCCGCAAGGCGGTCGACGGCTACAAGAACGGCTCGGGCACTTTCCGGATGAACGTGGCCCTGTCGGAGCTGCCCAGCTTCACCTGCCTGCCGGGCAAGGAGGCGGCCGAGCACCACCAGTCGGGGATCGTGATCGCCCCCAGCCTGGACTACATGGACGCCGCCTATCGCGACGCCAAGGCCGACGGCATCAGCAAGGCCCCGATCGTCGAGATGCTAATCCCCTCGACCATCGACACCTCGCTGGCGCCCCCCGGCCAGCACGTCGCCAGCCTGTTCTGCCAGCAGTTCGCACCGCAACTGCCGAACGGCCGCGGCTGGGACGACGAGCGCGAGGCCGCCGCCGACCTGATCATCGACACGGTCGAGAAATGGGCCCCTGGCTTCAAGGGCTCGGTGCTGGGCCGCACCCTGCTGTCGCCGCTGGACCTGGAGCGCAAGTTCGGGCTGATCGGCGGCGACATCATGCATGGCCACATGTCGCTGGATCAGCTGTGGGCCACCCGGCCGTTCCTCGGCCACGCCAGCCACCGCGCGCCGATCAAGGGTCTCTACATGTGCGGCGCCGGCACGCATCCCGGCGGCGGCGTCTCGGGCAATCCGGGCCGCAACGCCGCGCGGGAGATCTTGCGGGACAAGGACTTCGTCACGGCCCTCAAGCTGTCGGTCGAAGCCCGATGACCGCCATCTCCAACGAAGATCCCCAGGCCGACTGGGGTCTGCCCGGCTGGATCTATGGATCCGAACGCTTCTTCCGCGAGGAGCAGGACAAGATCTTCCGCCCATCGTGGCAGATCGTCTGCCATCTGAACGACATCCCCAAGGCCGGCGACTTCCACACCTTCGACTTCGTGGGTGAGAGCCTGGTGGTGCTGCGCGGCAAGGACGGCGGCGTCCGCGCCTTCGCCAATGTCTGTCGCCACCGGGGCGCGCGGTTGCTGGATGGGCCGGCCGGCCGCTGCGGCGGGCGGATCGTCTGCCCCTACCACGCCTGGACCTACGACCTGGAAGGCCGGCTGATCGGCGTGCCGATGCGCGACGACTATCCGGCCCTGCAGATGCACGAGCAGGGCCTGGCCAGGATTGAGACCGAGATCTGGCGCGGCTTCGTCTTCGTCCGCATTGAGGGTGAAGGTCCGTCGGTGGCGACCATGATGGCCCCCTACGAGGACGAGGTCGCCCACTACCGCTTCGAGGACCTGCAGCCGTTCGGCCGCGTCACGCTGCGGCCGCGGGACGTGAACTGGAAGAACATCAGCGACAACTATTCCGACGGCCTGCACATCCCGGTCGCCCACCCCGGCCTGACCCGGCTGTTCGGCAAGGGCTACGGCGTCGAGGCCAGGACCTTCGTCGACAAGATGTGGGGCCAGCTGATCGACGAGCCGTCCGACAGCCCGTCGGAGCGTCTGTACCAGGACCTGCTGCCCGACGTCCCGCACCTGCCGGCCGACCGCAAGCGGCTGTGGACCTATTTCAAGCTGTGGCCGAACTTCGCCTTCGACATCTATCCCGACCAGGTGGACTTCATGCAGTTCATCCCGGTCTCGGCCACCCGGACCATGATTCGCGAGATCGCCTACGCCCTGCCCGACGAGCGGCGCGAGATGAAGGCGGCGCGGTATCTGAACTGGCGCATCAATCGCCAGGTCAACGCCGAGGACACCGAACTGGTGGCCCGCGTACAGCAGGGCATGGCCTCGCGGACCTTCACCGCTGGGCCGCTGGCGAGCAGCGAGGTGTCGTTGCGCAGCTTCGGCCGCAAGATGCGGGCCCTGATCCCGGAGAGCCGGCTGGAGCGGCCGCCGGAGGGATGGTGAGCGGGGTGGCGAGCCCGACCCGCGCCGCCTTCACCCGCGAGGCGCCCGACGTCCGCCGCCAAGCCCTGGTCGCGGCCGCCGAGACCGTCCTGGCCCGCGAGGGGGTCGGCGGGACCAGCGTGCGGACCATCTGCGCCGAGGCCGGGGTCTCGCCCGGGCTGCTGCGGCACTATTTCGAGGGGGTCGACGAGCTCATCGCCTCGGCCTACGAGGCCGTGAGCCAGCGGATCGACGCGGCCCTGGACGCCGCGCTGGCGGCCGCCGCGCCGACGCCGCGCGCGCGCCTGCTGGCCTATCTGACCGCCAGCTTCGCGGCGCCGGTGCTGGACCCGCGGTTGCTGGCCGCCTGGATCGGCTTCTGGAGTCTGGTGAAGACCAAGCCGCGCATGGCCGCGATCCACGCGGCCTCGTACGCGGACTTCCGGGCTCGGCTGGAGGCGCTGTTGGCCGAGGCCGGCGCGCGCGAGACGCGGCTTGCGGCCATCGCCCTGACGGCGACGGTCGACGGGCTGTGGCTGGAGCTGTGCCTGGATCCGGCGACTTTCGGCCCGGACGCGGCGGCGCGGATCATCGCCCGCGCGCTGGACGGCTGGCTGCCGGCCGTTCCCCAATCTTCAGGAACCTGAAGAGAACTCCGATCTTCCCGGCGATGCCGGCTCAGGGAAGCGCCGGGGCGCGCTGTCGTTGCAGCGCCAATCCCACCACCCCAAGCGCCTCGGCGGCCAGCTGCCGCCGGGAAGATCGGATGCCCCCTAACTCGCGGACGCGACGCCCATTCTCGTCATGGTCGTCGCAGCCGAAACTCAACTCAGGCCTGAATCAGGCCGCCGCCGCTTGATGTGCGGCGCGATTGCGGCCCCAAGAGGGCGTACGCACTTCGGGCTCGTCGACATGCACCTGGGCCTTGCGACCCTGCGCCCGCATGTGGCGCGCCAGCAACTGGGCCAGCGCCTCGGCCTCATGCTGCGAGGAATACGAACCAATCAGCTCGGCCGAGTCGTTCCACGTCACATGCCACACGCCGGCGACCGGGCGGACGTAGTAGTGATTCTCGGTCATGAAGACCTCCTTGGACGTACTCAACGTGGTGCTAACCACGAAGACATGACAGTTGTTTCGCTATCGCACAACAAAATTGTGCTGCGATGCACAATGCATGATCCGGGCCATCGTCGGCTGTGCAGTTATTCACCGTCCCTCACGGTTCGTTCTTAACCACGACCCCGCCCTTCATCACCTTGGGCACGCGGGTCAGGATGGAAACGTCCGCCAGCGGATCGCCGTCCACCGCGATCAGGTCGGCGTAGCAGCCGCCGGCGTCGCAGCCGACCTGGCCGATCTTGCCCATCAGCTCGGCCGCCACGGTCGTGGCCGACTGGATGGCCTGCATCGGCGTCATGCCGTACCTGACCATGTAGGGCAGCTGGCGCGCGTTCCAGCCGTGCGGATAGACGCCGGCGTCGGTGCCGTAGGCGATCTTGACCCCCGCTCTCACGGCCTTGCGGAAGCCTTCCCGCTGGGCGTCGGTGGTCTCGCGGTTCTTGCGGATCATGCCGTCGGGCCAGTGGTGCTGGCGGCCGTAGGTGTCGATGAAGTCGCCGTTGTAGATGTCGGCCACCAGGAACGCGCCCTTGGCCTTCATCAGGGCGACGCCCTCGTCGTCGATCAGCGAGCCGTGCTCAATCGAGCGCACCCCGGCGCGGACGGCGGTCTTGATTCCTTCGGCGCCATGGGCGTGGGCGGTGGCGTAGGTCCCGCGCTTGGCGGCCTCTTCGACGGCGGCGCGGATCTCGTCCTCGGAAAGCTCCAGCTGGCCCGGCTCGGTGCCCTCGGTCAGCACCGCGCCGGTGGCGATCAGCTTGATGAAATCGGCGCCGTGGACCAGCAGGTCGCGGACCTTGCGATGCACGTCGGCGGCGTCCTCGACCACGCCGCGGCGCATCTCCGCCGGGACGACGACATCGGGGGCCAGGCCGGTGATCTCGCCCCCGCCGCCCGGCGCGGTCACATAGGCGCCGGCCACCGACATGCGCGGGCCGGGCACGTAGCCGGCGTCGATCGCGTCGCGAAGGGCCACGTCGCCGAACGCCCGCCAGGTCCCGACGTCGCGCACGCTGGTGAAGCCGGCCATCAGGGTCGACCGCGCATGGGCCGCGCCGATATAGGCCTGCTGGGCGGCGCTGCGCAGCAGTGGCTGGGCGATGTTCTCGCTCTGCTCGTCGTCGACCATGTGGGTGTGCATGTCGATCAGGCCGGGCAGGACGGTGAGCCGGCTCCAGTCGGTCACGGGGCCGTCGCTGGGCGCGGCCCTCCAGGGCGTGACAGCTGTGATCCTCTGGCCGTCGATGCGGATCAGCTGGTCGGTCAGCACCTTGCCCGCCTGGGGATCCACGAGCTTTCCGGCGCGGACGTAGGACACCTGGGCCTGGGCCAGGGCGGGGACCGCGAGGGCGGCCAGACAGAGCGCGCGCATCATCGGGCGGCCTTCCTCATCAGCAGGTAGACGGGCGCGCCAGCCGCCAGCAGCACCAGACCCCAGAAGGTCACCGACCAGCCCGCGCCATAGAAGGTCCAGGCCGAATAGATCGCCGCCACGGCGGCGATGGCGGCGAAGACCGGCGACACCGGCATCCGCTTCTCATGTCCCAGCTTGAGCACGGCCAGCGCGCAGAACAGATACGCGAACAGGCTGGAGGCGGTGGCCAGCAGGGCCATGAAGGTGAAGGCGTCGGCCATCGACTTGGCGTAGTTCATCAGCACCAGGATCGTCACCAGCACGCTGGACAGGATGTGGGCGCGCACAGGCGTCCCGTTGGCCGAGGTCTTGGCCATCCAGGCCGGGAAGACGCCCTCGCGGGCCATGGCCGCCGGCATCTCGCCCTGCAGCAGAACCCAGCCGTTCAGGGCGCCCAGGGCGCTGATCGCGGCGAAGGCCGCCAGCGCCAGGCGCAGATCTCCGCCCCCGTGATAGGCTACGAAATCGACCAGCGGGGCGTTGGAGCCTTGCAGGACCGAAACCGGCGTCAGCAGCAGCACGCCCGACGAGACCAGCAGGTAGACGAGCCCCGTGAACGCCGTCCCCGCCAGGGTGGAGCGCGGGATATTGCGAGCGGGCTGGTCGACCTGCTCGGCGGGAATGGTGGCCGACTCCACGCCCAGCAGCGCCCACAGGGTCAAGGCCGCGGCGGCGGTGACGCCGCCGCCCGACAGCGCCGCGGGCTCGAACGGCGCGATCGCGGCGGGTCCCTTGCGCAACAGAACCAGCCCCGCCAGGCCGGCGACCGCCGCCAGCGGCGCCAGCTTCAGAACCGTGGTGACCACCTGTGTCCAGCCGGCCGAGCGGGCGCCGGCGCAGTTGATCGCCGTGGCGATCCACACCACCGCCACCGTGATCAGGGCCGCGAGGCCGGGCGTACGGGTCAAGGCCGGTACGAAGACGCTGGCATAGCTGACCGCGGCGATGGCCAGGGCTGCGTTGGAGACCCAGACCGAGATCCAGTACGACCAGGCGACCATGAAGCCGGCGGGCCGGCCGAACGCTTCCTCGGTATAGGCGAACGGGCCGCCGGCGCGGGGAAAGGCCTGGGCCAGGCGAGCGAACACCAACGCCAGGCACAGGGCCCCGCCGATCGTGATCAGCCAGGCGATGACGGCGTTCCAGCCGTACGGCGCCAGCGACGCCGGCAGCATGAACACGCCCGAGCCGATCATATTGCCCACGACCAGGGCGATACACATCCAGAGGCCCAGCGGGCGAGCGCTCGCAGACGCCATGTTTCCCCCTTAACGCAAAGCAAAAGGGGCGGCCTCTGCGGACCGCCCCCCTACTCACCCCACCACGCCCTAGAACGACTTGCCCACCTTGATCCCGACGGTGCGGGGCTGGTTGGGCACGATGTAGTACTGGGTCCCGCAGACGCTCTCGGCGCACTCGGCGTAGCGGTTCAGGCTCGCCCGCTTGTCGAACACGTTCTTGAGGTAGGCCTGTATCGACCAGCCGTCGCGCGACAGGCCGGTCGAGAAGTCGACCACCGAATAGCGCGACTGCTTGCCGATGATCTCGCGCTCCTTGATCCGCAGGTCGGTCCAGTTCGCGGTCTGGCCCATCACAGCGACCTGCCAGAAGCCGTCGTACGCGCCGACATTGTATTCGTAGCGCGCGGTCAGGTTGGCCTTGAACTTCGGCGTGATCGGCAGGCGCGTACCGTCCGGCGCCTGGGGCGAAGGACAGTCGGTGATCGGATTGCCCGCCGAGTCGGTGAAGCCGCAGTAGTTGGCCGACAGCTTGGCGTCGGTATAGGCGGCCGAGGCGTTGATCGTGAAGCCCTGGACCGGCGCCCAGGTGATGTCGCTCTCGATGCCCTTGATGCGGGCCTGGTTGGCGTTCTTGATCTCGGTCAGGCCGTTGGCGCCGAGGATCGAGAACTGGAAGTTCGTCCAGTCCTCCATGAACACCGCGCCATTCCAACGGAAGGCGCCGCCCCACGAGGTCTTCCAGCCGGCCTCGTAGTTCTTCAGATAGTCGGCCTGGTACGGCGGCAGGGTGCTGCGCCGGTTGATGCCGCCCGGCCGGAAGCCCTTGGAGTACGTGGCGTAGACCAGCTTGTCGCCATCGAACTTGTAGGTCAGCGTCACCTTGGGAACGTTGCCGCT
Source organism: uncultured Caulobacter sp. (assembly GCA_966211605.1). GTDB lineage: Bacteria > Pseudomonadota > Alphaproteobacteria > Caulobacterales > Caulobacteraceae > Caulobacter. The sequence goes on from CBIHOB010000018.1 coordinate 57,159, forward strand.
TTCCTTGACGCTCTTGTCCAGGTTCGTACAGGGCGAGCCCGGCACGACCGGTCCCTTGAAGCAGGCCTTCTCGCCCGTCGAGCCGTAGCCCGCGCCGTAGCCGTAGAAGCCGACCAGGGTGTTGTGCGCCTTGAAGAACCGGATGCCGGCGGTCAGCATCAGCTTGTCGGTGATGTCGTACTCGACCTGGCCGAACACGGCCTTGTCGCGGTCGACGCGGTTCTGCTTGGTCAGCCAGATCGTGCCGGTGTAGCCCGGCACCGAAAGGTCGCTGCCCAGGCCGTCGATCCGATAGTTCTGGAAGATGCCGTGCTTCTGCTTCTGGTAGAAGCCGCCGACCACGAACCGGAACTTCTGATCCTGTGGCGAGGCGATGCGGATCTCGTGGCTTTCCTTGCGGTAGGCGTCCTTGCCCTGGATGTACTGCGACGGGTTGACGAGGTTGCCGTTGTTGTCGGTCCAGTAGAAGCCGTAGCCGACCTGATCGTAGAAGTACGAGTAGTCGGTGTAGTCCTGGTTGGTCTCGTCATTGCGCTTCAGGTACGAGCCAGAATAGGTGACATCCAGGTTGGCCACCTGGCCCTCGATGGTCATCGCCGCCTGGACCCACTTGTCCTTGCTGCTCTCCGGATAGAAGTGGGTCACCTTCAGGTCGCCGACCTTGGGGTCATAGGCGAACAGGCCGCCGGTCTTCTGGACCTGGCCCATGACGGTGGGCGTGATCACCCAGTTGTCGTTCAGCTCGACCCGCAGGGCGGCGCGGCCGCCCTGGGTATAGACGCGGTTGTAGTCCTTCCGCACCCGGCCCTGGTTGTTGATCGTGTAGTCGTTGGTCGGATCGGTGTCGCCGCGCGTATAGGTGCGCGTGCCCGCCACGTTGTCGATATAGCCGGCGTCACGCACGTCCCAGCCGACCGCCCGCACGGCGATCTTGTCCGACAGCGGAATGTTCACGAAGCCTTCCAGCGTATGGCCCATGCCGCCGTGGTCGACCTGGTTCACCTCGGCGTCGACCCCGGCCGCGAAGCCCGCCGTCGACGGCTTGTTCGTGATGATCCGCAGCGTGCCGGCCTGCGAGCTGGCGCCGTAGAGGGTGCCTTGCGGCCCCGCCAGGGCCTCGACCCGGGCCACGTCGTAGACGTGGATGTCCAGCGCGCCCTGAATGGTGGTGACCGGCTGTTCGTCCAGATAGACGCCGACGCTGGGCAGCGAGCCCGAGTGGTTGCCGTCGCCGCCGCTGGCCACCCCGCGCATGTAGACCTGGCCGAAGCCCGGACCCGAGGTCGTGAACGACACGCTGGGCAGGTACTTCACATAGTCGACGAAGGCCGCGACCTGCAGTTGCTCCAGCTTCTCGCCGCCCAGCGCCTGGATGCTGACCGGCACGTCCTGCAGATTTTCGGATCGCTTCTGGGCGGTGACCACCACCTCTTCGAGGGCCGTGGAGCCCTGGTTGGATTGGGCGTGAGCGACGCCTGTGAGCATGGAGGACGCCAACAACGCGGCGGCGTAGGTCCCCGCCGTCTTCATTCGAACCGATCCCGACGACATTAAGTCGCTCCCCTTGTACGGCTGGAGCGCGTCAGGCGAAGTGTAAGCGGTTCGCCGCCCGGACGCGCTCTATCTTTGAAAGAGAGCCTGCTCAGGCAGGCTCTCGGGGAACGACGTTCGACCCGCTGTAAGCGTCCGGCAAGATTGGAAATTTCGGTCTGGCAGCAATTCGCGGGAGTGTTGCAGAAATGGCAAGTCCCGACGCGGATGGTCAAATAACGGGCGCGTCCGGATAGGCGTCCAGCACGGGTCCCAATGCCTGCTTGAGCGGCCCCAGGTGCGATTCGAATTTCTGCCAGTGCTCGACGGCGTCCTTGAAGATCGGCCGGCGCACCTGCTCGGAACTGGCGGTGCGCACGGCCCGGTCGTTCTGGTGCGGCGACAGGCAGGCCTCTTCGAACGGTAGCCCGCAATGGTCCAGCAGCGCGCGGATTTCACCTTCAGGATCGGCGATCATGCGCTCATAGATCACGCGATGCACACGGCCGGGCAGCACCGCATCGAAATGCGCCATCAGCTCGACATAGTCGGCGTAGTAGCGGCCGATGTCGGTCAGGTCGTAGCTGAACGCCTGCCCCCGGGCGAAGTGCTGCTTGAAGCCCGAAAAGCAGCAGCCCAGCGGATGGCGGCGGGCGTCGATGATCCGGGCGTTCGGCAGGATCAGGTGGATCAGGCCCGCGTGCGCGAAGTTGTTGGGCATCTTGTCGATGAAGAACGGCTTGTCGGTCTTCCGCTGGATGCGGGTGCGCGCCAGGAACTCCTCGCCAAGGGCCTTCAAATCGTCAGCCGATAGGTCGGCCAGCGACTCCGGATAGGTCGATTCGGCGCGGGTGGCGGTCTTGCCGCCCAGCCGCCGGGCCATGACGATCAGGTCGGGCAGCTCCATGGTGCCTTCGACCATAGAGTGGCTGGCCAGGATCTGCTCGACCAGGGTCGAGCCCGAGCGCGGCAGGCCGACGATGAAGATCGGATCGGGGGCCGGACAGCCTTGCCCCGCCCGCTCGACCAGGAACGCCGGGGTGAACACCGCCTTGGTGCGCGCGGTGTCGGAGGCGTTCTCCTCCGGGTCGTAGGCCAGCTGCTTCCGGCGGATCGCCGCGCCGGCCGCATAATGCTCGAACGCCGCGTCCCACAGCCCGGCGTCCTCGTGCGCCTTGCCCAGGGCGTAGCGCAGGTGCAGACGGTCGTCGTCCGACAGGTCAGGGGTTTCCAGCGCCGCGGTCATGGCCGCCAGATCCGCGTCGGTGAACTTCACGGTCTTGAGATTGGCCAGGCTCCACCAGGCCTCGCCCAGGGTCGGGGCCGGCTCCAGCGCCTTGCGGTACGCCGCGACGCTGTCGGCCTGGCGGCCCACGGTCTTCAGCGCATGGCCGTAGCTCATCCAGCCCTTGGGCTGGCCCGGATAGTCCGCCAGCACCCGCTCGTAGACGGCGATGGCCTGGTCGTATTCGCCAAGCCGCGCCAGGATGGCGGCGCGCAGGTTGGCGTAGCCCGGATGACGCCCGTCCTTGGCGGTCAGGATCTCGATCTGCGCCAGCGCCTCGGCGTTCTTGTTCTGGCGATACAGCATGGTCGCCAGGTTGTGGCGGGCGGCGCCGAAGTTGGGCGCCAGCTCCAGGCAGCGGGTCAGCAGGCCCTCGGCGTCGGCATAGCGGCCCAGCCGCGCGCCGGTCTCGGCCAGCATGCGGATGGCGGCGATGTCGGCGGGATCGGCCTTAAGCCGCTCGCGCAGGATCCGTTCGGCCTCGCCCAGGCGGTTGTCGCCCAGGGCCGAAGCGGCCTCGATCAGGGCCGGGTCGCGGGTCGAGGCGCGCAGCTGACGGGCCAGCGCGCGCTCCGCCCCGGCCGCGTCGCCCAGGAGGTCGAGGTTTTCCGCGAGCCCCCGCCAGGCCTCCGACAGGCGCGGTTCCAGGGCGCTGGCCCGGTCGAAGGCGCGCACGGCCTCGGCGGTGCGCCCCAGCTGCTCCAGAGCCAGGCCCAGTTCCAGCTGGGCCAGCGGCAGGTTCGGCAAGGCCTGGGCCAGGGGCGCGACCATGTCGAGCGCGGCTCGCGGATCGCCCGACAGCCGCAGGGCGGCCGCCAGGACGCGGGTGGTGTCGGCGTGGCGCGGCACGACCTCCAGGATCGCCCGCGCCTGATCGGCGGCCAGCCGAGGATCGACCTCCAGCAACCGCTCGGCATGCTCGAGCGCCGCGGCGAGGCTCATGGCGGGCTGGGCGGTCGTGGTGTCCATGGGACGAGGAGAGCGGAGCGCCGCCGCGTCTGACAAGCTATTTCTGCTCGCCGGTCACCGCCTTGTCAGCCTCCGCGTTGCGCTTGGCCCCCTCGCCCCGCGTGCGGTCGATGGCGCCCTGTTCGAAGCGCTTCTTCAGCTCGGCCAGGGTATAGGCGTTCCCCCATTCGAAATGACCGAACACCGTCCGGGCCTCGTCATTGTCGCCGTAGCCGGTGTTGGTCAGCCGCACCCGCGTCCTGGCCCCGGCGTCGATCGGCGTGAACTCGATCACCGTCACCGTCTTCTGGAACTCACGCTTCCCGGCGAAGCCCTCGGGCGCCTGAATGTTGCGGATCACCAGCAGGTGGTCGGGAATGAAGGTGATGATCTGGTTCTTGATGTTGTTGGGATCCCCGATCCTGGCTTTCGGATCGTAGCTGGACTCGATCTCGCCGCCGGTGCGCAGATCGACCCGCGCCACGGCCACCGCCCAGCTCTTGAAGCCCTCAGAGGTGGCGAACGCCTCGAACACCGCCTTGGGCGGGGCCGGGATGTCCATGGAGAGCTGCAGCGCCTTCTGGCCGGCGGCGTCGACATAGGACGTGTTGGAGACGCCCGCGAAATCCTTCCAGCTGCGCGCCTGCTGGGCGTGCGCCACGCTCGCCAGCGCCAGCAACGCGGCGGCGGCGATCATCGTCTTACGGATCATGCGTCCCCTCCCCAGGACCTCTTGAATGATCATTCAAGAGAGCACGACTTGATCGATCGTTCAAGGGTGATGCAAAATGGGGCCATGCCTCCCTCGACGACTCCCGACACCCGGCGACGCATCTTGCTGACGGCGATGGAGCTGTTCGCCGCCAAGGGTTACGGCTCGACCTCCGTATCGGACATCCTTTCGCGCTCGCAGGCGAATAGCGGCAGCCTGTACCACTTCTTCCCCGGCAAGCAGGACGTGCTGATCGGCGTGCTGGAAATGTATCGCGACGGCATCCAGGAGATGCTGCTGGACCCCGCCTGGCGCGGGGTCGAGGATCCGATCGAGCGCGTCTTCGCCCTGCTGGGCGCCTATCGCCGCATGCTGCTGGAGAGCGAGTGCCTGTATGGCTGCCCCATCGGCTCGCTGGCGCTGGAGATCCATGAGCCGGATCCGCCAGTGCGCGAATTGCTGGCCCAGAACTTTATCAACTGGACCACCGCCATCGAGGGTTGCCTGAAAGGCGCCGGCTTGCCGCCGGGCACGGATCTGCGGGGGCTGTCCGAGTTCATCCTGACCACCATGGAGGGGGCGGTCATGCAGGCCCGCACCCACCGCGACATCGGCTTCTTCGACCGCAGCATCGCGCAGCTCCGGCGGCACATGGCGCTGCTGACGGCGCGACAGCTGGCCTAAAGCCGGTCTCGCAACGCGTACCAGCTCAGCCCCGCCACCGTCAGCGGCCAGCGCAGCAATCGCCCGCCAGGGAAGGGCGGGGTCGGGACGCGGGCGAGCAGCTCGACAGAGCCCGTCTCGCCCAGCGCCGCATCGGCGAGAAGCTTGCCGACGTACGGCGCCAGCATCACCCCCTGCCCCGAGTAGCCGGACGCCACGCGAACGCCCGGCGCGACCTCGCCGACGAACGGCATGCGGCTCCGGGTGATGCCCAGAGTCCCGCCCCAGGCGTGGGTGATCGGAACCTCGGCCAGTCGCGGATAGACCTTGGCCAGGTTCTTGCGGACCATGCCGGCGATGTCCGCGGGAAAGCCGGGCCGATAGTTCTCCCCGCCGCCGAACAACAGCCGGCCGTCGGGCGTCTTGCGGAAATAGTTCACGACGAAGCGGCTGTCGGAGACCGCCGCGTTCGAGCGGATGATGGTCTCGGCGACATCGTCCAGCGGAGCGGTGACGGCGATGAAGTTGTTGATCGGCATGACCCTCGCCCGCGCCGCGCCGGCCATCGCGTTCAGCAGGCCGTCGCCGCTGAGGATCAGTTGCTCGCAGATCACGCGGCCCGTCGCGGTTTCGACGACGATCTTGCCGCCCGCGCGTCGCCAGGTCCGGGCGGGCGTGTTTTCATGGATCGCAGCGCCCGCCGCCAAGGCTTGCCGCGCCAGGCCCAGCGCCAGCTTGAGCGGATGCACATGGCCGCCGCCTCGATCGACCAGGCCGCCGTGATAGACGTCGGCGCCCAGCTCGCGAGCGAGCTCCGCCTCGCCGATCAGCGCCAGTTGGTCATAGCCGTAGCGGTCGGCCATCAGCGCGACATGGGCCGCATCCTCGGCCTCGCCGTTCGGCTTGTGGCGCGCGTGGATCATGCCCGGCCGCCAGTCGCAGTCGATCGTCTCGGTCAGGATCCGGAAGTGCGCCCGCGCGTCCTCGGCCAGCCGCCACAAGGCCATCGCGTCGTCGCGGCCCACGGCCTTCTCCAGCCAGGCCTGGTCGCGCCTCTGGCCGGTATGGACCTGCCCGCCGTTGCGGCCGCTGGCGGCGCAGCCGATCCGGCCGGCTTCCAGCACGACGACCCGGGCGCGGGGGGCCGAGGCCAGGGCCGCGCCCAGACCGGTGAAGCCGGCGCCGACGATGCAGACGTCGACGGTGACGTCGCCCGCCAGCGGCGGGAGGTCCGGCGAGTCGGAAGCGGTGGCCGCATACCAGTTCCCCGCCCCGTAGACGCTAGACATTCAGCAGCAGGAACTCCCGCTCCCACGGGCTGATGGTGCGCATGAAGGTCTCGTACTCGGCCTGCTTCACCCGGTCGTAGGCGGCGCAGAAGGTCGGGCCCAGGATCTCGACCAGCGGCTGGCAGGCCTCGAACAGGCGCAACGATTCCGACAGGCTGCGCGGCAGCTCGACGCCCCGGACGCTGGCGTCGGTCTCGACGGGCTCGGTGGGCTTCAGGCCCTGGACCATGCCCAGATAGCCCGCCGCCAGGGTCGCGGCGATGGCCAGGTAAGGATTGGCGTCCGACGAGGGAATGCGGTTCTCCAGGCGCCGGTTGGACGGATCCGACGGCGGCACGCGCAGGCCACAGGTGCGATTGTCGTAGCCCCACTGGGTGTTGACCGGCGCGCCGCTGTCCCGCGCGATGCGGCGGTAGCTGTTCACGTAGGGCGCCAGTATGGCCATGATCGCCGGCAGATAGGTCTGTTGACCGGCAATGAAGCCGTGGAACAGATCGGTCTCCTGCCCGTCCTCGTCCGAGAACAGGTTGCGCCCCTTCCGGTCGACGATCGACTGGTGGATGTGCATGGCGCTGCCGGGCTCGGCCGCCATAGGCTTGGCCATGAAGGTGGCGTAGATCTCGTGCTCCAGCGCCGCCTCGCGGATCGTGCGCTTCATCATGAAGACCTGGTCGGCCAGCTCCAGCGGATGGCCGTGGCGCAGGTTGATCTCCATCTGCGCCACCCCGCTCTCGTGGATCAGGGTGTCGATCTCCAGGCCCTGGCGCTCGGAATATTCGTACATGTCCTCGAACAGGGCGTCGAACTCGTTGACCGCGCTGATCGAATAGCCCTGGCGGCCCGTCTCCGGACGCCCCGAACGCCCCACGGGCGGCTTCAGCGGATAGTCAGGATCGGTGTTGCGATCGACCAGGTAGAATTCGATCTCCGGCGCCACGATCGGGTTCCAGCCCTTCTCGGCATAGAGGGCCAGCACCCGCCGCAGCACCTGGCGCGGGGCCTCCTCGACCGGGCGGCCGTCGGGGTGGAAGGCGTCGTGGATCACCTGGGCCGTGGGGTCCTGGGCCCACGGCACCGCCGCCAGGGTCGCGAAGTCCGGGGTCAGGAAAATGTCGGTATCCGACTGCACCGCGTTCACCGCGCCTTCGAACTCGGGGAAGTCGCCGGTGATGGTCTGGTAGAACACCGCCAGCGGCAGGTTCATCGACGGGGTGCCGAGAAACTTGCGGACCGGCATGATCTTGCCCCGCGCCACCCCGGCCAGATCGGGCACCACGCACTCGATCTCCTCGATGCTCTGTCGCGCGAACCAGGCCTGGGCCTCTTCCAGCGTCGAGACGCCCCGGTCCAGCGTATGCTCGCGCTTGGCCTTGTTGTGCTTGGGCTTCATGACACCGCCTCCGGTTTCAAGGCGCGGAGCACGGGCTCGGCCTCGTCCAGAGACTGGCGGATGATCGCGACAAGCTTGTCGATCTCGGCGTGGGTGATGATCAGCGGCGGGCAGCAGACGATGCTGTCGCGGATGGCGCGGACCATCAGGCCGTTCTTGATGCACAGGTCGCGGACGATGGGCCCCGCTTCGCCCTCCTTGTCGAGGAAGCGATGGTTGGTCCCCTTCTCGCGGACGATCTCGACGGCGCCGATCAGGCCCAGCGAGCGGGTCTCGCCGACCAGAGGGTGGTCGTTCAGGCTGGCCAGCGCCTTGGCCAGGTAGGGGCCGGTGTCGTCGCGGGTGCGCTCGACCAGGCCCTCGCGCTCCAGGATCTCGATGTTCTTCAGCGCCACGGCGGCGCAGGTCGGGTGGCCGGAATAGGTGAAGCCGTGGATGAAGTCGCCGCCCTTCTCGCGCAGCTCGGCGACGATGTGGTCGGCCACGCCCACGGCGCTGATCGGCAGGTAGCCGGACGACAGGCCCTTGGCCATGGCGATGAGGTCCGGCTTGATCCCGTAGTGCTGGTGCCCGAACCACTGGCCCAGGCGCCCGAAGCCGCAGATCACCTCGTCGCAGACCAGCAGGATCCCGTACTTGCGGCACAGGGCCTCCACCGCCGGCCAGTAGCCGTCCGGCGGGATGATCACCCCGCCGGCGCCCTGCACGGGCTCGCCGATGAAGGCCGCGACGTTCTCGGGGCCGACCTCGAGGATCTTGTCCTCGATCGCCTTCACCGCGCGGTCGCGGAAGGCGGCCGGATCCTCGCCGAAGCCGTCGCCGAACGGATAGGGCTGCATGACGTGCTCGACGCCTGGGATCGGCAGGTCGCCCTGCTTGTGCATGGGCTTCATGCCGCCCAGCGAGACGCCGGCCACGGTCGAGCCGTGATAGGCGTTCCAGCGGCTGATGAAGATGGTCCGCTGCGGTTGCTCCTTGAGCTTCCAGTAGTGGCGGACCAGGCGGAAGACCGTGTCGTTGGCCTCCGAGCCCGACGAATTGAAGAAGACATGGGTCAGATGGCCGCCCATCTTCTCGGCGATCTTCGCCGCCAGGGTCACGGTCGGCGGGGTCGCGGTCTTGAAGAAGGTGTTGTAGTACGGCAGCTCCAGCATCTGCTCGTAGGCCGCGTCGGCCAGCTCCTTGCGGCCGTAGCCGACATTGACGCACCACAGGCCGGCCATGCCGTCCAGGATCTGATGGCCCTCGCCGTCATGGATGTAGACCCCGTCGGCGCGCGTGACGATGCGGCTGCCCCCCAGTTGCGCGATGACCCTGTGGTCGGCTTGGGCCGGCAGGTGGTGAGCCAGGTCCAGGCGCTTGAGCTCGGCGATGTCGTGGTTGCGGATCGGGACGGTCATCGGTGGCTTTCCTGACGAACTTTCTTATTTATTTTGAGTAGCTTGCATCAGCTCAACAGCACCGCCGGCGAGCAGGCGTGCCAGCACAGCCAGACGGTCTCGCCCAGCTTGAAGTCTTCCTGGTCCCACCGGGTCAGGTTGGAGCGTTGAACCTTCACGCGCCGGCCGCCCCCCGCGGGAGTCAGGATCTCGACCTCGTAGGTCGAAGAGCCGCCCAGATAGGCCTCGTGCCGGATGACCCCAGCGACGGCGTTGGTCCCGTGCGGGCAGTCACCGAGATTGGGGGGCGTGTCGCCCTCCTTCTTGTGCAGCTCGATCTTCTCGGGGCGGATCGCCGCCCAGACCGTGCCGCCGCGCGGACCGGTGACGCCGTGGTCCAGGAAGATGTCGACCGGCAGGTCCGGCGACTTGATCACCGCGTGACTGGGCTCGTCGACGGCCAGCACGCCTTCGAACAGATTCACCTGGCCGATGAAGTCGGCCACGAAGCGGCTGTTGGGGAACTCGTAGAGATCGCTGGGCGAGGCCACCTGCTGCAGCACGCCCCGGCTCATCACCGCGCAGCGGCTGGCCAGCGCCAAGGCTTCGTCCTGGTCGTGGGTCACCATGATGAAGGTGACGCCGACCTTTTCCTGCAGCAGGCACAGCTCGGTGCGCATCTGTTCGCGCAGCTTGGCGTCCAGGGCCGACAGCGGCTCGTCCAGCAGCAGCACGCGCGGACGCTTGACCAGGGCCCGGGCCAGGGCCACGCGCTGCCGTTGGCCGCCGGACAGCTGGTCTGGCTTGCGACCGCCCAGGCCGCCCAGCTGGACCAGTTCCAGGGCTTCCTCGACGCGGCGGTCGCGCTCGGCCTTGGCGACCTTGTCGACGACCAGGCCATAGGCGACGTTGTCGGCCACGGTCATGTGCGGGAACACGGCGTAGGACTGGAACACCATGTTCACCGGCCGCTTGTTGGGCGGCACGTTCGAGATGTCCTGGCCGTCGATCAGGATGCGGCCTTCGGTGGGGGTCTCGAAGCCGGCCAGCATCCGCAGCAGGGTGGTCTTGCCGCAGCCCGACGGCCCCAGCAGGGCGAAGAACTCGCCCTCGTTCACGGTCAGCGAGACGTTGTCGACCGCCGCCAGCTTGCCGAAGCGCTTGGTGACGTTCTCAAAGGTGATGATCGGCTTGCTCATTTGACGTCCCCCGCCCCGTGACCGGCGGTCGCCGCCGGGTCGCCCTGCAGTTTCAGCGCCGCCGCGGTCAGCAGCACGGTCAGCACGATCAGCACCGTCGAGGCCGCGTTGACCTC
>CBIHOB010000019.1:0-66424 GCA_966211605.1 uncultured Caulobacter sp.
CGACGCCCTGGAGCGAGCCCGCAACGAAGTGGCCGCACGACGGACCGAGCTGGCGAGACGGTCGGCGATCTAGGGGAAGTCTCATCGCGCCGTGCTCCGGAGTCACGCCGCCGCCGCTTCACGCGTCCGGCCGCTGAAGGTCATGGAAAGAGACGCGGAGCGCCGGGCGACGCCCGGAGGATGAGCAGATTGATACCGTTTCGACGAAGCCCGAACGCTCCGCGCGATCGTTATCCGCCAGCATCCCGGCAGGTGGCCCTGTTCAGGCCTTACCGGGACCCGGGCTTCTGAGTTTCCCCAGGGCCCGACGGTCGAAGAGGACGGGCTCAAGAGCCAGACACGCCCCTTGGCCTTCGACCACGCCGGCGGCGGGCGGGCCTGGCAGCGAACCAGGTCCCCGGACCGTCCGAGTATCCCCCTCGGACCTGGCCCCGCTCGATCACACCCCGCCGCCACGATGGTCGCTGGCCACGCGCCCTTTCCTCGCGACGAGGTGGAATGATTGTGGGGCCGTGCTGAACGCGGATCATTCAGCGGCGCGTAAAAGTGGGAAGCGATTGTTTTCGCTAGGTTCTCCATCGCGAATGCCGAGCATAGGGCACGGCCAACGCCCATACTCGCCCCTCCGCGCACAGAGGAAGAAGGCGACACCTCTTCCGCCCCGCCGGGGGAGGCTTGCACCGGTGGGCAGCAATCGACCCATTGCCGCCCTTAGCTGGACAGCGCTATAGAACTGAAATCAACCTAGGGGAGATGGAGTGGCCTTGCTCACGCGTTTCTCGGCTCTCGCCATCTGCCTTTCTATCGGCTGCGTCGCTTACGCGGCAAAAGACCTATACTGGCGACCGGTAATGCCTGCGGTTGTGGTCCAAACCGGCGGTGAGGTCCCGGGTACTGCCTCCCAGCTGCTAGTCATCTATGGCGAGCAAGGTCGTGATCCGCTCCGATCTGGAACGCTGGCCGCAGACGAGCGCATAGCTGGCTGTGTGATCGCTGGCGGGGTGTGTAAATCTAGTGCCGCTCGGCATGAATTGAAGCTTGGCTTGCCGCGCAGACAGAGCCTTCAAATCCGGCGCATCGACGGGAACGGCAATCCTATCGTTGGGTACGTTGTCTGGCGAGGGCCAGCCTTTCCCCGAACCGTGAGAATGTCCTGCGATTTGCGAACGCCGCACCTAAGCCGGTCCTGCCAAGTAATGGCGATTGACGCCTAGTCAACATCCGCAACCCACCCGTGGCGGACGCTTCGGAGTTCTGCTCCCTCAGGGGGAGCGGTCGCGGAGCGACTGAGGGGGCATCTGGGCATAGGCCGCGCTGCCCCCTCCGGCCCTCTGGGCCACCTCCCCCAGAGGGGGAGGAGACGTTCCCCCCTTGGCGGACGGCCAGCGGTACTGCTTGCAGATTCCTATTGCCCCGGCGAACTTGCGGATCATGGAACAGAAGGTGCGTACCGCGCTGACATCAATCGCAGCGGATTTCCTGGAGGGGCGCATTTCAGCGCTGGAAACTGCTGTAGCGCTGGCTCCGTTCGAAAACGATGTCTCGCCAAAGCTTCGAGGGCGCCTGACCGATATGGTGGCTATCGCGAGCGAGACAGACGCCATCCCGCTCGGCCCACGCCGCGAACTCTGGCATCCCGATGTGCGGGCGCGTGAGGATGGGAAGCACGACAGCGCTCAAGCTTGGGCCGAGCCCATGGTCCGTGAGACCTGTCGCGCGTTGATGTCCGCGCTCTAGTCGATGGCCCACAACCGCCCGTCGCGGCCGCTCGCCGTCGAGTGTCAGGTTCGCCGCATGACGCTCAGCAATCGCCATCGGGCGCCCGTCGCCCTTCTCGCGCTCGTTGGAACGCTGACGACCGCCGGCTGTTTTGGTGGCGACGAGAACGACTGGGCGAGCCGCGATCAGATCGTGGCGGCGGCGGCGCGTTGCGGCGTCCGCAATTTCGAGCCGACCCGGGCGGGCGCCGCTTGGGCGGCCTATGTCGCGGGAGAACATCCCGACCATGGACCCAAGGGGGATTGCATCTACGCCGACCTGAAGCGTGACGGACTTCTGGCGCCGCGCTAGGCGCGAGGGCCTATCGCCCCGGGTACCGCGCCACCGTCAGCCGACTCTGCGCCACGGAATCCGCCTTCGCGATCGCGTCCGCCCTGGCCGCGAAGCCCGCGTCGCCATAGGCCCAGGCGGCCAGGTCATATAGCGGCAGGGCCTCGCGGGTCGCGTCTTCGGGCTTGAGATCCTTGTACGGGAAGGCCGCCTCGTTCCCCACGAACGGGGCCAGGTAGTCGAAGGCTGCGCGGATGCCCTGCCCCTGCGGGCCCTTGTAGTTCCACAGGTCCACGCCCACGCAGGGACCGAGCTCGGCCATGCCGACCAGAGGCTCCAGGGCGAAATAGCTGTAATGCAGCGCCTTGGTGCGGGTCAGTTCCTCGGGCAGCTTGCCATCGGCCGCGATCTGCGGATCGATGCGGCCCTTGCCGACGCTCTTCAGCACGTCGCGCGCAAGGTCCGGCTGCCGGGCGAACAGGGCGAAGGCGGCCAACTGGTAATCGTACCAGAGACCATGATTGTTCCTGGCCGCTCTCTCCTGCCGCCCCGTCGGCGCGGTCTGCATCCAGGCGGCGTAGTCGCCGAACCAGGCCTCGAGCCCCTTCTGCTCGGCTGGGGTCAAGGCCTTGGACGGGGCCAGGACCCCGATCGCCTCGACGACGCGCAGCAGGCGATAGGTGTCCAGCACGCCCTCGGCCCGGCCAGGCGTGCGGCCGGGCACGCCCTGGGCATAGGTCATCGACGGGTTCATCCGCGTGGCCGGCTTCAGGAACCAGACGCGCAGCAGCTGGGCGGCCTTGGTCGCGTAGGCGGGCTTGCCGGTGAAATAGTAGGCCAGGGCCAGGCTTTCGACGGCGCCCGCCATGGCGTCCATGCGGCCGGCGTCGAAGGCGTTGGTGGCCCGCTCGGGATTCACCTCGCCGTCGCGGCGGACATAGGGCTCGCCGCCGGGCTGGGCCGGATCGGGCCACCAGTACGGGCCCATCGAGATGTAGTCGTGCTTGTCGCCGCTGGGCGGCGTGCGGCTCTTGTCGACGACGCTGTAGACCGGCCCGGCCAGGGCCTTGTCGGCGCGGGCGATGAGAGCCCGCCAGGCGGGACCGCCCTTCTCGTTCGCCTTGGCCGCCGCCAGCCACTGCGGCTTCCAGCGGAAGGTGCGGCGCCCCTCGAAGGCGGCGGCGTAGCCTTCATCGGCCTTGCAGACCGGCTGGGCCGCGAGGGTCGGGCCGGCGATCGCGGCGGCGGTCAGGGCGAGCCACAAGGCCATCGCGCGGATCGATACGGACTTCACGGTCCCCTCCCTCGGGATCTTGTCGCTGGCAGTCTAGCGCCGCACCGCCTGGACACAAGATTGGCCTGACCAGATTGGTCATCTCGCTTTAGAGGAATCCGCGCCTCGCGGGCAAGATCGGTCAGACAACACCGATGGCGGGCGCATCGCGCATGTCGGTCAAGGCGGCGATCCGATCCGCGCCTGGCCGCACAGGTCGAACATCGTTATTCAGCAAAACCGACTATTCGAATTTGGCGCCGAAGCACTGATGAAGCTTCACCGTTCCGCTAACGATGAGATTTCAAATTCGTTCCACGACCAACGTTATAAATTTCCGGCCCATTTCACGCTTGAGACCATTTTGACTTAATCATGCCTCATTCAACGCAAGGCGTTGCCTTAAAGAGACAGCTTCAAGACAATAACATTACATTTCGATGCGTGTGATTGACCGGTTTGATCGCCGAGTCTTAAGCCGCCGCTAACCGCCGGATCGCGACGGGAAACATCATCTCGCATCGGGCTGTAAGGACGCCGGCGTTCGCGCCGACGAGGGCGGCCCGGAAGGATCGACAATGACATACAAGCTTAACCGGGGTCGCCTGCTCACGACCTCGATGATCGTGGGCGTGGCCACGCTCGCCGGCTTTGCCGCGAACGCCCAGGCGCCTGCCGCTCAGCCGGCCGCCCCCGCCGCAGCCCAGGACAACGAGGTCGAGGCCGTCGTTGTCACCGGTTCGCTGCTGCGCCGCACCGACACCGCCACCCCTTCCCCCGTCCAGGTCCAGACCAACGAACAGCTCAAGGCCCAGGGCATCACCACGGTGGCCGACGCCATCCGCAGCCTGTCGGCCGACAACTCGGGCTCGGTGCCGGCCGCCTTCGGCAACGGCTTCGCCGCCGGCTCGACGGGCGTGGCCCTGCGCGGCCTGACAGTCAACTCGACCCTGGTGATGATCGACGGCCTGCGCAACGCCAGCTATCCGCTGGCCGACGACGGCCAACGCAGCTTCGTCGACCTGAACTCGATCCCGTTCAACGCGGTCGAGCGCATCGAGACCCTGAAGGACGGCGCCTCGTCGCTGTACGGCGCCGACGCCATCGGCGGCGTGGTCAACATCATCATGAAGTCGAACTACCAGGGCATGGGCGCTGACCTCTCGGTCGGCACGTCCCAGCACGGCGGCGGCGACCAGTACCGCTTCAACGGCGAGATCGGCCACGGCGACCTGGATACCGACAAGTACAACGTCTACCTGGACGTCGAGTACCAGCTGGACAAGCGCATCCGCATCGACCAGCGCGGCTATCCGTACAACACCTTCGACCTGTCGGGCATTCCGGGCGGCACGAATGACAATCCGGGCGCCGGCGGCAGCACCATCTACGGCCAGGTGAAGCGCGCCACCATGGGCACGCCGGGCGACATCTCGACCGGTTCGGCCGTGGCCGGCGAGCTGTGGCAGCCGCTGCGCACGTGCGGGACCGACGCCCCGCTGACCACCTCGGCCGGCGGTGCGTACTGCGCCCAGAACACCGCCCTGTACGGCGACGTTCAGCCCAAGCAGGAGCGCGTGGGCGCCTACGGCCGCTTCACGATCAAGCCGAACGACAACTTCCAGGCCTATCTGTCGACCAGCTTCATGCAGTCGAAGACCTCGACCACCGGCGCCCCGCGCGCGATCTCGTCGTCGACGCCGCACAACCTGTCGAACATCGTCCTGCCGGCCCTGCTGTCCAACGGCCAGCTGAACCCGAACAACCCGTTCGCGGCCGAGGGCTATGACGCGCTGATCCGCTATCGCTTCAGCGACATCCCCAACTCCGCCACCTACACCAACCGCATGGCCCGCATGGTCGGCGGCGTCGAGGGCACGGCGGCCGACTGGAACTACAAGGCCAATGTCGTCATCGCCCATGGCTGGCTGGAAAGCGCCAACTACGGCTTCATCAGCTACAGCAACCTGCTGAGCGCGGTGAACAACGGGACGTACAACTTCATCGACCCGTCGAAGAACACCCAGGCCGTCCGCGACGCCCTGGCCCCGGTCCTGGCCAAGACCTCGACCAGCGACCTGGACTCGATCAACGTCCAGGCCTCGCGCGACGTCTTCAACCTGCCGGGCGGCCCCGCCCAGCTGGGGATCGGCGGCGAGTTCCGCTACGAGGCGGTCAACGACCCGGCCCTGAACCCGGTCAACGACGCGCAAGGCTTGGGCAACGCCCGCACGGTCGGCAACCGCACGGTCGCCTCGGCCTTCGCCGAGCTGGGCATGCCGGTGCTGGACAATGTCGAGGTCAACGTCTCGGGTCGCTACGACCACTATTCGGACTTCGGCGGCAACTTCTCGCCGAAGATCGGCGTCAAGTACACGCCCATCAAGACGGTCGCCCTGCGCGGCACGATCTCGAAGGGCTTCCGCGCGCCGTCGTTCTCGGAGTCGGGCAATTCGGCCAGCCAGGGCTTCACGAACTTCTCGTTCGCGAACTATCCGGACTTCATCGCGGCGCACGGCGGCAGCGAGTACACCAAGACCTACTCGCTCTCGAACATCACCGCGGCCAACCCGGACCTGAAGCCCGAGAAGTCGACCAGCTACACGCTGGGCGCCGTCTGGGCCCCGACCCGCAACTTCAGCGTCTCGCTGGACTACTATCACATCAAGAAGACCGACGTGATCGCCCAGGCCAGCGCGGGTGACGCCATCGCCGCCTACTATGCCGGCGAAGCCATCCCGGCCGGCTTCGTGGTGACCCCGGACCTGCCGGATCCGGACGCCCCGAACGCCTTGCCGCGCATCCTGTCGGTGTCGTCGCCGTACATCAACGCCGACTCCCTGCGGACCAGCGGCATGGACCTGAACGTCCAGAACACGATGTACCTGCCGGCCGACATCAAGTGGACCAGCGACCTGAACGCCACCGTCCTGTTCGACTTCAAGTACACCCAGGGCGGCGTGACCTATAACTACGTCGGCACCCAGGCCCCCTATGCCCTGTCGTCGGGCGCCGGCACGCCCAAGTACCGCGCCTCGTGGAGCAACACCTTCACCCGCGGCCCGGCCAGCGTCACGGGCACCCTGAACTATGTCAGCGGCCTGCGCTCGATCGACGAAGCCTATCAGGGCGACCGTTCGTGCCTGTACGGCACGGCCGACTTCAACTGCCACACCAAGGACTTCATCGACTTCGACCTGACCGGTTCGTACGACGTCACCGACCACACCACGGTCTATGCCGACGTGCTGAACCTGTTCGACGTCGGCCCGATGTTCAACCCGGCCAACTACGCCGCGGCGAACTGGAACCCGACCTACTCGCAGGCCGGCGCCGTGGGCCGCTACTTCCGCGTCGGCGTCCGCCTGAAGTACTAGGCCAAGCGTGACAGCCGAAAGTGGTCGCCAGTTTCGGCGGCCATCACGCGGCGACGCAAAGAGCTATCTCGCGTACGGACCAAGAGTAGGGCCGATGAGATGGAAGGGGGTCGTCCGCAAGGACGACCCCTTTTTCCTGGCCGCAAAAAATGGGCTGCCCCCGCCGTTGCCCCGGGTGCGGAAACGCCCTCCAGTTACGTCAGTCTAAGCAGGGGCGACGCGCCGATGCGTCCGCCGAGGGCTTACGGGGTTGGATATGACGACGCGTGGCGGAGCGATGGCCGGTGCGGCCTTGGCCTTGGTGCTGGCCTTCAGCGGAATCGGCATGGCGGTCGCCGCCGATCTGACACCCCCTGAAAAGGCCTTCGCCCAGCCGGTGGGCAGCGACTATTTCCTGGCCGACTACACCGCCTACGAGGCCTATCTGAAGACCCTCGCGGGCCAGTCCGACCGCATGAAGCTGGTCGACATCGGCAAGACCGAGGAAGGCCGCACCATGTGGGTGGCGATCGTCTCCTCGCCCGCCAACCTGGCCAAGCTGGACCGCTACAAGGACATCGCCCGCAGGCTGGCCAAGGCCGAGGGCGTCAAGGAGGACGAAGCCCGCAAACTCGCATCCGAAGGCAAGGCGATCGTCTGGATCGACGCCGGCCTGCACGCCAGCGAGACCATCACCTCCCAGGGCCAGATCCAGGTCCTGTATCGCATGCTCTCGCAGAACGATCCCGAGACCCTGCGCATGCTGGACGACACCATTATCCTGTTCGGCCAGGACAATCCGGACGGGATGGAAATGATCTCGGACTGGTACATGCGCAATCCGGATCCGAAGACGCGCGAGTTCAATTCGCTGCCGCGCCTGTACCACAAGTACATCGGCCACGATAACAACCGCGACAGCTTCATGTCGTCGATGGCCGAGACCACCAACGTCAACCGGATGCTGTTTCGCGAATGGTATCCGCAGATCGTCTACAACCAGCACCAGACCGGCCCTAACGGCATGGTGGTCTTCGTCCCGCCGTTCCGCGACCCATTCAACTTCAACTACGACCCACTGGTCATGACCGAGCTGCAAGAGGTCGGCATGGCCATGCACAGTCGCCTGGTGGCCGAGGACAAGCCCGGCTCGGGCGCCCGCAGCGCCGCGCCCTACTCCACCTGGCACAACGGCATGGAACGGTCGGTCGCCTATTTCCACAATTCGATCGGTCTGCTGACCGAGATCATCGGCGGCCCGACCCCCACTACGGTCAACCTGGTGCCGGAGCTGCAGCTGCCCGGCAACGATCGCCCTGCCCCCATCGCGCCGCGCGAATGGCGTCTGCAGGACTCGCTGGACTACCAGTGGACGATGAATCGCGCGGTCATCGACTATGCCGCACGCAACAAGGAGCGCCTGCTCTTCAACATCTGGAAGATGGGCGACAACAGCATCAAGCGCGGCTCGCGCGACAGCTGGACGATCACCCCGACCAAGGTCGACGCCCTGGCCGCCGCCGGCAAGGGCAAGCCCGGTCCCTACGGCGCAGCGGTCGATCCGACCCTGTTCAAGTCGGTGATCCAAACGCCCGAGAGCCGCGACGCCCGCGCCTATGTCATCCCCGCCGACCAGGCCGACATGCCGACCGTGGTCGCCTTCCTGAACGCCCTGATCAAGACCGGCGTCGACGTCGACAAGGCGTCCAGGGCCTTCACGATTTCCGGCAAGACCTATCCCGCCGGCTCGTACGTCGTGCGCACGGCCCAGGCCTATCGCCCGCACGTGCTGGACATGTTCGAGCCGCAGGACCACCCGCATGACCTGGAATATCCGGGCGGCCCGCCCAAGGCGCCGTACGACGTCACCGGCTACACCCTGGCCTACCAGATGGGGATCAAGTTCGACCGCATCCTGGACGGCTTCGAAGCCCCGACGACGCGTGTCCCCGACCTGATCGCGGTGACGCCGGGCGCCGTGAAGGGTTCGGGCGGCGCCGGCTGGCTGGTCAGCCACGAGACCAACGGCAGCTTCACCCTGACCAACCGCCTGCTGAAGGCGGGCGCCAAGGTCTATTGGCTCAAGGATGGCGCCAAGGCCGGCAAGACGTTGTTCAGTCCCGGGGCGATCTGGGTACCCGCCTCGCCCGCCGCCAGGGCGGTGATCGAGGCCGGCGTGAAGGACCTGGGCATCGACGCCTGGGCTATCGGCGGCAAGCCGTCGGGCGCGACCATCGCCCTGAAGCCGGTCCGCATCGGCCTGGTCGATGTCTATGGCGGCTCGATGCCCTCGGGCTGGAACCGCTGGATGTTCGAGAAGTTCGAGGCCCCCTTCCAGGTGGTCTATCCCCAGCGCCTGGACGCCGGCGACATCGCCAAGGACTTCGACGTGCTGGTGTTCCCCGACGGCGTGGTCCCCGCCCCGGCCGACGGTCCCTTCAAGGCCGGACGCCCCTCGACCCAGCCCAAGCCGGAGGACATCCCGGCGCAGTACCGGTCCTGGCTGGGCCGCGTGTCAGACGACAAGACGCTGCCGAGGATCGCCGAGTTCGTGAAGGGCGGCGGCACGGTCGTCGCCATCGGCGCCTCGACCCGCCTGGCCACGGCCCTGGGCGCACCCGTGGACGTCGCCACCGCCAAGACCGAGAACGGCCAGCTGAAGGCCCTGTCCAACCGCGAGCTCTACATCCCCGGCTCGGTGCTGCGCGCCAAGGTCGATCCCAGGCAACCGCTAGCCTACGGCGCGCCCAGCGAGATCGACGTCTTCTTCGATCGCAGCCCGACCTTCACCCTGAAGAGCGAGGCCAAGGGCGTGTGCCGCGTCTCGTGGTTCGACGCCGAGAAGCCGCTGCGCAGCGGCTGGGCCGTGGGCCAGGAGAAGCTGAAAGGCTCGACCGCCATGCTCGACATCGACATCGGCCAGGGCAAGGTCTTCGTCTTCGGGCCCGAGATCACCCAGCGGGCTCAGTCGTGGGGGACGTTCAAGTTCCTGTTCAACGGGCTGCTGTACGGACCGGCGGCGAGCGGGCGATAGGTCAAAGATCCTCCCCCTCTGGGGGAGCATCTTTCAGCGCGCAACAAAATCGGCGCCGGAGGGGATCCGGCGCCGATCTCGCTCGAGCGCATTGGGGACACGGCCCGAGAGCAGCAACAGGCCCGACGCCGACTGGCGATGACGTCGCGCCGTGAGACCGCGGGAGGCGGGACCGCTGCCCCCCGCCGGCCTCGAAAGAGACCTTGCGCCGCCCCTCGGCCGGCGACGTTGATCCAGCGCAATCCCCGAAAGAAATCGGCGCCGAGGGGGCAGCCTCGGCGCCGAATGATCGCGTCCGTCGGAGGACGCTCGGTGGGAGGAGACCTCCCCCTACGGCGCGATCGCCTCGGCCCCGGGTCGGCGCGGATCCGCGCCGCCCAGATAGAGACCATTGTCGATCATGATCGACTGGGCCGAGCCCATGGTCTCGTCCGAGGTTATGGGGTGGCCCATGCCCTTGAGCAGGGCCACCGTGTCGGGATTGAAGTTCGGCTCCACGCGCAGGGTGTCGCTGGCGTCCTGGAAGATGCGCGGCTGGTGCGTGGCCTCGGCGACGTTCAGCTTGAAGTCCACCGCGTTGACGATGACCTGCAGCACCGTGTCGATGATCGTGCTGCCGCCGGGCGTGCCGGTGATCAGCCACGGCTTGCCGTCCTTGAAGATCATGGTCGGCATCATGGTCGACAGCACCCGCTTGCCGGCTTGCAGGGCGTTCGGCGGCAGCGGCTTGCCGTCGCGCCGGGCCCGCCAGGCCGCCGCGTGCGCGTAGTTGTTCATTTGGTTGTTCAGCACGAAGCCCGCGCCGGCCACCATCACGCCCGAGCCGAAGTCCGCGCCCAGGGTAAAGGTGTTGGAGACGGCGTTGCCCTCGGCGTCGGCCACCGAGAAGTGGGTGGTGTTGTGGCTCTCGAACGCCCAGGGATCGCCCGCGCCCAGGTCCTTGGCCGGCGTGGCCTTGTCCGGATCGATCCGCTTGGCCCGCTCGGCCCCGTAGGCCTTGGACGTGAAGCCGGCCACCGGGACCTTCACGAAATCGGTGTCGCCCAGGTACTTGTAGCGGTCGGCATAGGCCATCTTCATGGCCTCCGCCTCCAGGTGCAGGGTCCTGGCCGAGCCGGGGCCGGAAGCCTTCAGGTCGAAGGTCTCCAGGATGTTCAGCATCTCCAGCAGGGTGGCCCCGCCAGCGCTGGCGGGCGGCGAGGTCATCACCGTCAGGCCGCGATAGCTGCCGACCAGCGGCTGGCGGATCGCCGGCTTGTAGGCGGCAAGGTCCTCGGCGGTGATCAGGCCGCCATGGGCCTTCATGTCGGCGGCGAAGCGCTTGGCGATCTCGCCCCGATAGAAGGCGTCCGCGCCCTGGTCGGCGATCTGGCGCAGGGACCAGGCCAGGTCAGGCTGCTTCAGGGTCTCGCCGGCGCGATAGAGCTCGCCGCCGGCCTTGTAGAAGGCGGCCTTGCCCGCTTCGCTCTCGGACAGGCGCGGCTTGCCCCAGCTGAACACGAAGGCCTCGTCGGGCGACAGCACGACGCCGTCGTGAGCCAGCCTGAAGGCCGGCTCGACCAGCGCCTTCCACGGCAGCTTGCCGTACTTCTGGTGGGCCAAATAGAGGCCCGCGACGGTCCCCGGCACGGTCGAGGCGCGATAGCCGCGCGAGGCGACATCGTCGATCTCCCTGCCCTTCTCGTCGACGAAGGTGTCCAGCGTGGCGGCCTTGGGCGCGACGCCGCGATAGTCGATGAAGATCGTCTCGCCCGTCTTGGCGATGTGGACCAGCATGAAGCCGTCGCCGCCGATATTGCCGGCGCGCGGCAGGGTCACGGCCAGGGCTAAGGCGGTGGCCACCGCCGCGTCCACGGCGTTGCCGCCCTGGCGCAGGATCTCGGCCCCGACCTTGGTGGCGATGGCGTTCTGGCTGACCACCATGCCGCGCTCGCCGACCACCGGCGAGTGGATGCTGGGATACTCCAGCAGTTGCTTCTTCTGGGCCAGGGCCGGGCTGGCCGCGAGCGGCGTGATCAGCAGGGCCAGCGCCGAGACGGCCGTCGTCAGCAGGCGGAACGGTTTCAAGGTCGGATCTCGCAAGACGATACGCGCGAAGAAGAGCGGGGCGACCCCGAAGGACCGCCCCGCCTGCACGATTAGAAGCGCTTGGACAGGTTCAGGTACCAGTAGCGGCCCGTCGCGTTGTGCACCGAGCCCATGTAGCCGAAGTTCGACGAAGTCACCGGCGGATCCTTGTCGAACACGTTGCGCGCGCCGATCCGGATCGTGGAGCCGTCGAACATGCCGTCGCTGAAGGCGTACTGGCCGTACAGGCTGACCGTGGTCCAGTCCTTCACCGGGAAGTACTGACCGTTCACCTGGGCCGGCGTGGTGTCATAGACCTCGCCGACGTACTGCACGAAGGCGCCCGCGCCCCAGCCGTCCTTGCGCCAGCTGAAGCTGGCCGTGCCGCGGAACTCGGGGAAGCCGTCCATCTTGATCTGGTTGCCGGCGCTGGCGACCGACAGGCCCGGCAGCTGGCCGGCCGAGATCGCCTGGATCAGCAGCGCCTCGATCGGGCTGGGCGACTGGTCGAACTTCAGCAGCTTGGCCACGTTGACCCCGACGCTGAAGTCGCCCCAGGCGGTGTCGTCCAGGTCGTAGTCGACGCTGAAGTCGACGCCCTGGACCATGCGCGGCTGCAGGTTCTGGTAGGTGTCGTTGATGTAGGCGATGTTGCCGACGACCGCCGAGCCGACCGGCGCGTCGCGCACGACGTTCGGGTTCGAGGAGCCGTTGAGGCGCAGATAGTAGTCGTAGGCGATCTGGTTGGCGCCGCCCAGGATGCCGATGACATTCTTCTCGCGGATCGACCAGAAGTCCGTCGTCAGGGTCAGCTTGCCGTACTCACGCGGGATGAAATCAGGCTGGTAGACGAAGCCGACCGTGGCGTTGTCGGCCTCTTCCGGCTGCAGGTTCTTGTTGCCGCTGCGCACTTCGATCGTGCTGGCGCTGGCGCAGGTCGTCGAGGCCGGATTGTTGATCCGGCAGGCCGCCCAGTCGGGGCGGGTGTTTGAGACCGTCGAGCCGTCGCTGTAGAACTGCGGCAGGTTCGGCGCGCGGAAGCTCTGCGAGACCGAGCCGCGAATGGCCAAGCCGCGGCCGACCTTCCAGTAGATCGCGCCCTTGGGCTTCAGCACGTTGCCGAAGTCGGAATAGTCCTCGTCGCGGGCGGCGATCTGCAGGCTGACTTCCTCGACGAACGGGATGTTCATCTCGGGCGAGATGATCGGCACGGCCAGTTCGAAGAAGGCCGAGACGATCGAGCGGTCGCCCTTGATGTCCGGCGCGCCGGATGCGCCCAGGACGTCGGTGCCGTAGGTCACGCCGGTGACGCTGTTGGTGTACTTGATCGTGCCGTCCAGGCGGTCGTCACGGTCGTCCTTGTAGGTTTCGCGGCGCCACTCGACGCCGCCGGCGAAGCCGACATCGCCGCCGGGCAGCGAGAACAGATCCTTCTTGGAGATCTTGAAGTCGGCCAGGGCCAGCGAGGTCTTGCTGATCCGGTAGACGTTGACCAGGAACGAATTGATCGTGTCGCGGCCGTTCGGCGTCGCGTCGCCCAGCGAATAGTTGTCCAGGCTGCCGCCGTTGAACGGGTTGTAGGCGCTGGCGTCGGTGCGGTTCAGCGCCTGCTGGAACAGGGTGTTGCTGATCGCATTGTGCGTCATGTCCTTGGTGCGGGCCTGCGAGTACAGCAGGGCCGAGTCCCACTTCCAGCCGTTCCACGAGCCCTTCAGCCCGCTCAGGAAGCGGTAGCTGTCGTCCGTCACCGTGTAGGTGCGCGGGCCGGTGTCGACCGGGCGGTAGGTGGTGATGTTCATCGCCACGCCCGTCGTCGGGACGCCGGTCAGACCGGCGATGCGGTTGGGACTGCCGACCGGACCGAAGGGGTTCCAGTAGGCGTTGGCCGCGATGCTGATCGGCGCGGTGCTCAGCGGGGCCGACTGCTCGCGGCTGCCGGTGAACAGGGCGTGGTAGTAGCCCGCCTCGCCATAGGCCGTGACGTCGCCGAACTCGTGCTCGACGGTCGAGAACAGGTTGGTGCGCTCGACGCCGCCCTTCAGCGTGCGGTCGGGGTTCTCGTCATAGCGCAGAGCGCGGTCGGCCGCGCCGGTGATCGTGCCCGACCTCAGGCACAGATTGCCGGTCAGAACCGTGCTGGAGCAGCCGGCGGCGGTGTTGCTGACCGGCTCGACGTGGAACACGCCCGAGGTGGTCAGGGCCGCGCCGTTCTGGCGGGGCGCCGTGGACGACGGGATCAGGGTGAACGAGCCCCAGGGGCTGGAGGTCGTGCGGCTGTCGAAGGTGGTGTTGTCCGCCCACGGCGTATTGGCCACTTGCGAACGGTGATCCTCGCTGGCGGCATAGTCGCGCTCGGTCGCCATCAGGCGGCTGCGGCCGGTATAGTTGCCGAAGAAGGTCAGGCGCGTGCCGTCTTCCAGGCGCGTGCCGGCCTTCACGTTGAACGAGCCTTCGCGATAGCCCGTGCCCTCCGAGCCGCCGTACTGGGCCTCGACCTTCAGGCCGCGGAACTTGGTGTCCAGCACCGTATTGACCACGCCGGCCACGGCGTCGGTGCCGTAGATGGCGGCGGCGCCGTCGCGCAGGACTTCCACGCGCTTGACGCCCGCGACCGGGAACGAGTTGGTGTTGACCGTCTGGACCGGGACGAAGTTCTCGGTCTGGGTCCCCGGCGCCAGCACGGCGCGGCGGCCGTTCAGCAGAGCCAGGGTGTTGCCGGTGCCCAGGCTGCGCAGGTTCAGCGACGAGACGTCGCCGCGCGCATCGTTCAGATTGCCGGTGGTGCGGGCTTCCTGGAACTGCACGTCGCCGGCCTGCGGGATGGCGCGGAACAGCTCGTCGCCGGAGACGGCGCCGGTCGCGATGATCTCCTTCTCGCCGACCACCGTCACCGGCAGGGCTTCCGTGGTCCGGGCGCCTTCGATCTGCGAGCCGACGACCACGACGGCTTCGACCAGCTGGGCCTCGTCAGTCGATGCGCCGGCCTCCGCGCTCTGGAGCTGGGGGGAGGATTCGGCCGTCGCCTGGCGCAGCGTGATGGTCTTGCCGTCGTCCGAGGCGACGACCAGGCCGGCGGCCTTGGCCAGCTTGGCCAGGGCGTCGGCGTCGGCCACGTCGCCGGTCACCGCCGGCGTGCGCTTGCCGCTGGCCGCCTCGAACGGGAACAGCACCTGCTTGCCCGACTGTTTGGCGAAGGCCTGCAGCGCGGTCACCGCGTCGCCGGCCGGGATGTTGAAGCTGTGGCGGGCGTCCTGGGCCAGGGCAGGCCCGGCAAGGACCAGCACGGCGGCGGACGCCATCAGGAAGCCGCGAACCGTGCGGCGCGTGTCGTTCGACATGTCTCTAGATAACCCCTCTCGGCCCTCTCCAATCCCCTACGGGAGAGCGCCTTCACGACACCGACGACGGCGCGAGGCGTTTCCGCCATCGTCGAGGGAACTTTTTTCGAAACCTAGACCCGGCGCGACAGCCGGATCGCCCCGTCCGTCCCTTCCGAGGCCCGCACCGGGAAGGCGTTGGTCACGGCGGCGACGAAGCTCTTGGGCTCGGTCGTCTGGAAATAGCCAGCCAGCCGCAGGCCGGAGATCGAGGGGTCGGCAATGCTGATCTGCTGGCGATTGTAGCGGTTGAACTCGGCCACCGCCTGTTCCAGCGACTGGCCGTTCAGGGCGATGGCGCCTTGGCGCCAGGCCAGGGCCCGGTCGATCTCGCTGTCCGAAACGCTGCGCGACCGGCTGCCCGCCGAGCTGTAGATCGCCGTGACGCCGGCCTTCAGCCGCAGCTCGTCCTTGTGCTCGGCCGGTTCGGGATCCAGCGCCACCGCCCCGCGCTTGACGGTCACGGCCGCGCCGTCCGAGCGCAGGCGCACGGCCATCTCGGTCGAGGCGTCGGCCTGCATGACCGCGTCGGCGGCCCGGATCACGAAGGGCCGCGCGTCCCTGGCCGCCTCGAACACGGCCTCGCCGCGGAGCAGCTTCACCTCGCGCACGCCGCGGCGATAGCGGACCACCACCTTGCTGTCGGTGTTCAGCTCGATGCGGCTGTTGTCGCTGAGCACGACCACCCGGCGCTCGCCGATGGCGGTGGCGTAGGCCGTGCCGCCGCCGAAGGTCATGACGCCGGTCACGGCCAGGGCCAGGGCAGCGGCGACGGCCATGCCGCGCGCCCAGGGCGACTGGCTGAATTTCGGGAGGGTCAGGCGGCGCTCGGGGGCCAACAGGTCACGGTCCGGCCGCTCCGTCCCCGGACGCAGCGCGCGCACGCGGTCCAGGCGCGCCCAGGCCGCGGCCTCGCGCTCGAAGGCGGCTTCGTTCTCGTGGCTGTCGCCGCGCCAGGCCTCGAAGGCGGCGCGGTCGGCGTCCGAGCACGAAGGATCGTCAAGCCGGACCACCCAGAGGGCGGCCGCCTGCCTTACCGCTTCGCGTCGTGATCCCGTCTCCCGCTCCATGAGCGCCCTTCGTCGACTTTACGCTTACGCCCGATACGCCGTCCCAACTTGTCGGAACAGTACCGGAGACCCTTCACCAAGTGCTTCTCGACAGTAGAGACGGACAGTCCGAGGCGAACCGCTATCTCGTCCGGCGAGAGGCTGTAAACTTTTCTCAACGTGAAGACGCGGCGGCACTGCGCGGGCAGTTCCGCGATCGCGTCGGCCAAGGCGCGCAGCTCTTCACGTGATTCGAGCAGCATGTGGGCGCCGGGCGTCTCGTCGATCGGCTCGATGCGTTCGAAGTCGGCGACGGCGGTGATGGTCAGCACCTTGCGGCGGCGCAGGGCGTCCAGCGCGCAGTTGCGCAGGATCCGGGTGGCGAAGGCGCCCGGATTGCCGATTTCCCGCCAGGTCTTGCAGGCGATGGCGCGCGCGAAGGTCTCGTGGACCAGATCCTCGGGATCGGTTTGTCCGTCGCGGCAGAACCGCCGCGCATAGGCCAGCAGGTCCGGTTCGAGCGGCAGGATATCCCGCCGGAACCAGGCGCGCCTGTGTTCGTCCTCTTGCGTCATCAACGCTCCCCTCGCCGGGGAGCCAAGCCGATTAGCGAAAGGATGGCAACCCGGCGGCGCTGCGTCCGCCGGGTCGCACCAGGTCGATTGCCTAGTCTTCGATCGCGTTGTGCCGCGTATCCTTCAGGAACAGCCCTCCGATAACGGCGGTCACGCCGGCGATGATCACCGGGTACCAGAGACCCGAATAGATGTTGCCGGTGGCGGCCACGATGGCGAAGGCCGTCGTGGGCAGGAAGCCGCCGAACCAGCCGTTGCCGATATGGTAGGGCAGCGACATGGCCGTGTAGCGGATCCGGGTCGGGAACAGCTCGACCAGCATGGCCGCGATCGGGCCGTAGACCATGGTCACGTAGATCACCAGCAGGGCCAGCAGGCCGATGACCTTGGGCTTGTCGACCTTGGCCGGGTCGGCCTTGGCCGGATAGCCTGCGGCCTTCAGCTGGTCGCCGAGATCGGCCTCCCAGGCCTTGCGGGCGGCGGCGAACGCCTTGCCCGTCGCGCCCTTGGCGTCGAAGCCTTCCAGCGTCACGCCGCCGACCTGCACCGAGGTCGGCGAACCGGCGGCGCCGGCGTGGACGTTGTAGCTGACGCCCGCCTTGGCCAGATAGGCCTTGGCCACGTCGCAGGGGGTGTTGAACTTGGCCTTGCCGACGGGATCGAACTGGAAGGCGCAGGTGGCCGGATCGGCCGAGACCGTCACCGGCGCCGAGGCCTCGGCATGCGCCAGGACCGGGTTGGCGGCGGCGGTCACCGCCTTGAAGATCGGGAAATAGGTCGCCGCCGCCAGCACGCAGCCGACGATGATGATCCACTTGCGGCCGATCTTGTCCGACAGCCAGCCGAAGAACACGAAGAACGGCGTACCGATCAGCAGGGCGGTGGCGATCAGCAGGTTGGCCAGCGCGCCATCGACCTTCAGGGTCTTTTCCAGGAAGAACTGGGCGTAGAACTGGCCGGTGTACCAGACCACCGCCTGGCCCATGGTCAGGCCGAACAGCGACAGCAGCACGACCTTGAGGTTCTTCCAGTTGCCGAAGGCCTCGGCCAGCGGCTTCTTGGTCCCCTTGCCCTCCGAGATCATGCGCTGGAAGGTCGGGCTTTCGTGCAGCTTCAGGCGGATCCACATCGAGACGCCCAGCAGCAGCATCGAGACCAGGAACGGAATGCGCCAGCCCCACGCCTTGAAGGCGTCCTCGCCCAGCCACGTGCGGGTCGCCAGGATGACCAGCAGCGACAGGAACAGGCCCACCGTGGCCGTGGTCTGGATCCAGCTGGTGTAGAAACCCCGCTTGCCGTCGGGCGCGTGCTCGGCGACGTAGGTCGCCGCGCCGCCGTACTCGCCGCCCAGGGCCAGGCCCTGGACCAGGCGCATGACGATCAGGGCCACCGGCGCGGCCACCCCGATCTGGGCGTAGGACGGCAGCAGGCCGACGACGAAGGTCGAGATCCCCATCAGCAGCATGGTGATCAGGAAGGTGTTCTTGCGGCCCCAGATATCGCCCAGGCGACCGAAGATCACCGCACCCAGCGGCCGGATCGCGAAGCCCGCAGCGAAGGCCAACAGCGCCAGAATGAAGCCGGTGGTCTCGTTGACGCCCGAGAAGAAGTGGCCGGTGATGATCACCGCCAGAGAACCGTAGAGATAGAAGTCGTACCACTCGAACACGGTGCCGAGCGAAGACGCCCCGATCACCAGCGCGTCGCGCCCTTTCGCAGGCGCGGCTTGGGTGTCAGCCCCCATACGCTTAGTCCCTTCCCTCAAACGCGCCGCGTGTCCCCCGCGGTCGCCCCAATGCGGGGAGACCCTAACGCGACGACCATGACTATTGCGACCGAGGAAATCTGGTAGCGGTCTCTTTTCTGGGGGAAACCGGCCGAGACGCTACGTCAGCCTTGTCGGACATGACGGCGGCGCGGCGAGGCGCCATAACCACCGCGACCAGACGAGGAGCCGTCATGACCGTTTCGAAGATCGCCCGCCGCGCCCTGATCGGCGCCTTGGCCGCTCTGTCCGCATCCCTCTGGGTCGCCTCCCCCGCCCTCGCCGCCGGCAAGCCGCGCGTGGCCATCGAGACCGACAAGGGGACGATCGTCGTTGAGCTGGAGGACAAGAAGGCCCCGATCACGGCGGCCAACTTCCTGGCCTATGTCGACCGACATCGCTTCGACGGCGGCCAGTTCTTCCGCGCCAACCGGGCCAAGGGCGCGCCGGGCGCCGGCTCGATCCAGGGCCAGCCCAAGCCCTATTCCCGCCGCGCCCCGCCGATCGCCCACGAGAGCACGCTGAAGACGGGCCTCAAGCACAAGGCCGGCGCCATCTCGATGGGCCGCGACGCGCCGGGGTCGGCCACGGCCGACTTCTTCATCTGCGCCAGTCCGCAGCCCTATCTGGACGCCAAGCCGGGCAAGAGCGACGCGGCCCAGGGCTATGCGGTCTTCGGCTATGTGGTTCAGGGCATGGATGTCGTGAAGAAGATCCTGGCCGGCCGCACCGACGGTCCGACCAACGTCCCGTCGATGAAGGGCCAGATCCTGAACCCGCCGGTGAAGATCATCAGCATGAAGCGGATCTAGCCGCCGGTTGACGGCGACGGCGCGCTGAGGCTTTCATGGCGTCAGCGCGCCTCTGGAGCGCCGCCTGTCCGCGGCAAGGGAGATCCTCCCATCCAGCTAGATCTTCCAGATCCTTACGAGCCTTCTTCCGGCCCTTCGTAAGCGGACGTTCGGCCATGGGAAGGAAGGTTTGCCATGAGCCGCGAGCTCACGACCAAGACGCACATCGAAATCCTGCGCAAGGACGCCAAGCGCTGGCTGAAGGCCTTGCGCGCCGGGGATCCGGCCGCCCGGTCGCGCCTCGTCGCCGCCTGGCCCGGCGCGCCGGCCGAACCCGTGCTGCGCGACCTCCAGCACGCCTTGGCGCTGGAATACGGCCAGGAGAGCTGGATCGCCCTGAAGGGCGCGCTGGACGACCTGGCCATCGCGCGCCAGAGCCGCGCCCAGCGGATCGAGCAGATCCTGCGCCACGGCTGGGACGGCGAACCGGCCATCGCCCGCCGGATCCTCGCGCGCCATCCGGATCTGGCCCGCGACAGCCTGTTCACGGCGGCGGCGGCCGGCGACCTCGAGACCGTCCAGCGCCACCTGGCCCGCGATCCTCAGGCCGTCCATCGCGTCGATCCGGTGCGCGGCTGGACCGCCCTGACCCATGTCACCTACGGCCGCCTGGACGCGGTCAACGGCCTGGCCATGGCCCGTCTTCTGCTGGACGCCGGATCCGATCCGAACTTCGGCTTCACTGACGACTGGGAGACGCCGTTCAAGGTGCTGACCGGCGCGATCGGCCTGGGCGAAGGCGCCAAGCCCAGCCATCCGCAGGCGGAAGAAATGGTCGCGCTGCTGGTGGCGGCGGGGGCGGACGCCTACGACTCCCAAGCGCTGTACAATGTCTCGATCGTCGGCCACGACACCCATTGGTACGACCTGTTGTGGCGGCAGGCCGAGGCGGCCGGACAGCTGGACGCCTGGCGGGTCAAGGGAGCGGGTCGGTTGGGCGACCATCTGGGCTGTTCGACGCTGAACTACCTGCTGGGCAACGCCGTCGGCCAGAACCATGTCGGCCGCGCCCAATGGCTGCTGGAGCGCGGGGCCGACGCCAATGCGCCCCACGCCTATGAGAAGCGGCCGGTGCTGGCCATGGCGCGGCTGTCGGGCTTCACGGCCATGGCGCAGTTGCTGGAGGCCCACGGCGCGCCGCCGGTCGCCCTGGACGGCGCCGACGCCCTGCAGGCGCTGGCCGCCGCCGGCGACGAGGCCGGAGCCCGCGCCTTGGTCGCCGCCCTGCCGGACGCGGTGCGCGCGCCGCGTCCCCTGCTGTCGGCCGCCGAGCACGGCAACGCCCCGGCGGTGGCGCTGCTGCTGGCCCTGGGCGCCGATCCGATGGCGGCGGGCCACGAGGGCATCACTCCACTGCACCGCGCCGTGCAGTCCGGATCGCTGGAGGCGGTCGAGCACCTGCTGGCCGCCGGCGCCGATGTCGATGTCCGCGAGCGGCGCTGGGGCGGCACGCCGCTGAGCTGGGCCGTCGTATTGGACAAGCCCCGCCTGGCCGACCGGCTAGCGCCGATCAGCCGCGACGCCCGCGCCCTGGCCAGCCAAGCCCGGCTGGAACGCCTGGCCGCCGTGCTCGACGCCGAGCCGCACCTGATCAACGCGCAAGCGCCGGGCGACGACCCCAGCTTGCTATTCTGCCTGCCCGACGACGAGGACGACGCCCTGGCGGTCGCCCGGCTGCTGCTGGCGCGCGGCGCGGATCCGAAGCGCCGTAACGGCCAGGGCGACACTGCCGCCGACGCCGCCCGCAAGCGCGGCCTCGACGAGGTGGCGGCGCGGCTGGAAGAGGCTAGGCCACCGTCTTGAACGGGGCGACCACTGTCTCCGGCGGCGGCGCGGGGCACTGCCTGGCCAGGAATTCTCCGTGGCTGGGCAGCTCGGCGACCTGGGCGGCCAGCATCGGCTTGGACTGGTCCAGGGTCTGGGCGATGACCGCGTAGGGCACGGTGTCGACCAGCTGCTGGTAGCGGCGCGGGCGAATGCCCATGCCCTCCATCACCGACTGCCAGGACGGGTCGCGGAACATCTGGTCGACGCCCTCGCGCAACGCGCCGTGCGCCTTGAAGAGGTCGATGCGCTCCCGCAGGCTGTCGGGGACCGGCGCTTCGGCCACGGCCTGCCAGAACGGCGTGTCGCGACGCTGGCTGGTGCAGTAGTGCAGCACGATGAAGTCGCGGATCTCCTCGTAGTCGGCGGTCATGCGGCGATTGTACTCGGCCTGCAGGGCCGGATCGCAGTCGCGGTCGGGGAAGTAGCGCAGCAGGAAGTCCATGCCGCGGTAGATCAGGTGCAGGGCGGTCGACTCCAGCGGCTCGATGAAGCCGCCGGCCAGGCCCACGGCCACGACGTTCTTGTTCCACAGCCGCTGGCGCATGCCGGTCTTGAACGGGATGAACATGGGGTCCATCAGCATCTCGCCTTCCAGGTTCTTCACCAGGGTGGCGCGGGCCTCGTCGTCGCTGAGGTGCCTGGAGCTGAACACATAGCCGTTGCCCGCGCGGTGCTGCAGCGGGATGCGCCAGCGCCAGCCGGCGTCCTCGGCCTTGGACAGGGTGAAGGGATGCGGCGGTCCGACGTTCTGGGTCTGCACCACCACCGCGCGGTCGCACAGCAGCATGTCCGACCAGTCGATGTAGGGCGTCTCCAGGGTCTTGCCGATCAAGAGGGCGCGGAAGCCCGAGCAGTCGATGAAGAGGTCGCCCTCGACCGCCTGCCCGCTCTTGAGGACCACCTTCTGGACGCCGCCGTCGGGCCGGGTGACCACGTCGGTGACAATGCCCTCGGTGCGCCTGACGCCGCGCGCCTCGGCGAAGTCGCGCAGGAACTTGGCCACCAGCCGCGCGTCGACGTGCAGGGCGTAGCTGGCCCCGCTGATCAGGCTGCGCTGGACCATGAACGGCAGCATGAACTTCCACTGGTCGGCCATCACCGTGCCGGGCGCGAAGTCCTGCAGGTTCGACGGATGGCCGTTGGCCTTGGCCCGCAGCCAGCATTGATAGAACTCGTGCGCGCCGATCGGGCCGCCGATGGCCCCGAACGGGTGGTAGTAGTGCTCGTCCTTGACCCGCCAGTCCTCGAAGCGGATGCCCAGCTTGAAGCTGGCCTGGGTGGCCTGGATGAACGTGCGCTCGTCGACGCCCAGGCTGGCGATCAATTGCAGGAACGGCGGGATGGTCGACTCGCCGACCCCGATCGTGCCGATTTCCTCGGACTCGACCAGCTCGACCGCGCATCCGCCCTTCTCGAAATAGTGGCTGAGCATGGCCGCCGAGATCCAGCCGGCCGAGCCGCCGCCGACGATGACGACCTTCTTGATGGCGTTGGGATGCGTGTTCATCGGGCTGGTCCTGGTAAGCCGTTATTGGGCCGCCATGGGGACGGGGCGGCAATATTGTTCGAGGAAGTCGCCGTGCGGCGGGGCGGCCGCCACCACCTCGCGGATGGCCTTGCGCATCTCGGCCAGAGGCGCGCTGAGCGTGGCCGGGTCTATGCCATCCAGGGCGGGGTCGATCCTGTCGGGCAAGAGCTCGAAGCCGGCATAGATCGCCATCCAGCTGGCCGGCTGGAACATCTCCCAGCGGTAGCGGACGAAGTGGCCGCGCTGGCGGAACAGATCCACTTTCCGCTGGAGCGTATCGGGCAGGACCACCGCGTTGCAGTCGCGCCAGAACGGCGTGTCGCCTCTCTTGTTGGCCCAGTAGTGCAGGATGATGAAGTCGCGCACGCGCTCCATCTCGCGCCGGGACCAGTCGTTGAACTCGTCGACCAGCTCCGGCGCGAAGTCCTTGTCCGGGAACAGCGCCTTGATCTTGTCGACGCCCGTCTCGATCAGGGCGATCGAGGTGCTCTCCAGCGGCTCCAGGAAGCCCGAGGCCAGGCCCAGGGCGATGACGTTCTTGTTCCAGACCTGCTTGCGGCGTCCGGGGTTGAAGCGGATCAGGCGCGGCTCGTGCAGCAGCGGATCGGGCACGGCGGCCTTCAGCTCGGCCAGGGCGTCCTCGTCGCTGATGTGGCGCGAGGAGAAGACGTAGCCATTGCCGTAGCGATGCTGCAGCGGGATGCGCCAGCGCCAGCCGGCGCTGTGAGCGGTGACGTCGGTATAGGGCGCGGGGTCGCCGACACCCTCGCTCTGCACGGCATAGGCCCTGTCGCAGAACAGCAGGTCGTTCCAGGCTTCATAGCCGGTTCCCAGCGCTTCCTCGATCAGCAGCCCCCGGAAGCCCGAGCAGTCGATGAAGAGATCGCCCTCCACCGTCTCGCCGGTGTGCAGGTCCAGCGAGGCGACGAAGCCGTCCTCGGGGCGCAGATTGACCTTGGTGATCCTGGCGTCGATGCGGCGCACGCCGTTGTCCTCGGCCACCCGGCGCATCAGCTGGGCGAACAGGGCGGCGTCGAAATGCAGGGCCCAGTCGAAGATCGACAGGCTCGAGGGCGGATTGCGCGACGGGGCCATGAACTTTCCCGCGGCGGCCAGCGAGGCGCCCAGCGAATAGTCCTGGATGTCGGTCGGCTCGCCCGCCTCCGCCAGCTTGCGCCAATAGTGATGGAAGCTGATCCCGCGCAGGTCCTGACCGAACAGGCCGAACGGGTGGATGAACGACTGCCCCTCGCGGACCCAGCCGTTGAAGCGGATGCCCAGCTTGCAGGTCGCCTGCGTCGCCCGCATCACCTCGATGTCGGTCAGGCCCAGCTGCTGGTAGAAGCCGCGAATGGTGGGGATGGTCGCCTCGCCCACCCCGATCGCGCCGATCTCGGAGCTCTCGACCAGGGTGATCTCGAGCGGGCCGCCATGGAAATGCCGGCGCAGCGCCGCAGCCGCCATCCAGCCGGCGGTTCCCCCGCCGACGATCACGAGCTTGCGGATCCTGTTGTCCTGCATCGGACCGCTCCCCTATGAGCACGCTCGACTATCCGGATCTGGCGTCCGGTTGGCTCAGGCTACCGGCTGATCACCGCGCCCGACAGGTCCCGCCTCCAGAAAAGATGGCCGCCGTGGAGATTCACGGCGGCCGCAGGAGGTCAGAGGGATAGATCTACCAGCGCGCCCGGACGCCCACCGTGTAGCGGGGCTCGAACTCGTTCTGGTTGGCGTACTGGGTCTGGCCCTTGGCGAAGCGGAAGTAGTAGTCCTCGATCTCGCCGGTGACGTTCGACCCGTTGAAGTAGACGGTGACGTTGTCGCGCACGTTGTAGCTGACGTTGACGTCCACGTAGCCGGTGGCCTTCTGCATGATAGGGATCACGTAGGAGATCTTCGGATCCACGGCGTCGGCGCCGGCGCCCATCGTCCCAGACAGGCGCGCCGTCCGGTAGTTGTAGGCGACGCGGGCCTGCAGCTTGTCGTCCTGGTACCAGCCCACCAGGTTGAACTGGTGCTTGGAGTTGTCGAAGAACGGGATCTTGTTCTTCTCCAGGTCCAGACGGCTCTCGTGGCTGGGCGAGTAGGTGTAGTTGCTGTCCACGCCGAAGTTCGACAGCAGGCCCATGTCCGGGATGATGTCGCTGAAGGCCAACTTGGCGCCGACTTCCAGGCCTTTCACCGAGCCGCCATCGCCCTGGATGGGCAGGCTGACATTGACCGTGCGGCGGATGACGCCGTCCTGGTCGGGGAAGCGGCCGGTCGTCTGGCCGCCGGTCACGAAGCTGTCGATCTTCAGCTTGAAGGCCGAGACGTTCAGCATCGAGGCCCGACCGAAGTAGTACTCGACCGCGCCGTCGAAGTTCGACGCCCGCCACGGGTTCAGGTTCGGGTTGCCGTCGGCGTTGGCGCTGGTGACGCAACGGACGTTCGGCAGGGCCGCGCCGCAGTCGGCGGTGTTGATCTTCAGACCGCCGCCGTAGCTGCCCAGGTCCAGCGGCTGCATGGTCTTGGCGTAGGCCGCGCGCAGCTTGATGTTGTCGGTCAGGTCGTAGACCGCGTTCACCGACGGCAGCCAGTCGGTGTACTTGCGCTTGGTGACCGCGTCGCCCGCGTCGGCGTTGGTGTCGCCGTAGTTGCGGGTGTCGCCCGTCAGGTTCTGCTTCACCGTCAGCTCGGTCTGGATCACGTGCAGGCCGATGTCGCCGTGCAGCTTGCCGATCTCGAAGTCGGCCGCGCCATAGGCGCTCTCCTCCTTCAGGGTGACGTCGTAGGTCTGGCCCGGGACGGTGACGCGGATCGAGCCGCCGAACACCTTGTCGTGGAAGGCTTTGACGTTGTCGAAGTCATGCGGGTCGATGGTCCAGAAGCCCGGCATGCCCGACGTGATGCCGCCCAGGTCGTCGACCCAGATGACGTTGTTGTAGGTCGACAGCTTGGTCGGACGGTTGACCGTGTAGCCCTGGAACACCGGCAGGCCAGAGACCGGATCGGGCACGAACTCGCCCGCCTGGCACTGGTTCTGGTTCATGACCACGTCGATGGCCTTCCACTGGGCCTCGCAACCGCCGGCCGGAACCGGCTGGCCGTTGGCCTGCACCGCGCCGGGGACGCCGCCGTAGAAGCCCGAGAACAGGTGGAACTGCTCGACGCTGACCGAGCGGTCGCTGAAGCGGACGCCGGCGTCGACCTTGGTGATGAAGCCCAGCAGCTTGTCGTCGAACTTGTAGTGGCCGTCGGCGCGGAACACGTTCATGTCCGAGTCGACTTCGTTGTTGCCTTCCGACGAGAAGGCGCCGATGGCGTAGCTGTCCTTGTTGGCCATGTAGTCGCGCAGGGTCTTGCCCGCGCCCAGGCCGCCGGTGATCGGACGGTCGAAGCCGCTCCACACCGGGTGGTCGCCGGCGATGTTGTAGACCAGCTGCGGGTTCTGGCCGTAGCCCAGCGGGTTCGGGTTCAGGTAGCAGCCGCCGGCGCTGCCGACCACGGCGTTCGAACGCTGACCGGCCGGATACTGGTCGCAGATCGCCTTCGGATAGAACGGACCGCGGGTGCGGTCACGGTCGTCGCGGAACAGGTTGAACCGGCCCGGCGCATACTGCCAGTTGGAAAGGTCGCCCTGGGCCTGGCCGTTCATGCTGAGACGGTGGCCGTCGGCGCGGATGGCGCGGGCCTCAAAGGTGAACGGACCGCCGTTGTCGTAGTTGAGCTCGAGGTTGTAGTTCTTCGAGGTCGACTTGGTGGTGCGGTTGACAGTGAACGAGTTAATCCACCAGGCGTCGATGTTGTACTCGTCGACGGCCAGCCACGGACGACCGTTCGAGGGGCTGGTGATGCCGGTCTGCGAGATGCTGGGCTGGTTCCAGACGCCGAAGGCGCCGCCGTCCCAGCGGTTGGAGATGTTGATGCCGGCGCCGCGGTTGTATTCGTCCAGCTTGGCGTAGAAGCCCTCGGCGATCAGGGTGAAGCCCTCGCCCAGGTGCGCCTCGAAGGCCGCGTTGACGCCCAGGCGCTTGCGCTCGACCACGCGATTGAAGCTCTCGTAGCCGTGCGGCGAGACCCAGTTGCGGGTCGCCGAACCGCCCCAGTCGTTGTTGCCCGACAGGCCGACCGCGCCCGAGGAGTTGTTGCCAAGGTTCGACTTGCTGCCGGCGGCCGAGATCATCAGGCCGACATTGTCGTTGCGCCAGTTGGCGACGCCGTTCAGCAGGTAGTCGTCGTCCTTGGTGCGTTCGCCGCGCTGGGCCTCGGCCGCACCGGTCAGGCTGAAGCCTTCGCCGAACTGGAAGGGACGGCGGGTGCGCAGGTCGATGGTGCCCGAGATGCCCGACAGGGCGTTGCGCGGGTTGGTCGACTTGTAGACCAGCACCTGGTTCATCAGCTGGGAAGGAACGTCCAGCAGGTTCGGCTGGGCCGAGCCCATGTTGCCGGCGCTCATGTACTGTTCGCCGTTCAGCAGGGTGATGACCTGGGCAAGGCCGCGGATGTTGACCGTGGCGCCTTCGCCGGCGTTGCGCTGGATCTGCACGCCCGAGATGCGCTGCAGCGAGTCGGCGATGGTGACGTCCGGCAGCTTGCCGATGTCTTCCGACGAGATCGCGTCGACGATGGCCGACTGGCGCCGCTTGACGTCCACCGAGCGGATCTGCGACCCGCGCACGCCGGTGACGACGATCTCCTCGACCGTCGAGTCATTGGCGTTGGCGTCCTGGGCGAAGGCCCCGCTGGCCAGGGCCAGCTGCGATGCGCCGGCGACCAGCGCCAGCGTCAGGCCGCGCTTGAGCACGGCTTTCCTTGCTTCCTGTGACAATTCTCGCTCCCCAAATAAGTCGTTCTTATTGGCCGCTCGCCCGCGCCTCGCGCCGCCGCTCTAGCTGGCGGCTGTCGAGGAACGTTTGAGGCTTTGCGGTCCCTGTCCGGCCGCCTGTCCGGCGACTGTCCAAATCCCTCGGCGGCCCCGGCGCCCGGACATCGATTCCAGCCCCGCGCCTTCATCGAACGTCGTCACATTCCCCAAATGTCCCGAGCAAGTCAACAAGAATGTCAACGTTGTCATTTCAGCGCCGCAAGGGTTTCAGACGATCGGCCGTACGCCTTGGGCAGCGCCGAAGCTTACGCTCCAGCGCTGATCACGTCGGCCAAACGCACAACAATCCACTGTTTCTACTTACCTTTTTCCTTCATGTTACCGGTACAGGGGTGAGCGGTGACACATGCGCCTTGACGCTTGGGAACCGACACCTCCGGACATAGTCGGAGCCAGGGCCATGGCCGCGCGCCCCAGAAAATGTCCCTAAAATGTCCTACCGAACGAGATTTTTTGACCCATTTATGTCCTGAAGACATGACAGCCCGGACAACTTGAACTATGGCTGTGGCCGCCGACCGCCTTGCGGGCGCCGCCTTTGGCTGATGGTGTGCGCCGGGGAAGCTTGGCGGTTGAGCGGGTACGGGGACCGATGACGACGATCAACGACGTGGCCGAACGGGCAGGCGTTTCGCCCAAGACCGTGTCCCGCGTTCTCAACGATCACGACAGCGTCAGCGCCAAGACGCGCGATCGCGTCCGCGCGGCCATGAACGACCTGGGCTACCAGCCCAGCGCCGTGGCTCGCAGCCTGCGCTCGCAGGGCTCGGGCTCGGTCGGCGTGCTGATGGGCGACCCGTCCGGCGGCTACCACACCCGCGTCCACCACGCCCTGCTGCTGGCCTGTGTCGAGACCGGCCGCCACCTGTCGGTCGACCTCAGCGAAGGCCCCATTCCCGGCTGGGCCGACCGCGTCCGCGCCTTCGTCACCGACGGCGGGATCCGCGAGATGATCCTGCTGCCGCCCGAATGCGATTTCGGCCCGATGAAGGAGCTGATGCGCGAGCTGGACGTGCGCTGCGTGCTGATCACCCCCACCACGCCCGACCCGCAGTTCCCGGCCATCGGCATGGACGACCGCGCCGCCGCCCGCGAGGTGGTCGAGCACCTGTTCTCGCTGGGCCACACCCGCATCGGCCATATCGCCGGCCACCCGGACCACGCCGCCAGCACCCACCGCCGCAACGGCTTCTTCGAGGCCTACGCCGCTCGCGGTCTGCCGCGTCCGCCGCCCGAGCTGATCGTCGGCGGCGAGTTCACCTTCAAGACCGGCATCGATGCGGCCCAGAAGCTGCTCGACATCGACGACCCGCCGACCGCGATCTTCGCCGCCAACGACGACATGGCCGCCGCCACCTGCATGGAGGCCCAGCGCCGGGGTCTGCGGATCCCCGACGACCTGTCGGTGGTCGGCTTCGACGACGCGCCCATCGCCGGGGTGATCTGGCCGACCCTGACGACCATCCGCCAGCCGTTCGACCAGATGGCCCTGCGCGCGATGCAGACCTTCGCCGCCTGGAACGCCAACGAGGGCGCCGGCAAGACCAACACCCCCTTCCTCGCGCAGCACAGCCTGGTGGTGCGCGAATCCACCGGTCCCGCGCGGAGCGGCCCGCCGCCCCGTCGCAAACCCTAGCCCCTTGCTCCGACGCGGTCGAAGCCGCGCGAGCCGACAAGAACGACCACGGAGGAAACATGACCCAGACGACTTGGCCGGCGACCTGGCGGGGTCTCTCGCTCGCCCTGCTGATCGGCGCCTCGGCGTCCGCCCTGACCGTCGCCCCCGCCCTGGCCGACGCGGCCAAGAAGCCGGTGGCGGCCAAGCCCGCGCACCCGTGGCTGAATCCCGGGCTCTCCGCCGACCAGCGCGCCGATCTGGCGCTGAAGGCGATGACCAACGACGAGAAGTTCACGGTCATCTTCGGCTACTTCGGCTCGGACATGAAGCCGAAGTACACGCGCCATCCCGACTCGCTGGACGCCTCGGCCGGCTATGTCGCGGGCGTGCCGCGCCTGGGCATCCCCGCCCAGTACCAGACCGACGCCGGCGTCGGCGTCGCCACCCAGGGCAGCCACCAGGACCTGCGGGCGCGCACCGCCCTGCCCTCAGGCATCGCCACAGCGGCCACCTGGAATCCCGAGCTGGCCTTCAAGGGCGGCGCGATGATCGGCAAGGAGGCCCGCGACTC
Source organism: uncultured Caulobacter sp. (assembly GCA_966211605.1). GTDB lineage: Bacteria > Pseudomonadota > Alphaproteobacteria > Caulobacterales > Caulobacteraceae > Caulobacter. Next base: position 29,808 of record CBIHOB010000019.1, read on the forward strand.
CGGCTTCAACGTCCAGCTGGCCGGCGGGGTAAACCTGATGCGCGAGCCGCGCAACGGCCGGAACTTCGAATACGGCGGCGAGGACCCCTGGCTGGCCGGGACCATGGTCGCGGCCCAGATCCGAGGCATCCAGTCCAATCACATCGTCTCGACCATCAAGCACTACGCCCTGAACGCCCAGGAGACCGGCCGCTTCGTGGTCAGCAGCAACATCGGCGACGCCGCGGCCCGCACCTCGGACCTCCTGGCCTTCCAGTTCGCCATCGAGCAGTCGGACCCGCACTCGGTGATGTGCGCCTATAACCGCGTGAACGGGGTCTATGCCTGCGAGAACGACTGGCTCTTGAACACGGTCCTGAAGAAGGACTGGGGCTACAAGGGCTATGTCATGTCGGACTGGGGCGCCGACCACTCGGCGGCCAAGGCGGCCAATGCCGGTCTCGACCAGGAATCGGCCGGCGAGGCCTTCGACAAGGAACCGTTCTTCGGCGCGCCGCTGAAAGCCGACCTGGCCTCGGGCAAGGTCAGCCAGGCCCGCATCGACGATATGGCCCGCCGCGTGCTGCGCGCCCTGTTCGCCAGCGGCGCGGTCGACCATCCGGTCGCCAAGCCGACCGGCTATGATCTGCCCGCGGCGACGCTGGCGGCTCACGCCAAGATCACCCAGGCCGACGCCGAGGAAGGCGTGGTCCTGCTCAAGAACGACGGCGACCTCTTGCCCCTGGCCAAGACCGCCAAGACCATCGCCGTGATCGGCGGCCACGCCGACGTCGGCGTGCTGTCGGGCGGCGGCTCGTCGCAGGTCTATCCCGTCGGCGGCCGCGCGGTGAAGGGGCTGGAGCCCAAGACCTGGCCCGGCCCGGTGATCTACTATCCGTCCTCGCCGCTGAAGGCGCTGCAGGCCCGCTATCCGAACGCCAAGGTCTCCTACGACGATGGGACCGATCCCGCCCGCGCCGCCAAGCTGGCCGCGCAGAGCGAGCTGGTCCTGGTCTTCGCCGACCAGTGGACCACCGAGTCCCAGGACGTTCAGGACCTGAACCTGCCCAAGAACCAGGACGCCACGATCGACGCGGTGGCCTCGGCCAACAAGAAGACCGTCGTGGTGCTGCTGACCGGCGGTCCGGTGGTCATGCCTTGGCTGGACAAGGTCGGCGCCGTGGTCGAGGCCTGGTTCCCGGGCACCGCCGGCGGCGAGGCCATCGCCCGGGTCCTGACCGGCGAGGTCGACGCCTCGGGCCGCCTGCCCGTCAGCTTCCCCAGGAGCGTGGCCGACCTGCCGCGTCCCAAGCTGGACGGGGTCGGCAAGGCCGAGGGCGAGATGTTCGATGTCGACTACGCGATCGAGGGCGCCGCCGTCGGTTACAAGTGGTACGACCTCAAGAACATCGAGCCGCTGTTCCCGTTCGGCCACGGCCTGTCCTACACCAAGTTCGCCTATTCGAACCTGACGGCCAGCGCCGCCGGCGACAAGGTGACGGTCAGCTTCGACGTCAAGAACGTCGGGGCCCGCGCCGGCAGGGACGTGCCGCAGGTCTATGTCGGCCCGAAGGCGGGAGGCTGGGAAGCGCCCAAGCGCCTGGCCGGCTTCAAGAAGGTCTCCCTGGCGCCAGGCGCGACCCAGCGCGTGACCCTCACGGTCGATCCGCGCCTGCTGGCCACCTGGGACGACAAGGCCCACGGCTGGTCGATCGCGGCCGGCCGATATGACATCGCCCTGGGATCCTCGTCCCGGGCCCTCTCCTCCACCGCCCAGGTCACCCTGGCGGCCCGGAGCCTGCCGGTCTCGCCGGCAGGCAAGTAGTGGGTGGGCGGGGGCGATTACCCCTCTCCCGCCGCCCTCTTTTGCATCTCTTCCCTTTTCAGGAGCGTCGTTTCCCGCGGCGCTCCTTTTTTTGACCGCCGGCTTGCGCGAAAGCATTTATACTATAATTAGCGCCGAACGGCGCTAAGGCCGGCGGGAGGAAGCAAGCGTGATCCGGATCGGCCTCGTCGGCGTGGGCAAGATCGCCCATGACCAGCACATCCCCGCCCTCGCCGGCGACCCGCGGTTCCAGCTGGTCGCGGCGGCCAGCCGCAGCAAGCCGGACCTGGGCGAGACCCCGGTCTTCCACGACATCGGCGAGATGCTGGCGAACGGTCCCACGCTGGACGCCGTCGCCCTGTGCACCCCGCCCCAGGCCCGGCGCGAAACGGCCCTGGCGGCCCTGCGGGCCGGCAAGCACGTGTTCCTGGAGAAGCCGCCCGGCGCCACGGTCAGCGAGGTGGCCGAACTGGCCGCCGTCGCCCGCCAGCATGGCGTGGCGCTGTTCACCAGTTGGCACTCGCGCTTCGCCGCCGGCGTGCCGCGGGCCAAGACCTGGCTGGCCTCGCGCCAAGTCCGCAAGCTGGCCATCGAATGGCGCGAGGACGTCCGCCGCTGGCATCCCGGCCAGACCTGGATCTGGCAGGCCGGCGGCATGGGCGTCTTCGACCCGGCCATCAACGCCCTGTCGATCCTGACCGCGATCATGCCGGCCGAGGTGTTCGTCACCGACGCGCGGTTGCAGGTCCCGGAGAACGTCCAGTCGCCGATCGCCGGGCGCGTGGACATGACCACGCTGGCGGGGGCGGAGATCACCGCCGATCTCGACTTCCTGCAGACCGGCCCGCAGACCTGGGACATCACCGCCTGGACCGACGACGGCGTGCTGAAGCTGTCGCTGGGCGGGGCCGAACTGACGATCGACGGCAAGGCGGTGGAGGTCGGGGAGAACCGGGAATATCCGGGACTGTACGACCGGTTCGCGACCCTGATCGCGCGCGGCGAGTCCGAGGTGGACGTGCGGCCCCTGACGCTGGTGGCGGACGCGTTCATGGTCGGGACGCGGGAGGTGGTGGAGGCGTTTATCGAATAGGTCACTTCCCCCTCCGGGCCTTCGGCCCTCCTCCCCCGGATGGGAAGAGGGATCACCGTCTGCCCCTTCCGGGGGCGGACGATCGCGAAGCGATCAGGTGGGGGGCCCGCGGCGGTCAGTTCACCTGCCGCTCCCGGCCCTCCCAGTACGGCGCCCGCAGTTCGCGGCGCAGGATCTTCCCCGAGGCGTTGCGCGGCAGCGCCGGGACGAAGTCCACGCTCTTAGGCGCCTTGAAATGCGCGATCCTGGTCCGGGCGAAGGCGATGATGTCGTCCGGGTCCGGCGTCACGCCCGGCTTGGGCGCCACCACCGCCTTGACCGCCTCGCCCCATTTCTCGTCGGGCACGCCGATCACCGCCACCTCGGCCACGTGCGGATGGCCGTAGACGGCGCTTTCGACCTCGGCCGGATAGATGTTCTCGCCGCCCGAGATGATCATGTCCTTCACCCGGTCGTGGATGAACAGATAGCCGTCCTCGTCCAGATAGCCGGCGTCGCCGGTGCGCAGCCAGCCCTCGGCGTCGATGGTCTTGGCCGTCGCCTCGTCCAGCTTCCAATAGCCGGCCATGTTCGAGGCGGAGCGGATGGCGATTTCGCCCACCGTACTGGCCGGCAGGCTGTTTCCCGCCTCGTCGAGCACCCTGATCTCGACGCCCGGCATCGGCAGCCCGGCGGCCCGCATGCGCTTGTTGCCGGCCGGGTCGTGATCCTCGGGCGGCAGATAGACCACCGTACCGGTCGTCTCGGTCATGCCGTACTGCTGGACGAAGCCGCAGCCGAACACCTCCATGCATTCCCGCAGCAGGTCCAGCGGGATGGGCGCCGCGCCGTACAGGATATGGCTGAGGCGCGAATAGTCGATCTCGCACGCCCGGGGCTGGCGCACCACGATCTGCAGCGCGGCCGGCACCATGAACATCTTCGAGATCTTTTCCTTCTCGATGAAGTCCAGGACCTTGAACGGGTCGAACTCGCGGGCCACCACGCCCTTGGCGCCGTTCATCAGCCCGACCAGCCCCCAGCCCGTGCCGCCGATGTGGGCGACCGGCATGGCCACCAGGCTGACGTCGTCAGGGCCCCACTGGTTCCAGGCCATCGGGCTTTTCGCCGCCTCGCGGCGCATGCCCAAGAGGTTGTCGTGGGTCAGCATCGCGCCCTTGGGCCGCCCCGTCGTGCCCGAGGTGTAGAGCTGGATGGCGATGTCCGAGGTTGCGATCGGCTTGTGCGGGTCGGCGTCGGACCGAGCATCGCGCCAGGCCTCGAAGGTCCGGTAGTCCCCCTCGCCCGGCTCCATGGCGATCACCACGGGGCGATGGGTCAGCTCGGCGCCGACCATCTCGACATGGCCGATCAGCTCGGGACCCACGAAGACCAGCTTGGCCTCGCTGTCGGCGACGATGTAGGCGATCTCGGGCGCGGCCAGCCGCCAGCCGATCGGCGCGGTCACCACCCCGGCCTTGGCCGCGCCGATCAGCAGCTGGAAATAGGCGTCGCTGTTCTTGCCGACATAGGCGACGCGGTCGCCGGTCGAGAGTCCCGCCGCGATCAGGGCGTTGGCGACCTGGTTCGTGTAGCGGTCGAACTGGGCGAAGGTCGTCTCCCGTCCCTCGAAGCTGAAGGCCACGGCGTCGGGCCGGGCTTCCGCGTGGTAGCGGGCGACGTCGCCCAGGGTCCGCATGCGGTCGAAATCGATCGCGGTCGACATAAGGCCAGGCTCCCTCGTTCGCCGGCTCTTCGTCCGGATCTCAAACGAATGTTGGGCCAGGCTTACGTTGGCGGCAAGCTATCCGTAACGATAGGGCGCCTCAACGCCAGGCCCTGACGCCGATCACCACCGCCGTGCTCCCCGCCCGCTCGCCCAGCGGCGTCATCGGGCCGAAGGTCCGCGCCCGCACCACCCCGACATAGGGCGCGAACTCACGCGTGATCTCGTAGCGCAGCCGCAGGCCGCCCTCGAGCTTGGCCGCCCCCGCCTCGGCCAGGTCGGCCTCGACGCGCGGCTGCAGGATCAGCTTCTGGGTCAGGCGCAGGTCGTACGAGGCCTCGCCCCGGGCCGAGACGTCGCCCTGGTCGGACAGATAGGCCGCGCCCTGGATCTCGAACCAGTACGGCGCCAGGCCCTCGAAGCCGACGGTGGCGTAGGACCGCCCTTTCGGCGCCAGGTCGTAGCGCACGCCCGCCTGGAGATCGAAATAGGGACCCACCGGCCAGGCCTTCAACAGCTCGGCCTCGCCGCTCTCCCAGCCCTCGCCGTCCACGCGCTCGCCGCGCGCCTTGACCACCCACTTGCCGTAGTCGTCGCCCCACCAAGCCTCGCCCTCGAACGCCTGGGCCTCGGCGCCTTTGCGCGAGCGATATTCCAGCTGGTCGGCCCGAACGGTCCAGAAGGTCCCGCCGCCGTGCTCCTTCATCAGCTGGGCGCGGGCGGCGGCCATGGCCTGGGGGTCGAACAAGCGATCGGCGGCATGGCCGACCGGGACCGGAGGCGGCTTGGCCGTTTCAGGCGCGACCGTCGGCTTCATCGCCCTCTCGTCGTGGCCGGCGTGCGGATCGGCGGCCTGATGATGCTCGTGCTGCGCGTCGAGGACCAGCATCACGCCGCCTCCCCGTCGAGCGGTCCCACGGTGACGACGTTGAACATGCCTGCGTGCATGTGCAGCAGCAGGTGGCAATGGAAGGCCCAGTCGCCCGGCTCGCTGGCCGTCAGGTCGAAGGCGACCTTGCCGCCCGGCGCGACATTGACCGTGTGCTTCAGGGGCTGGCGGTCCTGGCCGTTGACCAGCTCGAAGAAGTGGCCATGCAGGTGGATCGGGTGCGCCATCATGGTGTCGTTGATCAGCACCACCCGCACCCGCTCGTCGCGCCGGAAGGCGATGGGCGTCTTGATCGGCCCGAACGCCTCGCCGTCGAACGCCCACATGAAGCGCTCCATGTTGCCGGTCAGGTGGATCTCGATCGTCCGTCCCGGCGGGCGCCTGTCCGTGGGCTCGCGCAGGTTGGCCAGGTCGGCGTAGCGCAGCACCTTGTGGCCGACATCTTCCAGACCTTGCGGCGGCTCGGCCATGCGGTCCATCGGCATCGGCGAAATGGTCTGGACGCCCGGCGTCAGCGGCACGTCCGGGGCGTTGCTCTGGGCCCGCATCGACATGTCCATGCCCGGCATGGACATGCCGTGACGCATGTTCCCCATGCCCATGTCCTTCATGGTCGCCAGGGGCCGCTTGCGCACCGGCGGCGCGGGCGCGGTCATGCCTAGGCGCGGGGCCAGGGTCGCGCGCGCCAGACCCGAGCGATCGGAAGCCTCGGCGACCAGGGTGAACGCCCTGTCCTCCGCCGGACGGACGATGACGTCGAAGGTCTCGGCCGGGGCGATCTGGAATTCGTCGACCGACACCGGCGCGACGGGCTGGCCGTCGGTGGCCACGACCTCCAGCGCCAGGCCCGGAATACGGACGTTGAAGATGGTCATGGCCGCCGAATTGACGAAACGCAGCCGCACCCGCTCGCCCGGCCTGAACAGGCCGGTCCAGTTGTCGCCGGGCCCGTGGCCGTTGACCAGGTAGGTGTAGACCGAGCCGGTGACGTCGGCGATGTCGGTCGGATCCATCCGCATCTTGGCCCACGCAATGCGGTCCTTCAGCGACTGGTCCTGACCCTTCAGCAGGCCGGCGACAGTCTGCTTCTGCCTGTTGAAGTGGCCGGCGTCGACCTTCAGCTTCCGGAACAGCTCGTGCGGATGCAGGAAGCTCCAGTCCGACAGCACCACCACATGTTCGCGGTCGTAGCCGATGGGATCCTCGCCCGCGGGGTCGATGATGATCGGGCCGTAGTGGCCGATTTGCTCCTGCAGGCCGGAATGGCTGTGCCACCAGTAGGTGCCCGCCTGGCGCACCGGGAACTCGTAGGTGAACGTCTGGCCCGGCTTGATCCCGGGGAAGGCCACGCCCGGCACGCCGTCCATCTGGAAGGGCACCAGGAGGCCGTGCCAGTGGATCGAGGTCTCCTCGTCGAGCGCGTTCGTGACGGAGAGGCGGACATTCTGCCCCTCCTTCAGCCGGATCAGCGGGCCCGGCAGCGTGCCGTTGACGGTGACCGCGTGGCCCGAGCGGCCGTCGATGGTCGCCATGGTGTGACCGACGGTGAGCTTGATCGCCTCGCCCGACAGCGCGGCGGGGGAACGGCCGGCGTCTCCCGCCGTCGCCCAGCCCGGCAGCAGGCCCGCAGCGCCCAAGCCCAAGGCGCCCCGCAGCAAGGTCCGTCGATCGAAAGCCGTCATCATCGTTCGCACTATTCCAACACCGGGCGCAGTTGGATATGAGCCAGATCATGTCCAAGAGCACCCCCGCCACGATCGCACTGAGCAAGGCCGGCGTCGCGTTCGACCTGCATACGTACGAATACGACCCCGGCTCCGAGCGCGTGGGCCTGCAGGCCGCCGAGGCCCTGGGCGAGGACCCCCGCCGAGTGCTCAAGACCCTGGTCGTCATGCTGGACGGCAAGCCTGCCTGCGCCATCCTGCCCTCCGACAAGGAGGTCAGCATGAAGAAGCTGGCCGCCGCCCTGAAGGGCAAGTCGGCCGCCATGGCGCCTGTGCCCGACGCCGAGCGGATCACCGGCTACAAGGTCGGCGGCGTCAGTCCCTTCGGCCAGAAGAAGCGCCTGCCGACGGTGCTGGAAGCCGCCGCCCTGGCCGAGCCCTACGTGTTTCTCAACGGCGGCCAGCGGGGGTTGCAGGTCAAGCTGGCGCCGGCCGACGCGGTGAAGGCGCTGGGCGCGGTGACGGCGGCGATCGTGGCCGAGTAGGGGCGGACTTGAAATCCCGCGCGGTTCTCGCCTATAAGCCGCGCCTCCTGGTGCGGCTGGGTAGCTCAGATGGTTAGAGCGGTGGATTCATAACCCACAGGTCGGCGGTTCGATCCCGCCCCCCGCCACCAGCCAGACTCGCGTCTCGTGGGTTATGTAGCGGCTTGCAGCCGTCGCGCGCCGATATCACTCTCCCCACATGACCACAGCTCTCTTCCGAGGCGGATGCCTGTGCGGCGCATTGCGCTGGGCGGCGGATCGCGCGCCGGACGTCATGGGGATTTGCTGCTGTCGCGACTGCCGCAAGGCGTCGGGGTCGGGGTTCATCGGCTTCATGGGCTTCCCGGCCCGCGCCCTGACCATCACCGGGCCCGCGCGCCAGTACCGCAGCCGCGCCTTCCGGGGCGGTGAGGCGACGCGCAACTCGTGCCCGACCTGCGGCGGCCTGGTGTTCGGCGGCGAGCACGGCCTGCACGACAGCCACACGATCTACGCCGGAAGCCTGGACGACCCCGGTCTGTTCCGGCCCGCCATGCTGCTGTTCGACCGCGATCGCCCCGCCTGGGTGATCCCGCCCGAGGGCGTGGCGCGGTTCGAGACGATGCCGGACTAACTTGCGCCTGACGCACTTGGGGCCTCACCGACTTGGGCCTGGCTAGCGCCCGGCAGGTCCGAACCGCGCCACCAAGTCATAGGCCTCGCCGGGGAAGATCTGGCGGACGCGGGTGACGTGCTGCCCCTCGCGCCAGGTGCGGCGGTCGACGACCAGGCAGGCCGCGCCCTCGTCCAGGGCCAGCAGGCGGGCGTCCTCGGCGTCGGCGTTGATCGCGCCGATGCGGCTCTCGGCCTCGGTCCAGGCGACGTGCTCCAGCAGCCAGGCGCCGGGCGGGATCTGGGCGAAGTCGGCCGCCGCCATCGCGGGCGCGGCCTTCAGCGAGACCAGGCGCCGCTCCAGGGCGAAGGGCCGGCCGCCGGCGTCGTGGACGCCGTCCAGTTCCAGCAGGTCACCGCCCCCCGCCAGCGCGACCTCGTCCGGACTGTCGCGATCGGCGGCCCGCACCGTCCGGGACAGCAGACGGAAGGCGTAGGCTTCGCCGCGCCCCACGATCTCGGATTGGATGTCGGGAATGTTCAGCACCGGCGCATGCACCTTGGGCCGGGCCACGAACGAACCGGCCCGCTTGCGGCGCACGATCAGCCCGGCCTCGACCAGGGCGGCCATGGCCTTGCTGACCGTCATGCGGGCGCAGCCGTACTGGGCCATCAGCTCGGTCTCGAACGGCACGCGATGGCCGGGCTCCCACTCGCCGGAGCGGATGCGGGCCTCGATGTCCGCGCGGATGCGCTGGTGCAGGGGCCCGATCACGCCAGCAGGGCCTTCAGGGTCTGGACGTAGCGCGCCTGAATGGCCTCGCGGGCGTGGTGGCGACCGCCGGAGACCAGCCGCTTGCCGTATCGCCAGACCGTGTCGACGCCGCCGCCGGCGAAGACCAGGCTGTCGATCAGCGTATCGCCCGAGCGGCCGGCGATGGTCGGATGGTTCGGATCCAAGGTGATGAAGTCGGCCGGCGCGCCTCGGCGCAGACCTCCGCGTCCGGCGCCCAGGGCCTGGGCCCCGCCCAGCGTCGCCGCGCGCCACAGGTCGCCGCCGGTCGAGCGGCGCGGACCGCCCGCCAGCACGTTGCGGGCCCGGCGGGTCAGGCGCTGGGCGTATTCCAGGGTCCGCAGCTCCTGGGCGGCGTCGATCACGATGTTGGAGTCCGTGCCGATTCCGAAAGCTCCGCCAGCGGCCAGATAGTCCGGGGCCGGAAAGATCCCGTCGCCGAGGTTGGCCTCGGTTACCGGGCACAGGCCCGCCACCGCGCCGCTCCTGGCCAGGCGCTCGGTCTCGGTGGCGTTGATGTGGGTGGCGTGGATCAGGCACCATTGCTTGCCCACCTCCGCGTGGTTCATCAGCCAGCGGACCGGCCGCGCGCCGGTGGCGGCCAGGCAATCGTCGACCTCCTTGGTCTGCTCGGCCACGTGCATGTGGATCGGCCCGCCGGCGGCCAGCGGCAGGATGGCGGTCAGCTCCTCGGCCGTGACCGCGCGCAGGCTGTGCGGCGCGATCCCGACCACCGCCTCGGGCAGCGGCGCGACGATCTCGCGGCAGGCCTCGACCAGCCGCGCGAAGCCGTCGACGTCGTGGACGAAGCGCTTCTGGCCGTCGGTGGGCGGCAGCCCCCCGAAATTGCTGTGGGCGTAGAATACCGGCAGCAGGGTCAGGCCGATCCCCGTCTCCTCGGCCGCCGCCGCCATCCGCGCCGCCATCTCGGCCGGATTGTCGTAGAGCCCGCCGTCCGGCGCGTGGTGCAGATAGTGGAACTCGCCCACCCGCGTGAAGCCGCCCTCCAGCATCTCGACCTGCCCCATCGCCGCGATGGCCTGGGCCATGTCCGGGTCCAGCCGCTCAAGGAAGCGGTACATCACCTCGCGCCAGGTCCAGAAGTTGTCTCCCGTCTCGCCGCGCGTCTCGGCCAAGCCCGCCATGGCGCGCTGGAAGGCGTGGCTGTGGATGTTGCCCAGGCCTGGCAGGGCGGGACCCAGGCGCTGGGCGTCGCCCGCGCTGGTGTCGGTGTCGACCCTTGCGATGCGGCCGTCGGCGATCGTGAACCTGACGCCCCGAGCCCAGCCGTCGGCCAGCAGGGCGCTCTCGCACCAGACGGCGGTCGAGGCTTCGGACGGATTTTGGGCGTCGGTCACTGGACAAGCCTCATCGTTCGCAAATATGTCTATACATATTGAGGCGCGCCGCAAGGGTGCGCTCCGGCTGTTCGGAGGCAGGCTCATGCGCTGTGATCGGGTGTGGATCAACGCCCGTCTCGCCACCCTGGCCCCGGATCGCGAAGGCCTGGGCATGGTCGAGGACGGCGTCGTCGCCAGTCTGGGCGGCCGCATTGTCTATGCCGGCCCCGCCGCCGACGCGCCCGTCTTCGAGACCGCCGAGACCATCGATGTCGACGGCCGCTGGATCACCCCCGGCCTGATCGATCCGCACACGCACCTGGTCCATGCCGGCGATCGCGCCCATGAGTTCGAGCTGCGCCTGGCCGGCGCCAGCTACGAGGAGATCGCGAGGGCCGGCGGCGGCATCGTCTCGACCATGCGGGCGACCCGCGCGGCCTCGGAGACCGAACTGATCCAGGCCGCCTTGCCCCGCCTGGACGCCCTGATCGCCGAGGGCGTCACCACGGTCGAGATCAAGTCCGGCTATGGCCTGTCGCTGGACGACGAGATCAAGAGCCTGCGCGCCGCCCGCGCCCTGGCCGAGATCCGCCGCGTCGGGGTCACGACGACCTTCCTGGGCGCCCACGCCCTGCCGCCGGAGTATCGCGACGACCAGGACGGCTATGTCGACCTGGTTTGCGAGAAGATGCTTCCGGCCATCGCCGCGCGCGGCCTGGCCGACGCGGTCGACGGCTTCTGCGAGGGCGTCGGCTTCTCGCCCGCCCAGATCCGCCGGGTGTTCGAGGCGGCGCAACATCACGGCCTGCCGGTCAAGCTGCACGCCGAGCAGCTGTCGAACCTCTCGGGCGCCGCCCTGGCGGCCGAGTTCGGCGCCCTGTCGGTCGATCACCTCGAGCATCTGGACCAGGCCGGGATCACCGCTATCGCCGCCTCGGGCACGGTCGCGACCCTGCTGCCCGGCGCCTATTACTTCACCCGCGAGACCAAGGCTCCGCCGATCACAGCCTTGCGCGAAGCCGGCGTCCCGATGGCCCTCGCCACCGACTGCAATCCCGGCACCTCGCCCCTGACCTCGCCGCTCCTGGTCATGAACCTGGCCGCCACCCTCTTCCGGATGACCGTCGAGGAGTGCCTGGCCGGCGTGACGCGCGAGGCGGCGCGGGCGCTGGGCCTTCTGGATGACCGCGGGACGCTGGAGGTCGGCAAGGCCTGCGATCTCGCCCTCTGGGACATCGAGCGTCCCGCCGAACTTGTCTATCGCATGGGCTTCAATCCGCTCCATGCGCGCGTGTGGAGAGGCCAGTGACCGAGCTTGTTCTGAACCCCGGCGACGCGCCGCTGGCCGACTGGAAGGCGATCTATCGCGGGGCGACGGCGCGGCTGGCCGACGCGGCCTGGCCGGTGATCGCGCAAAGCGCCGCGGCCGTCGAACGCATCCTGGCCAAGGGCGAGCCGGTCTACGGGATCAACACCGGCTTCGGAAAGCTGGCCAGCGTCCGCATCGGCGACGCCGACCTCGAGACCCTGCAACGGAACATCGTCCTTTCCCACGCCGCCGGCGTCGGTCAGCCCTCGCCCGTTCCGGTGATCCGCCTGATGATGGCCCTGAAGCTGGCCAGCCTGGCCCAGGGCGCCTCGGGCGTGCGGGTCGAGACCGTGCGGATGCTGGAGGTGATGCTGGCCCAGGACCTGACGCCCGTCGTGCCGGCGCAGGGTTCGGTCGGGGCTTCGGGCGACCTGGCCCCGCTGGCTCACATAGCCGCGACCATGATCGGGGTCGGCGAGATCTTCGTCGACGGCGAGCGCAAGCCGGCGGCCGAGGCGCTGAAGAAGGCCGGCCTGCAGCCCCTGACACTAGGCCCCAAGGAAGGCCTGGCCCTGCTGAACGGCACCCAGTTCTCGACCGCCAACGCCCTGGCGGGCCTGTTCGAGGCCGAGCGCCTGTTCCAGTCGGCCCTGGTCACCGGCGCGCTCTCCACGGAAGCCGCCAAGGGTTCGGACACGCCCTTCGACCCGCGCATCCACGCCCTGCGCCGCCACGCCGGCCAAATCGAGACCGCCGCCGCCCTGCGCGGCCTGATGGCGGCCTCCGAGATCCGCGCCTCGCACCTGAAGGCGGACGAGCGCGTGCAAGACCCCTACTGCCTGCGCTGCCAGCCCCAGGTGATGGGCGCGGCGCTGGACGTGCTGCGGCAGGCCGCCGCCACGCTGGTCACGGAAGCCAACGGCGTCTCGGACAACCCGCTGATCTTCCCGGAAGCGGACGAAGCCCTCTCCGGCGGCAACTTCCACGCCGAGCCGGTGGCCTTCGCCGCCGACATGATCGCCCTGGCCGTGTGCGAGATCGGCTCGATCGCCGAGCGCCGCATCGCCATGCTGGTCGACCCGGCGCTGTCGGGCCTGCCGGCCTTCCTGACGCCCAAGCCAGGCCTGAACTCCGGCTTCATGATCCCGCAGGTCACGGCCGCCGCCCTGGTCTCGGAGAACAAGCAGAAGGCCTATCCGGCCAGCGTCGATTCGATCCCGACCTCGGCCAACCAGGAGGACCACGTCTCGATGGCCGCCCATGGCGCGCGGCGCCTGCTGAGCATGGTCGAGAACGCGACCGCCGTCCTGGGCGTCGAGCTGCTGGCGGCGGCGCAGGGCTGCGACTTCCACGCGCCGCTGCGGTCCAGCACCGCGCTCGAGGCGGTGCGGAAGCTGACGCGGAGCCAGGTGCCGTATCTCGACCACGACCGGCACGTCCACCCGGACCTGGAGGCCGCCAACGCCCTGGTGCGGTCCGGCGCGGTGATCGCGGCGGCCGGCGATCTGCCGGGGATCGCCTGAGCATGGCGGACAGGGTGGGATTCGAACCCTGGCTGCGGGTCGTGCGCAGCGACGCCCCGCTGATCGTCAGCCTTCCCCACACCGGAACCCAGATCCCGTCGGAGGTCGAAGCCCGTCTCGTCTCCCCCTGGCTGGCCCGCAAGGACGCCGACTGGTGGGTGGACCGGCTGTACGCCTTCGCCGAGGACCTGGGCGCGACGATGGTGCGGACGACGATCTCGCGCACGGTCATCGACGTCAATCGCGCCCCGTCGGGCGCCTCGCTCTATCCGGGCCAGGCGACGACCGAGCTGTGCCCGACCACCACCTTCGACGGCGAACCGCTGTGGCGCGATGGCGGGCCGGACGCGGCCGAGATCGCGCGCCGACGGACGCTGTACTTCGAGCCCTACCACGCCGCCCTGCGCGCCGAGATCGACCGCCTGCGCGCGATCCATCCGACCGTGGTGCTGTACGAGGCCCACTCGATCCGCTCGCGGATCCCGCGCCTGTTCGACGGCGAGCTGCCGCAGTTCAACCTGGGGACCAACAGCGGCGCAAGCTGCGCCGACGCCCTGACCGCGGCCGTCGAGGCCGCCTGCGACGCCTCGGGCCATTCGCGGGTGACCGATGGCCGCTTCAAGGGCGGCTGGACAACGCGCCACTACGGCCAGCCCTCGACCGGCGTCCACGCCCTCCAGATGGAGCTGGCCTGCCGGGGCTACATGGACGATCCGGTCCAGCCGCCGACTGAAGAGACCTGGCCCGCGCCCTTCCACGCCGACCGCGCCGAACCGCTGCGCGCGGTGCTGGAGGACGTCCTCAACGCTTGCCTCGCTTTCGCCCGGAGCCCCGAAGCATGACCCGCCGCGACAACACCCGCGTCATCCGCCCCGCCACCGGCCCCGAGCTTTCCGCCAAGTCCTGGCTGACCGAAGCCCCGCTGCGAATGCTGATGAACAACCTGCACCCCGACGTCGCCGAACGGCCGGAGGAGCTGGTGGTCTATGGCGGCATCGGCCGCGCCGCCCGCGATTGGGAGAGCTTCGACAAGATCGTCGAGACCCTGCGCCGCTTGGAGGATGACGAGACCCTGCTGGTGCAGTCGGGCAAGCCGGTCGGTGTCTTCCGCACCCATGCCGACGCCCCGCGCGTGCTGATCGCCAACTCCAACCTCGTGCCCCGCTGGGCCAACTGGGAGCACTTCAACGAGCTCGATAAGAAGGGCCTGGCCATGTACGGCCAGATGACCGCCGGCTCGTGGATCTATATCGGCGCCCAGGGCATCGTGCAGGGCACCTACGAGACCTTCGTCGAGATGGGCCGCCAGCACTACGACGGCGACCTGTCGGGCAAGTGGCTGCTGACGGCGGGCCTGGGCGGCATGGGCGGGGCGCAACCCCTCGCCGCCGTGATGGCCGGGGCCTCGTGCCTGGCCATCGAGCGCCAGCCTTCGCGGATCGAGATGCGCCGGCGCACGGGCTATCTCGACAGGTCCACCGACAGCGTCGACCAGGCCCTGGCCTGGATCGCCGAGTCCTGCGCGGCCAGGACCCCGATCTCGGTCGGCCTGCTGGGCAACGCCGCCGAGCTGCTGCCCGAGCTCTACAAGCGCGGCGTCCGGCCCGACCTGCTGACCGACCAGACCAGCGCCCACGACCCGGTCAACGGCTATATCCCGGCCGGCTGGAGCCTGGACCAATGGAACGACGCCCGCGAGCGCACCCCGGCCAGTGTCGACAGGGCCGCCCGCGCCTCGATGGCGGTCCACGTGCAGGCGATGCTGGACTTCCAGGCCGCCGGCGTCCCGACCGTCGACTACGGCAACAACATCCGCCAGATGGCGCTGGAGGAAGGCGTGACGAACGCCTTCGACGTCCCGGGTTTCGTGCCGGCCTATATCCGCCCGCTGTTCTGCCGGGGGATCGGTCCTTTCCGCTGGGCGGCGCTGTCGGGCGATCCCGAGGACATCGCCAGGACCGACGCCAAGGTCAAGGAACTGATCCCCGACGATCCGCATCTGCACAATTGGCTCGACATGGCGGGCCGGAAGATCAAGTTCCAGGGCCTGCCGGCGCGGATCTGCTGGGTCGGCCTGGGCGACCGCCACCGCCTGGGCCTGGCCTTCAACGACATGGTCGCCAGTGGCGAGCTGAAGGCCCCAATCGTCATCGGCCGCGATCACCTCGACAGCGGCTCGGTCGCCTCGCCCAATCGCGAGACGGAGGGGATGCGGGACGGTTCGGACGCGGTGTCGGACTGGCCGCTGCTGAACGCCCTGCTCAACACCGCCTCGGGCGCCACCTGGGTGTCGCTGCACCACGGCGGCGGGGTCGGCATGGGCTTCTCGCAGCACGCGGGGATGGCGATCGTTTGCGACGGCGCCGAGGCGACGGCCCGGCGAATCGCGCGGGTGCTGTGGAACGACCCGGCGAGCGGCGTGATGCGCCATGCAGATGCGGGATACGAGATCGCGGTCGACTGCGCGCGGGAGAAGGGGCTGGATTTACCGGGGATCCTTTAACGCGCCAGCATCCCCGCCGCCTCGGCCGGGCTCTTCTTGCCGGTATCCCGGTCGACCGCGTAGTTGGCCGCCTGCATCGCCTTGACGTCGATACTCCCGCCCAGCGGCGCCAGCGCGTCCAGCAGCCGCCGGTCCCCTGCCCGCTGCGGCGAGACCAGGATCACCGCGTCGTAGGGCGGCAGCGCGCCCTTGGGATCGGCCAGCAGCACCAGATCATCCGCCGCGATCCGGCCGTCCGAGGAGAAGGCCGAGATCACGTCGGCCTCGCGGCTCTCCAGCGCCCGATACATGAAGGTCGGCTGGAACTGGCGCTTGGCCTTGAAGCGCAGGCCATAGGCCTTCTCCACCGCCGCCCATTCGGGCCGCGAGAAGAACTCCAGGTCGCCGCCCATGACCAGGTCCGGGGCCTTGGCCGCCAGGTCGGCCAGGGTCTCGACGCCCAGCTGCGCGGCGCGGTCGCGGCGCATGGCCAGGGCGTAGGCGTTCTCGAAGCCCAGGGACCCCAGCAGCACGACGCCGTCGCGGGCCTTCAGTTCACGGCGCAGGCCATCCAGCACCGCCGCCCGGCCCGGATTGTCCGTGCGGTTCAGGACGTTGGCCCACAAGGTGCCGGAATAGTCGACATAGGCGTCGATCTCGCCGGCCGCGAGGGCGCGGTAGGCGACGGCCGAGCCCAGGTTCACCCGCCGCTGCACGCTCGCCCCCTGCGCCTCCAGCTTGCCGGCCATCAGCTCGGCCAGGATGTACTGCTCGGAAAAGTTCTTGGCCCCGATCACATAGGCCGGCTTGCCGTGCGACAGCGCCGCGCCGGCCAGCGGCGACAGCGCCGCCATCAGGCCGATCGTCAGGCCCACGCCGCCGGCCCACAGACGCTTGCCGTCCCGCCGCGCCACCCCGCCCTCGATCAGGCCCAGCAGGCCGTCGACCATCAGGGCTAGACCCGCCGACGCCGCGCAGCCGACCAGCACCGCCACCCAGTCCTCGGTCTGCAGGCCGGAGAAGATGTAGTCGCCCAGCGAGGTCTGGCCGACAGGCGTGGACAGGGTCGCCGCCCCGATCGTCCACACGGCGGCGGTGCGCACGCCGGCCATGATCACCGGCGCGGCCAGGGGCAGCTCCACGCGCCACAGCCGCTGGCGGTCGGTCATGCCCACGCCCCGCGCGGCCTCGACCACGGCCGGGTCGATCCCCGAGAGCCCCGCCGCGGCGTTCCGCAGGATCGGCAGCATCGAATAGAGCGTCAGGGCCAGCAGCGACGGCAGGAAGCCCAGGGCCGGAAAGCCGTGGCCGAACGCCTTCACCGCCAGCCTGGAGAGCAGCAGCAGCACCGGATAGAACAGCGCTAGCAAGGCCAGGCTCGGAATGGTCTGCACCAACCCGGCGGCGGCCAGGGCGATCCACTTCAGCCGCGGACGGCGCGCGGCGGCGATTCCCACGGGCAGGGCGATGGCCAGGCCCAGCGCCAGGGCCGAGGCCGACAGCGCCACGTGCCAGCCCAGGCGCTCCGGCAGGATCGCCAGCGCCGCGGAAAGACGGTCAGCCACGGGCCAGCTCCGCGAGCCGTTCGGCCTGCCTTCGCGGCGCGGCGATCAGGTCGGCGACGACGGGGTCGGGATGTCCCGCCAGCAGGTCGCGCGGCGGCGCGTGGGCCAGCACCCTGCCGCCGGCCATCACCACCGCCGCGTCGGCCAGCAGCAGGGCCTCGCCGACATCGTGGGTGACCATCACCGTGGTCAGGCCCAGCCTCTCGTGCAGGCGCCGGACGTCGTCGGCCAGGGTCGCGCGCGTCACCGGGTCCAGCGCCCCGAACGGCTCGTCCATCAAGAGGATCGAGGGCCGCGCCGCCAGGGCCCGGGCCACGCCCACCCGCTGGCGCTGGCCGCCCGACAACTGCGACGGCGAGCGACCGGCGACCTCGCGCGGCAGGGCCACGAGGTCCAGGAGCTCCTCGACCCGCGCCGCGATCTCGCCGGCCGGCCAGCCCAGCAAGTCCGGCGTCACCCCGATGTTCTGGGCTACCGTCATGTGCGGGAAGAGGCCGATCTCCTGGAAGACGTAGCCGATCCCGCGTCGCAGCTCGGGGCCCGGCCGGTCGGCGATGTCCGCGCCCTCGACCAGCACCCGTCCCGCGCTGGGCGTCGACAGGCCGTTCATCAGCTTCAGCAACGTCGTCTTGCCCGCCCCCGACCCGCCGACCAGGGCGACGAAGCGGCCCTTGGCGATGGCCAGCGACGTCTCGGCCAGCACCGCGCGACCGTCGTACGTCTTGCTGACCCGGTCGAGAACGATGGCGTCGGTCATGGAAGCTCCGGGCAGCGGGGAATCAACCTTTCGCCGCCTTAGAGCGTTGAATCAAACGAGAGGTGCGACAAGGCGGCGCGCGACAGGTCGTCAGGTTCGCACAGGCCGAGTCAATCTGGACCATGGGGTCATGGTTAAGGAGCCGCTGATGACCGTCGCAACCCAAGCCCGCCCGTTCGATCCCCGCCCCAATAGCGCTCGGCGCCGTGCGCCGCGCCAATGGCCGCTGGGCTTCGCGGTGCTGCTGGCCTCGGTGCTGAACGCGATCGTCTGGGGCGGCCTGCTCGCGGTGGCCAAGGCCGTCCTGCATTTGTGAGGCGCGCGTGCGTAGGCGCCTGAGTTCGTAAGCGTAGCGTTTCCTTTCATTCTCCCCTGAAGCGAACTGGGCCGCGTCCTCCTCGGACGCGGCCCATTTTTTCGTCGGGTGTGGGAGAGCCGAAGAGGAAGCGTCGCTCCTAGATCGGCATCCGCATGATTTCCTGATAGGCCGAGATCACCTGGTCGCGGACGGCCATCACCGTTTCCAGGCTGGCTTCCGCCGAGCTGATGGCGGTGACGACGTCGACCAGTTCGGCCTTGCCGGCCACCTGGTCGGCGATCTTGTGCTCGGCGACCTTGGAGGCCTTGGTCGCGCCCTCCATGGCCGACTTCAGCATGTCGCCGAAGTCCATGCCCTTGGGCTTGTCGCCGCCGCCGATCGAACCGATCGAGCCGACGGACATCGCGCCCTGCGAAGCGTAGGCCTTGGCGGCGGCTAGTGCGGTGATCATGGCCTAGCCCCTACTTCTTCAGGATGTCGAGGGTGCGCGCTTCCATGGAGCGTGCGGTCTCGATGACGTTGAGGTTGGCTTCGTAGGCGCGCTGCGCCTCCTTCATGTCCAGCGCCTCGACCAGCGAATTGACGTTGGGAAGCTTGACGTAGCCCTTGGCGTCGGCGGCCGGGTTGCCGGGGTCGTACTCGGTCTTGAAGTCGGACTGGTCGGGGTCGACGCGCAGCATCTGCACGCCCTCGGCGCCCTGGACGTTGGTCGGCTTGAACACCGGGATCTGGCGACGATAGGGGTCGCCGCCGGCGGTGCGCGAGGTCGAGTTGGCGTTGGCCAGGTTCTCGGCGATGACCCGCATGCGGCCCTGCTGGGCGCGAAGGGCCGACGAGGCCACGGCCATGGTCGCCAGCGAGTTGGATTTGATCTCGGGCATCGCCTAAATCCCTAGCTGTTCGGCTTGCGCGCCGCCTGGCGCAGCATGTTCATGGACTTCTGGTAGAAACTGATCGCCGCGTCGTAGTTCATGCGCGCGTCGGTCATCTTGAGCATCTGGTCTTCCAGCGAGACCGCGTTGCCATCCAGGGTGACTTCCGAGTCGGTCCCGGCGGTTTCGCGCCAGGCGCTGGGAGCCTTGGCCGGCGCCATGTGGGCGGCCGAGGTGGCCATCATCTGGACGCCCGACGTCGGTGCGCTGGGGCCGCCGCGATAGGCCGCGCCCGAACTCTGGTTCATCAGCGAGGCCTGGAAGCTGAAGGCCTTCAGGTCGCTGGGCCGATAGCCGGGCGTGTCGGCGTTGGCCACGTTCTGGGCGACAAGCTTCTGGCGCTCGGTCAGATAGCCGAGGCGGCTCTTGAGCATGCCGAAAAGGGGAATGTCGTCCGGTCCCATGGCGATCATGGTGAAGAAACAGGGTTAATTCGGCATTAAGAACCCTCAGGCACACCAGGGCGTAGGCACGATTTGCCTGCGCCATCTTGTCTCGCCGGCCCCATGGATATCATCGAATTCATCCGCGCCCTGGCGGCGCTGGCGGTCACCCTGGGCCTGATCGGCCTGGCCGCCTGGGCGATGCGCAAGTACGGTCCCGACGCCATAGGCCGCGCGATCGCCGCCCGCCAGGATCGCCGCCTCAGGGTGGTCGAGAGCCTGGCGCTCGACCCCACCCGCCGCCTGGTCATCGTCAACCTGGACGGCGAGGAGCGCCTGGTCCTGCTGGGCGACGGCAAGCTGCTGGACTGGACGCCGAAGGGCGTTCCGGTTCCCGCTCCCTCCCCGACCGTTTCCGCCCCGGAGCCCGTGGCCTGATGATCCGCGACCTGATCAAGTCCGTGACGGGCGCCAAGCCGGAGGACCTCCGCCGCGCCGCGGTCATCTCAATGCTGGCCGCCGTCGCCTGCGCGATCATGCCGGCCGCGGCCATGGCGCAGTCGGCGGTGAACATCAACCTGGGCACGGGCGCGGGCCTGACCGACCGGGTCGTGCAGCTGGTCGGCCTGATGACGGTGCTGTCGTTGGCGCCGTCGATCGTGATCATGACCACCTCGTTCGTGCGGATCGTGGTGGTGCTGGGCCTGCTGCGCACCGCCATCGGCGTGCAGCAGAGCCCGCCGAACCCGGTGATCATCAGCCTGGCCCTGTTCCTGACCGCCATCGTCATGGGCCCGACCTTCGAGCGCTCGTACGACGCGGGGATCAAGCCGCTGCTGGACCACCAGATCGAGCTGCCGGAAGCCTTCGACCAGGCCAGCGGGCCGGTGAAGCAGTTCATGCTGCGCCAGGTCGACCGCGAAGACCTGGCCCTGTTCGTGCGCCTGTCCAAGACGCCCCAGACCCAGAACGCGCAAGCCCTGCCGATGAAGGTGGTGACGCCGGCCTTCATGATCTCGGAGCTGAAGCGCGCTTTCGAGATCGGCTTCCTGTTGTTCATCCCGTTCCTGGTCATCGACCTGGTGGTGGCCAGCGTGCTGATGAGCATGGGCATGATGATGCTGCCGCCAGCGACGATCAGTCTCCCGTTCAAGCTTATTTTCTTTGTGCTAGTGGACGGCTGGCGACTCGTCGCTGGCAGCCTCGTGGAAAGCTTCCAGCGGGGCGGCGGCGGTTAGGCCCGAATTTCTCCTAGAACACCCCAAGAAGACCAAGACCATGACTGTTTTCGTTCTCGGCTCGATCAACCTGGACGCCGTGGCGCGGGTCGACGACCTGCCGCGCCCGGGTGAAACCGTGGCCGGCCTGTCGCTGGAGCTGTTCCTGGGCGGCAAGGGCGCCAACCAGGCCGTGGCCGCTGCTCGCATGGGCGTGGCCACGCGCCTGATGGGCGCGGTCGGGGGCGACGACTCCGGCAAGAGCCTGAAGGCCAACCTGGCCGGCTATGGCGTGCAGGTCGCCGACGTGATGGAGCTCTCGGGCGTGCCGACCGGCCAGGCTCATGTCTGGGTCGCCAACAACGCCGAGAACATGATCGTGGTCACCGCCGGCGCCAACGCCATGGTCACGCCCCAGCAGGTCGCCTCGACCCCGCTGGAGGGCCAGCGCGTCCTGCTGTGCCAGCTGGAAACCCCTGCCACGGCGATCGAGACCCTGTTCCGCACCGGCGCCGCCAAAGGCGCCCTGCGGGTGCTGAACGCCGCCCCGGCCCTGCCGCAGGGCGCGGCCCTGTTCCCGCTGACCGACATTCTGATCGTCAACCAGACGGAACTGGCGAGCTACGCCAAGCTGGATCGCGAGCCGGTGCGCCTGGAGGAGGTATCGGTCGCCGCCCGCAAGCTGATGAGCCGCCCGGACCAGACGATCATCGTCACCCTGGGCTCGGCCGGCGTCGCCGCCGTGCGCCGCGACGAGGCGTTCCTGGTCGAGGGCAAGAAGGTCAAGGCCGTGGACACCGTCGGGGCGGGCGACTGCTTCTGCGGCAGCCTGGCCGCAGCCCTGGCCACCAGCATGGACCTGCGCGACGCCGTAGAGCTGGCCAACGGGGCGGCCGCCCTGTCGGTGCAGAAGGCGGGCGCGGCCCCGTCGATGCCCTCGCGCCGCGAGGTGGAAGTCTTCCTCGAAGGCTAGCTCTCGCGGTCGCGCTTCAGGTTCTTGCCGACCACCGCCACGATGATCAGCAGGAAAGCCGCCAGGCGGATCAGGTAGATGCCGCCGCGATCCTCCTGCGGGATGTGCAGCACCACCGGCAAGGCCTGGTTCGCGGCCATCAGGGCGAAGGCCGCCGAAAAGGCCAGAAACAGGCCGTCGCGCGTCCTGCCCCAGAAGCGCAGGAAGAACAGCGCCACCACGCCCAGGCCCACCGTCAGGCCGCCGGCGACCAGTCCCTCCAGCGGGCTCATTGGTCGACCTCCCAGATGAAGGCGTAGACAAGCACGCCGATCGCCGCCGCGAGGGCCGCCTGGCGATACCACCAAAGCTCGACCTGGGTGGGCAGCAGGACCAGATCCACGACCAGCAGCAGATTGTTCAGGGCCAGCAGGCCGAACGCGATGGCGGTCCAGAGCAACAGACGCGTGCGCGCCTTGGCCCAGGCGCGAAACAGCAGGCCCGCGCACAGCAGGCTGGCGAGAAGGCACAGGCCATAGACGACGGCGGGCGTCATTTGCCTTCTCCTTTCGGCTTGAACCGGAACGCATCGGCCAGCGACTTCAGTCGCTCGGCCGGCGCCGAGATCCAGCGGATCACGGTCACGGGGCGAACGCGATAACTCTCTTCCAGCTCGTCGCACAGCGCGGCCAGGACGGGGGCGACGGGACGATAGCGGAAGCAGCCGGCGTCGTCGGGCGCGATCAGGCCCGCACTCAGCAGGGCCGCAAGGTTGTCGTCGACCAGGGCGTGGCTGGCGCGCATGGCCTCGACCAGCGCATCGGCCGACCAGCACCGCTCGGGGTCGGCCTTCAGCTTCAGCAGCAACTCCAGCGCCCACACCGACCGGATGTGTTCGCGAATGAAGCTCAGAACGTCAGGATCCCCGGTCACGCGCTCTCGTCAGGCCGCCCCTCGAAGCGCGCGACCTTAAGCGCGTTCGCCCCCCGGGCAAGCTGAGCCGTAAGGATTTCTGTCGGGCCTCAGGCCGCCCGGATGCCCGAGACACCTTCGGCCTGGGCGCCGACCACCGCATCATAGCCCAGGATCATGTCGACATCCTTGCCGTTGCTGGCCAATGGCAGGCGCAGCCACAGGATCGACATGTGCGGCGCGCCGCGCCAGGCCAGGCTGTGGACGCCGACGCCGGGGCGGCGCTCGTCGACCACCTTGTCCAGTTCCTTGCGCCAATAGTCGGCGGCGGCGGTGTTGTAGACGTCGCCCAGCAGGCGGCCGGTGATCTCGCGGCCATAGACGCCGTAGAGGCCGGTGCCGGCCAGGCGGAGGCGATAGTCGCGCGGCTCCTTGACGACGTCGATCAGGCTGACCGTCGGCAGCAGGCGCTTCATGTTCGCAGGATGCAGATCGACGCGCGCGGGGAGGCTCGCCCCCCGACGGAGGGACGCCCAATAGGCGAACATCTCCTGATGAGCGCGGGCCGCCGTGGCGGATGCGCTCAATTGCGCGGACATCTTCAGAGTCCTTAACAAGCCATTGGAATCACTTCGATTCACTATCGCTTAAGGAACGAATCGGCGTCCAGTGAAAAACATGTCGCGCGACAAGATTCCCAAATTGAGTCAACCACCAAAGACAACGCCCGCCGTCCGGATCCGGACGGCGGGCGCTCAGGTCTTCCGAGGCCGCTAAGGCCAAGCTTTTGTTCCGACTCGACTATTTGGCCTTGCGGGCCGGCTTGCGGCCGCCCTGACCCAGGCCCATCTGCTTGGCCAGGTTCGAACGCGCCTCGGCATAGTTCGGGGCGACCATCGGGTAATCCTTGGGCAGACCCCACTTGGCGCGGTACTCTTCGGGGGTCATGTCGTACTTGGTGCGCAGGTGGCGCTTCAGCGACTTGAACTTGCGGCCGTCTTCCAGACAGACCAGGAAATCGGGCGTGATCGACTTCTTGACCGGAACCGCGGGCTCCTTGGGCGCCGCGACCGGCTCGGCCGCCGGCGCGCCGACGGTGGCGAGCGCCGCGTGGACCTGCTTGATCAGGGCCGGCAAGTCGGCCGTGGCCACCACGTTGTTGCCGACATAGGCGGAAACGATGCCCGCCGTCATTTCGATCAGGTCGGATTGATCTTCCATAAGGCCTCGCCCGTCAGCCAAATCTTTTGTTACGCGACTGATTCACCAATCAATCGAGGGGGTGCATACAAAGATTGCCTGCGCCGGGCAATACGGGCCTCCCAAGAGATTACCCATAATAATTCAATGTTCGCCGAGGCGGCTGAACCAGCGGCATCGCAAGTAAGGGAGGTTGAGTTCCTGAGCGACCGCAAGCAGGGCCGCTGGAAAACCAGCGATATTCCGCCGTTAACGCCCGAAGTCCCGGGACAGGGCCAGCATCGCGGCGCGTTGGGGGGTCGAGTATTCGTCGATGGCGGCCTCGTCGCCCTCGCGAATGGCCTTCAGCAGGGCGGGCGTCAGGGCCGAGGTCAGCGACCAGTTCCAGTAGCGGAGCACGGTCTGGGCGCGATCGACGGCGACCATGTCGTAGACGGTCAGGACCCGCTCCAGCGCGTGGTCGATCACGCCGCTGCGGTCGACCTCCTGGCGGCGCAGGCCGCGCCACAGCTGACGGACACAGGCGCGCGGCAAACCGGTGGCCTTGCACAGGATCGCCAGCGGCTCGCCGCCCGGATCGGTGAAGATCTTGGCGCCGGTCATCGGCTTCAGGCCCGACAGGTACGAGATCTCCTCGGCGATCTCGCGCGTGATGCCGCTCTCGCCGGCGGCGACGGCGGCGTCCAGGCTCTCGAACGGGCTCTTGGCGATGGCGGCGCGGTTGCGCTGGCGGCGCTCGATGAACTGCAGGGCCTTGCGCGACAGGGGATCCTGCCACCCCTCGGCCGAGGCCAGGGCGAAGACGTCGCCCACGGCGTCCTGCAGGATCTCGCGCGACACGGCGAAGCGCTGGAGGATGGTCTTGCGCGCCTCGGCGTCGGCCCACCAGAACATCACATAGGCGTGGCTGGGCCGCAGCTCGGCCCGGCGCAGCAGCAGCGGGATCAGATAGGGCGCGTCGCGGGTGGCCGCGACGATGTTCTCGACCCCCTGGTGGCTCAGCTTGACCAAGTCGTTGCGCAGCAGGGTCTCGATGACCGGCGGCTCGCCCATGTCGATCAGGGCGTCGGCCACCACCTCGCTGACCCCGCGCCGCTGGCCGATCAGCCGGCGGTGCTCCATCGAGGCATGATAGAGGCAGCTGATCAGGTCGGCGTCCGACAGCTTCTCGGCCTCGACCAGCAGGGCCCGCGCCACTGGCAATTCGTCGCGCAGCAGCAGGCGGACGAGGACGCCGGGCATCTCGTTCAGCATGGCCAGGCGGCGGGCGACCTTCTCGCGCTCGGCGACGTTGGCGTCGCGCAGCATCTCGACCAGCAGGTCGGCGGTCATCGACCGTTCGAAGGCGTTGATCCGGCTGGTCGGCAGGCAGACCACGTCGGCCAGCCGCTTGAGCAGAGTCGTGCGCGAACGCGGGGCGGCCCTGGGGGCCTCCTCACGTCCTCCGAACGACGGTGTCCGCGCGGCTTCGCTCATCGGCTCGACAAGAGCAGAACGTGCTTAACGACCCGTGAGCGACGCCCGCGACAAAGTCACCGAAGTCGGATCAACGGAATTCGGGCGCTTCCCATTCGGGCCAGATGTCCGGCAGGTCCGCCGATACGCGGTTCGGATAGACGGGCGCCCGCTTCTCCAGGAACGAGGTCACGCCTTCCTTGGCGTCGCCCGAGGCGCCGCGCGACTGGATGGCGCGGCTGTCGGCCTTGTGGGCCTCCATCGGATGCGAAGCGCCCGCCATGCGCCACAGCAGCTGGCGCGTCAGGGTTACCGAGACGGGCGCCGTATTGTCGACGATCTCGCGGGCCAGGGCGCGGGCGGCGGGCAGCAGGTCGTCGGGCGCGTGCAGCGAGCGGACGAGGCCCTTCTCCAGCGCCTCGGTCGCCGGGAACACCCGGCCGGTATAGCACCACTCCAGCGCCGTCTGCAGGCCGACCAGCCGCGGCAGGAACCAGCTGGACGCGGCCTCCGGATTGATCCCCCGTCGGGCGAAGACGAAGCCGAACTTGGCCTCGGTCGAGGCCAGGCGGATGTCCATCGGCAGCTGCATGGTCACGCCCACGCCGACGGCCGCGCCGTTGATCGCGCCGATGATGGGTTTCAGGCTGTCGTACATCCGCAGGGTCACGCGGCCGCCGCCGTCGCGATAGATGTCGCCGACCTTGCCCTCCTCCCGCTCCAGCGCCTGGGGCGAGGTGCGGTCGAAGGTGGCTCCGCCGGCGCCCAGGTCAGCCCCGGCGCAGAACGCCCGTCCCGCGCCGGTGACGATCACCGCCTTCACCGCGTCGTCGGCGTCGGTGACGTCGAGCACCTCCAGCAGGTCCTTCATCATCCGGGCGGTGAAGGCGTTCATCCGGTCCGGGCGGTTCAGGGTGATCGTCGCGATCCCGTCCTCGACGGCGTACAGCAGGGTCTCGAAAGTCGGTTGCGACATCGCAGGCTTCCTCGTGATTTTCGAGCAATCAAACACGCGTATGAATACGCCGCAACCGCCCTACCCCCGCTTCACCCCCAGCTTGCTGATCGCATGGACGAAGTTGTTCGGGGCGATCTCGATGGTCCCCGTCCAATTCAGGTCCGGAAACCGCGCCAGGATCTGGCGATAGGCTTCTTCCAGCTGGATCTGGGCCACCCGCTTGCCGATGCAGGTATGGGGGCCATAGCCGAAGGCGATGTGCTTGTTCGCGTTGGACCGCGTCACGTCCAGCCGGTCGGGGTTCTCGAACATGGCCGGATCGCGATTGGCCGCGCCATAGTACATGACGACCTTCTCGCCCTCGCGGATCAATTGGCCGTCGACCTCGACATCGCGGGTGGCGGTGCGGCGCATATAGATCACCGGACTGACCATGCGGATGAACTCGTCAACCGCCCCGCCCAGCAGCGACGGATCGGCGATCACCCGCTGCTTCTGGTCGGGGAACTCGGTCAGCAGCTTCATGGCGCCCGACAGGGTGTTGCGCGTCGTGTCGTTGCCGGCGAACACGATCAACAGCCACGAGCCGTCCAGGTACTCATCCGCGAGGAGCGCCCCGTCCACTTGAGCGCGCGCTATGGCGGTCATCAGGTCCTCCTTCGGATCCTCGCGACGCTTCTTCAGCATCGTTCGGCCGTAGTCGAACATCTCCTCGACGCCATTGTTGAAGTCCTGGACGAACTGCATCAGCTCCAGGGTCGGGGCGACGGGGGCGGCGGCGTTCTGCACCGCCAGGTCCTGGGCGCGCTCCAGATAGTGCATCCACTTCAGGAACTTCGGCCGGTCCTCTGGCGGCACGCCCAGGATCTCGCACAGGGTGAACAGCGGCAGGATCGAGCTGAAATGCTCGACCATGTCGATCTGGGCCCCGCCAACCAGCCTGGGCTCCATGGCGTCGAGCAGGCGCGTCACCTCGTCCCGCACCCGCTCGGTCAGGCCGCGCAGGTAGGCGGGCGTGAAGTACGGCATGTGCTCGCGGCGCAGCTGCAGGTGATGCGGCGCGTCGAGGTTGATCATGGTGTCCATCGACGCCCGGAACAGCAGGGCGTGGCGCTTCTCGGGCGAGCCCATCGACATCAGGATGCCGCCGCGCTGGGACGAGAAGGTCTCGGGATCGCCATTGACCCGCTGGACGTCGTCGTAGCGGGTCAGGGCCCAGAAGCCCGGGCCGTCGAACGGCTCGGGATGCCACATGACCGGCGCCGCCTTGCGCATCCGCGCGAAGTCGTCCCAGGGCTGGCCCTTGGTGAACCGGAAGATGTCGGCGAGGTCGACGCCGCTCAGGGTGGGATAGGTCGGCGGCGATCCCGGACCGGCCAAGCCGTCCACCGCCGTCTGGCTGATCAGGTCCATCGCGCACCTCCCTTTGAACGTCGTTCTTTGACGCGACGATAACCCGGAAAGCCCCTTCGCCAACGGCGCCGCGACGGCAACTTGCGCGATCGCGAGACCTGGGCGCATGCTCTCAACTGAACACCGATCATGCGGGAAACACGCAGACGGTGAAGGGAGAGAGACGATGACCGGGATCATCGAGGCCGACTACGTCATCTTGGGCTAGGGCTCGGCGGGCTGCGTGCTGGCCGCGCGGCTGTCCGAGGGCGGCAAGTTCAAGGTCCTGCTGCTGGAAGCCGGGGGCGACGATCGGCCGACCAGGAACCTGGGCCAGTTCGCGTCCAACCTGATGATCCACATCCCGGTCGGCTACTCCTCGACCTTGAAGGATCCCAAGGTCAATTGGCTGTACCAGACCGAGCCCGACCCCGGCACCGGCGGTCGCACCCACGTCTGGCCGCGCGGCAAGGTGCTGGGGGGCTCATCCTCGATCAACGGCCTGCTCTACATCCGCGGCCAGCACGCCGACTATGACGGCTGGCGACAGCTGGGTTGCGAGGGCTGGGGCTGGGACGACGTCGCCCCCTACTTCCGTCGGGCCGAGCACCAGGAGCGCGGCGGCTGCGACTGGCACGCCACGGGCGGCCCGCTGAACGTCTCGGACGTCACGACCCGGCACCCTGTCTCCGACGCCGTGATCGAAGCCTGCGAACAGGCCGGCATCCCGCGCAACGACGACGTCAACGGCGCGTCGCAGGAAGGCGCGACCTACTACCAGCTGACGGTCAAGAACGGCCAGCGCTGCTCGGCCGCGGTGGCCTATCTGCACCCGGCGATGCGCCGCCCGAACCTGCAGGTCGAGACCAACGCCCTGGCCGGTCGGGTGCTGTTCGAAGGCCGCCGCGCGACGGGAATCGAGTTCACCCAGAACGGCGTCAAGCGCGTGGCCATGGCCCGCGCGGAGGTCGTCCTGGCCGGCGGCGCGATCAACTCGCCCCAGCTGTTGCAGCTGTCCGGCGTCGGCCCGGCCGAGCTCCTGATCCGCAATGGGATCTCGGTGGTTCACGACCTGCCCGGCGTCGGCGAGAACCTCCAGGACCATTACGTGATGAGCGTGCGCTATCGGCTGAAAGCCGGCGTCGTCTCGGTCAACGAGCAGTCCAAGGGCGGCCGCCTGGCCGGTGAGGCGCTGCGCTACCTGTTCCAGCGCAAGGGCCTTCTGACCCTGTCGGCCGCGCACATCGCCGCCTTCTGCAAATCCCGGCCGGACCTCGCGGGACCCGACATCCAGTTCCACATCCTGCCCGCGACCATGGACCTGGAGAAGCTGGTCAACGAGCAGAAGATGGAGCTGGAAGGCCTGCCGGGCCTGACCATCGCCCCTTGCCAGCTGCGCCCCGAAAGCCGCGGCCATATCCGCATCAAGTCGGCGGATCCGAGCGTCTATCCGACCATCGTCGCCAACTACCTGGCCGATCCGCTGGACCAGGAGGTCGCCGTCGCCGGGCTGAAATGGGCGCGCAGGATCGGCGAGGCGGCGGCCCTGGCGCCCTATGTCGACAGCGAGATCAATCCGGGCGGCGCGTTCCAGACCGACAGCCAGCTGCTGGACTACGCCCGCATGAGCGGCTCGACGATCTATCACCCGGTCGGCACCTGCCAGATGGGCCACGGGCCCATGGCGGTCGTGGACGCCCAGCTGCGTGTCCGTGGGCTGGAAGGCCTGCGCGTTGTCGACGCCTCGGTCATGCCGCGCCTGGTGTCCGGCAACACCAACGCGCCCACGATCATGATCGCCGAGAAGGCCAGCGACATGATCCGCGAAGCCGCCCGCGCGCTCGTCGCCGCCTGAGCACCGAAAGAGGAGAGGCCCGGAGATGCATCCCTACCTCCACGCCCAGTCCCAGCCTGACAAGCCGGCTTATGTCATGGCCGGCTCCGGCGAGGTCGTGACCTACGCCCAGCTGGACGCGCGCTCGAACCAGGGGGCGCATCTGTTCCGGTCGCTGGACCTGCAAGCCGGCGACGTCATCGCCATCCTCATGGAGAACAACGCCCGCTTCTTCGAGGTCGCCTGGGCGGCCCAGCGGGCGGGCCTCTATTTCGTCTGTGTCTCGACCAAGCTGACGGCCGGCGAGGTCGAGTACATCCTCAAGGACTGCGGGGCCAAGGTGCTCATCACCTCCACGGCGATGGGCCCGCTGATCGACGAGATCGCGAAGCTGGTTCCGGCCCTGACGCTGTACGCGGTCGGCGGACCGCACGGCGTCTATGCCAGCTTCGAGGCCGCCCGCGCCGGCCAGCCGACGACGCCGATCGCCGACGAGACGGCCGGCTCGGACATGCTCTATTCGTCGGGCACCACCGGCCGGCCAAAGGGCGTCAAGCCGGCGCTGAGCGGCGGCCCGATCGACGCGCCCAACGCCTTGCAGATGATGGCTCAAGGCCTGTTCGGCTTCAGCGGCGACAGCGTCTACCTTTCGCCCGCCCCGCTGTACCACGCCGCCCCGCTGCGCTGGTGCATGACCGTCCACAAGCTGGGCGGCGCGGTCGTGGTGATGGAGAAGTTCGATCCCGAGGCGGCCCTGGCCCTGATCGAGCGGCACAAGATCAGCTGCGGCCAGTTCGTCCCGACCCACTTCGTGCGCATGCTGAAGCTGCCCGAAGCGCTCCGCGCCAAGTACGACGTCTCGTCGATGAAATCGGCGGTGCACGCCGCCGCCCCCTGCCCGGCGCCGGTCAAAGAGCAGATGATCGCCTGGTGGGGCCCGGTGATCTACGAGTACTATGCCGGCACCGAGGGCAACGGCTTCTGCTGGATCAATTCCGAGAACTGGCTGGCCCACAAGGGCAGCGTCGGCCAGGCGGTGCTGGGCGAACTGCGCATCTGCGACGAGAACGG
Source organism: uncultured Caulobacter sp. (assembly GCA_966211605.1). GTDB lineage: Bacteria > Pseudomonadota > Alphaproteobacteria > Caulobacterales > Caulobacteraceae > Caulobacter. Next base: position 60,493 of record CBIHOB010000019.1, read on the forward strand.
CGACGCCCTGCCGCCCCGCACCGAAGGGACCGTCTACTTCGCCAACGGCCCGGCCGTGAACTACCACAACGCGCCGGAGAAGACGGCCGAGAGCTACAACAAGCACGGCTGGACCACCCTGGGCGACGTCGGCTGGGCGGACGAGGAGGGCTACCTCTACCTGACCGACCGCAAGAGCTTCATGATCATCTCGGGCGGGGTGAACATCTATCCGCAGGAGATCGAGAACCTGCTGATCACCCACCCCAAGGTGGCCGACGCCGCCGTCGTCGGCGCGCCTTGCGAGGAGATGGGCGAGCAGGTGGTGGCGGTGATCCAGCCGATGGACCAGACCGATGACCAGACGGCGCTGGCCGCCGAATTGATGGCCTTCGCCCGCGCCAATCTCAGCCACGTGAAGTCGCCCCGACGGATCGACTTCATGGCCGAACTGCCGAGGCACCCGACCGGCAAGCTCTACAAGCGCCTGATCCGCGACGCCTATTGGGGCAAGAGCGAAAGCCGGATCGTGTAGGCGAGCGCTAGCCCCGGCGCAGGAGTCGCCGGGGCCGCCGCTGGGATAAGGCGGCCTCGCCGGGGACCGGGGAGACGCGGGGCGAGCACCTTCGGAAGGCCGGCGTCGCGCCAAGGTTCCGCCGCGGCGGGACAAGACGTGCATATCGGCTGTTTTCGCTCAAAAGTTGATCACCGCCGCTCAGCTTTTCAGCGCCCGCGCCCCAGATCCAGTCTGGTCCCGATGCGCCGAGATCACCGCGGCCATCCGCCGAATGTCGAGGCGGTGAACCCTCTGGCGGCGACGAGGCCCGCGGCCTATCTGCAGGCCATGACCAAGCTCCTGTTCGTTCCCATCGAGGGCCCGCCATTGGACGCCGCCACCGCCAACGACCTGCTGGGCGAGGCCTGGGGCGTCGAGGCGGACCTCGTCGTCGTGCCGGTCGAACGGCTGGCCGACGGTTTCCTGGATCTGTCGACGCGCATCGCCGGCGAGGTGATCCAGAAGTTCGCCAACTATCGCACGCGCCTGGCCTTCGTCGGCGACATCTCGGCGCGCACGGCGTCCAGCGGCAGCCTGCGCGACTTCGTCTACGAGTCGAACAAGGGCAAGCAGGTCTGGTTCTTGAACGATCGCGCCGCCTTGGACGCGCGACTGGCCGCCGAGGGCTGACAATTGCGGCCGCGCCACCGTAACTAGGCCGCATGTTCGCCGCCCTGCTCGACCGCCTGCCCCGTTTCTCGCTTCCAAAGACCGCCACCGCGCCGTTCTGTCCGTCGGAGGTGCGCGGCGCGGTCACCGTGCCGGACGGCCTGCCGGCCTGGAAGCGGATGCTGCGGGTGGCGGGGCCGGGCCTGCTGGTCAGCGTCGGCTACATGGACCCCGGCAACTGGGCGACCGACATCGAGGCCGGGTCGCGCTACGGGACCAGCCTGCTGTTCGTGGTGGTGCTGTCCAGCCTGGCGGCGATCGTGCTGCAGACCCTGTCCATGCGCCTGGGCCTGGTCACCGGCAAGGACCTGGCCCGCCTGTCGCGCGAGCGGTTCGGACCTCGGACGGTCAAGGTCCAGTGGCTGTTGGCCGAGCTGGCCATCATCGCCTGCGACATCGCCGAGGTGCTGGGCAGCGCCCTGGCCTTCAAGCTGCTGCTGGGCGTGCCGCTATGGGCTGGCGTGCTGCTGACGGCGCTGGACACGGTCATCGTGCTGGGCCTGAAGGGCAAGGGTTTCCGGCAGCTGGAAGCGATCATCCTGGGCCTGATCTCGACGGTCGGTGTCTGCTTCCTGGTTCAATTGATCCTGGCCCCGCCGGACGCCCATGCCGTGGCGCGCGGCCTGGTCCCGTCGCTGAGCGCCCTGCAGCAGGGCAACGCCCTCTATCTGGCCATCGGCATCCTGGGTGCGACGATCATGCCGCATAACCTTTATCTGCACTCGTCGATCGTGCAGACGCGGCTGACGCCGGCCGACGAACCGGGCAAGCGGAGCGCCATCCGGCTGTCGACGATCGACACGGTGGTGTCGCTATTGCTGGCCCTGCTGATCAACGCCGCCATCCTGATCCTGGCGGCCTCGGCCTTCCACCGCTCGGGCCTGACCGAAGTCGCCGGCATCGAGGAGGCCCATCAGCTTCTGGCCCCGGTCACCGGCGGGGTGCTGGCCGGCGTGCTGTTCGCCATCGCCCTGTTCGCCTCGGGCCAAAGCTCGACCTTCACCGGCACCATCGCCGGCCAGGTGATCCTTGAGGGCTTCCTGAACCTGAAGATTCCCTGCTGGCAGCGGCGGCTGATCACCCGCGGCCTGGCCATCGTTCCGGCCCTGATCGGGGTGCTGACCCTGGGAGAACATTCGGTTGGCAAGCTTCTGGTGCTGACCCAGGTGGTGCTCTCGGCCCAGCTGCCGTTCGCCATCTGGCCGCTGCTGCGCTTCACCGACGACAAGGCGCTGATGGGGCCGTTCGCCAACGGCTGGGCGACCAGGATCGTCGCCTGGTTCCTGTTCGTGGTGATCTCGGCGGCCAATGTCTGGCTGGTGGTTTCGACCTTCTCCGGTTGACCCGCGCGGCGCGGGCTGGTCTCTATTCGAACAACTGTTCGAGGGAGAATAACGTCATGAAGGAAGTCGCCTACGCCGACATCGCCAGCCTGGCGGGCCAGGAGATCGGGGTGTCCGACTGGGTCGAGATCACCCAGGAGCGCGTCAACCTGTTCGCCGAGGCCACGGGCGACCACCAGTGGATCCATGTCGACGTCGAGCGCGCGACAAAGGAGATCGGCGGCCCGATCGCCCACGGCTTCCTCACCCTGTCGCTGATCCCGATGCTGGGCGCGGGCATACTGCGCATCACCGGCGTGACGCGCGGCATCAACTACGGCTGCGACAAGGTCCGCTTCACCGGCATGGTCCGGGTCGGCAAGCGGGTGCGCATGCGCCAGAAGCTGGTCAGCGTCGAGCCCAAGGCCGGCGGCCTGCAGTTGAAGAACGAGTGCACGATCGAGATCGAAGGCGAGGATCGCCCTGCCTGCGTGGCCGAGACGATCTCGATCATCTACGGCTGAAATCGAGGGAACCCTGTCATTTCCTCTGGCGGCCGTTCGCGTTAGCGGGCGGGATCACCGCCAGGGATTTGCATGCTCGAGCTCCGCCCCAACTGCGAACTGTGCGACATCGACCTGCCGCCGGACGCTGCGAACGTCCGCATCTGCAGCTACGAGTGCACCTATTGCGCCGCCTGTGCGGACAGCGTGCTCCAGAACGTCTGCCCGACCTGCGGCGGTGGGCTGGCTCCGCGCCCGATACGGCCGCGCAAGGCCTATCGCCATCCGCATATTTCACTCGGCCTGGGCTTCCATCCGGCCGGCAGCGTCCGCAAGTACACGCGCTGGAGCCGGGACGAGATCGCCGCCATGACCGCGCGGCTGAAGGGTGTCCCTCCGGAAGAGAGATGATTGGGGAGCGCTACATGGCCAAGCCGCACGACTACACCTGTCTGATCGAATGGACCGGCGACCGTGGCGACGGCACGCGGACCTATCGCGGCTATGACCGCACCTGGAACATCGCGACGCCCGGCAAGCCGGTCGTGAACTGCTCAAACGATCCGCTGCTGGGCGGCGATCCGACGCTGCACAATCCGGAGGACCTGCTGCTGTCGTCGCTCAGCGCCTGCCACATGCTGTGGTACCTGCACCTGGCCTCGGCCGCGGGGATCGTCGTGAAGGGCTATCGCGACCAGCCGATCGGCGTCGGCGAGAGCACGCCCGACGGCGCCGGCCGCTTCCTGCGCGCCACCCTGAAGCCGCACATCCTGGTCCAGCGCAGCGCCGACCTGGCCAAGGCCGACGCCATCCATCACGAGATCCACAAGGTGTGCTTCATCGCCCGCTCCGTGAACTTCCCGGTCGACTACGCGGCGACTTACGAGGAGGTGGACGCCTGACCCAGGGCGGGCGCATAGACGTTCCCTCGCACAGGGAAGATCCATGACCTTGAAAGCCCGCGCCGTCCTGCTGTCGCTCCTGCTGTGCGGCGCCGCCGCGCCCGTGCTGGCCCAGACCGCGCCGCCGCCCTTGCCCGCAATCCTGAAGACGCCGGAAGCGCGCGACGTCCACTCGTACGCCCAGCCGCTGATCGCGCGGGTGACGCACGTCGACCTGGACCTGACCGCCGACTTCAAGGCCCGGCAGATGAAGGGCAAGGCCGCGCTGGACATCGCCGCCGCGCCGGACGCGAAAGAGGTGGTGCTGGACACCAAGGGGCTGGTGATCCACGGCGTCACCGACGCCAAGGGCAAGGCCCTGCCGTGGACTTTGGGCAAGGTCGATCCGATCCTGGGCGCGCCGCTGACCGTGACCCTCCCCAAAAGCGAAAATGGGGGCGCCCGCCGCATCGTCGTCGCTTACGACAGCGCCCCCGACGGCGCGGCGCTGCAATGGCTGACGCCCGCCCAGACCGCCGGCAAGAAAAGCACGTACCTGTTCAGCCAGGGCGAGGCGATCCTGAACCGCAGCTGGATCCCCACCCAGGACAGCCCGGGCGTCCGCCAGACCTGGACCGCCCGCATCGTCGCGCCCAAAGGCCTGAAGGCCGTGATGAGCGCCCGCATGCTGACGCCAGACGGCGAACCGCTGCCGGATGGCTCGCGCGCCTATCGCTTCAAGATGGACAAGCCGGTCGCCTCGTACCTGATCGCCATCGCGATCGGCGACCTCTCCTTCACGCCGCTGGGCAAGCGGACCGGCGTCTATACCGAGCCTTCGGTGATGAAGAAGACGGCCTGGGAGCTGGTCGACGTCGAGAAGATGGTCGCCGCCGCCGAGAGCCTCTATGGCCCCTATGCCTGGGGCCGCTACGACCTGCTGGTGCTGCCGCCGTCGTTTCCGTTCGGCGGCATGGAGAACCCGCGCCTGACCTTCGCCACCCCGACCATCATCGCCGGCGACCGCTCGCTGGTCAGCCTGGTGGCGCACGAACTGGCCCACTCGTGGTCGGGCAACCTGGTCAACAACGCCACCTGGTCGGACTTCTGGCTGAACGAGGGCTTCACCGACTATTTCGAGAACCGGATCATGGAGACGCTGTACGGCAAGCCGCGCGCCGACATGCTGGCCGATCTGGGCTGGAGCGACCTGCAGGCCGCCATCCAGGACGCCGGCGGCCCGACCGGCGCCGACACTCGCCTGCACCTCGATTTGACCGGGCGCGATCCCGACGACGGCATGACCGACATCGCCTACCAGAAGGGCGCGACCTTCCTGCGCACCATCGAGAAGGCCGTCGGCCGGCCGCGCTGGGACGCCTATCTCAAGAGCTATTTCGCCCGCCACGCCTTCCAGAGCCAGACCACCGCCGGCTTCGTCGCCGACCTGCGCGCGAACCTGATCAAGGGCGACCCCAAGCTGGAAGCCGCCATCGGCATCGACAAGTGGGTCTATGAGGTCGGCCTGCCGGGCAACGCCGTGCACGTGAAGTCGGCCGCCTTCCCCGCCGTCGACACCCTGGCCGCCGATTACGCCAAGGGCGGTCCGGCGCCGGTGGCCAAGTGGAAGGCCTGGAGCACGCCCGAGCGCACCCGCTTCATCGCCAGCCTGCCGCGCGCGCTGTCGAAGGAGCGGCTGGACACGCTGGACAAGGCCTTCGGGCTGGATGCTCAAGGCAACAGCGAGATCCGCTTCGCCTGGCTGGAACTGGCCGTCGCCAACCGCTATCCGCCGGCCGTCCCGTCGCTGGAAGCCTTCCTGACCGAACAGGGCCGCCGCAAGTTCGTCGCGCCGCTGTTCAAGGACCTGATGGCCCAGGGCGACTGGGGCCAGCCGATCGCCAAGGCGCTCTACGCCAAGACCCGGCCGCTTTATCACGCCGTCACGCGGCAGACGGTCGACGGGATCGTGAAGTAGCCCAAACAAAACCGCCCCCGGTTCGCTCCGGCGGCCGGGTCGGC
>CBIHOB010000020.1:0-65770 GCA_966211605.1 uncultured Caulobacter sp.
CAAGGCGCTGGGCTAGTCGATCTCTCCGCCCCGCGACGCCGCGGAGGCGGCCCGGCGGGCCGGAGAGGGGCAGCTCGGCCCGGGCCGCATTGCCCCTCACTCACGTCGTGACGGCTCCCGCAGAAGGGGAGCAGATTCCGTCCGTGAACGTTTCCCGAGGCGCAGCTTCTTCGGGGGAACCACGTGACATTGCACCAGGGCCTCGCCTTCGGCCTGATCGCGACCACCATCGCCGCCTTCGTCTGGGGGCGGTGGCGCTATGACCTGATCGCCCTGGCGGCCATGGCCGCGGGGATGGCGCTGGGCCTGATCCCGGTGAAGGCGGCCTTCGACGGCTTTTCCAACGACATCGTCATCATCATCGCCAGCGCCCTGGTGCTGTCCGCCGCCGTCGCGCGGTCGGGCGTCGTCGACCTGCTGATGGCCCCGCTGCTGCCGCGGCTGAAGGACGAGCGCACCCAGGTCCCGGTGCTGGCCGGGACGACGGCCGTGCTGTCGATGGCCACCAAGAACGTCGGGGCCCTGGCCCTGATGATGCCCAGCGCCCTGCAGATCGCCCGCCGCACCGGCGTGCCGCCCGGCCGCCTGCTGATGCCGATGAGCTTCGGTTCGCTGGTCGGCGGTCTGGCCGTGCTGGTCGGCACCTCGCCCAACATCATTGTCTCGGAGGTGCGCCAGGAGACTCTGGGCCAGCCGTTCCGGATGTTCGACTTCTTCCCGGTCGGCGGCGTACTGACGGTGATCGCCGTGACCTACCTGGCCTTCGCCTATCGCCTGCTGCCGCGCGAGCGCCAGGCGGCCATCGATGTCGACGCGGCCCTGGCGGCCCAGGCCTATGTCACCGAGGTCGAGGTCCCCGACGACTGGAGCTTCGACCAGGGGCGGGTGGGGGCGCTGAAGAAGGCGGCCGACGGCGCGGTCTCGGTCGTGGCCATTCTGCGCGGCCGCAAGCGCATCGAGGCGCCGCACGCCAATCTCAAGATCCAGCCTGGCGACGTCCTGCTTCTGGAGGGCGAGCAGCAGGAGCTGAACCAGCTGATCGTCGCCGCCAAGCTGCGGCTGCGCGACGCCGACCGGCCGGTGGCCATGAACGAGCCGACCGAGGAGGTCCGGGTGGTCGAGGCGGTGATCGGCGGCGAAAGCGACCTGATCGGCCAGTCGGCCCGCAGCGTCACCCTCAGCGACACCCATGGCGTCAACCTGCTGGGCGTCTCGCGCAGCGGCCACCGCATGGCCGGACGGCTGGCGACCATCCGCTTGCGGGCCGGCGACATCATCGTTCTACAGGGAGCCGAGCAGTCGCTGCCCGGCGCGCTCCAAGCTCTGGGTCTGCTGCCGCTGGCCGAGCGCGAGGTGCGGCTGGGCGGGGTGCGGCACGCGGTGCTGCCGGCCGCGATCCTGGTGGCGGCCATGGTCCTGGTGGCCACCGGCGTGATCCCGGTGGCGGCCGGATTCTTCGGCGCGGCGGTGCTGGTGACAGCCAGCGGCGCGCTGCGCATGCGCGAGGCCTATGCGGCCCTGGAGGCCCCGGTGCTGGTGCTGGTCGCGGCCCTGATCCCGGTCAGCGACACCATCGAGAAGACCGGCGGCGCCGACCTGATCGCCGGCTGGCTGTCGGGCGCCTTTCACGGCCTGCCGCCGATCGCCACCCTGACGGCGATGATGGCCGTGGCCATGGCCGCGACGCCGTTCCTGAACAACGCCGCCACAGTGCTGATCGCCGCCCCGATCGGCATGGGCCTGGCCCAGCGGCTGGGCCTGTCGCCCGATCCGTTCCTGATGGCCGTGGCGGTCGGCGCCGGCTGCGATTTCCTGACCCCGGTCGGCCACCAGTGCAACACCCTGGTGCTGGGGCCGGGCGGGTACCGGTTCGGCGACTACGCCCGGCTGGGCGCGCCGCTGACGGCGCTGATCCTGCTGATCGCGCCCTGGGTGATCGCCTGGGTGTGGCCGTTCGCGAAATAGATGCTCCCCGCATCGCGGGCGAGCCTCAGTACGCGTCGTTCGCCGCCAGCCGCTCCAGCGCCTCGGCCATTTCGGGCTCGGCGGCGCCGTCCAGCAGCCAGGCCGGGTCGGCCGGGCGGCGGTCCTCGTCCTCGCGCCCGGCGCGCATCATCGAGGCCAGCAGGGCGACGCCCGTCATCCGCAGAACCATCGTCGTCTCCTTCGCGATGATGTTCCTGAGAATGAATTGCAATTACGACTCCCGCAAGATCGATTTTGGGCTGAGGGACTGAACCGAGCGCGCCGCGCGCCGGCGCGAGGCCTCGCGCTCCAGCGGGGTGATCACTTCGGCGACCTGGCGGCGCTGGTCCGGCGTGCCGGTGATGTCCAGGCGGCGGGCGTTGGAGAGCAGGAGCTTCAACTCGCCGTCGCTGAGCGCGGGGATCTTCTCGATCAAGGTCATGCCGGAACTCCAAGGCTGTCGGGCGAAGGTCATCGTCCGACAAGGCAACGTTCGAAGTGCAGCTCCAGGTCCGGCGTCCATGAAAAGTAGTTCGGAATTTATTCCCTTGCCTTTCAAAATAAATTCGCGACTTATAGGGCATCGAATTCGCTGCCGATCGGCCTGCTATTCCTTGCTCCCGCAGTGGAGCGCCGGACGCGCCTTCCGAACTTCCAACGAAATTTGATCGTCGCACCGGGCGTTCCGGCGGCGAATAAGCATGTCTTCAAGCAAGACGTGCAGGCCTACAAGGATACTGAACATGGCTACCGGCACCGTGAAGTGGTTCAACGCCACCAAGGGCTTCGGCTTCATCCAGCCCGACAACGGCGGCGCGGACGTTTTCGTCCATATCTCGGCCGTCGAGCGCGCGGGCCTCGGCTCGCTGAACGAAGGTCAGAAGATCTCGTTCGAGCTGGAACAAGACCGCCGCAGCGGCAAGACCTCGGCCGGCCAGCTGCAAGCGGCCTAAGCCGAGCAGCGAACCGACGGATTCCAAGACGACAGGCCAGCGCTTGCGCTGGCCTGTTTTCGTTTGGGCGTTACGGATCATCCCCGCTATTCATCCGGACGAACCCATGGAGACGTTTCCGATGCGCGGCCTTCGCGCCTTCGCCGCCCTGGCCCTGACGCTCGTGATCGGGCTTGCCCTGGCCGCCTGCGGGACCCTGCCGCGCGAGGCGTTCACCGCCGCCGACCTGGGCTCGGTCGCGCCGGAGGGCCTGTCGGACGTGCGCTTCAGCGCCGCCGATCCGCAGGCCAGCCTGAAGTTCGCCGAAAGCGTCCACGCCCATACGGCGGGCCGCAAGGTCAATGTGCTGGCGATCTCGGGCGGCGGCTCGAACGGCGCCTATGGGGCCGGGGTGCTGGTCGGCTGGTCCGAGGCCGGCGACCGTCCCGAGTTCGACATCGTCACCGGCGTCTCGACCGGCGCCCTGACCGCGCCCTTCGCCTATCTGGGCAAGGACTGGGACCGGCGGCTGACCGAGGCCTACACTAGCGACGCGGCCGACCGGATCCTGCAGAAGCGCGGCCTGGACCTGTTCTTCGCGCCCAGCATCTTCCGCAATCACGCCCTGCGCGACCTGGTGGCCAAGTATGTCGACCAGCCGATGCTCTACGCCGTGGCGGTCGAGCACGCCAAGGGGCGGCGGCTGATGATCGCCACCACCAATCTCGACACCGAGCAGACGATGATCTGGGACATGGGCGCCATCGCCTCGCGCGGCGACGACGTGGCGCTGAAGCTGTTCCGCCAGGTGCTGGTGGCCTCGGCCAGCATTCCCGGCGTCTTCCCGCCCAGCCTGATCGAGGTGGAGGGCCCGCGCCGCAAGCTGTCGGAGATGCATGTCGACGGCAGTGTCACGACGCCATTCTTCGTGGCTCCCGAGACCTTGCTGCTGTCGATCCTGCCGGGGCGGGACAAGACCGGCCCCGGCGAGGTGCGGGTCATCGTCAACGGCCAGATCGACGGCGGCTTCGGCTTCACCAAGGGCGACGCCCTGTCGATCGTGGGGCGCTCGTGGATCGCCATGAACAAGGCCCAGATGCGCACCCACCTGACCGCCAACGCCGCCTTCACGCGACGCAACGGCGGTGTGTTCCGCTACACGGCCATTCCCGACGACGCCAAGGGCGACTTCTCGGGCCTGGACTTCGCGGCGGGCAGCCGGCGGGCGCTGTTCGACCTGGGCTACGCCCTGGGCAAGTCGGGCGCGGCCTGGGTTTCGCCCGCAGACCCGGCGGCCGAGATCAGGCCCATCCCGGCGGCGGCGAACCGGTGAAGTCGGCCATCTGAGCGGCCAGGGCCTTCTGGAAGGCCGGCCGGGCCATGCAGCGCTCGACATAGGCCGCCAGCTTCGGCTGCTCGGCCAGCAGGGCCGAGGGCGCGTTGCGCAGCACGTCGGTCATCAGCAGGTCGCCGGCCGTGAAGCGGTCGCCGTCCAGATAGGGATTGTCGCCCAGGCGGACGGCCAGCTCGGCCAGGCGCTTGCGCACCCAGGCCTCGACCGCGGGGCGACGCTCCCGGGTCCAGTCCGCGCCGGCGTTGAAGACGTCGATGTCGGCCAGGGTCCCGATCGGGATCTCCATGGTGTTGAGGGCGCAGAACATCCAGGTCAGGACCCGCGCCCGGCCGGCGGCGTCGCGCGGCATCAGGGCCTCGGACTGTTCGGCGATGTGCAGCACGATCGCGCCGCTTTCGAACATCTCGATCTCGCCGTCGCTATAGGCCGGCACCTGACCGAACGGCTGCTGGTCGCGATAGGCGCCGGCGTTGTCGCCGACGGCCAGCTTGCGCGTGGCGTAGGGCAGGCCGGCCTCCTCATGGGCCCAGCGCACCCGCAGGTCGCGCACGTGACCCTTGGCGAAGTCGGGAACCCAGGCGAAGGCGGATACGATCGCGTTCATCGGACGGTCTCCAGATAGGCGGTGAGCTTGTCGAGCAGGCTGTTCCAGCCGCCGGTGTGGGAGTCGCGGGCCTCGATCGTCTTGAACGGGGCCTGGTGGAAGCGGAACAGGGTCCGGCCGCTGGCCATCGGCGTGAAGGTGACGGTGACCAGGTTGTCGACGTCCCAGGCGCCGTCCTCCCACTTGAAGGTCATGACGATGCGTTCGTTCGGGACGATCTCCTGGTAGACGCCCGACTTCCAGACCTCGCGGCCTTCCTCGCTCCTCATGCCGTAGCGATAGGTCCCGCCGACGCGGAAATCCTGCTCGATCCCGATCGGCTCGAAGCTCTTGGGGCCCCACCATTTCATCAGGTGCTCGGGCCTGGTCCAGACGCGGAAGACCAGATCGCGGGGCGCGTCGAAGATGCGCTCGATCAGCAGCTCGTCGTCCTGGATGACGGTGGTGTCGGTCATGCCTTGGGATCCTCGCGGTCCTGAGTCTCTTGGGTCTCGGCCGCCTGCAGCTCGGCCAGGTAGTCGGCCATGCGGTCGAAGCTGGCGTCCCAGAAGCGGCGGTAGTGGTCGATCCAGCCGTAGGCCCGCTTCAGCGCCTCTGGCTCGAGCTTGCAGGGCCGGGCCTGGGCCTCGCGCGAACGGCTGATCAGGCCCGCGCCTTCCAGCACCTTCAGGTGGCGCGAGACGGCGGGCAGGCTGATGTCGAACGGCTGGGCCAGCTCGTTGACCGTGGCTTCGCCGGACGCCAGCCGCGCCAGGATGGCGCGGCGCGTCGGATCGGCCAGGGCCTGGAAGGTGACGGAGAGGGGATCGGTCATCTATTTAACGAATGTGTTATTTAATGATATTGTTAAATTGAGATTGCGGACCTGTCAACCGGCGTTCGCCGAAGAGCGCGCCCTAGACCGTCTCGAACGCCTGGCGCAATTGGCCGGCCCGAGCGCCTTCGGGACGGATCATCAGGAACTTTCCAGACCAGACGCCGGGGATCGACCAACGGCCTTGGATCTCGGTCGCGTCCTCGTTCAGGGCCCCCGCATAGCCGACCGCGTGCGACCAGCCCTTCTGGCCGTCATATGTCTTGTCGAACTCGACCGCCCAGCCCTCGCGACGGCCCAGGATGGTGGCGAATACCTGGACGGGAACATTGTCCTCGCCCATGGCGATCTCGTGGATCGAGCCGCTGAGCCACCCGCTATCCAGCACGGTGGCGGTGAACGCGACGGGCGCCAGGGCTTGGGGATAGGAATAGAGCCCCTGCCAGACGCCAGTCAGATTGAGGTTGTTGCTCATTGGCTCTCCACGGCGCGCTCGCATACACGCGGAGCAGGCGACGCGCGTCAAGGTGGAGCTTTACGGAGATTTCCATTCACCCGGAAGCGCCGTTAACCCCTTCACAAGATGCGGGGTTGCGCCGAACCGACTCCGTCTCTAAACGGGCGGCTTAACCTGCAAGATGGTCGGCAGCGGGCGCGCGGTTGTGCGCGACCGTGTCTCTGCGCGCGAGTTTACGATGCCCAAAAGAACAGACCTCTCCTCGATCCTGATCATCGGCGCCGGCCCGATCGTCATCGGTCAGGCCTGCGAGTTCGACTATTCGGGCGTCCAGGCCTGCAAGGCGCTGCGCGCCGAGGGCTACCGCATCATCCTGGTCAACTCGAACCCCGCCACGATCATGACCGATCCGGACGTGGCCGACGCGACCTATATCGAGCCGATCACGCCCGAGATGGTCGCCAAGATCATCGAAAAGGAGCGCCCCGACGCGCTGCTGCCGACCATGGGCGGCCAGACCGCGCTGAACACCGCCCTGGCTCTGGAAGAGCAGGGCGTGCTGAAGAAGTTCGGCGTCGAGATGATCGGCGCCAAGGCCGAGGTCATCGACAAGGCCGAGGACCGCCAGAAGTTCCGCGACGCCATGGACAAGCTGGGCCTGGAATCGCCCCGCTCGCGCGCCTGCCACACCCTGGACGAGGCCATGGAAGGCCTGGAGTTCGTCGGCCTGCCGGCGATCATCCGCCCGTCCTTCACCCTGGCCGGCACCGGCGGCGGCATCGCCTACAATGTCGAGGAGTTCAAGGAGATCGTCGAGCGCGGCCTCGACCTCTCGCCGACCACCGAGGTGCTGGTCGAGGAGAGCGTCCTGGGCTGGAAGGAATACGAGATGGAGGTCGTCCGCGACAAGGCGGACAACTGCATCATCGTCTGCTCGATCGAGAACATCGACCCGATGGGCGTGCACACCGGCGACTCGATCACCGTCGCCCCGGCCCTGACCCTGACGGACAAGGAATACCAGTGGATGCGCGCGGCCTCGATCGCCGTGCTGCGCGAGATCGGCGTCGAGACCGGCGGCTCGAACGTCCAGTTCGCCCTGAACCCGGCCGACGGCCGCATGGTCGTCATCGAGATGAACCCGCGGGTGTCGCGCTCGTCGGCCCTGGCGTCGAAGGCCACCGGCTTCCCGATCGCCAAGGTCGCCGCCCGCCTGGCCGTTGGCTACACGCTCGATGAGCTGAAGAACGACATCACCGGCGGCGCGACCCCGGCCTCGTTCGAGCCCAGCATCGACTACGTCGTCACCAAGATCCCGCGCTTCGCCTTCGAGAAGTATCCGGGCTCGGAGCCCCTGCTGACCACGGCCATGAAGTCGGTCGGCGAGGTCATGGCCATCGGCCGCACCTTCAAGGAAAGCGTCCAGAAGGCCCTGCGCGGCCTGGAGACCGGCCTGTCGGGCTTCGACGAAGTGCTGATCGACGGCGCCGACGATCCGGACACCGGCAAGGCCGCGGTGATCCGCGCCCTGGGCACGCCGACCCCCGACCGCCTGCGCGTCATCGCCCAGGCCTTCCGCCACGGCCTGACGGTCGAAGAGGTCAACGCCGCCTGCTCGTACGAGCCGTGGTTCCTGCGCCAGATCGCCGAGATCGTCCGCCAGGAAGGCTGGGTCAAGGCCGGCGGCCTGCCCAAGGACGCGGCCGGCTTCCGCGCCCTGAAGGCGCAAGGCTTCTCGGACAAGCGCCTGGCCCAGCTGACCGGCTCCAACGAAGGCGCCGTGCGCGCCCTGCGCCAGGAATTGCATGTCCGCCCGGTCTTCAAGCGCATCGACAGCTGCGCCGGCGAGTTCCTGGCCTCGACGCCCTACATGTACTCGACCTACGAGACGGGCGCCCTGGGCCAGGTCCCCGAATGCGAGAGCCAGCCCTCCGACCGCAAGAAGGCGGTGATCCTGGGCGGGGGCCCCAACCGGATCGGCCAGGGCATCGAGTTCGACTACTGCTGCTGCCACGCGGCCTTCGCCCTGGACCAGATCGGGGTGGAGTCGATCATGGTCAACTGCAACCCCGAGACCGTCTCGACCGACTACGACACCTCCGACCGCCTGTACTTCGAGCCGCTGACGGCCGAGGACGTGCTGGAGCTGCTGCATGTCGAGATGAGCAAGGGCCAGCTGGCCGGCGTCATCGTCCAGTTCGGCGGCCAGACCCCGCTGAAGCTGGCCCACGCCCTGGAAGAGGCCGGCATTCCGATCCTGGGGACCAGCCCCGACGCCATCGACCTGGCCGAGGACCGCGAGCGCTTCCAGCAGCTGCTGAACGGCCTGAATATCGCCCAGCCGGAAAACGCCATCGCCCGCACCTGGGAAGAGGCCCGGGCCGAAGGCGAGAAGATCGGCTTCCCGTTCGTGATGCGCCCGTCCTATGTGCTGGGCGGCCGGGGCATGGAGATCATCCGCGACCACGATCACCTGGAACGCTACATCGCCAACGCCGGCGAGATCTCGTTCGAGCACCCGATCCTGCTGGACCACTATCTGAGCCGCGCCACCGAGGTCGACGTCGACGCCCTGTGCGACGGCAAGGACGTGTTCGTGGCCGGCGTGCTGGAGCACATCGAGGAAGCCGGCGTCCACTCGGGCGACAGCGCCTGCTCGATGCCGCCCTTCTCGCTGAAGGCCGAGACCATCGAGGAGCTGAAGCGCCAGACGGTGCAGATGGCTCTGGCTCTGAACGTCCGTGGCCTGATGAACGTGCAGTTCGCCATCGAGGAGCCGCACGGCGACAGCCCGCGCATCTACGTGCTGGAAGTGAACCCGCGCGCCTCGCGCACCGTGCCGTTCGTGGCCAAGACCATCGGCCAGCCGGTCGCCGCCATCGCCGCCAAGGTCATGGCCGGCGAGCCCCTGAAGAGCTTCGGCCTGAAGGACGTCCCCTACGACCACATCGCGGTCAAGGAAGCCGTCTTCCCGTTCGCCCGCTTCGCCGGCGTCGACACGGTGCTGGGCCCGGAAATGCGCTCGACCGGCGAGGTCATGGGCCTGGACTGGCAGCGTGACGGCGAAGAGACCATGGGGCCGGCCTTCGCCCGCGCCTTCGCCAAGAGCCAGCTGGGCGGCGGCGTGAAGCTGCCCCGCAAGGGCGCGGCCTTCGTCTCGGTCAAGGAAAGCGACAAGCCCTGGATCGTCGAACCGGTCCGCCTGCTGCAGCAGGCCGGCTTCACCGTGCTGTCGACCGAGGGCACCCGCGCCTATCTGGCGACCCAGGGCATCCAGGTCGAGCACGTGAAGAAGGTCCTGGAAGGCCGTCCGCACATCGTCGACGTGATGAAGAACGGCGGCGTCCAGCTGGTGTTCAACACCACCGAGGGCAAGCAGGCGCTGGAGGACAGCTTTGAGATCCGCCGCACGGCCCTGATGATGAAGGTGCCGTACTACACCACCTCGGCCGGCGCCCTGGCCGCGGCCCAAGCCATCGCCGGCGCCCCCGACGAGGCCCTGGACGTGCGCCCGCTGCAGAGCTACGCGGCGGAGTAGACGGAAGCCTCTCCCCGCGTGGGAGAGGATGGTCTCTGCGAAAGCCGGGGCCGGTGAGAGGGCAAGGACCAAGACCGCCGCGACAGCTGGCCGCTGTCGCGGCGATTTGTCGGTCAGCTATTATCGGTGTCTCGGCCGTCGGGTTCCTTGGCGACGCCCTTAAAGGGGCCTTCGCTTGACTTGCGCTCCATAAACTGACCTGTCCGCTCATCGCGTTTCTGCCAGTCGCCGTTGTCGTGCTGGAACTGCGTGCGGCCCGTCACCGCACCACGCCGATACCCGTCACCCGTGTTCTTGGCCATCTTAGCCTCCATGGGAACATATTGGGAACGTGGGCTGATTCGAGCGCCTTTTGTATAGGTTCTCGCACGTGCGACTATCTCAACCGCCTTCGAGTACGCTGCTGAGCCCTCTTCTCGCGCGTCGGCCAAGTAAGCGGCTATAGCGTCCTCGCTATCGAGATACTCCGCCGGATCGAAAGGTCGTGTTTCCAACTCAAACCTCCTGCGCGAGGGCGCGAGCGCGGACGATGTCACGCGTCTGGGAAGACTTGTCGCCGCCACAGAGTAGCACAATCAGCATCTCCCCGCGCCGGACGAAATAGACGCGGAAGCCTGGACCGTGGTCGATGCGGAGTTCGCTGACGCCGTCGCCCACCGGCCGGACGTCGCCGAAATTGCCAGCGGCGACCCGCTCGATACGCCGGACTATGATGGCGCGTGAGGCGGCGTCCTTCAGTCCATTCAGCCATGCCTCGAAGACGGGTGTCTGCCGGACTTCCCAGTTCATTGCCTGCGACCGTTGCCTTAGCCACACAACTATAGATTGTATATAATGGCAATGGCAAGCTTATGGTAGAGTTGCCTGATAGGTCCATGATTACCCCGGTGGCGCCGTCGGCACGCCGTTCTTCACGTTGTAGCAGCGCCGCCGCCCCAGCGCCGTGCCGCAGAAGCCCGGCTCCATCGTGCCGGCGTGCAGCATCACGTACTGGTCGCGCTGGCACTGGAACCAGGCTCTCTGGAAGCCGACGTGCTCGGTGTCCTGGTGGAAGACCGGCCGTTGGTCGACCGTGTAGAAGCGGGTCATGGCGGTCAGGCCGCCGAAGCTGCCGCGGCCGTTGACCAGGCCGCAGATCTGGCCGGCGCGGGTGGACCACACCGCGCCCAGCTCCAGCGGGCTTGCCTGGTCCAGCCGGGCCTCCAGGTTCGCGCGGACGATCCGCCACCGGGCCAGGGCCTGGGGGCGGTCGCGGGCCAGCTGCACGGGGGAGGGCGAGGGCAGGAAGGCGTTCTCGCGCTCGAACCGCGCCAGATCGACGCCGGTGAACAGCATGGCCCCCAGGGTTCCGGCCACGGCGACCGCCGAGATCAGCAGCGGCGTCCACCGCCGCTGCGTCTTCCGCGTCCCGAAATCCCGCACCGCCATCGCGACTCTCCTCGCTGTTCTCGCGGCGAGCTTGGCGGCGTCTCTGGAAATTACAAGTATAATCTAATTACAGATATAATTTTTAGGCGATGGCTTCAGGTCGGATCCTTCAGCTCGTCGTCCTCGTTCTCCGCCACGCTTTCAGCCGGCGGCGGGGGCGGCGGATCGGGCGGGTAGAAGGCGCCCAGCAGCATCAGCACCCCGACCAGCGGGGCGAAGGCCAGTCGCGAGCGCTTGGCCGCCCGGATGATCCAGACGCCCAGCGGGATCAGCAGCACGGCGACGCCGATCAGGATCAGGGTGGCTTGGCCTTCGCTCATGACCGGCATGTGGGCGGCGCGCGCGTCGTCCGCAACGTGCGGCTGCGCTATGGCGGGCTTCCACCTCCCAGCTTTGCTGATAGTAATCGGCCCGCGGTGGGTGCGACGGAATCGAGACTATGACCGGAACCAAGGGAAAATGGATCTGGGGCGTCAGCGCGACGCTCTGGTGTCTGCTGCTGGGCGCGCTGCTGTCGTGGAACCGCATCCTGTCGCAGTCGGTCGACAGCTCCTACCACATGCAGGTCATGGAGGTGGTGCGCAACGCCTTCCTGGTGCCGCCGCAGGGCCATGAGTTCATGGCCGAGATGGCCATCTATCCCAAGCTCAGCCACCGCCTGGCGGCCCTGGCGGCCAACCTGGGCTGGCCCGAGCTGAACGCGCTGCTGCTGGTCGGCGTGACCTCGGCGGCGATCGTCTGGCTGGCGCTGTTCGACCAGGCGCGACGGGTGTCGCTGGGCTACATGACGGTCTGCGCGGGCCTGATGGTCGTCGACGTGCTGGTCGTGCGGGCGGCCTTCGGCGGCGAGCTGATCGACAACTTCTTCTATCCGCAGATCGTCGGCGAGGCCGTCGCGGTGCTGGGACTGGTCGGCGGCGGCGTCCTGCTGCCGCGCTCGCGGCCGCTGTTCGTGGTCTATGCGACCGCCGTCGTGCTGCTGACCGGCTGTTTCCACCTGGTGCCGACCCTGAAGCTGGCCGGCGCCCTGATGGCCATGCTGGGCCTGGCCTGGCTGCGGGACCTGATCCATGGGCGCCGCTTCGACTGGGTCGGCCTGCTGGGCCTGTTCGCCATCCTGGGCGGGGTCGTCGGCAGCCCGTTCTTCTGGCGCATGCGCTGGATGGCCATCAACAACGGCAGCCTGAACCTGGCCGTGAAGCTGCCGCTGGAGGGGCTGGCCGCCGCCGCCGGCGTGCTGCTGCTGCTGTCGGCCTGGATCCTGGTGGTCGAGCTGACGCGCGCGCCGGGCGCGGTCGAGGCCGACGAGAAGCCGACCGCCGCGGCGGTGCTGCTGGCGGCCTTCGGCGCCGCCGCGGCCGCTTCGATGCTGGCCCAGTACGCGATGTGGGAGCTGCGCCACGACGGCTCGCCCTATGCGGTGATGAAGCACAGCTTCGGGGTGTTCAGCCTGCTGGCCTTCGTCGTCCCGCTGTGGGGCCTGACGGTGCTGGGCCTGCGCTCGAACAGCCTGAACGAGCCGCCCGCCTGGGCGCGTGCGGTCGGACCGGCGCCGGCCTTCGCGGCCCAGCTGGTCGTCATGCTGTGCCTGTTCCTGCGTCCCAGCGTGTTCGACGTGCCCAAGGTCAACGCCGTCCTGCGCGACGTGCGCGAGATCCGGCTGACCCGCGGACTGCAGGGCGAGCAGGTGATGTTCTCGGCCTCGGACATGCCGCCGATCACCACCTACATGGCCACGATCGCCATGCTGCGCTCGCCGCACGGCGGCAACGTGCTGAGCCTGATGCACGATGGCCGGCCCGACCGCCCGGGCGACGTGCCCTACATCGTCACCCTGGCCGGCGACGCCTATGACAAGCCGGGTTGCCGTTCGGGCGCGCCGCTGGGCCTGGTCGTGGTGGTGGTCGGCGCTTGCATCGAGCCCCCGTCGCTGCTGTTCAAGGCCGGCGGGGCGGGCGTGCCCTATCTGCGCGAGGGCTGGGGCCTGCCCGAGCTGGGCGGCGTCTGGTCGAACGGCAAGCGCGCGGTCGTCGACCTGCCGATCGCGCCCGCCCAGCGCACCCTGACCAGCGCATCGATCCAGGTCGCGGCCTTCGCCTTCCTGCCGCAAAACGGCTCGACGCGGACCGTCACCGTCTCGGCTCCCGGCGCCGCGCCGGAGACCTTCACCTTCAACCGGCAGGACGCCATCCGCCACGACTACCTGCTGGCCCTGCCGCCGGAAGCGCTGAAGGGCGAGTTCGTGCGCGTGACCTTCGACATCAAGGATCCGCAGACCCCGCGCGAGCTGGGCCTGGGGGCCGACGACCGGGCCCTGGGCGCGGGCCTGGAGGCGATGCGGATCATCCCGACGCCGGCGCTGCGCTAGATCCCGGGGGGCGGCTAGGGCTGGACGCTCTAGCCGGCCTTGCGGGCGATCACCGCGATCGATAGGCCGAACGGCAGGCCGCGACCGCTGGCCAAGGGGGCCTCCAGGCTGAAGATGCCCGCCAGGGTCCTGTTCAGCCAGGCCGGCGGCATGGCGTCGTCGGCGCTGTCGTTCTTGAGGAGGCGCTTGGCGGTGCGCTGCAGCGCCGCGGCGGGGAACAGCAGGGTGTTGAAATAGGTGGCCATCTCGACCTCGAGGCCGGCGTCCTCGAACAGCGCCCGATAGGCCGGCAGCCGATAGCGGCGCTTGTGGTGGTGCAGCACGTCGTGGTGGCTCCACATCCACTGGTAGGCCGGGACGGTGGTCAGGACCGCGCCGCCGGGCTTCACCAGCCGCGCCAGGGCCTTCACCGAGGCCGCGTCGTCGTCGACATGCTCCACCACGTCGAAGGCGCAGACCAGGTCGAAGCTCTCGGGAGCATAGGGCAGGCCGTCCGGCAGCAGGCCGGTGTCGATCGCCAGGCCCAGGCGCTCGGAGGCGTAGGCGCGCGACTCGTCGTCCGGCTCCAGCGCCGCGACCGCGCCGAACTCGCGCAGAAGCGGGACGTTGCCGCCGGCGCCGCAGCCGACTTCCAGGATCCGCGCCCCGGCCGGCGGGGTCAGGCGGCGCAGCAGGCGCCGCAGGATCTGGCGGCGGCCGACGAACCACCAGTGGTCGGTCTCCAGCTCGCGGATGCGATCGTAGATCAGGCGGTCCATGCGGCGTCTCGGTCAGTCGTCGGTCGGTGGGCGAAAACCCAGAAGTGGCTCAGCAGGAAGAGCACGGCGGTATAGCTGGCCACGGCCGCGCCCTGGGCGGCCACGTCGAACAGCGCCCCCGGCGGCAGGACCCGATGGGCCAGGGTCAGGACGCCCTGGTTCAGGGCGAAGGCGATCGCCACCGCCACGGCGTAGCGCAGCGGGGCCGACCGGGCGGCGCGGCGCGCCTTGAACACGAACAGCTTGCTCAGCACGAAGCTGACGCAGACCCCGACGGCGTAGCCGACGGCGTTGGCGATGTGCGGATCGACGTGCAGGACCACGTCCAGCGCCAGGATGATGGAGAGGCCGATCAGGGTGTTGGCCACCCCCGCCACGCCGTATCGCAGGGCCGAGACCAGGAAGTCGCGCCGGGCCGGGGTCAGCAGGGCGCTCACGCCTCCGATCCCGGCGGGTCGAAGCCATAGCGGTCCATGACCACGTACAGCGGTCGCCCCTTCACCTCCTGATAGATGCGGGCCACATATTCGCCCAGCGAGCCGATGGCCAGCATCTGCAGGCCGAAGCTCATCAGGATCACCACCATCAGCGACGGATAGCCGGGCACGTCGCGTCCGAACAGCAGGGTGCGCAGCACGATCAGTCCGGCCACGCCCACGGCCAGCAGGCCGGCGATCAGCCCGACATAGCTCCATACCCGGATGGGCGCGGTGCTGAACGAGGTGATGCCGTCCAGGGCGAAGTTCCACAGTTTCCAGTAGCGGAACGAGCTGGTCCCGGCCGCGCGCTCGGGGCGGGCGTAGGGCACGGCCTCCTGCCTGAAGCCGACCCAGGCGAACAGGCCCTTCATGAACCGGTTGCGCTCGGGCAGCTGGCGTAGCACCTCGACCACCCGGCGGTCCATCAGCCGGTAGTCGCCGGCGTTGTAGGGCAGATCGACGTCCGACATGCGGTTGAAGGCGCGATAGAAGCCCTGGGCCGTCAGCCGTTTGATGAAGCTGTCGGCGCTGCGGTCGACGCGGACCCCGTAGGCGACGTCCACGCCCCTTTCCCAAGCCTCGACGAAACGGCCGATCAGCTCGGGCGGGTCCTGCAGGTCGCAGTCGATCGGCACGACCATGTCGCCGGTCGCGGCGTCCAGCCCCGCCGACAGGGCGGTCTCCTTGCCGAAGTTGCGGGCCAGGTTGATGACCTTGATGCGCGGGTCGCGCTGGTGGTGCTTCAGCAGCACCGCCAGGGTGTGGTCGCGGCTGCCGTCGTTGACGCAGACGACCTCGTAGTCGACGCCCACCTGGGCCAGCGCTGCGTCGATCCGGGCGAAGAACAGGTCCAGCACCTCCTGCTCGTTGTAGCAGGGCGCGACGATCGACAGCCGCTTGCCCGCCCGCGAGCGGGTGACGGGGGCGGGGAGGGACACAGAGTCGGACGCGACGGGCGAAACCATGGCGCTGGTTTAGCGGGGTTGCGCGCGGAGGGGGAGGGGGCGCTGGATCCAGATTTTTACGATCCGGGCCGCGTTGAGGTCATCCGTTCGCGATCCGGGCCCGTATAGTGGTCATGCATGCGACTCGACCCGCTCCGGCTCGACGCCACGGTGATCCTCCGATGAGCCTTTCGCCGGGCGACTGCGGCGCGCTGATTACGCGCATCGCCGAGGCGCGGGATCGCGCCGCGTTCGCCACCCTGTTCGGCCACTACGCCCCGCGCGTGAAGACCCTGCTGATCCGCAGCGGCTCGCCCCCGGCCGCCGCCGAGGAGCTGGCCCAGGAGGCGATGCTGGCGGTGTGGCGCAAGGCCCATCTGTATGATCCGCGCCGCGCCTCGGCCGCGGCCTGGATCTTCACGATCGCCCGCAACCTGCGGATCGACAGCCTGAGGCGCGGTTCGGCCACGCTGTACGAATACGACCTGACCCTCGGCGCCGAGGACCCGCCGCAACCCGACGCCGTGCTGAGCGGCGCCCAGGACGCCGAGCGCATCCGGGCCGCGATGCGCTCGCTCAATCCCGATCAAGCCGTAGCAATTGAAATGGCGTTCTTCCAGGAACAGACCCACACTCAGATTTCCGAAGCGCTGGGCGTGCCGCTGGGCACGGTCAAGGCGCGCATCCGGTTCGGCATGATGAAGCTGCGAGCCTTCATCGAACGCGACGCGGGAGGTGTGGCATGAGCGCGCGACGCCAACCCAGCGAGGAGCGGCTGCTGGCCTTCGCGGCCGGCACCCTCAGCGCGCCGGAGTCCGTCGTGGTGGCCACCCACCTGGCGCTGCGTCCCCAGACGCGGGCCTGGGCCGAGCTGGGCCAGGCCGTCGGCGGCGCGATCCTGGACGACCTGGCGCCCAGCCCGCTGGAGGCCAGCGCCCTGGACGACGTGCTGGGCCGCCTGGACGCGCCCGTTCCAGCGCCTGTCGCCGCCAGCCGGCCGGGGATGCGCGATCCTGACCTGCCCGCGCCCTTGCGCGGGTTCGACCTGGGACCCTGGCGCTGGCTTGGGCCGGGCGTCCATGTCCGTGACGTGCTGGGACCGCGCGACGGCGACTGCCGGGTCATCCTGCTGCGCATCGCGCCGGGGCAATCGACCCCGCGCCACACCCATGGCGGCGTCGAGCTGACCTGCGTCATCACCGGCGCCTACGCCACCGAGGACGGGGTGTTCGAGCGCGGCGACTTCGAGGAGGCCGACGCGGCCGTGACCCATCAGCCGCGCGTCGTCTCGGCCGAGCCGTGCCTGTGCGTCGCGGCCCTGGACGGCCAGATCGTCCTGCCCGGACGGCTGGGTCGCCTGCTGGCCCCGTTCGTCCGGCTCTAGTCCAGGACCGGCGGCTTGACGGCGCCCGATCCGGGAGCGGGCGCCCTGCGCCTGGTGCTGGGCGACCAGCTGACCGAGACCCTGACGGCCCTGGACGGCGCCGATCCGGCCCGTGACGTGGTGCTGATGGTCGAGAGCCGGGCCGAGGCCACGGCCTGGAAGCATCACAAGCAGAAGCTGGTGCTGGTCTGGTCGGCCATGCGGCAGTTCGCCGAGCGGCTGCGGGCCCGCGGCCTGGCCGTCCGCTACGTCGACCTGGAGGATCCGGACAACACCGGCGCGATCGCCGGGGAGCTGCGCCGGGCCTTGGAGGCGCGCCCGTTCGACCGGGTGGTGCGCACCGCCTGCGGCAAGTGGGGACTGGAGCAGGCGCTGCTGGCGCTGGACCTGCCGGCGCCGATCGAGGTCCGCGAGGACGATCGCTTCATCTGCTCGCGCGCGGCCTTCGCCCGCTGGGCTACGGGCCGGCGCGAGCTGCGGATGGAGTTCTTCTATCGCGAGATGCGGCGCAAGACCGGCCTCCTGATGGACGGCGACCAGCCGGCCGGCGGACGCTGGAACTTCGACGCCGAGAACCGCCGCAAGCTGCCGCCCGGCCTTGGCCCGCCCGAGCGCCTGCGCGTTCCGCCCAACCCAACGACCCGCGCCGTCCTGCGGAGGGTGGCGGACGGCTTCGAGGACCATTTCGGCGAGGTCGCCGGGTTCGGCTGGCCGACCAATCCGCAAGAGGCCGAGGCGGTGCTGGCCCACTTCCTGGACGACATGCTGCCCAGCTTCGGCGACTGGCAGGACGCCATGAGCTGGCAAAGGCCGTTCCTGTGGCATGCGCTGATCTCGCCCGCCCTCAACATCGGCCTGCTGGACCCGCTGGATGTCTGTCGCCGGGCCGAGGCGGCCTGGCGCGAGGGGCGCGCGCCGCTGAACGCCGTCGAGGGTTTCATCCGCCAGATCCTGGGCTGGCGCGAATTCGTGCGCGGCGTCTACTGGCTGAAGATGCCCGAATACGGCCGCCGCAACGCCCTGGACGCGCAAGGGCGGCTGCCGTGGTTCTACTGGTCGGGGGAGACCGACATGGCCTGCGTGGCCGACACCGTGCGGGCGGCGCGCGATCACGCCTACGCCCATCACATCCAGCGGCTGATGGTGACCGGCAACCTGGCCATGCTGCTGGGCGTGCGTCCCGACGCGGTGGACGACTGGTACATGGTGGTGTTCGCCGACGCCTACGAGTGGGTCGAGATGCCCAATACGCGCGGCATGGCCACCTTTGCCGACGGCGGTATCGTCGGGTCCAAGCCCTACGCCGCCAGCGGGGCCTATATCGACCGGATGAGCGACTATTGCCGGGGCTGCCGCTACGACGTGAAGGCCCGGATCGGCGACCAAGCCTGTCCGTTCAACGCCCTCTACTGGGACTTCATCGACCGCCACGCCCGTCGGCTGGCCGGCAACGGGCGCATGCTGATGCCGCTGCGGACGCTGGACCGGATGCCGGAGGCCGAGCGCGAGGCGTTCCGGGCGCGGGCCCGGGCCCTGCGCGCGGCGATGGGCGTGGCGTGACGGCGCTCAGATCCCAGCCATCAGCCCGCCGCCTTCCTTGATCGCCTTCATGCACACCGTCGTGGTGTAGCGCTGCACGCCCGGCAGCAGGCTGAGGTCCTTGCGTAGCAGGTGGTCCAGGTCCTCGACGTCGGCGGCGACGACCCGCAGCAGATAGTCGCCCGCGCCGGCGGTCGAGTGGCACTCGGTGATGGCCGGGTGGCGCAGGACCGCGGCCTCGAAAGCCTCGGCCTTGGCGAAGTCGACCGTGGCCAGGGCGAAGACGGTCAGGCCCTTGCCGACCGCCTTGGCGTCGATGCGGGCGCGGTAGCCCGTGATCACGCCCTGCTTCTCAAGGGCCTGGACCCGGCTCCAGCAAGGCGACTTGGACAGGCCGACCCGTTCGGCCAGGGCCGCGAACGAGATGCGGGCGTCGGCCTCCAGTATGCGGAGAATCGACAGGTCGATGCGGCTGAGGGCGGACATTCGTTCCGAGTTTCGATGCCTGGACGGGACATCGTTCTAACCCGGTCGTCAAGCCGCGCGCAAACGAGGACAATGTGCCGTCGGGATGCCCCTAAGGTCCTTTCATGGCGCAAGACATGACCTACGCGCGGTACCTCGCGCTCGACACCCTGCTCTCGGCCCAGACGCCGCTCAGCGACCGGCACGACGAACTGCTGTTCATCGTCATCCACCAGACCAAGGAGCTGTGGCTCAAGGAGATCATCCACGAGGTCGGCCTGGCCAAGCGGCTGGTGGCGATGGGCGATGTCGAGCCGGCCTACAAGGCCCTGGCGCGGGTGTCGCGGATCCAGACGGTGATGACCCTGTCGTGGGACATCCTGGCCACCATGACCCCGGCCGACTACCTCAGCTTCCGCGGCGAGCTCGGCTCCAGCTCCGGCTTCCAGTCGGCCCAGTTCCGCACCTTGGAATACCTCCTGGGCCTCAAGGACCAGAGCTTCCTGAAGTTCCAGGAGGAAGGTTCGGCGGGCCTGGCCATGCTGAAGGAGGCCCTGGCCGCGCCCAGCCTGTACGACGTGGCCATCGCCCAGCTTCCTCGGCACGGCCTGGCTGCGCCCGACGCGGCCCTGCACCGCGACTTCACCCAGCCCTATGCGCCCTCGGAAGCGGTCGAGGCCGCCTGGCTGGCGGTCTATCGCGATCCGCAGCGCTATTGGGAGCTGTACCAGCTGGCCGAAAAGCTGGTCGACCTGGACGACGCCCTGGTCACCTGGCGGCACAAGCATGTTCTGACGGTCGAGCGGATCATCGGCGGGCGTCCGGGGACGGGCGGCACCGACGGCGTCGGCTACCTGGCTTCGACCTTGCGCCGGCGGGCGTTTCCCGAACTGTGGTCGCTGAGGACGAAACTGTGAGGGGGGCGAGGTTCTGATGGCGGCGCGCAAGGACCTGTTCTCGCGGGCGCTGGGCGTGCCCGCACGCCTGCACATGGCGGCCCACAGCCATCACCTGTGGCCGGACGTCACCCTGGACGCCCAGGTCGACGCCTGGCGCGATGCGGCCGTCCTGGCCGACCACAAGTGGGACAAGGTGTTCGGCGAGGTCTATCTGGCCGCCCAGGGCCTGGTGGCGCGCGAGCTGAACCTGCCTTCGAGCGAGACCGTGGTCTTTGCGCCGAACACCCACGCCCTGCTGGCCGGGCTGATGTCGGCGATCGCCAAGCCAGAAACGGGTCCCCGGGTCCGGGTGCTGGCCACCGACGGCGAGTTCCATTCGTTCCGCCGCCAGGCCCAGCGCTGGGTCGAGGCGGGCGAGATCGAACTCACCCAGGTCGACAGCGAAGGCGCCGACTTCGCCGAGCGCTTCCTTGCGGCGGCGAGGAGCGGAGCCCACGACCTGATTTTCGTCAGCCACGTGTTCTTCAAGACCGGCCTGGTCTTCGAGCGGTTCGCCGCGCTGGCCGACATGGCCCGGCCCGAGGGGCCCTGGGTCGTGGTCGACGGCTATCACGGCTTCCGCGCCGTTCCGACCGACCTGTCGACGGTGGCCGACCGGCTGTTCTACCTGGCCGGCGGCTACAAGTACGCCATGGCGGGGGAGGGGGCGGCGTTCCTGCACGCCCCGCCGGGCTTTGGCCCGCGTCCCGTTCTGACCGGCTGGTACGCCGAGTTCGGCGACCTGGAGGGGCCGCCGGGCGGCGTCGGCTACGCCCGCGACGCGACCCGCTTCCTGGGCGCGACCTTCGACCCGTCGGGCCTGTACCGCTTCGTGGCGGCGGGCAAGATGCTGGAGGCCGAGGGCCTGACCACGGCGGCCGTGGCGCGGTACGTGGCCCGACTGAAGTCCGTGCTGCTGGCCAGGATCGCCCTGGGCGAGGCGGGGCCTTTGAGCCGTGCGACGGTGGTCAATCCGCTACACGCCGGGCCGTCGGCGCGCTTCCTGGCGCTGCGGCACGCCGACGCCAACGCCTGGAAGCAGGGCCTGGCGGACAGGGGCGTGGTCGTGGACGTGCGCGACGACGTGCTGCGGATCGGCCTGTCGATCTATCACGACGAGGCCGACGTGGCGGCGTTCTGCGCGGCGTGCGGGAGACTCGCTTAATCTCCTCCCCCTGAGGGGGAGGAGACAGTTCGCGCCTAAGCCGCCAGGCGTTCCAGCGCCTTCAGCATGCTGCCCATCGCCTCGTGCACCGGCAGGCCGTCGCGATCGTAGTCGCCGGTCTCGAAGATGCGGACCAGATCGGCGCGGGCGCGGCTGACGCGGCTCTTGACCGTGCCGACGGCGACGCCGATGACCTCGGCCGCCTCTTCATAGGAGAAGCCGCCGGCCCCGATCAGGATCAGGGCTTCGCGCTGGTTCTCGGGCAGCATCATCATGGCCTGGCGCAGGTCGTCCAGGGCGATGGCGCTGTCGAAATTGGTGTTGGCCACCAGGGTCCGCTCGGCGGTTTCCTGGTCCAGGGCGACCGAGCGCCAGCTGCGGCGCTTGTCCGAATAGAACTGGTTGCGCAGGATCATGAAGGTCCAGGCCTTCATGTTGGTGCCCATGGTGAAGCTGTTGCGGCTGGCCCAGGCCTTCGCCACGGCGTCCTGCGCCAGGTCGTCGGCGGCGGTGGCGTCGCCGCACAGCGAGCGGGCGAAGGCGCGCAGGTGCGGGATCAGGGCGATCAGATCGCGTTCGAAGGTCTTCTGGTCTTGCAGGTCCATGTCGGCCCCCGTTCGAAACACACTCAAGCTAAAAACGGGACGGCGGGGGTTAGGTTCCAGCGGGGGTTAACGGAAAATCCCCGTTTCGAGTCCGGCGGGAGCGCTCAGGAGTCTCCGTCGTCGATGGCCGGGATCGCATAGATCATCGGGACCACGCAGCCGCGATAGCCGGTGGCCGGGGGGCTGGGCCGGGCGCCTTGCAGCAGCATGCGGGCGGCCTCGCCGAACTGGGCGGCTGGCTGAGAAGCCAGAATCTCGACGGCCCCGACCTGGCCCCAGGGCGCGACGTCGAAGCGCAGGATGGCCCAGCCGGCCACGCGGCGCTTGCCGAAGGGGGGCGGGTAGGTCTTGGTCTCCGGGATGTTCAGCGCCTCGCGCGTGACCTTGCAGTCGTCGGTCGGACGCTCGAACGACTCGCCCGCGGGGCGCGGCGGGGCCTCGGTCGCCTGGGGCTCGGCCCGGAAGGCGGCGAGGCAGCCCTTGCGCGGCGGGCCGGGGAAGAACCGGGACTCGCTGATCGCGCCAGCGGCGGTGTCGGCGAAGGCGGCCTGGCCATGCTGGGCGGCGATCCGGACGTCGCGCGCCGCGCCGCTGGCGTCGATGTCGTAGCGGATGACGGTCCACGAGGGATCGACCGACTTGTCGTCGAACGGGCGCAGGTCCGGATAGACCATCACCTGCGGACGGCGGCGCGGACCGCGATCGCAGTCGCCGTCGGCGCTGAGCGCCTTGCGGACGGCAGGGGTGGCGTTGCGGGGATCCGACCCCAGGATCTGGAACAGCCGGGCCGGCGAGGTCTCGGCGATGGCCGCGTGGGTCGGGGCCAGGTCGAGCCTGCAGTCGCGGGCCGCCGCGCCGGGCGCGAACCGCCAGCTGGCGATGATCGCCGCCTGCTCGTCCGTCGGCCAGTAGATGGGGGTGTTCGGAATGGCCGTGCGCTTCAGGTCGGTCACATGGCCCTGGAGGTCGACCGAGAAGGTGTAGACCTCGCTGGTCGGCGGAGGCGGCGGGACATAGGGCGCGCCGCCTACCGGCGCGATCCTGGGCTTCCACAGCTGCCAGATCCTGGGCGGGACGGCCTCGCCTTCCACGAACCGCGCCTGGCCCTCGGCGCAGGCGATCGCCGTCGGCGGCGGCGCGAAGCTGACGACGCGCACCTCGATGTCCGGCGACGCGGCGGGGACCGGCGTGGAGGCGCCGGCGAGGCCGGGCGGGGCCAAGGCCCCGACGAGGACAGCCAGGGCCAGAAGCAGCAAGCCGCGCATGGATGCTCCGCGATCTAAGGTTGAAGACCTTTCCCTGGTCGCGGGCCGCCGGTCAAGGGTTCAGACGTCGCTCGCCGCGCCGCCGTCGCCGCCGTCGTCCGCCGCGTTCCGGATCAGCCATTCTGGCCTTCCCGCCTTCAGGAGATCCTTCCATGTCCAAGACCGCCAGGAACTGACGCCGAAAAGCCCCTCTCCCTCGCGGGAGAGGAAGGGGGATCACCCCTTCCTGAAAAACCCGTGGATCCGCTCGGCCAGCGCCAGGCTGACCCCCTCGACCTTGACCAGGTCCTCGACGCTGGCCCGGCCCACGCCCTTGGCCGAGCCGAAGGCGTGCAGCAAGGCCTTCTTGCGGCCCGGGCCGACGCCTTCGATCTCGTCGAGCGGGTTCTTCTTCAGGTCCATGCTGCGGCGGGTGCGGTGGGCGCCGATGGCGAAGCGGTGGGCTTCGTCGCGCAGGCGCTGCAGGTAGTAGAGCACCGGCGACTTGGGCTCGAGCATGAACGGCGGCTGGCCGGGCAGGAAGAAGCGCTCCAGGCCTGCGTCGCGGTCCGGGCCCTTGGCGACGCCGACGACGGCGATGTCGTCGACGCCCAGGTCGGCCATGATCTCCAGCGCCGCGTCCAGCTGGCCCTTGCCGCCGTCGACCAGCACGAGGTCGGGGCGGTTGGCGTCGTCGCCTTCCTCCTCCTCCTTGACCAGGCGGGCGAAGCGGCGGCGCAGCACCTCCTTCATCATGCCGTAGTCGTCGCCGGGCGTGAGGTCGGTGCTCTTGATGTTGAACTTGCGGTACTGGCCCTTCATGAAGCCTTCCGGCCCGGCCACGATCATGCCGCCGACGGCGTTCGTGCCCTGGATGTGGCTGTTGTCGTAGACCTCGATCCGCTCGGGCGGGGCCTCCAGCTTGAAGGCCTCGCAGACGCCCGCGAGGAGTTTCGTCTGGGCGCCGCTCTCGGCCATCTTCCGGCCCAGGGCCTCCTTGGCGTTGGTCAGGGCGTGACCGACCAGGTCGGCCTTCTCGCCCCGCTTGGGCACGGCGATCTCGACCTTGCGGCCGCTCTTGACGCAGAAAGCCTCGGCCAGCAGGCCCGCCTCGGCCGGTTCCAGGTTGGAGAGGATCAGGCGCGGGATCGGCTTGTCGTCGTAGAACTGGCCGAGGAAGGCGGTGAGGATGCGCTGCTCCTCGGTGGTGGTCTGGCCCCTCTCGTCCTCGGTCTCCTCGGCGTTGCCTGTCACCCTCGGGAAATAGGCGCGGTTGCCCCAGTTCTGGCCGGCGCGGAAGAAGAACACCTGCACGCAGGCCTGGCCGCCTTCGACGTGCAGGGCCACGACGTCGGCCTCTTCCACGGTCTCGGGATTGATCTGGGTCTCCTGGGCCACCGACGAGAGGGCGCGGATCCGGTCGCGCAGGCGCGCGGCGCGCTCGAACTCCAGGTCCTCGGCGGCCTCTTCCATCTGCCTGGCCATGCTGGCGATGACGGCGCGCGACTTGCCTCTTAGGAAGGCCTCGGCCTGGTCGACCAGGGCCTGGTAGTCGTCCTTGCCGATCAGGCCCGTGCAGGGGGCGGCGCAGCGCTTGATCTGGTGCAGCATGCAGGGCCGGTCGCGCGTCTCGTAGACGCTGTCGCTGCACGAGCGGAGGAGGAACGCCTTCTGCAGAGTGTTCAGCGTGCGGTTCACCGCCCAGGCGCTGGCGAACGGCCCGAAATAGTCGCCCTTGATCGTGTGGGCGCCGCGGTGCTTGCGCAGCTGCGGCGCGTCGTGGTCGCGACGGATGACGATCTCGGGAAAGCTCTTGTCGTCGCGCAGCAGCACATTGAAGCGCGGCTTCAGCTGCTTGATGAGATTGATCTCCAGCAGCAGGGCGTCGGCCTCGGTGCGGGTGGTGACAAACTCCATCGCCCGCGTCGCGTCGACCATGTGGGCGATGCGGTTGGTGTGGAAGCGGCCCTGGGCGTACTGGATCACGCGCTTCTTCAGGCTCTTGGCCTTGCCGACGTACAGCACCTCGTCGGCCTCGCCGATCATGCGGTAGACGCCCGGCGCGTCGGGCAGGCGCGTGACCTCGTCCTTGATCAGGGCGGCGCCGATCAGGCGGGGGGAGGCGGGGGTGTCGGCGGTCGTATCGGTCACGCCCGACATATAGGCGAGTCCGCGCGGTTCAGCGATCGTTGCGGCCGCCGCGCGGTCGCAAGCGTCACGACGAGCGTGGCTGGATCGGAATTTATTGTATAGTTTTCAATGTTTTACATTTGATGGTGCGTGAGGCGTCGCGCCGCGCCCTCCCGTTCTTGCCGTGACCCGGCGCGCTGGCCGACCAGAGTGCGATCCCGGGTTTCATCAAGACCGGGGAGGCCCCATGGCCAAGCAGGAAGAGACCCAAGCGGCCTCGGCGACGACCGCCGCCGCGACCGCCGACAACGGCAAGAAGACCGAGGACAAGAAGGCGTCCGAGACCGCGACCAAGACCGCCGAAACCTCGACCGCGGGCGGCGCTCAAGGCGCCGGATCATCGGGCGCCAAGGCTTCGGGCGCCGAGAACGTGACCCTCGACGGCGTGGAGCTGCTGAAAGCCGACCATCGCAAGGTCGACGCGCTGTTCAAGGCCTACGAGTCCGCGACGCCCGCGCGCAAGACGGCGCTGATCCAGGAGATCTGCGCCGAGCTGATCCTGCACACGCGGCTGGAGGAGGAGATCTTCTATCCAGCCTGCCGCGAGGCCGCCTCGGACGAGGAGCCGCTGAACGAGGCCCAGGTCGAGCACGACGGGGCCAAGGTGCTGATCGCCGACCTGCTGGGCGGCGACGAGAACGACCCCTATCGCGACGCCAAGCTGAAGGTGCTGGCCGAACAGATCCGGCATCACGTGGCCGAGGAGGAGAAGGCCGGCTCCGGCGTCTTCGCCAAGGCCAAGGCGGCGGGCGTCGACACCCAGGCGCTGGGGCGCGCGCTGCGCCGGCGCAAGGACGAGCTGACCGCGCGCCAGGACCCGTCCTGGCCCACGCCGCTGGTCGCGCTCGACCTTTCCGAACTCTCCGAAGGCCAACAACAGGAGGAATTCATGGCCAGACAGCAAGGCGGTCGCGACCGCGACGAACAAGGCCGCTTCACCAGCGACGACCGGGGGCGCTCGCGCGGCGGCCGGGACGACGACAACCGCGGCTACCGATCGCGCGGCGGTCGCGACGACGATGATGGACGCGGCTGGTACGGCGATTCCGAGGGCCACTCGGAAGCCTCGCGCCGGGGCTGGGACGCGCGGCGCGGCGGCGAGTCCCGCAGCTTCCGCCAGGACGATGACGACCGCGGCTACCGCTCCCGCGGCAATGACCGCGAGCGCGACGAATACGGCCGCTTCATGAGCGACGACGATCGCGGCGGCTATCGCTCGCGCGGTCGGGACGACGACGATCGTGGAGGCCGGGGCCGAGGCCAGGGCGGCTGGTTCGGCGACAGCGAGGGTCATTCCCGCGCGGCCCGTCGCGGCTGGGACGAGGATGACCGGGGCGGCGGCTATCGCTCGCGCGGCAACGACCGCGACCGCGACGAGTACGGCCGCTTCACCAGCGACGACGACGACCGGGGCGGCAGCCGCTCGCGGGGCGGACGCGGCGACGATGATCGCGGCGGACGCGGCCAGGGCGGCTGGTTCGGCGACAGCCGGGGTCATGCCGAGGCGGCGCGCAGGGGCTGGGAGGACCGCGACGGCGGGTACCGCTCGCGTGGCGGCCGTGACGATGACGACGACCGCGGCGGCCGTGGACGCGGCGGCGGCGGCGGCGGACGCGGCCAGGGCGGCTGGTTCGGCGACAGCGAGGGCCATGCCGAGGCGGCGCGCAAGGGCTGGGAAGACCGCGACGGCGGCTATCGCTCACGTGGCGGCCGCGACGATGACGATGACCGCGGCGGCCGTGGACGCGGCGGCGGCGGCGGACGCGGCCAGGGCGGCTGGTTCGGCGACAGCGAAGGCCACGCCGAGGCGGCTCGCCGCGGCTGGGAAGACCGCCGCTAGCTTCGGCCCTTAGCGAGGTCCGGCGGCGCGCTCGCGGCTTTCGCCGCGGGCGCGTCGTCGCGTTCGTCGCAGCTTTCGGGGATCGCGCGGACCCAAAGCGAATTCCCCTCGGCGCGGTATGGGCCTATGAGGCGCGCCATGATCACCCGCAGCCTCTTCGCCACCCCGCTCTACGAAGCCTCCCTCGCCGGGGAGAAGGGCTTCGAGGTCTTCATCGACGAGTTGCACGACGCCTGCATCGCCATCGCCGAGGACGACGACGCCGGTCAGGCCTGGGCCTACAACAAGGGCTATCTGGGCTATACCTCGTACGCCTCGCTGAACGATCTGGCCCAGCGCGACAGCCTGTTCGGCGACCTGAAGCGCAAGCTGGACAAGCACGCCGCGGCCTTCGCCAAGGACCTGCGCTTCGACCTGGCCGGCGGCAAGCTGGTCATGGACAGCTTCTGGATCAACATCCTGGAGCCGGGCGGCCAGCACACCGGCCACATCCACCCGCACAGCGTCATCTCCGGCACGGTCTACGTCACCATTCCGCCCGGCGCCTCGGCCATCAAGTTCGAGGACCCGCGTCTGCCGATGATGATGGCGGCGCCGACGCGCGAGCCCGACGCGCCCGAGGGGCTGCAGCCGTTCGTCTACGTCCAGCCGGCGCCGGGGGCGATCCTGATGTGGGAGAGCTGGCTGCGCCACGAGGTGACGCCCAACCAGGCCGACGAGCAGCGGATCAGCGTCAGCTTCAACTACGCCTGGCGGTAGGGCGCTGCGGGCGGGAGCAGGGGGCGATTTGCGCCGCCTCAAGGACGGCCGGCTCCGGATCGCCGAGGTTGCCTCGGGCGATCGGAAACGGAGACCGGGCCATGAAGCATTATTTCGTCGGCGGCGGCGTGGGCGCGCTGGCCGGAGCGGCCTTCCTGATCCGCGACGCGGACGTCGCCGGGGCCGACATCACGATCTACGAGAAGCATCCCAAGGTGTTCGGCGGCGCCCTGGACGGCGCACGGCTGCCGGACGGGTCGTACTCGCTGCGCGGCGGCCGGATGCTGACCACCGACCACTACGAATGCACCTGGGACCTGCTGTCGACGATCCCCAGCGTCGATGCGCCCGACCAGACGGTGCGCGAGCAGACCCTGGCCTTCAACGCTCGCCATGTCGCCCATTCCCGCGCGCGGCTGGTCGATCGCAACCTGCACAAGGTCGATGTCAGCCACATGGGCTTTTCCATGCAGGACCGGCTGGAGCTGGTCCGGCTGATGGAGACGTCCGAGGAGACGCTGGGCGCCAGCCCGATCACCGACTGGCTGTCGCCGCCGTTCTTCGAGACCAATTTCTGGCTCCTGTGGCAGACAACCTTCGCCTTCCAGCCCTGGCACAGCGCGGTGGAGCTGAAGCGCTACCTGCACCGGTTCATCAACGAGTTCCCGCGCATCGACACCTTGGGCGGCGTCAAGCGCACGACCTACAACCAGTATGACGCCATCGTGGTCCCGCTGGAGCGCTGGCTGCGCGAGCGCGGCGTCAACTTCGTCGGCGACACGGCGGTCACCGACATGGTGATCGTCACCGAGGCGGGAAGACACCGCGTCACCGGCCTGACCCTGGAGCACGAGGGCCAGACGCGGACGGTGGCCCTGGAGGACGGCGACCTGGTCTTCTTCCAGAACGGCTCGATGACCGACGCCACCAGCCTGGGGACCATGGACGCCCCGCCGCCGGCCATGACCAAGGCCGACAGCCAGGGCTGGGCCCTGTGGGAGAGGATCGCCGACGGCCGCCCCGAGTTCGGAAACCCCGCCGCCTTCAACACCGCCGTCGCGCGCAGCCTGTGGGAATCGTTCACCGTCACCTGCCGCAACCCGCGCTTCTTCGACGCCATGGAGGCCTTCAGCGGCAATGCGGCCGGCACGGGCGGGCTGGTGACCTTCAAGGATTCGCGCTGGCTGATGTCGATCGTGCTGTACCACCAGCCGCACTTCCTGGATCAGCCGGAGGGCTGGTCGGTGTTCTGGGGCTACGCCCTGCATCCGGACAGGCTGGGCGACTTCGTGGCCAAGCCGATGAGCCAGTGCGGCGGGCGGGACATCCTGCGGGAGCTGTGCGGCCACCTGGGCCTGGAGGCCGAGGTGTTCGAGGACGCCACCTGCGCGCCCTGCCGGCTGCCCTACATCACCTCGATGTTCATGCCCCGGAGCCAGGGTGATCGCCCCCTGCCGGTCCCGGCCAATTCGAAGAACCTGGCCTTCGTCAGCCAGTTCGTGGAAATCCCCGACGATGTCGTCTTCACCGTCGAATATTCGGTGCGGGCGGCCCAGACGGCGGTGTACCAGCTGATGGGCGTGGATCGGCCCATACCGGCGATCACCCGCCACGACCGCGCGCCCTCGGTGCTGCTGGCGTCTGCGGCCAAGGCGATGGCCTGACGGAGCCGGACCTGACGGAAACTGGGCCGGAGGGCCATGGGTTGTCTCTCACGAAGGAGACATCGCCATGGCTCAAGACCATCCGTCGCCGGAACATTCGGGCGCCGCCATCAGCATCCAGAAGGTCCAGCCGTTCGGTGACGGGGCGATCGTGCTGACGACGCCGTCGCTGGACATGGACGGCCATCTGGAGGATCGCCATTCGGCCTATCACGAGAACCGCTCGCCGCCGCTGGTCTGGACGCCGGTCGAGAACGCGGCCGCCTACGCCATCGTGGTCGAGGATCCGGACGCCCCGCGCGAGCGGCCGTTCGTCCACTGGCTGATCTGGAACATCCCCGGCGAGGCCACCAGCCTGCCCGAAGGCCTGCCGAACCACCCCAGCCTGGGCCAGGTCGGCGGCGCGACCCAGGGCGTCAACGACAACGGCTCGGTCGGCTGGTTCGGCCCGCGCCCGCCGCCGGGCCACGGCCTGCACCGCTACCACTTCCAGATCTTCGCCCTGGCCGAGCGGCTGAGCTTCGGACCCAATGTCCCGCTGGAGGCCCTGGTCAGCGCCCTGAAGGGCGACACCCTGGCCGACGGCGTGCTGGTGGCGACCTACGAGGCGCCGGAAGCCCAGTAGTCACGGTCCGCAGGTCCAGGTTCCCGCGAACACCCGCTTAGCGCCGTCGGCGCGGTCATAGGTCAGGGTGGCGGGATAGGGCGGCGCCTCGCCGCCGCCGATCGGCTTGCCGGTGAGGGCGATGGTCACGGTCTTGCCCTGGCCGCTGAAGGCCGCGCCCTTGACCATGGCGTTGAAGCCGCCCGGCGCGGCGACCCGTTCGACGGAGCCGGCGACCTTGACCAGGCCGTAAGCCGGATCCTTCACCCCCGCATAGCCCAGGGCGTACAGCAGCTGGTCGCCGGCCGCCGTGCGGAAGGAACAGCCCAGCTCGCCCTCCAGCCGGTTGGCCTGGAGATCGGCCGGGGCGAGGCCGGACAGCTGGATTTGCGAGCCGTCGCCGCCGACGGTCGAGCCTTGGGAGGAGGCGCCGTCGTTCGGCGCGGCGGTGACCGGCGCCGGGACGGCGGGCGAGACCGCCGGCGTGCGCACCTCGTCCGGAACGGGCGGGGCGGCGGGCTGGTCCTCGGTCCTGGGTGGCGAGCAGGCCGCCAGTGCCAGGGCGGCCGTCAGCATGGCGAGGGAGCGGATCATGAGGGGCCTCGGGTCTGGACGGGACCTTACGCGGCCGCCGGCTCGGCCGCCACGGCGCTGGCCTTCCAGCCCTTGTCCAGGGTCCAGGCGGCGATGGCCAGCCAAAGCAGGCCCAGGAACGCGTGGCCGCGCTGCCAGTAGCCGACGTCGTAGCCGGTGCGCACGTTCCACACCCCGGTCAGCAGGGCGAAGACCAGCAGCAGGCCCAGGAACCAGCCCAGCGAGAAGTGGGCCAGCCGCCGATAGCCCGGCCGGCCCCACAGGGCCCAGGCGGTGAACAGCGGGGCGAACTGGATGGCCAGGCCCACGCCGCAGGCGCGGTGCATGGGGTCGGGCCAGTGGAACACCCCGGCGAACAGGGCGCCCAGACCGGTGAGGGCCACGAACAGCCCTGCAAAGGCCGAGACCCGCCGCCGGCCCCCGGCGTGCTCCAGCGCGTGGGTGAAGCCGGCGCCGGCGAACAGGCCCGCGATCCCGGCAACGATCATGCCGTAGTTGAAGATCTCGGGCGTCGGCGCCTTGGGCCCGCCCAGCTCGCTGATGAACTGCGCCCCGGCGTCGAAGCCCGGGAACAGACGCTGGGCCAGCCACACGTCGGCCACCATGATGGCCGGCGCGATCACGCCGATCTTCAGGAAGGCGCCGGTGCGGGCGGTCACGCGAGGTACATCCAAGATCACGAAAGCGAGAGGGCGGCAGAATCCCTTCCGCCGCCCTCCGGGTCAACAACGCTTTGAAGCGAAGCTCCTATTTCGCCCCGATCACTTCGCCGCCGAAGGATGCCCCGCCGGCGCGAAGGTGTTGCCGAAGAAGTCGCCCTTCTTCCACGCCGGACGGGCGGGGGCGTTGGCCAGCTCGCGGGCGATCTCGTAGTTGACCAGGGCGAACTTGGCGGCCGCCTGGTAGTCGATCGGCTGGGAGAGGTCGTCGCCCGGGTGGTGATAGTTGGTCTTCAGGAAGGTGGTGAAGGCCTTCTCGCCGCCGTTCTGGAAGCCGGTCATCAGGAACACCGACGGAATGCCCTGCTCGACGAAGCGGTAGTGATCGGAGCGGGTGAACAGGCCTTCCTCCGGCAGCGGATCGCCGGACAGGGCCACGCCCACGCGGGCGCCGGCGTGCCTGACCGCGTCGCCGATGGTCGAGCGGTCGGCGCCGAACGCGATCACGTCGGTGAACGGGTACAGCAGCACCGGCATGTCCAGGTTCACGTCGGCGGCGATGTCGGCCTTCTTCACCGTCGGGTTGTTCGCGAAGTAGTCCGAGCCGACCAGGCCCTTCTCCTCGCCCGTCACCGCCAGCAGGATGATCGAGCGCTTGGGGCGGACCTTGGTGTTCTTGAAGCCGCGCGCGACCTCCAGCAGGGTGGCGACGCCCGAGGCGTTGTCCAGGGCGCCGTTGTTGATGCGGTCCTCGCCCGGCTTGGCGTCCTCCTTGATCCCGATGTGGTCCAGGTGGGCCGACAGGATGATGGTCTGGGCCTTCAGCGCTGGATCCGAGCCTTCGATCAGGCCGACGACGTTGCTGCTCTCGCGCTTTTCGATCTCGGTCTTCAGCGAGACCTTGGCCTTGCCGGCCAGGTTGAAGCCCTTGACCGCGCCGGCCGGCGTCTCGGCCTGGGCCAGGACGGCGTCCAGGGCCACGGGCGCGCCGGCGAACAGCTTGGCCGCGCCGGCCAGGCTGACATTGGCCAGGGCCGGGGCCGACGGCGCGCGGATGGCGCCGACGTCCTGGGCGTTGCGCCAGATGACCCGCCATTCCTTCATGCCGGCCAGGCCCCGCGCAAATGGACGGCGCTTCTCGCTGCTGGTGGTGGGGATGGTGATCACGCCGATGGCGCCGTGCTTGGCCGCCTCCGTGCGCTTGGTGTTGGGATTGCTGAAGTGGGCGCGCTCCTCGGTCTGGATCGAGGTCGGGGCGCCGCTCAGCACGACCACGATCTTGCCCTTCACGTCCAGGCCCGCATAGTCGTCGCGGCCGCGCGAGGGATCGACCACGCCATAGCCGACGAAGACCAGCGGCGCGTCCAGATTGACGTCGGCGGCCTGGGCCTGGGCGGTCGGCAGGAAGTCCTCGCCGTACTTGAGGGCGACGGCCTGGCCGTCGGCCCCGGTCACCGTGATCGCGCCCTCGCCGGCCGGGCGGAAGGCGATCAGCGGCACGCGCTGCAGGTATTTTCCGTTGTCGCCGGCCGGCTTGACGCCCAGCAGGGCGTACTGGGCCGCGACGTAGTTGGCGGCGATGTCGTAGCCGCGCGTGCCGGCCTCGCGGCCTTCCAGGGCGTCATCGGCCAGGAAGGTCATGTGGGCCTTGATGGCCTCGGGCGACGGGACGAAGTCCGACCCCGCGGCGGCCTTCTTGGCGACGGCGGCGGGCTTGGCCGGCGCGGCGGCCAGGACGGGTTGCGCGACCATGAGCAGGGCGGCGCTGGCGAGCGCGGCGCGACGCGTGAACGACATGTGTGTGAGGAGCCTTCTTCGCAGGGCGACAGCCGAACGTGTGGGCGGTTTCGGCGGCCGTCGCCCGACCATGCTGGAGTTAGCGGGCCGCCCCCGGCCCGCGCAGAGGCCTAAACCATGTCGGTGTGCTGACGGCTTGTCGAGACGGCCGCGCCTGAACGTTTTGTAATGTTGGGCAGGTTTTTGCGGCGAGAACGCCGTTCTCGGGATGAGCCTCGCGGCGCCGCCAAGGCCGGCGCCATCAACGTTCCCGTCTCAAAGGGTTAGCGACAGATTCACCCTGCCGGGCGGCCGCCAGACGCCGCCGAAATAAGGTTAATCCGCGTAAAAAAGTATGACCGATCTGTAAATTTTACCATTTTTGGTTGCATCCTCTTAACCCAACTGGCGCGATAACCAACGTCAGCAAGGAGGGACATCCCATGCAGGCAATTTCGATCGCCGCGGCCGGCATGATGGCCGCCGCCGACCGTCTGAACGCCAGCGCCCATCGCATGGCCGCGGCGGACAGCCAGGCCGGGCGGGCCGAGACGCTGGGCGACGTCGACTACGTCAAGGAGCGGACCGAGCAGATCGGCGCCGCCACCGACTTCAAGGCCAACGCCGCGGTCGTGCGGACCGCCGACGAGATGGCCGGCGCGCTCCTGAACCTGAAGGTCTGAGCGCCTCCCCACCCGTTTGGAAGGCGTGATCACCGCGCCTTCCCACCAGAGTTAGAGCCTGGCCAGCCGGTTCGGTCTTCCACCGGAGCGGACGGGCTCTAGCGGCCGGACGCCCAAAGCGCGCCCCCCTTGCAGCGGGCGTTCGGCAGCCGCCTCCCGCCTGCCCCCTAGTCTCGCGGGAGGCGGCCCCCATGGGGGCCGCAAAGCGAAAAAAAGCCCGCGTCATCGTGATGACGCGGGCTTTGCTTTTTTCTTCCCTGTTGGGGGAGGGGCGAAGTCAGCGCGGCGGACTACTTCGCCTTGTCCATCAGCCCCGCGAAGCGTTCGAACAGGTACAGGCTGTCGGTCGGGCCCGGCGAGGCTTCCGGGTGGTGCTGGACGCTGAAGACCGGCTTGTCGGCCAGCTGGATGCCGGCGTTGGTGCCGTCGAACAGCGAGACGTGGGTCTCCTGGACCGGGGCGGGCAGGGAGGCCGAGTCCACGGTGAAGCCGTGGTTCATCGAGACGATCTCGACCTTGCCGGTGGTCAGGTCCTTGACCGGGTGGTTGGCGCCGTGGTGGCCCTGCTCCATCTTCACGGTCTTGGCGCCCAGGGCCAGGGCCAGCATCTGGTGGCCCAGGCAGATGCCGAACACCGGCTTGCCGCTCTGGACCAGCTTCTGGATCTCGGGCACGGCGTACTGGCCGGTCGCGGCCGGGTCGCCGGGACCGTTGCTCAGCAGCACGCCGTCGGGATTGCGGGCCAGGATGTCCTCGGCCTTGGTGTCGGCCGGCACCACCGTGGCGCGGGCCCCGACATGGGCCAGGGCGCGCAGGATGTTGCGCTTGACGCCATAGTCGACGACCACGACGTCGTACTTGGGCTTGTCCAGCTTGGCGTAGCCTTCCGGCCACGACCACAGGCCCTCGTCCCAGGTGAAGGTCTGGGTGGTCGAGGCGTCCTTGGCCAGATCGAGGCCCTCCAGGCCGGCCCAGGCCCTGGCCTTGGCGACCAGGGCTTCGAGGTCGAACTTGCCGTCCGGCGAATGGGCGATGACGCCGTGCGGCATGCCGGTCTCGCGGATCTTGCGGGTCAGGGCGCGGGTGTCGACGCCGGCCAGGCCGATGACGCCGCGCGTCTTCATCCAGGCGTCGAAGTCGCCGCCGGCGCGCCAGTTGGCCTGCTCGGTGGGGACGTCGCGGAACAGGGCGCCGCGCGCGGCGGTCTCGGCCACGCCGGTGATCTGCTCGACGTCCTCGGCGTTCGCGCCGACATTGCCGATGTGCGGGAAGGTGAAGGCCACGATCTGGGCCATGTAGGACGGGTCGGTCAGGATCTCCTGGTAGCCCGTCATGGCGGTGTTGAAGCACACCTCGCCGACCGCGTCGCCGGTGGCGCCGCAGCCCACGCCCTGCAGGATGGCGCCGTCGGCCAGCGCCAGAACGCCAGTGACGCCGGGGAGAAGGTCTTGGGACATTCTTGGAGCGCTCCTGAACGCGTGCTTGGGGTGTTCATTTTTGCAAAAAAGCGGGCAGGGAGTAACCCCGGCCCGCCGCGCAAACGGCGCGGTGTTTAGGGGGTATGGGGTAGGGGGTCAACCCCGCGCGATCACGCGGATTTCGCTTGGCTCCACATTCCCGTGATCGGTGAACGCTCGCCCTGGCGTAAACGCCCGAAAAGCCCTTACGGTGGAAGGCTTCCAAGCAAGAGAACCAGGCGAACACGGGAGGACGGACCCATGCTCGAACTGCGCCCCAATTGCGAGTGCTGCGACGCGGACCTGCCGCCGGCCAGCGACGCGGCCCGAATCTGCACCTTCGAACACACCTTCTGCGCCGATTGCGCCGAGCTGCGCTTCGATGCGGCCTGTCCCGACTGCGGCGGCGGCCTGGTGGCCCGGCCGATCCGGCCCGAGAGCCAGCTGCACCGGTTCCCCGCCTCGCTGCGGCGAGTGAACAAGGGGCATCGCTACGGCCGGCCGCCCCGCGGGGAGGCCGAGCAGCCGGCGGGCTGGGCCTAGGCGCGACCGATCTTCAGCTTAGAGCGCCCGCAAGTCCGATCGCCCCGGCGAAAGCCGGGGCCCAGATCGATCCCCGGGGCGTTCACTGGAAGGGCGAGGCCGAGAGGCGCCTCATCGTCAACCTGCCCGGATGAATCGGGGCGCCGCTTTCGCCGGGGAAGCGGTGGTGGGGGCGCGGCGCGGATGCGGAATGTCGATCCGTCCTGGAGCTTGGCGACTTCCCGTCCGAGCCTGTCCGCGTCACCTCGCGACCCGGCGCCCAGCCGTCCTTCCGCGCCGGGATCCGGTCGCAGCGGTTCGCCGTCGGCGACGAGGTTCGGCCGCGACCTGGAGCGTCCGAAAGCGCCTCGAATGGCCTGGACAATCCTCGCCTGACCTTCGCCTGCCGCGGTGAACTGGCCTGGTCTGTTGGCCCGACGTCCGACGGGCGACGAAGGCTCCCGATGCAGGGTCGCGATCGCCATTTCGATCAGCCGGAAGACGCGAAATCGCGATGTGCACGTGAACATCCATAATTATCAGGCCATTGATAAGGTTCAAGGATGTCGGACTCCGGCATGGAAAAGGTCTGACCTCGCTGTCAGACATGTTGACGCGAACACCGTTTTGCGTGAGTGTGTGGTAGCGCTACCAAGATGGGCGGCGCCAAGAAGCAAACTGCTCGCCCAAGGCGGGCCCTCGGGAGGAAGGGGATCCAATGCAAAAGCTAGCCATGAGCGCGCGCCTGCGCCGCGCCGCGTTGCTGGGCGCCACGATGCTGTCCGGGCTGATCGCCGCGGAAGCGCATGCCCAGACCGCGCCCCAGACCACACAGGCGACCGGTTCCAGCGACGCGGTCGAGGAGATCGTCGTCACCGGTTACCGCAAGAGCCTGGCGCAATCGACGGTCGCCAAACGCGAGACGACCGGCTTCGCCGACGCCATCTTCGCCGAGGACATCGGCAAGTTCCCGGACTCGAACATCGCCGAGTCGTTCAACCGCATTCCCGGCATCACCATCACCCGCGACATCACGGGCGAGGGCACGAACGTCGCCATCCGCGGCCTGGGTTCGAACTTCACCAACGTGACGCTGAACGGCGCCTCGATCGCCGTCGCCTCGTCGGGTCCGACCGACGCGCAAGGCACCGACCGCTCGGTCGACCTCAGCTTCTTCCCGACCGACCTGTTCACCAAGCTGACGGTCAACAAGAGCTATTCGGCCAGCCTGCTGGAGGGCGGCGCGGCCGGTAACATCGACATGCGCTCGGCCCGTCCGTTCGACCGCCCCGGCCAGCACCTGACCATGAACGTCCAGGGCGTGAAGCCCGATGGCGCCAAGCTGGGCGGCAAGGGGTCGCTGATCGCCAGCAAGACCTGGGACAATGTCGGCGTCCTGTTCGGGGTCTCGGGCCAGCGCCTGCACACCGACACGCGCGGCTATGAGACGATCGGCTTCACCAATCCGAACCTGTCGGCGGCCCAGTGCGGCGCGACCAGCGGCTGCAACCCGACGGGCGGCGGCAACTGGACGATCCCGGCCACGGTGCCGGTCGGCGCGGGCGGCGGCCTGGTCGCCGGCACGACCATCGACCGGGCCTTCCTGCTGGCCAACAACCCGGGCGCCTCGATCACCCAGATCGACAACGGCCTGCTGCCGCGCCTGGGCCGTCCGTCGGCCGAGTACGGCCGCCGCGACCGCTTCAACGCCGTGGCCAGCCTGGAATGGCGTCCGACCGACGACCTGAACTTCTATGTCGACGGGATGTACGGCTACAAGAAGAACGACCTGCTGCGCGAGGACATCGCCTGGATCGTCCGCAACGGCGCGATCATTCCGCTGAACACCAAGTACGACAAGACCGACTGCTCGGCCGGCTGCACGGTCACCTCGGGCACCTACGCCAATTCGCAGTTCTTCCTGGAATTCCGTCCCTACCTCGAGAAGACCGAGCTGTGGGGAATCAATCCGGGCGGCGA
Organism: uncultured Caulobacter sp.; assembly: GCA_966211605.1. Classification (GTDB taxonomy): domain Bacteria; phylum Pseudomonadota; class Alphaproteobacteria; order Caulobacterales; family Caulobacteraceae; genus Caulobacter. The sequence goes on from CBIHOB010000020.1 coordinate 37,710, forward strand.
ATGGCGCATCACCGACAAGCTGAAGGTCGAGGCCCAGGCCAACTACACCAAGAGCACCTTCCACCGCGAAAGCCCGACCTTCGGCCCGGTCACCGCCCTGGGCGTCGGCACGACGGTCGACTACACCTACAACCCGACCGGCATCCCGACGATCAAGAGCAGCGTCGACCTGAACAACCCGGCCAACTACGTCTGGACCGGCGGTCGCCTGAACATGCAGGACGAGAAGCGCTGGTACGAGACCAAGGGCGCACGCGCCGTGGTCACCTGGGGCGACGAGAAGCTGAACCTGAAGTTCGGCGGCAACTATGACGACGTCTCACGCACCATCCGCGGCTACGACAACACCACGCCGTGGCAGAACGCGACCTGCGGCAACAATCCCAGCATCAACCTGCCGTCGCCCAACGGCCAGCCGCCCTGCCAGGGCCTGAACCAGCCGGGCGCCGCGCCGGCCGGCTATCCGACCTATCCGGGCTATGGCACGGGCTACACGGCCGGCCAGACGGGGACGCTGACCTATGGCGGCTCGCTGATCCCGACGGCCAGCCTGGCCAGCTACCTCAAGCCCGGCCCGGCCGGCTGGGTCACGGTCGACTGGGACAAGGTCAAGCAGGCCACGGGCTACGACAAGCTGCATGACGCTTATGTCGAGACCGGCGGCTCCAACACCGGCGCCAGCGGCGGCTACATCAACGAGAAGAACAGCGCGGCCTATACCGAGCTGAACGGCGTCACCCAGGTGATGGACAGCGACCTGCGCTTCAACGTCGGCGTCCGCTACGTCCACACCAAGCAGACGATCGGCGGCCGCGTCTCGATCGCCGACCCGCGCAACACCCTGGCGGGCGGCGCCCAGCTGCCCGACGGCTCGCGCTATCCGAACATCACCAACTTCGTCTATGTCGAGAACACCTATTCGAAGTGGCTGCCGGCCGCCAACATCGCCTACGACGTCGGCGAGCACGCCGTCGCCCGCGTGGCGGTGTCGGAGACCATGACCCGTCCGGATCCGGCCGCCCAGCTGCCGGGCGTCAGCTTCGGCGCCCCGTCGGCCGACCAGGCCACGATCGGCAACTCGGCGCTCAGGCCCTACTTCTCGAAGAACATCGACCTGGGCTTCGAGTTCTACACCGGCCAGGAAGGCGTGATCGCGGTCAACGCGTTCCGCAAGTCGCTGACCGGCTTCACGACCAACAACGTCGTGACCCAGCCGTTCTCGTACCTGGCCCAGTACGGCATCACCTACGACACCCTGAACGACACCCAGAAGACGGCGATCAATTCGCGCGGCGGCCCGACCCAGGCCCAGGTGCAGATCCAGTCGCAGATCAACGTGCCCAACAAGCTGACGATCAACGGTCTGGAGTTCCAGTGGGTCCAGCCGCTGGACTTCCTGACCAGCCGCTTCGGCGTCGAGGGCCTGGGCGTCAACGCCAACGCCACCATCGTCGACCAGACCAGCAACGGTCCGGCCATCGCCTACGGCGTCGCCAAGTACACCTACAATCTGACGGGCTACTACGAGCACAACGGCGTCAGCCTGCGTCTCAGCCACGTGTTCCGGAAGGGCTCGCAGTCCAGCGGGGCCAACCAGAACGGCGTCACCGCCGCGGCCCTGTTCTCGGACGACTACAAGCAGACGGACTTCTCCTCCAGCTACGACCTGGAGAAGATCTTCGGCCTGAAGAACGCCCCGCAGCTGACGTTCAACGTGATCAACCTGACCAACGAGAAGCTGCGCTCGCACTTCCAGTACGACAACGCGACCTTCACCTACTACAAGCCCGGCCGCCAATATCTGGTCGGCCTGCGGATGAGCTTCTAGAGCCCTCTGTTCCCTCCACCCCGCCGGCCCGCGTTCCCTTGGGCCGGCGGGGACTTTTCTTGACGCGCAGCGAAGGACAATCTGACGCAGCGCCGAACGGCTCCGTTCTCTTCAGCCGTTAACCACCGGCCGCGCATGCTCCGGATCGCAAGGAGCCGCGCCATGACCCCCGTCGATCCGCAAGCCGCCAAGTTCGCCGCCCTGTCCGCCAAGTTCGCCCTCGGCGTCGGCGAGACCGTGCTGAACCTGGCCCTGTCGGCGGCCGTGCCGGTCAGCATCGTGGTGTTCGTCGCCCTGACGTTCTAGGGATCGGACCCCGTCGGCGGCATCGATGCCGCCTAGCGGCGCCGTCCGTGACGGATCGCCGAACTGACTTGGCGAAGGGCGTCAGGATTGTGCGTGGCATACCGGGCGGTCGTCGAGACCACGGTCTGGCCGAGCAGACCCCAGACCAGGAACAGTGAAACGCCGCGTTGGGCAGCGCAGGTCGCCGCCATGCGGTTGAAGGCCCGGTTGCTGGAGCATGCATGGCGGCAAGGCTCAGAGCGAGCTAGGGGTGCGTCCGCGCCACGATCCAGTTGGAGATGATTTCCAAGGCGGCAGGGGAGAAGGTTTCCTCGAGACGGCCATACTCCTGCGGCGAGCCTGTGCCCGCGGTCTGAAAGAGGTGGTTCAGCCCGGGCAGGGCCATGACGGTTACATCGTGGTTCTCGCGCAACGCCGTCCGCAGCGCCGGCAGGTTCTGCTGAGCGAGCACCTGCATGTCCTTGTCGCCATTTAGCGCCAGCACCGGCACGCGGATTTTCGCAAGAGTAGGGCCAGGATCGTAGGCGATGAACTCACGGTACCAGGCCGTACCCATCATGCTCGCCTGCATCGCGCCTGCAACGGGTGGGACGTCGCCGCCCGCTTCTGACAGGAGGCGTGTCACCTCGGTGCGGGCGGCCTCCGGGCTCTTGGCCTGCAGTACCGCGTCGTCAACCTTGGTCATCAGGGCCTGGGCGCGGGCGATGGCCTCGGGCGAAGCGCCCATCACGGTCATCACGGCCTGCCGTTGCGCCTTCATCAGCTCGCGGGTCGGCGCGCCGGGCGCGGCGAGCAGCACGACGAAGGCGATCTTCGCATCCTTGGCCGCGACCATTGGGGCGATCATGCCGCCCTCGCTGTGGCCGAGCAGCCCGACCTTGCTGGCGGCGATATCCGACCGGCTGCGCAGGTAGCCGGCGGCGGCTTCAGCGTCGACGGCGAAGTCGCTGCTGGTCGCCGTTCCGAAGTTGCCGGTCGACCTGCCGACGCCTCTATCGTCGACCCGGAGGACGGCGACGCCCTTGCGGGTGATATGGTCGGCCAGAACCAGGAACGGCTGGTGCCCGGCCATGGTCTCGTTCCGATCCTGTGCGCCGGAGCCGGTGATGAGAGCGACGGCGGGGAAGGGCCCCTTGCCAGGCGGTAAGGTCAGGGTTCCCGCCAGCCGAACGCCAGGAGCGCTGTCGAAGACGACCTCCTCCTCGCGATAGGGATAGGGCTTGGTCGGCGTCTGAGGCCGGGCGCGGACGGCGACTGGTCCCTTCGTCAAGGTCAGGGGGAGGGTGGCGCCTTGGCTCCACGATCCGACCCAGGCCTGTTGCGCGGCGTCCCATACTCCGTCAAAGCGGCCGCGGACGGCCGGCGCGGTAAAGGACAGCTTGCCGTCCCCGCCGCGCACCTCGCTGATAGGAATAGGAGGACCACCTTGATCGGGGCTGATCAACTGGCCCGTCATGGCGCCGTCCGGTCCGGCGGTCACCGTCAGCCCAAGGCGCAGCTCGCTGGGACCGACCTTCAGCACGCCATGCCAGTCGCCCGTCGCCTCCTGGGCTTGGGCGGCGGAGGCCAGCAGGCTGAGCGCCGCCGCCAGGGCCGGAGCCCACGACACCGTGTTCTTCATCGCCCTGGCTCCCCTTAGACCGCGCCCGGCGTCGCGCCGCGACCGGTCGTCGCCGCTTGAGTCAGACCCAGCACGCCGCCGGGGTTCATCGCGTCGACCATCGCGGTCGGCAGCAGGATGGTCGCCCCGCCTTCCTTGGTGGTTTCGTAGATGATGTTCATGGCGCGCAGCTGCAGGGCGGTTGGCGAGCGGGCGTAGATCTCGGCGGCCTCGACGAACTTTTCCGCCACCTCCTGCTCGGCCTGGCCCAGCGCGACCCGGGCCAGGCGCTCGCGCTCTGCTTGGGCCTGGCGACTCATAGCGTCCTGCAGTCCGGCCGGCACGCCGATGTCCCGGATTTCCACCGACATCACCGAGATGCCCCAGTCGGCGGTCTTGCGGCCAATCACGTCACGCAGGACCCCGTCGCTCTTCTTTCGTTCGGCGAGCAAGGTAGACAGCGTCGAGGAGCCGACCATCTCGCGCAGGGACGTCTCGGCGACTTGGGCGATGGCGCGCCTGTAGTCCTGGATCTCGAGGGCCGCCCGCTCGGTGTCGTGCACCTGCCAGAAGATCACGGCGTCGATGTTCACCGGCACGGTGTCCTTCGAGAGCGCCTGCTGGGCGTTGAACTCGGTGGTCTGGATGCGCTGGTCGATCCAGTAGGCGACCTCGTCTACGACGGGCACGGTCAGAAAAAGGCCGGGGCCGGCGACGCGATGAAAGCGACCGAGGCGCAGGACAATCGCCCGCTCCCACTGCTGGGCCATCTTCAAGGTCATCGGCGTCAGAACGCCCATGGCGATCACCAGGCCGCCGAGCCATTGCAATGGCGCCTGGCCGCTGGCGAGCAAGGCTCCGCCGGCGATGATCAACACCGCCATAAGGACGATGGCGGGGGCGTTGAGCCGCCCGGTGAGGCTTTCGCCGAGACGGAGTTGAGGCAGGGGAGTCATTTCAGTCCTCCTTCTTCGCGGTGAGCGCCGCGATGCGTTGGATCAAGAGTTCCGGTTCGACGCCCATGGCCGCGGCTTGAGCGAGGGTCTGGCGGGCAAGGTCGTCGGCCGCCCGGACCTGGGCGCGCGTATCGAGCGGCCGGGGCGGTTCGGCGACGAAGCTGCCGCGGCCACGCTCCAGGCGCAGAGCGCCGGTGCGCTCGAGTTCGTCATAGGCGCGGCGCACGGTGTTGAGGTCGATGCGCAGGGCCACGGCCACCTGCCGCATGGTCGGCATCTGATCGCCGGGCTTCAGCAGGCCCGCGCCCATTGCCCGCAGGAACTGCTCGCGCAGCTGCACATAGATGGGGACGCCGGTCCCCTCGAGTCGCAACGCGCCAAGGACATGTTCCTGTGTATGCATACATTCATACAATATGGGCGTGCGAGTCTGAGTCAACGGTCATTGGCGCGCACTCGCTGCTTTGGGACCTAGCTGTCCGGAAGCGGGCGGGGCCTCAAGGTCAGCTCGGGGCGCGACCCGGCCATCGGATGGCCTTATCGTGGCGCTGGTCCGCGCATTTATCGACGCTGGCTATGAGTTGATCAATTCTTCCGGTTTGCGGGCCTCGCCGCCGCCGCTTCATAACGGCCTGGAAAGCTGAACGCAGCGCTTGGGAAGAAAACGCCTCCATGCTCGCCCTTATTGGCGTTGCGACGATCATCGCCCTTACCGCCGCGATCCTCTCCAATCGCGCATCGCCCGTCGCCGCCTTGATCCTGATCCCGGTGCTGGCGGGTCTCTTCGCTGGCCTGGGGGGCGAGATCCCGTCGCTGATGATTGCTGGCGTGGCCAAGATCGCGCCGGTGGCGGCCATGTTCGTGTTCGCAATCCTGTTCTTCGGCGTGATGACCGACGCGGGCCTGCTCGATCCGATCGTGGCTTGGATTCTCAAGGCCGTCGGGATGCGCCCGAGCCGGATCACGCTCGGCACGGCGCTTCTGGCGCTTCTGATCCATCTTGATGGTTCGGGCGCGGTCTGTTTCCTGGTCGCCATCCCGGCGATGCGCCCGCTCTATGACAAGCTGGGCATGGATCGGCGCGTGCTAGCCTGCGTCGCCTCGCTGGCGGCCGGGGTCAATTTCCTGCCGTGGACAGGGCCCATGGTCCGCGCCTCGTCGGCGTTGCACATTCCGGTGCTCGAGATCTTCCGGCCGATGATCCCGGTCCAAGCGGTGGGCCTGGTCTTCGTCTTCGCGGTCAGTTGGTGGCTGGGCAAGCGCGAGGAGAAGCGCCTCGTCTCCACGGGCGGCCTCGAACGGCCGATCGCCGAGGTCGAGATCGAGCTTCAGGGCTCATCCCTCGGGCGACCCCGGCTGTTCGCGGTCAATCTCTTGCTGACGCTCGTGGTCATGGGCGTGCTGGTCACCGGGCTGGTCGCACCGGCCGTCGTCTTCATGGTCGGCTTCGCCCTGGCTCTCTTGATCAACTATCCAAAGGTCGCCGACCAGCGCGCGCGCGTCGACGCGCACGCAAAATCGGCCCTGCTGATGGCCTCTATCCTGCTGGCCGCCGGCGCCTTCACCGGGATCATGGACGGATCGGGGATGCTCAAGGCGATGGCGGCCGCCGCCGTGTCCAACGTCCATCCCGACAGCGGCCGGCATATCCCCTTCGTCCTATCCTTGTTCGCCATGCCGCTCAGCATGATCTTCGATCCCGACTCCTTCTATTTCGGCGTGTTGCCGGTGATCGCCGAAGCGCATGCGCATCTGGGCGGCGCGCCGATCCAGGTCGCCCAGGCCGCACTTGTCGGCCAGATGACGACCGGCTTTCCGGTGAGCCCGCTGACGCCGGCGACCTTCCTGGTGGCGGGCTTGGCGGGCGTCGACCTTTCAGCCCATCAGAAGTTCTCGTTCCCTATCCTCTACGGCGCGTCGCTCGTGATGGCGTTGGCCTGCCTCCTGCTAGGACTTTTCCCGCTGTGACGCGTTCTTCGACATCCCAGACTGTTCGCATCGGCGCTGGCGCCGGCTTCGCGGGCGACCGTATCGAACCGGCCGTGGAACTGGTGCGCGAAGGACGATTGGACTACCTGATCTTCGAGTGCCTGGCCGAACGCACCATCGCCCTGGCGCAACGGGCGCGCCTTTCGGATCCCGACGCCGGCTACGATCCCTTGCTGGAAGCGCGCATCCGCGCCGTGCTGCCGCTTTGCGTCGCGAAGGGGGTGCGGATCATCTCCAACATGGGCGCGGCCAATCCAACGGCGGCCGCGCGCAAGATCGCCGAACTGGCGTCGGAGCTCGGCTTGGATGTCACGGTCGCCGCGGTGGTGGGCGACGACGTGCTGGAAGCGCTGGCCGGCGCGGCGTGCCCACTGCTCGAGACCGATGGCCGCGTGGCGGACCTTGGCGACACCCTGATCTCGGCCAACGCCTATCTCGGCTGCGAGCCCATCGTCGAGGCCTTGGCGCGCGGCGCCCAGGTGGTCGTGACCGGGCGAGTGGCCGATCCTTCGCTGTTCCTGGCGCCGCTCGTCCATGAGTTCGGCTGGCCACTGGATGACTGGGAACGGCTTGGTCGCGGCACGGTGGTTGGGCATCTGCTGGAGTGCGCCGGCCAGGTCACGGGCGGCTACTTCGCCGATCCCGGCGTCAAAGCCGTTCCCGACCTGGCGCGGTTGGGCTTTCCGCTCGCCGAGGTGGCCCAGGATGGTTCGGCGGTCATCACGAAGGTCGAAGGATCGGGCGGGCGCGTCGACGTCGCCACGTGCACCGAGCAACTGCTCTACGAACTGCACGATCCGACCCGGTATCTGACGCCGGACGTTACGGCCGACTTCTCCACCGTCGCCTTCCGCCAGGCCGGTCCAGATCGCGTCGCGGTCACGGGCGGCGGCGGCGCGGCGCGGCCGGACCGCTTGAAAGTGTGCTTGGGGCGCAAGGAAGGGTTCATTGGCGAGGGCGCGATCTCGTACGCGGGGTCAAGCGCCGTCGCACGGGGACGCCTGGCCCTGGAAATCGTCGCCGAACGTTTTCGGCTGATCGGTCTCACGCCGCAGGAAACCCGTTTCGAACTGATCGGGGTTGACGCCGTCGCGCCTGAAAGCCTGGCCTCGGATTTCGCGCCGATGGAGGTTCGCGCCCGCGTCGTCGCGCGCACCGCGACCCGGGCCGAGGCCGATCGCGTCGGCCGTGAGGTTGAGGCGTTGTACACGAATGGCCCGGCCGGCGGCGGCGGCGCCACGCGCCTGGTCACACCCGTCGTCGGTGTAGTCTCGACCTTAATCGAGCGTCACTTGGTCTGTCCGAAAGTGATCTTCGGGGATGCGCGATGAAGCTGCGTGAACTGGCGCATGCCCGCAGCGGCGACAAGGGCGATGTCTCCAACATTTCGGTCATCGCCTATGACCGAACAGGCTACGAAAGGATCCGGGCGGCGTTGACGCCCGAGCGGGTCAGGCGGCACCTGCGCGACATCGTCCGCGGTGAGGTCAACCGCTACGAGTTGCCAAACCTGCTGGCCCTGAACTTCGTGATGACGGGGGCGCTGGGAGGGGGCGTGACGAGGTCCCTGGCCCTGGACGCTCACGGCAAATGCCTGAGCGGCTTGCTGCTGGAACTGGAGTTGGCCCCTGCCGAGCCTGGCGATGCGGACTAGTCGTGCGCTGGCCATGCTTTGGCCCCTCTGCGCGGCGGCGGTCGTGGCGACCAGCGCCGTCGCCGCGCCAGACGTGATGGTCCTGAATCACAGGACCTACGATGGCGTCCGGGACGATCTCGTCGGCCTGGCCGCCCAGTCCCGACCTTATGCCGATCGGTTGCATCCAACTCCGGAGGAACTGCGCGCTGCCGTCATGGCCGTGCGCCAGGGTCCAGCCTCGGGATGGGGGCGACTTTTCGGCCCCACGATCGACGCGGCGACAAGCAAGCCCTTTGCCAACGGGGGACGGGTCGCGGGCGACGAATATCTGGCCGTCACGCGGGCGCCGGACGGTGGCCAGAGCGCAGTTCTGCTCCAGATCCCGTCGAACCTCTCACGTGATCGCCGCTGTGTCCTGGCGGTTCCCCAATCGGGCTCCTTCGGCCTCTATCACGACATCTCGACCCTGGGCTTCTGGGGGCTGCAGCATCGCTGCGCGGTGGTCTACACCGACAAGGGGCATGGGACCGGCGCGCACGACCTGGCCAGCGACACCGTTGTCCTGTTCGACGGGACGACGACGCCCGCGGCGACGGCCGGCGGGCGCTCGCATTTCACCGCGCCCCTATCCGCCCAGGAGAAGGCGGACTTTCTGGCGCGGTATCCCTATCGGATAGCCTTCAAGGCCGCCCATTCGCGGCGAAACCCGGAACAACGGTGGGGCGAGGACGTCCTGCGGGCGATCCGCTACGCCCTCTGGCAATTGAACGCCCGAGACGGCGGCGGTTGGACATCCGAGAACACGCTTGTGATCGTCGCGGGCAATTCCAACGGCGGCGGAGCGGCGCTCTATGCCGGCGAAAAGGATCAGGACGGCCTGATCGACGGCCTCGTGGCCGGTGAACCGCAGGTCCAGGTCAAGGGTGATGCTCGCGTTCGGGTCCTGCGTGGGACCGCGATGCGGGTGAACGGTGCGCGGACCCTGCTGGACTACTTCAGCTTCGCCAATCTCTACGAACCGTGTGCGGCCCTGGCCATGCCGGAGGCGCCTTGGGTCGACAAGCTGACCCGGGCCGCCGAACGCTGCGCGTCCCTGGCCCAGGTCGGGCTGCTCACGGCCACGACCCTGAAGGCCCAGGCCCGTCAGGCTCAGGACAAGCTCCTGGCCTATGGCTTTGACCCGGAGACCGAAGTGCTCAACGCCGCGGGCTATCTGGTCGGCCCCGATGCGACGGCCGCCAAGTACGCCAGCGATCATGGGCGGTTTGGCGTCGAAGAGCGAATTTGCGGCTACAGCTACGCTTCGGTCGATGCGGAGGGAAGGCCGCGCGCGGTTCCTCCGGCGGAGTTCGCGGAGATCTTCGCCAAGGCCGCCGGCGGCGCGCCAACAGGCAGCATCGACCTCATCAACGACGATGATCCGCGCGGACCGCGTCGCAACGATCTGTCGATCTCCAGGCGGTCGGGGCGCGAGGACTACAATCTGGATGGCGCGCTCTGCATCCGAGAACTCGCAGTAGGCCGATCGGCCAAGGCCCGCCGTGTGCAGGCGGGTATCACCCAGTTTCTGGCCACTGGCGATCTCCACGGCAAGCCGGCGATCATTGTCCATGGACGCGCGGACAATCGGGTGCCGCCAGCCTTCAGTTCGCGGCCCTACCTGGCCGCCAACAGCTTGCGGGAAGGGGGCAAGAGCCAGTTGCGCTATATCGAGGTGGAGCACGCCGAGCATTTTGGGCTCGCCGGTCCCGGCTTCGACACCCGCTTCGTTCCGCTCGGCTACTATCTGCTGGACGCGCTCGACCGGCTCTGGAGCGCCTTGGCGAACGCCGACCCGTTGCCGCCCAGCCAGATCGTCCGAACCATGCCGCGCGGTGGTGCGCCAGGGGCGGCGGCTCCCTTGCAACACGCCAATATCCCGCCGATCGCTGCCCAGGTTGGGCCGAGGGATAGGATCGTGGCGCAGCATGGCGTCGTCACCCTGCCAGACTAGCAGCGAAGGATTGATCAGTGGGTCTGATCAATTCATCGAAACTTCCCAATTCAACGCGCGCCCCGTCTTGGCTACCAGCAAGCGTCCGTTTGGTCTGGCGTCGGCCGGCAAGCGGCCTGGCCGGTGGCGACCTCCCGCCGACCAGCGCCCTGTACGGCCCTGGCGGCCACCCCGCAGTCCTTTCGGACTTGTCCTGCTGCCCACCCCTCGACCCTAGGGTCGAGGGGTCTTTTTGCGTGGTCCTGCACCAGACTATTCTTCGGAGAAGCTTATGAGTTCATCGGAGAAAACGTTTAGCCCGCCACGAAGTCTTCCGACAGCTTGACGTCAGAGGCGCCGTGACTCCGACCGCCAAGGTTGGCGTCGTTGGCCCTGGCCAGGATCTCGCGTCCGAACCGGGCTCTGCCCGCCCTCGTCACGCCACAGCGCGTGGAGAGCGGCGCGTTCGCCTCAGCGAGACGAAAAATAAAAAGGGGAAGGAAAACCATGCGGGGATCCCAATTTGGAAAGACGGTCGGCTTGCTGGCCGGAGCGTCGTGTTTGGCGCTGACGTTGGCGACGACGGCGCTGGCGCAACAGGCCGCGGCGCCGGCCAAGTCGTCGGACGACAAGGACGCGGTCGTGGAGGAAGTGGTGGTCGTGGCCACCGGCACCAACATCGCCGGGGTCAAGGCTGTCGGCAGCGAAACCGTCACCATGACCGCCGAGGACATTCGCGCAACCGGCTTCACCGACATCCAGAAAGTCCTGCGCACGCTACCGCAGATCCAGAGCACGCCGCTGGCCGGAGGCTCGGGCCAGAACTATGTCGAAGGCGGCACCACCGGCTACGGCGGCAACTCCACCCAGGGCACGGCGGTGAACATTCGCGGCGTCGGCTATGGCGCGACCCTCACGCTCGTGGACGGCCGCCGGGTGGCGCCGAGCGGGGCTTCGGACGCCTTCACCGAAGCAATCCAGGTGCCGATCGCGGCGCTGGAGCGCGTCGACGTGATCACCGACGGCGCCTCTGCGATCTATGGCGCCGACGCCGTCAGCGGCGTCATCAACTACGTGCTGCGCAAGACCTTCGACGGCCAGGAGGCCTCGGCGCGCTTCACCAAGCATCGCTTCTCCGAGGAGATCGGCGGCGCCTTCACGATCGGCCGCCAATGGGACAACGGCCTGGGGCGCGGCAACTTCATCCTCACGGGCGACATGATGCACCGCACGCGCGGCAAGCGTTCGGAAAGCCCCCGCCTGATGCAGGATCTGCGCGCCTTCGGCGGCCAGGACAATCGCGCCCTGAACGGAACCGTATCCTCGGGCGGCGTCGGCAACCTGGTGGTCAACCAGAACGGCGCCTACACCTACTATGGCTTCCCGGTCGGGGCGGGGGCGGGGATTACCGCCGCTCAGCTTACGGCGACGAACCTGGTCGATTCAGCGCTCTACACCGACTATCTGCCCGACGTCCGACGCCGCCAGCTGGCGCTGTTCGTCAACCAGGAGCTGACGCCCTGGCTGTCGGCCTTCTACGAGGGCTTCTACACCCACCGCAAAACCTCGACCCTGCAATACCAGCCCAATACCGGCGCCAATATCAGCGTCTGCCCGGGCACGCCGTACTACGTTACGGGCGTGGCCGGGACCCCCGGCGCCGCGACGGCCAACTGCCCGGCCGGCGCGCAGACCTACTCGATCAATTTCAACCGCTATATCGGCGTCACCGAGACAGTGAACCCCGACAAGGCCTTCACCCAGACGATCGGGCTGGCCGCGAGCCTGCCTGCGGGTTGGAAGAGCGAAGTCTACTTCACCAATGGCGCGGACCGCACCTGCGGCATCTGCAATCTGAACAACAACGTCAATCTGGACGCCTATGCCGCCCAGGTGAACGCCGGGACCCTCAATCCCTTCAGCAGCGCGCCGCTGACCTCCGCCCAGATCGCCAGCTTCACCGGCTCCAACGTCCAGTTCAGCCGCAACGTGATGAACGACGCCGTGCTCAAGTTCAACGGGCCGCTGTTCCGCCTGCCCGGCGGCATGGTGCGCGCGGCGTTCGGCGGCGAATATTCCGACCAGCACCAAACCCTCAGCAACGGCGCCAATCGCGGCGTCAGCAATGTCTTCGGGATCGACAACAAGTCCGACGAGCACCGGAAGGTGAAGTCGGTGTTCGCCGAGCTCTACGTGCCGATCGTCGGGCCGGGCAACGCCATTCCCTTCGTCCAGAGCCTGGCGGTGGATATCGCCGGACGCTACGACGACTATTCGGATGTCGGTTCGACGACCAATCCGAAGATTGGGGTGACCTGGGAAGTGAGCGACGCATTGTCGCTGCGTGGTTCGGCGGGCTCGTCGTTCCGCGCCCCGACCCTCACCGACAAGAGCCCCACGGTGTTCTCGGCAGAGTTGGTCGGCGTGCCGACGCTCAACAACTCGGGAGATCCGGCCATCGGAACCTTGTTCCCCGGCTACACCAGCGCGCTGGTGATCCTGGGCAACAACTCCACGCTGCAGCCGGAGACGGCGGACACCCTGTCGATCGGTTTCGACATCACCCCACCCTCGATCCAAGGCCTGCGGATTTCGGGCACCTACTACCGCATCGACTATCAGAACCAGATCACCAGCCCCAATCGTGACCTCTACCTGGCCAGCGCCGCCAATCGGACGGCGTTCAGCAAGTTCATCACCCCGATCAGCAATCCCGCCAGCTGCGTGGCCGGCAATCCAGCCACCTATGATCCCAAGCTGCGCGACTATCTGGCCGGCCGGATCGCCGACTACATCGTGCCGATCACCGGCACCTATTGCCAGGTCAACGTCATTCTCGACGCCCGCAAGACCAACCTGGCCTCCACGCTGCAGGACGGGATCGACCTCTCGGTCAACTACGGCTTCGACAGTCAGGTGGGCCGCTGGACCCTGGGCGGTTCGCTGACCAAGATTCTCAACAACAAGATCCAGGCCTCGCCCTCGGTCGCGGAAGCCAACCGGCTCGACGAACTCTATTATCCCGTCAGCCTGCGCGGCCGCGCGAACCTTGGCTGGTACAAGGGGCCGTGGGCGGCCAACCTCTTCGTCAACTATGTCGGCGACTACCGCAATACGATCCCGCTGACCGTCGGCGGCGTGGTGGTGGGCAAGTCCAAGGTGCCCAGCTGGACGACCTTCGATGGCGGGCTGACCTACGCCGTGCCTGACGATCGGGCGTCGTCCTGGTCTCGCGGGCTGCGGGTGTCTCTCAACATCCAGAACCTCGCCAACAAGAACCCGCCGATCGTCCTGACGACGGGTTCGGTGTTCGACGGCTCCGTTCACAACGTGCTCGGCCGCCAATGGACACTGCAGATCAACAAGACCTTCTAGCCGGCTCACGCCGAGCCAGACCTCAACGATAGAAAGGCGGGGCCATCCGGGAGGTGGCCCCTTCAGGGAACAGTCCAGATGAAAATGCTCTTGATGTCGTCCGCGCTTTGCTTGGCGCTCGGCGCGGGGGCGGCCTTGGCCGCGCCGTCGCCGAGCGTGATCGCTCTCACCTCCGGCAAGATCGAGGGGGCCGTCAGCGACGGGGTGCTTTCATTCAAAGGCGTGCCGTTCGCCCAGCCGCCGGTCGGCGAGCTGCGTTGGCGCGCGCCTCAGCCGGCCAAGGCCTGGACCGGCGTGCGGCCGGCCAAAGCGTACGGCCACGACTGCATGCAAAAGCCCTTCCCCAGCGATGCTGCGCCGCTCGGCGCCGAGCCGGCCGAGGATTGCCTGGTGGCCAATATCTGGCGTCCGGCCGAGGCCGCGGCCAAGCCGCTGCCGATCATGGTCTGGATCTACGGCGGCGGTTTCGTCAACGGTGGGTCCTCGCCGGCCGTCTATGCCGGCGATCAGTTCGCCAAGCAGGGCGTCGTCTTCGTCAGCTTCAACTATCGCGTCGGCCGCTTCGGGTTCTTCGGCCATCCGGCCTTGACCGCCGCCGATGCCGACGGCGGTCGTCTCGGCAACTACGGTTACATGGACCAGATCGCGGCCCTGAAATGGGTCAAGGAGAACGCCAAGGCCCTCGGCGGCGACCCCGACAACATCACCGTCTTCGGGGAGTCCGCTGGCGGCGGTTCGGTGCACATGCTGCTGACCTCGCCGGAGTCCAAGGGTCTGTTCCAGAAGGCTGCGATCATGTCCGGCGGCGGGCGCGGCAGCCTGATGGGGCCGCGCCGTTTGAGCCAGGACCTGCCTGGTTCGCCCTCGGCCGAAACCATCGGCCTCAACTTCGCAAAATCGGTCGGCATCGAGGGGACGGGACCCGAGGCCTTGAAGGCCCTGCGCGCTCTGAGCGCCGAGCAGGTGACCGCCGGCCTCAACATGGCCGCGATGTTCAACCCTTCGGGGCCGCCGACCTACGGCGGCCCGATGCTGGACGGCAAGATCGTCGTCGCCGATCCCGAGGTCGCCTATCGCGCCGGAACTCAGGTGAAGGGGCCGATCATGGTCGGGGCGACCAGCGCCGATATCGGCTTCGGCTTCGCCCAGACCAAGGATCAGGTGTTCGACCCGTTCGGTCCGCTGAAGGCCCAGGCCCAGGCGGCCTACGACCCCAAGGGCGACGCCGACGTGCGCCTGGTCGCCTACACTGTCGCGATGGACAAGATGATGGTCGAGCCCGCGCGCTTCGTGGCCCAGGTGATCTCGGCCCAGGGCGTTCCGGCCTACGAATACCGCTTTTCCTACGTCGCCGACTCCATGAAGGGCGAGTGGAAGATGGGAGCTCCGCACGCGACCGACATTCCCTACGTCTTCGACACCGTGAAGGCCAAGTACGGAGACGCCCTGACGGCCAAGGACGCGGCGATGGCCAAGGCGGCGAACGCTTACTTCGCCAACTTCGCCAAGACCGGGAACCCGAACGGGCCAGGCCTGGCCCAATGGCCGGTCTATGACGCCAAGGCCGACGTGCTGATGGACTTCGGGGCCGACGGGGTCGCCGTCGCCAAGCCCGAGCCCTGGAAAGCGCGCATGGACGTCACCGCGGCGGCGGCCCAACCCGCCAGCGTGGGCCAGTAGCAAGAGGAACGTCATGCTTCGCAAGACCCTGATGAAGGGCGCGATCGCCTGTGCGATCACGACCCTGGCCGGCGCGGCCTCGGCGCAGACCGCGCCGGCCGACCGGCCGTGGATGAACACCAAGCTCTCGGCCGACGAGCGGGCCAGGCTGCTCGACCAGGCCCTGACCGAGGACGAGCGTTACGGCCTGCTGCACGGGCCGATGCCGCTGGCCTTCTTCCCGGGGCAGAAGATTCCGGAAGGGGCCATTCCCGGCGCGGGCTATATCCCGGGCATCCCGCGCCTGGGTGTGCCGGCGCTGTTCGAGACCGACGCCAGCCTCGGAGTGACCAACCCGATGAATGCGCGGCCAGGCGACGTGGCGACCGCCTTGCCGTCCGGTCTCGCGCTGGGCGCGACCTGGAACCCGGCCCTGGCCTATAGGGGCGGGGCGGTCGTCGGCGAGGAGGCCGCCAAGAAGGGCTTCAATGTCCTCCTGGGCGGCGGCATGAACCTGACCGCCGAGCCGCGCAACGGCCGCAACTTCGAATATCTGGCCGAGGATCCGCTGCTGGCGGGCACGCTGGCCGGCCAGGCGGTGCGGGGTACGCAGGACCAGAAGGTTGTCTCGACGGTCAAGCATTTCGCCCTCAACGATCAAGAAACCGGCCGCAATGTCGTCAACGCCGTCATCGACGAGCAGGGGCTGCGGCAAGGCGAGCTGCTGGCGTTCCAGATCGCCGTGGAGACCGGCAAGCCCGGTTCGGTCATGTGCGCCTACAACAAGATCAACGGCCACTACGCCTGCGACAACGACTTCCTGCTCAACAAGGTGCTCAAGGGCGACTGGGCCTGGCCGGGCTGGGTCATGTCCGACTGGGGCGCGGTCCCCGGCGTCAGCGCCGCGAAGAACGGCCTCGACCAGCAGTCAGGCGAGCAGCTGGACCGGCAGGTCTGGTTCGACAAGCCGCTCAAGGACGCCGTCGCCAAGGGCGAGATCCCGGCGAGCCGGGTCAGCGACATGTCGCGGCGTATCCTACGCTCAATGTTCGCGGTCGGCGTCTTCGACACGCCTTCGCGCAAGGGCCAGGCGATCGACTACAGGGCCGGGGAGGCCGCCTCCAAGGCTGTGGCCCAGCAAGGCGTCGTTCTGCTGAAGAACGACAGGAACCTCCTGCCGCTGCTGAAGACGGCCAAGTCGATCGTCGTGGTCGGCGGCTATGCCGACAAGGGTGTGCTGTCGGGCGGCGGTTCCTCCCAGGTCACCACCGGCAAGGGACATGCCGCCTCGGTGCCGGTGGGCGGGGAGGGGCCGATGGTCGCCTGGGCCAGCCAAGTCTACCATCCGTCTTCACCCTTGCAGGCGATCAAGCAAAAGGCCCCCGACGCCAAGGTGAGGTTCAGCGACGGACGCTATCCATCCGAAGCCGCCGCCCTGGCCCACGGCGCCGAGGTCGCCGTGGTGTTCGCGACCCAGTGGAACATGGAGAGCATCGACGCCGGCGATCTATCCTTGCCTCAGGGGCAGGATCAGCTGATCGCGGCCGTCGCCGCCGCCAATCCCAACACCATTGTCGTCCTGGAAACCGGCAATCCGGTGCTGATGCCGTGGTTGAAAGACGTGGGCGCCGTCGTCGAGGCCTGGTACGCCGGGGCCAAAGGCGGTGAGGCGATCGCCGATGTGCTCTTTGGCGACGTCAATCCGTCGGGACGTCTGCCCATCACCTTCCCGGCCTCCGAGGATCAGCTGCCGAACCGCCGGATCGCCGGCTTTGGCTATGTCGGCCCAGGGTTTGGCGACTCGCCCGAGGCGATCGCCGAAAAGAGCAAAGGCTTCGAAGCGCCGCATCCCGAGGGCTCGGACATCGGCTACCGCTGGTACGCCCGCAAGGGCTTCAAGCCGCTGTTCGCCTTCGGTCACGGTCTGTCCTACACCAGCTTCAAGTACGGCGCGCTGAAGGTCACGGGCGGCGACACCGTCACGGCTAGCTTCGAGGTCACCAACACCGGGGCCAGGGCCGGGACCGACGTGCCGCAGGTCTACCTGACAGCGCGCTCGGATAGGCCGGAATTGCGCCTGCTGGGCTGGAACCGGGTCGAGCTGGCGCCGGGCGAGACCAAGCGTGTGACCGTCACCGCCGATCGCCGCCTGCTGGCCGACTTCGACATCAAGGCTGGCAAATGGCGCATCGACGCTGGACGCTACGACGTCGCAGTCGGCGCCTCGGCGGCGGTCCTCGACGTCAAGGCCTCGGCCAAGCTCAAGGCCGGGACAATCAAGCCCTAGGCGAAACAAGTCCTTGGGAAGGGCTTGGGCCTTCGACCGCGTCCTCGGGGACGCGCGCGGTCGAAGGCCATCCCCATGCTGGAACAATCGGACGGGAGGTCGACATGACCATCAAGCACGACCTGATCGGAGTCGCCGCGGCCTTGCTGCTGGCGCCGTGCGCGGCCCAGGCCCAGGCGCCGCCTCCGGGACAGACGATCAGCTGTTTGCCGCGCGGTTTCTTCCCTGGTCCGGCGGCCTACAAGTCGGTGGAGCAATTGCCGGACGACCGCGTGACCTTCCGCCTGTGCGCGCCGGACGCCAAGACGGCCATGGTGACCAGCACCGACAACGCCGACGTCATCCCGATGGGCTTCGGCGGCGGTCCGCGCGGCCTGGCCATGACCAAGGACGCGTCGGGGCTATGGAGCGTCACGACCGACAAGCCGGTCGCGGCCGACACCTATCGTTTCAACTTCAGCGTCGACGGTGCGCGGGTTCCAGATCCTCAGGGGACGCGGTTCTCGGAAGAGCGCGTCGGGGTCAACAGCACCTTCGAGGTCATGGGGGCGGCCGGCGCCTTCCAGACCTTCGACAGGGCTGTGCCGCACGGTGCGGTCTCGACGGTGGAGTATTGGTCGGGGTCGCTGAACGTCCGCCGCCGCGCCCACATCTACACCCCGCCCGGGTATGAGGCGGGCAAGGGCCGTTATCCCGTGCTCTATCTGATCCACGGCGCCGGAGACAGCGACGACAGCTGGACCTCGGTCGGCCACGCCCAATACATCCTCGACAACCTGATCGCGGCCGGGAAGGCCAAGCCGATGATCATCGTCATGCCCGCTGGCCATACGCCGGACCGTCCGGGCGCGGACATGCTGACCAACACCGACTTCCGCGACGATTTCTTCAAGGACCTGATACCCTACGTCGACGGTCGCTACCGCACGATCCCCAAGGCCGACGCGCGGGCGATGGCGGGCCTGTCGATGGGCGGTGCGCACACCATCCAGAACGGCCTGACCCATCCCGAACTTTTCCACTACATCGGGATTTTCAGCATGGGCCTGCCGTCGGCCGAGCAGGCGGCCGACTACGCCAATCGCTACGACGCCGCGCTCAGACGGGGCGCGAAGGCGTTCAAGCTGGTCTATTACGCCATGGGCAAGGACGACTTCCTCTATCGCAGCGTGGCGCCGACCCGTGCCTTGCTGGACCGTTACGGCGTACGCCACGTCTACAATGAGAGCGCCGGCGGCCACACCTGGATCAATTGGCGGCGCTATCTGGCCGACTTCGCGCCGAGGCTGTTCCGCTAGAAGCCCGGCGACGTCGTTGTGTCTGGCGAAACCTCGCCCGTTCAGCGCAGATATCTGGCGGCCGGAGTCTCTAGCCTCGCCTTGGCCGTCGGCGCGGCGCAGGAAAAGCTCGAGGCCTGGTCCGGGGGGCCATGGCCATCGAACCGGGCGACGAGCGGGTAGGGGCACAGCGGACGGGTAAAGCCCCGACCGGACGCGCCGCCTTTCGACTGGGTCGCCAACAAGGGGCCGGGCGCTTGGCCGCGTTCGACCCACGCCTCGATCGCCGCTTGCGTCTCCGACGGCAGGGGACCAAGGCCTCCTTGGCAATGCTCGACGCCGGGCGCCATGAAGAACCGATAGAACGCCGCGGCATCCCGACCGGCCTTGGCCTCGCGGTCAGAAAGCCGCTCATGATAGGCGATCGAATCCTGGATCGGCACGACCGGATCGGCGCCGCCGTGCCAGTGGATCAGCTTGCCGCCGCGCCGGCGGAATCCGTCGAGATCGACGCTCATCGCATTGATCCGCCGCGCGAGCCGGTCGTCGGCGCGTTTCATGTCCTTGTCGAACGCGGAGGCGCTGGGCCGCCAACCCTGGCCGAGGTTCGCCCAGACCCTCCAGAAGCTGGCGCGCGCCGGCTCGCTCGGCTTGGCCGGATTGGCCCAGTAGAGGCTCCAACCGCCATACCGGCCGGAAGGGCTTTCGCTGCCCGGCGGCCAGCCGAAATAGATCCGCTCGCCGGTCCGGGGATTGCGCGCGCCGTCGTACATGCGGCGCAGGCGCTCGAGCTGGATCGGCGTCAGGCAGTCCTCGCGCTCGGCGCCGTCGCACAGCAGGGGCGTCGGATCGAAGGCGCAGGTCTGGGGCGCGTTGAGATACGGATCTTGCGGCAGACCTCCCGCTTCGCCGCCGTTGGCCTTGCCGCACTGGGCCAGCGCCGCTCGCGTAATAAAAGCGAGCTTTCCGGCGGGGAGGATCATCGGGCGGGCCGGATCGCTCAGCTCATGGTTCTGGATGAACTGCCAGAGAAAGCCTGCATTTAACCGCGTGCGATTGTAGCCAGGCGCGCCGGCGACGACGCCATCGAAGTCCGCTGGATAGCGCTGGGCCTCCATAAAGGCCTGGTGCCCTCCAGTCGAACAACCCTGGAAGTAGGCGAACGAGGCCGGCCGGCCATAGAAGGTCGCCGCGACGCGTTTGGCCCGGGTGACCGTGTCATGCACCGAGCGTCGCGCCCAATCATCGATGGCCGAGGAGCGGCCGGCCGCGAAATCGGGATCGTCGCCCGTGTGGCCGGTGTCGGTTGCGACGACCGCATAGCCGCGCTCGGCATAGACGCCCATCGCTGTTTCCGGCAGGGCCGAGCTGTAGCCGCCATTGCCCAGCATCAGCAGCCGGCCGTTCCAGCCGCTGAGCGGCATCCACACCGCAAAGCCGATCCGCGATCCTGCTCGAGGTCGCGCCACGCCCTGCAGGCGGCAGGTCTCACCAGACTTGATGACGCTCGCTTGGGTGTCGCCGGATGTGAAGATCGTGGCCAGCCTGTCGCAGTCAGTGGCCGCGCGCGCGGCGGCGGGCGTCAGCAGACCGGCGGCGAGCGCCAGCACAGCCGCCCTGAAGGGAAAGACATCGCGCACCGGACACTCCTGCCGAACCATGCTGCGCCATTCGACAGCGCCGCGTGGCCCGCGGCCATTCGGCACTTTCTATGAAGCGATCGGAAACGCTGATCCATCCGCCGTGCTCGCCTGGCGGATGCTGTCGACGAATGCGCTGGCGATGCGTCGCATCGGAACGCCACGGCGACGTGCGAGAACCAGGGTGCGCGAAAACCCTGGGGCATCGATTGTCCGCGCGCACACCTCGGCGTCGCGCGTCTCCAGCGCTGTCGATGGCAGGATCGCCACGCCAAGACCCGCCCGCACCAGGGCCGCGGCGGTGGACATATAGCTGGCCTCGCACGCGGGCATGACGCCCAAGCCATTGGCGGCGAAGGCCCGTTCGACCACCTTTCTCACGCTGCTGGCGCGGGTGGTCAGGATCAGCGGGTGGCGAATGAGCTCATGCACGGTGATCTTGTCGATCTTCGCCAGGGGGTGGCCAGGTCGAAAGACGACCTGAAGATCGTCTTGGAAGAGGTCCTCATAGTCGAGGTCGGGTTCGCCATCGCTGCGAGCACAGATTCCGAAGTCGACCTCGCCTTCGCGGACGCGAGCCCGCACCTGGGTGTCGAGCGCGTCCTCAACCACGAAGGTCGCCTCTGGACGATCGGCGCGAAAGGCGCGGATCAGGTCGGGAAGAACCGTGGCGGCGCACGAAGGCAGGCAGGCCAGGCGCACGGTCCCGCCGGTGCGCACGGCCTGATCGCGGGCGTTGATCACCGCGCCTTCCAGATCGTTGACCAGTTGCATGAACACCGGCAGCAACTCGCGACCGGCGTCGGTGAGTTCCACGGAACGGGTATTTCGGTCGAACAGGCGCAACTCGAGGCTTTCCTCCAATTGCTGGATACGACCGGTGAGCGCGGGCTGGGACAGGTTGAGGACTTCAGCCGCGCGCGTGAAGCTGTTGGTGGAGGCCACCGTCACGAAGCTGCGAACCTGGCTGAAGGTGATCCGCAGCCCATTGAGCAATCGCGTATCGCGAGCGTCCATCCTGTCCCCCATCCGGCGTCTTAGGGGCCGGTATCGCTCTGATTGAACTGTAACGCCGGGCGTTCGTCTAGAGACTATCGCCGGCCTCGTTTCCCTGGCGACCTTGCTTCTGCGCGTGGCCGTCGGCGGCGGCGCCCTTGGGCCGGATTGGGCGCCCGCCGCGCTGCCCCTCGGGCAGGATCCGCGTCTGGGCGTTCGTGGGGAGCCTCCATTGACCGAGGTCATCTCGCCCTGGCCACCTTGACGGCGACAAGCGCGGCCGAGTCATCTCGATGACGACGGGCCTAGTAGCCGACGGTGAAGCGCTGCCGGACGTGTGCGGGAGCCTCGATCTCGTCGACCAGCGCGACGGCGTAGTCCTCGAACGAGATGCTGCTGCCGTTGTCGTGGGTAAGAAGCCGATCCTTGCCCAGGCGGAAGACGCCGGTTCGCGCGCCCGGCGTGAAGGCGGCCGACGGCGACAGGAAGGTCCATTCCAGCTCTGTTTCACCCTTCAGCCGTTCCAGATAGGCGAGGCCGCCTTGGGCCTCGGCCTTGTAGATTTCAGGGAAGGCCGGTGTGTCGATCAAGAGCACGCCGGGCGCGACCTCCAGGCTGCCGGCGCCGCCGACGACGTAGTAGCGGCTTACGCCCGAAGCCTTCACCGCAGCGATCAGCTTGTCCGGATTGCTGGCGGCGAAGTGCACGGAACTGACGATCGCGTCATGCCCGGCCAGGACCTGGGCCAAGGCCTGCGGCGCCTCGATGTCGGCGGCGACGGGGGTGACATTGGCGAGCGTGGGGAGCTTGGATGGGTCGCGGGCGATGGCGGTGACGGCGTGGCCGCGCGCGGCCAGTTCGGCCAGGATCCGCGAACCGGCTTGGCCAGAGGCGCCAATGAGGGCGATTTTCATGATCGGTCTCCGTTGGAGGATTTGAGTTCAGGCCACAGCGGCAAGATCGGCGATCGCCGCCAGGAGAGGCTCGGGGCCCTGGTAGAGGGCGCCGCCGCTCAGCACGCTTGTCTTGCCGTCGATGATGGCGACGAGTTGAGGAGCGCCCTGAATGTTCAGCCTGGCCATGCGGCCCTGCGCCGCCTCCATGCGCGCCAAGGTCCTTTCGCGAAGCGCGCCATCGTTGCGCAGCCGGTCGGCGAACGGTTCGACCTCCAGGGGCGCGCCATGGCGCGCGGCCACATCGACGGCCACCTTCGCCACCTCGTCGACCCGAGAGGTGTCACGGCCATCGACATAGCGCGCGATCTGGACGGCGTGGAGAAACTGCAGCTCAAGCAGAGCGTCGTGGACTCCAAGCGCGCCCAGGGCCAGGGTGGCGGGGCCGGAGTCGAAGACACCATCCGGAGCCAGCAGCACCTTGCGGCGATAGTCGTCGGAAAAGACCTGACCGGTCATGGCGGCGATGCGCTGATCGTTGCGCCAAGCGTGGTCCGCGATCGACGAGATCGGGCGGCCTGCGGCGAACAGGCCCGTGGGAAACAGTTCCAACCGCCCCGCGAAGGTCCTGGCCAAGCCCGCCAGGGCAGGGGCGCTCGCATAGCACCAGCCGCAGAACGGATCGAAAAAGTATTGAAGCTCGATAGCGTTGGTCATGACGACCTCCCTTCGCCGAGCCAATCTAATGTTGCTGAATCTGGTGATAAGTGACATTTCGATCGCCAAACTGTTGCGCAGGTCGAGCAAATAATGGACCGGATCACGGCGGCGAGGGTGCTGCTCAAGACCGTGGAGCGGGGAAGCGCTTCGGCGGCCAGCGTAGAGCTGGGCATGTCCCGGGCCATGGCTTCGCGCTACATCGCGACGATGGAGGAGTGGTCCGGAGCCAGGCTGCTGCATCGCACCACGCGCCGGCTCAGTCTGACATCGGCTGGCGAGCGGGTGCTTGATCTGTGCCGCGAGATGGTTCGGGTCGCTGACGGCGTGGCCGATGTCGCCAGGGACGCCGACTCCCCGCACGGCCTTCTTCGCGTTGCGGCTCCTGGCATCCTGGTCGAGGCGCGCCTCATTCCCATGCTGGCCGGGTTCGCCGAACTCTATCCCCGGGTCAGGCTCGATCTTCAGGCGTCGGACCGATCGGTCGATCTCGTGCAGGATCGGATCGACCTCGCCATCCGGATCGCCAACCGCCTCGATCCGTCGCTGATCGCCAGGAAGCTTGGCGAGTGCCCATCGTCGCTCTACGCGTCGCCGGACTATTTGGCGGTTCACGGGCGGCCTATGCGGCCGGAGGACCTGGGGAGCCAACGGTGCCTGACCTACACGCGCCTTGGCGGCTCCGAATGGATATTGTCGAAGGACGGCGCTCAGGTCGCCGTGACGGTCGGCGGCGTGTTCCAGACCAATGATGCGCTGGCCTTGAGGCGCGCGGCCCTATCCGGCTTTGGAATCGCGATGTTGCCGCACTTCGCGGCGGAACCGGAGGTTCGAGCCGGACATCTCGCCGTCGTGCTTCCGGATTGGCGGCCCCAGACACTCGGCATCCACGCCCTCTACATCTCCCGGCGACGCCTGCCTACGGCGGCGCGCGCGCTCATCGACTATTTGGCGGCGCGGCTCGGGAACGGCTAACGGCGAACCGGCGCTGGAAGCCAATTGGTCCCTGCGCGCTGACGACGGCAAGGCCGTCCATCTAGGGTCGCTCTCGCGGCCGGAGCATCCGGCTGCTATCCATGCTGCCTAGAAACGGCAAGCCGCCCCGCCTCTAGACCAACTCAGGCAATTTGCCTGAATTCCCGGTCTGGACGGCGCGGCGAGAAGACAAAAAGACCAATGACTTCAATCACCACCGTCGGCGTCGACGCCGACGACACCCTCTGGCACTGCGAGAGCCTGTTCCGCCTGTCGCACGCCCGGTTCCTGGACCTGCTGTCCGACCATGGCGACCCCGAGAAGATCGAGAGCCAGCTATTGGCCGTCGAGAAGCGCAACCTGCGGGTCTATGGCTACGGGGCCAAGGGCTTTACCCTGTCGATGATCGAGACGGCGCTGGAGGTCACCGACGGCGCGGTCGACACCCGGGTGATCCGCGAGATCCTGGCCGTGGGCCGCGAGATGCTGACCGAGCCGATCGAGCCGCTGCCCGGCGTCGAGCTGGCGCTTTCCGAGCTGTCCAAGCGCTACCGCCTGATCCTGATCACCAAGGGGGATCTGCTGCACCAGGAGCAGAAGCTGGCCTCGTCGGGCCTGGGCGACTACTTCGTGGCCGTCGAGATCGTGTCGGAGAAGGACGCGGGGACCTATCGCCGGGTGTTCGACCGTTACGGCACCGGGGCCGAGCAGGCGGTGATGGCCGGCAACTCGATGCGCTCGGACATCCTGCCGGCGCTGGAGGCCGGCTGCTGGGGCGCGCTGATCCCGTACCCGCTGGTGTGGTCGCACGAGGCCGCCGACGCGCCGGTGGGGCACGAGCGGTATGCGGAACTGGCCAATATCGGCGAGCTGCCGGGGTGGGTGGACCGGATCGCGGCGGCCTAGGGCGCGACTGCCGGGCCGGCGCCGCTCAGCGGCGTTGGCCGCTTCCCCAGCCTCGCCATCCAGTCCCGCGCCGGGCGCTCGAAGCCGATCAGCGACAGATAGGCGATCGGGAACAGGGTCACGACCCAGAAGAGGCACCACAGGCGCATGGCGTCGCCGTTCAGCCGCCACATGCCCAATCCCACCCAGTTCAGGGCGATCTTCAGCGCGATGGGGTGCAGCAGGTAGAGGCTGAAGCTGAGCTGCGCCCACGGGGCGAGGGCCCGGCTAAAGCCGCCTTGCGCGCCGGCCGCATCGGCCGCCACGCCCGCCAGGCCGACGGCGTAGATCAGCAGCAGCAGGGCGGTTCGCGACGCGCCCATCCCCGAAGCGACCACGAACGCCGCCAGCAGGGCCCACATCGCGAACCGGGCGAGCGGGAGCTTGCCCAGCACGCCCCGCAGCTGGAACGCCAGCATGCCCAGCATGAAGCCCGGTACGGCGCGGGCGACGCCGAAGTCGTAGGTCCACTGCGAGAAGCTCTCGCCCGTCCGCGAGATCCACAGCAACAGCACCAGGCTGCCGACCGCCGCGGCGGCCGTCGCCCAGGCGCCGCGGGCGGTGATCCAGAACAGCAGGG
Organism: uncultured Caulobacter sp.; assembly: GCA_966211605.1. GTDB lineage: Bacteria > Pseudomonadota > Alphaproteobacteria > Caulobacterales > Caulobacteraceae > Caulobacter. Next base: position 63,341 of record CBIHOB010000020.1, read on the forward strand.
GCAGGGCGACATACAGCCCCATCTCGGCGCTGATCGCCCAGCTGACGAAGTTCCAGGTCTGGGCCTTGCAGGTTCCCCAGGCATGGATGAACAGCACGTTCTGCGGGATGCAGGTCACGTCGTAGCGCGACGGATCTCGCTCGTTCAGCACCCCCGCCCAGCCCAGGGCGGCGATGATCACGAACACCCCCATCGTCGCCCAGTGCAGCGGTCCCAGCCGCGCGACCCGCTTCTGCAGGAAGTCGCGATATTTGGCGGCGGTGGTCAGCCGTCCGGCATAGATCGCCGCCATCACATAGCCGGAGATCAGGAAGAACAGGTCGACGATCAGGCTGAAGCTCTTGATCGCGTCGTCCGCCAGCTGCCAGCGGCCGTCCAGGTTGATGAACCGGTTGAAGTGGAACACCACGATCATGACGGCCCCGACGATCCGCAGAGCGTCCAGGTGCAGCATCTGGTCGGAGTCGGGCTTCAGGGGCGGGAGGCGCATGGGGAAGCTGTTGCATGACAGGCGGCGGGCGCCAATCTGCTCCCCCTCTGGGAGGAGCTGTCGGCGAAGCCGACCGAGGGGGCGCCGCCAGCCTAAGCCGAGCTGCCCCCTCCGGCCCTTTGGGCCACCTCCCCAAAGGGGGAGTAGAGGTCAAGTCAGATCGCCACCCTTTTCGCGATCGCGTTGCGGCGCGCCTTGGTCTCCTGCTGGGCCCGTTGCACGGCCTCGGTCTCGGTGGCGTGCAGCAGGTGGTCGATGACGCGCTCCAGGTGGTCGCGCATCGCCTGGCGGGCGGCGGCCGGGTCGCGGGCCTTCAGGGCGTCGACCACGCGGCGGTGCTCGACGATGCGCGGCTCCAGGCCCATGCCCCGGGCGCGGGTCAGGATGTTGCGGGCCAGGGGCGAGCGGTTGCGCCAGTCCCACAGGTTCTCGATCGTGGCGATGATCGCGCCGTTGCCGGTGGCGCGGGCGATGGTCAGGTGGAAGTCGCGATCGGCGTCCTCGCCGCGGATCTCCTCCTCGACATGCATGCGTTCCAGCAGGCCTTCCAGCTCGGCGATCTGCTCGTCGGTGATCGAGGTGGCGGCCAGGGCCGCGGCCTCGCCCTCGAACAGACGGCGGGCCTCGATCAGCTCGAAGGCGCCGATCTCGAAGTCGATCTCGGCCGACGGGGCCACGGGCCGGACATTGCCGGTGACATAGATGCCCAGGCCGTGGCGGGCCTCGATCATGCCCAGCATCTCCAGCGCGATCATCGCCTCGCGCAGGGTGGGGCGCGACACGCCGAACTGCTCGGCCAGCTCGCGCTCGGTCGGCAGGCGGTCGCCGATCTTGTACTGCCCCGCCTCGATGGCGTCGGCCACCGAGTCGGCGATCTTGCGGTAGAGCTTGACGTTGTCAGACATGAGGCGCGGGGCTCGAAAGGCTCGAAAAGACGCTGGCTATGGCGCGGATCCGTGAATCACTACCACGGAGACCGGCGGCGATTGAGCAACTTTCTCGTCTTTCCGGGCGGAATGGTCAGGGTTTGTCGGTCCTCGTGGTCAGAGGTCGGGCAAAAACGTGGGCGACCATAACGCCTGCGGCGCCTCACCAGTCGTGCATCGAGCCGTCCAGGCGGCGGGCGACGGGCAGATAGGCGCGCTGGTAGGGATATTTGGCGGCCAGATCCTCGTCGATGTCGACGCCCAGGCCCGGCGCCTCGCCGGGGTGCAGCATGCCGTCCTCGAACGTGTAGGCGTGGGGGAACACCGCGTCGGTCTCGGGCGTGTGGCGCATGTATTCCTGGACGCCGAAATTGGGGATCGACAGGTCGAAGTGCAGGGCCGCGCCCATGCAGACCGGCGACAGGTCGGTGGCCCCGTGACAGCCGGTGCGCACATGGTGCAGGTCGGCGAAGCCGGCCAGCTTCTTCAGGTGGGTGATCCCGCCCGCGTGCACGGCCGTGGCGCGGATGTAGTCGATCAGCTGCTCCTCGATCAGCTGCTTGCAGTCCCAGATCGCGTTGAAGATCTCGCCCACGGCCAGGGGCGTGGTCGTGTGCTGGCGGATCAGGCGGAAGCTGGCCTGGTTCTCGGCCGGGGTGGCGTCCTCCATCCAGAACAGGCGGTAGGGCTCCAGATCCTTGCCCAGGCGGGCGGCCTCGATCGGCGTCAGCCGGTGATGGACGTCGTGCAGCAGGTGGAGGTCGTCGCCCAGCCGCAGTCGGGCCGCCTCGAACAGGGCCGGGGTGGAGCGCAGGTAGCGCTCGGTGGACCAGATCGTCTCCTTGGGCAGGTCGCTGTCGGCCGGCTCGTAGAAGAACTTGTCCTTCGAGACGCCATAGGTCCCCTTCATGCCCGGCACGCCGGTCTGCAGGCGGATGGCCTTGTAGCCCTGCTCGGCGTAGTGGGCGGCGTTGTCGAGGGTCTCCTCGATCGTCTCGCCGTTGGCGTGGCCGT
>CBIHOB010000021.1:0-63298 GCA_966211605.1 uncultured Caulobacter sp.
GCTTCCGTGACCGTGACGATCGTCCCCGCGACGACCGCCCCCGTGACGATCGCCCGCGCGAGGACCGTCCGGCCGCCGAGGGCGAGCCGCAGGGCGAAGGCGGCGAGTTCCGCGAGGGCCGTCGCCGCGATCGCAACCGCAACCGGGATCGCGACCGCGACTGGCAGCCGCGCGGCGAGCGCGATCCGCTGGCGGTGATCGAGCCGGAAGCCTCGCCGCTGCCGTCGTCCAGCGACGCGTCGGCCGCTGAAGGCTCGCCGGTGCTGCGCGGCCAGGATGGCGCGGTCAGCGAGGCCCCGGCCTTCCTGGGCCGCAAGTCCGCCCGCGCCGCCGCCGCCGCCGCGCCTGCCGAGCCGGCGGCCGCAGCGCCCGCCGAGGCCCCCGCCGCCGAAGCCGGCGAGGAGGTCAAGAAGCCCCGCCGCCGCCGCGCCCCGCGCAGCTTCGAAGCGGGCGAGGGCGCGCCGGCCAGCTCGGAATCCGAAGAGGCCTGAGGCCTTTCCCGTCCGATCTTCCAAGAGGGAGCCGTGAAAGCGGCTCCCTTTTTCGTTGCGGCCCGAGCGAACGATGTGCGGGGTGCGACAAAGCGTCTCAACCCGAAGCGAGACCGGGCGTGCGCGAAGTCTTGGCGAGGCGACAACTTCGGCGATAGGGTCGGCTACTCGACAGGGCGGAGCCGTCAATGGCCGGAGCGCGTAAGCTTACCCCTGATGGTCGGTCCTCGGAGGCTGGATCCTCTCAAGGGCGCCGCGCGGCCAAGGCGGCCGCCGTCGATGCGCGCTATCGCGCCATCGTCGACACGGCGGTGGACGCCATCGTGGTCATCGACGAACGGGGCCGGATCGCGGCCTTCAATCCCGCCGCCGAGCGCCTGTTCGGCTACGCCGCCGGCGAGATGGTCGGCCAGAACGTCCATCGCCTGATGCCCGAGCCCTATCACGGCGAGCATGACGGCTATCTGTCGCGCTATCGCGAGACGGGCGAGCGGCGGATCATCGGCATCGGCCGCGAGGTCAGCGGTCTGCGCAGCGATGGGACGACCTTTCCGCTGGAGCTGTCGATCGCCGAATGGCGGGAGGGCGGCAAGCGCTTCTTCACCGGCGTGATGCGCGACGTCACCGACCGCCGCCGCGCCGAGGAGCTGCAGCGGCTGATGATCAACGAGCTGAACCACCGGGTGAAGAACACCCTGGCCACGGTGCAGTCGGTGGCCGGCCAGACCCTGCGCAACGCCGAGGACCTGGACGACGCGCGCGACAGCCTGACCCGCCGGCTGCTGGCCCTGGCGCGCGGCCACGACATCCTGACGCGCGAGAGCTGGGACGGGGCCGAACTGGCCGACATCGTCGCCTCGGTGGCGGCCGCCCATGGCGAGCCCGACCGTTTCGTGCTCGATGGGCCGGCCGTGCGCCTGGCGCCCAAGGCGGCTCTGGCCCTGTCGATGGCCCTGCATGAACTGATGACCAACGCGGCCAAGTACGGCGCGCTCTCCAACGCCGACGGTCAGGTGCGCCTCACCTGGCGACGCAGCCGGGAGACGGCGGGCGATCGGCTGCAACTGAGGTGGGAGGAAACCGATGGGCCGCCAGTCAACGCGCCGACACGCCAGGGCTTCGGCACCCGCCTCATCACCGGCGGCCTGGCCCGCGAACTCGGGGGCGAGGTCCGCCTCGACTACCCGTCGGGCGGCGTCGTCTGCGAGATCGACGCGCAGCTCGCCCGGACCGGCCAGTCGAACCGGTTCATCCGCGGCGCGGCCTGACCCTCTGCGCATCCTGGTCGTCGAGGACGAGCTGTTCGTGGCCATGCTGGTCGAGGACCTGCTGGGCGACCTGGGTTGCCAGGTGGTGGGAACCGCGGCCTCGGCCGCAGAGGCGGTTCGCGCGGCCGAGCACGAGGGGTTCGATTTCGCCCTGCTGGATGTGAACCTCGGCGACGGCCAGACCTCGTTCCAGACCGCCGAGGTTCTGCGCCGCCGGGGCGTGCCCTTCGCCTTCGTGACCGGATACGGCGACCAGGGCGTGCGGCCCGACCTGCGCGACGTCCCGGTGCTGTCCAAGCCCATCGACCCGCGCCAGCTGGCCCGGGTGATCGAGCGCCTGGCCTAGAAGGCGCGCGTCGCAGGGCGTGATCCAGCATTTCACATGATGGGGGATGTTGCCGATTTGTGGGATTTCCTCCCGCGCCCGCCGCGCTAAGGTCCGGGCCGGAAAATGACGGGGGAGGCTCCATGAAGCGGACGATGCGGCTGCTGGCGCTGGCGGGCGCCCTGGCGCTGGCGAGCGCCACCCCCAGCCTGGCCCAGCGCCTGTCGCCATGGGTCGGCGCGTGGTCGACGGGCCTGGTCTCGTCCGAGACTGAAAAGCCGCCGACCTATCCCGACGGACCGTTCGTGATCCGCGAGGTCGTGCGCCTGACGGCCGGCGGGCCGCGCGTGCGCCTGCGATTGTCCAACGCCTTCGGAACGGCGCCCCTGCGCATCGACGCCGCCCATGTGGCCATGTCGGCCGCGCCCGCCAGCGCCGCCATCGTCGCCGGCAGCGACCGAAAGGTCACCTTCGAGGGCCGGGACGGCGTGACCCTTCCGCCGGGCGCGGTCTGGCTGTCCGACCCCGTCGTCCTGCCGGTGAAGGCCCTGGACCGCCTGGCCGTCAGCCTGGCCCTGCCGGTCGCCCCCGCCGTCGCGACGCAGCACCGCTCGGGCCGCACCACCACCTACCTGGCCCCCGGCGCGACGCCGGACGCCGCCGACCTGCCGGGCGCGGCGACCAATCTGCAATGGCTGCAGCTGGCCGGGGTCGAGGTCGACAACGCCAAGGTCTCGGCGGTGGCGACCTTCGGCGACTCGATCACCGACGGCAGCGGCGCGGGCGTGAACCGCTACGAGCGCTGGCCCGACGTGCTGGCTGAGCGGCTGCAGGCCGATCCCCGGACCCGGACCCTGTCGGTGATCAACGCCGGCATAGGGGCCAACCGACTGCTGAAGGACGGGACCAGCCCCAGCGGCCTGGCGCGGCTGGATCGCGACGTCTTCTCCCATCCCGGCGTCAAGACCCTGATCGTGCTGATCGGCGTCAACGACATCGGCATGCTCTCGCGCGAGGGACCCGTGACCCCGGAAGGCCGCCAGGCGGTGGTCGAGGGACTGAAGGCCGGCTACCGCCAGGTGATCGAGCGCGCTCACGGCCTGGGAATCCGGGTGATCGGCGCGACCATCCTGCCGTTCGGCGGGACCAAGACCTATCGCTCCGACGCGGACGCCGACGCCGATCGCCAGGCGGTCAACGCCTGGATCCGGACCTCGGGCGCCTTCGACGCGGTGGTCGACTTCGACGCCGCCACGCGTGATCCGGACCAGCCCGGGCGCCTGAAGGCCGAGTACGACAGCGGCGATCTGCTGCATCCCTCGCCGGCCGGCTATCGCGCCATGGCGGCGGCGATCCCGCTGTCGATCCTGACGCCGACGAAGGGGCGCTGAGATGCGGGTTCCGCTGATCGCCGCCTTCGCCCTGGCGCTGGCCGGGTCGGCGGCCGCCGCCGCCGCGCCGAAGCCCGACGTCTATGTGCTGGCCGGCCAGTCCAACATGTCCGGCCGCGGCCTGCTGGACGAGCTGACGCCGGAAGAGCGCGTCGCCGATCCCGCCATCCAGCTCCATGGCAACGACGGCGTGACGCGGCCGGCCCTGGATCCGCTGGACGACCCGAAGGGGCAGCTGGACGCGGTCTCCAGCGACGTCCAGGCGGCGGTCGGGCCGGGCCTGTTCTTCGCGCGCACGCTGCATGGGCTGAACGGCCGTCCGATCCTGCTGGTCCCTTGCGCCAAGGGCGGCTCGTCGATCGGGCAGTGGAAGCCCTATCAGGGGACCCCGGGCGGCGAGCGCGACACCCTTTACGGCTCCTGCCTGGCGCGGGTGCGCGAAGTCGGCGGCCAGGTGAGGGGCGTCCTCTGGTACCAGGGCGAGAGCGACGCCGGCCGCGCCGACGCCGCCGAGGACTGGCGCGCCAGCTTCGAGGCGCTGGTCGGCCGGTTCCGCGGCGACCTGAAAGCCAGGCGCCTGCCGATCGTGCTGGTCCAGCTGGCCGATCCGCCCTCGCCGGAGGTCATGGCTCCGCGCACTTTCCCGTCGTGGGCGGCGGTCCAGGCGGTCCAGGCCGGACCGATGCCGGCCTGCGTGGCCATGGTCTCGGCCAAGGGCCTGCCGCTGAAGTCCGACACCCTGCACCTGACCACCGCCGGCCAGCGGACGCTGGGCGAAAGGCTGGGGGTCGCGATGCAGGCGCTGCGCCGGCAGGGATGCCGCTAGCGAGGCTTCGATTCCGGCGCCGGCGACCTTAGAGATAGGCCGCGCCGAACTCGGCCGGAGGCGGACGGGCCGTGATCGGGGCCGGCGCGGGCTTGGGCGGGGCGGGCGGACGCAGCAGGCGGGCGACGCGCTCGACCACGTCGGCGCCGCTGAACGGCTTGAGCATGGCGTCGCGCACGCCCAGGCCGATGCCGCGCTTGACGTCCTCGGGGCACAGCCGGCGGCCGGTCAGCAGCACGGGGCAGGGTTTGTCCCCCCGCTTCTTCAGGCCTTCCAGGATTTCGTAGGCCGTGGGTTCGGTCAGGCCGGCGTCCAGGATCATGACGGCGGGACGCACGGTGCGCAGGGTGTCGAGCACAGCCTGGCCGTTGCGCGCGACGCACACATGATAGCCGGCCGTATCCAGGCGGATCTGCAGCAGCTCCAGCACCGTGCGGTCGTTGTCGCCGACGATGACCTTCTGACCTTGAGCGTAGATCATGGCGTGAACTCCTTCCGGCCCGGCCTAGAACAGGTCCAGGTCGCCGGCGTCCTCGGCGTCGTAGATGCCGCGCTCGACGCCGCCGAAGGCGACCGACATCCGGTCGGCCAGGGCGCCCAGGGTGATGTCGTCGAGAGCGTCGTCGACACTGGCCGAGACGTCGTCCGGGGCCAGGGCGCTCATGCGGCGCGCGAAGGCCGACAGGCTTGTCAGCTGTTGGGCCAGCAGGTCGACGGTGTGCATGCCCTCGACCAGCATCTGCCGGTCGTCCTCGGGCACGGTCTTCATCATCTTGCCGATCATGCTGTCCAGATAGATGCAACGCGCGCCGGCCAGCTCGATCTCCCACGCCAGCACGTCGAGCATGGTCGCCATGCTGGCGTTCAGCGGGGCGGCGGCGGAGGTTTCCGGGACGTTCATGGGCGGACTCCTGAAGACTGGCGTCCAACCTGGTGCGCGGGCGATTGCCAAGAGATTGAAGCCCAGGGTGGTGCGACAACGTCGCGCAGGGGTTCGGGCGTCTCGCGCGAGGCGGGCCCGCCGAACTCTCGCCACCGGCCCGCGTTACGTCTGGCCGCAACGCTTCAGGAGCCGCCATGCGCGTCGTGACCGCCGTCGTCCTTTCCATCATCGCCGCGGGCCCGGCCCTGGCCGCGTCCGGAGACTGGCGGGCCGACGCCCGGCGGGCCGATGTGCGTCGGCTGGAGCGGCTGGACGAAGCCTGGGACGCGGCCCTGTCGCAGGCCCGCGCCGAGGGTCATGATCGCGAGGTGCGGGCGCTGGGCGCGCTGGCCGACCCGAACGCGCGCCTGGCCCGGCCGCAGCCGACCCCCGGAGCCTACCGCTGCCGAACCGTCAAGCTGGGCTCGCCGGGGGCGGGGCCCTCGTTCGTCGCCTATGGCTGGTTCCGCTGCCGGGTGGCGCTGACGCCGGGCGGCGACCTGATCCTGGAGAAGACCAGCGGCTCGCAGCGCCAGGCCGGCAATCTGTATCCCGAGGCCGCACGACGGCTGGTGTTCCTGGGCGCGGTGGCCTGGGGAGCGGGCGAGGGCCGCGCGCGCTATGGCCGCGACGCCGAACGGGACCAGGTCGGCGTGTTCGAGCGCATCGGCAAGGACCACTACCGCCTGGCTCTGCCGTGGCCCAAGCAGGAGTCGAAACTGGACCTGCTGGAGCTGCGGCGGTGACCTGGATCGTCGTCGCGTTCGCGGCGGATGGAGATGACAAGCCGGTAAGGGGCGTCCCTGCCGGTTGCGTGTCGCAATCCCGCCGTCGATAAGGCTTATGTCGCGTTTGAAACATAGCCGAGCTCCATGGCCCTCCGTCGCTTCACCCCGCTGCTTCTCGCCGTCGCCTGCGCCGTCTCGGCCTGCGCCTACAACGCCGATCTTGGCCGCGACCAGCTGTTGATCGTCAATGACGACAGCTTGGCCCAGGATGGCGAGAAGGCGTGGGCCGACACGCTGCGCAACAGCTACGTCTCCAAGGAGCCGCGCAAGAACGCCCGTGTGCAGGCGGTGGGCGAGCGCGTGATCCGCGCCGCCGGCCTGGCCAATCGACCCTGGGACTACGCGGTGTTCCTGGACGAGTCGCCGAACGCCTTCGTGCTGCCCGGCGGTCACGTCGGGGTGACGGTGGGCTTGCTGGCCCTGGTCGAGAACGACGACCAGCTGGCCGCGGTGATCGGCCACGAGGCTGGCCACGTCGTCGCCCACCACGCCGCCGAGCGGGTCTCGCAGCAGACGACCTCGAAGATCCTGCTGGGCATCGCCGGCGCGGCGGCGGGCGGCACCGACCTGGGCAAGCTGCTGAAGGATCACGGCGACCAGGCGGCCAGGTACGGGGTGCTGCTGCCGTTCTCGCGCAAGCAGGAGCTGGAGGCCGACCGCCTGGGCGTCGACTTCATGGCCCGCGCCGGCTATCGCCCGCGCGAGGCGGTGGCCCTTTGGCGCAACATGGAAGCCCAGGACGGGGGCAAGGGCGGCAACGAACTCGGCTCGACCCATCCGTCCGACGCGGTGCGGATTTCCGAGCTGGAACGATATCTGGCCAGCCGGGGCTGGTAGGCCTTGTGTGGCCGATCAGCCACACCTAAATGCCCCTTCGGAGCGCGTTGTGCTTGATCAAGGCAGCGCGTCCCGATCCGCCTAGGAAGGGGAAAGCATGAACATCGATCTCTATTCGGACCGCGCCAAGCAGGCCGTCCAGTCGGCCCAGAGCCTGGCCCTGGCGCGAGGCCATCAGCAATTCGCGCCCGAACACATTCTGAAGGTCCTGCTCGAGGAGAAGGACGGCCTCAGCCGCGCCCTGGTCCAGAGCGCCGGCGGCCGCCCCGACCAGCTGGACGGCGGCGTCGAGACCCTGCTGGCCAAGACGCCGCGCGTCGACGGCGCCGGCGGCCAGCTGTACATGAAGCCCGACACCGCCCGCGTCTTCGCCGAGGCCGAGAAGGCCGCCAAGACCGCCGGCGATGCCTTCGTCACGACCGAGCGCCTGCTGATCGCCATCGCCAAGGAAGGCGGCGAGGCGGCGAAGCTGTTCAAGGAGGCCGGCGCGTCCGCCCAGGCCCTGGAGACCGCCGCCAACGCCATCCGCAAGGGCCGCACGGCCGACAGCGCCAACGCCGAGGAAGGCTATGAGGCCCTGAAGCGCTACGCCCGCGACCTGACGGCCGCCGCCCGCGACGGCAAGCTGGACCCGGTGATCGGCCGCGACGAGGAAATCCGCCGCACGATCCAGGTCCTGTCACGCCGCACCAAGAACAATCCCGTGCTGATCGGCGAGCCCGGCGTCGGCAAGACCGCCATCGTCGAGGGCCTGGCCCTGCGCATCGTCAACGGCGACGTGCCCGAAAGCCTGAAGGACAAGCGCCTGCTGTCCCTCGACATGGGCAGCCTGATCGCCGGCGCGAAGTATCGGGGCGAGTTCGAGGAGCGGCTGAAGGCCGTCCTGGCCGAGACCACGGCCGCCGAGGGCTCGATCATCCTGTTCATCGACGAGATGCACACCCTGGTCGGGGCCGGCAAGACCGACGGCGCGATGGACGCCTCGAACCTGCTCAAGCCCGCCCTGGCGCGCGGCGAACTGCACTGCGTCGGCGCCACCACGCTGGACGAATACCGCAAGCATGTCGAGAAGGACGCGGCGCTGGCCCGTCGCTTCCAGCCGGTGTTCGTGCAGGAGCCGACGGTCGAGGACACCATCTCGATCCTGCGCGGCCTGAAGGAGAAGTACGAGGTTCACCACGGGGTCCGCATCTCGGACAGCGCCATCGTGGCTGCGGCGATGCTCAGCAACCGCTACATCGCCGACCGCTTCCTGCCGGACAAGGCGATCGACCTGGTGGACGAGGCCTCCAGCCGCGTGCGCATGGCGATCGACAGCAAGCCCGAGGAGCTGGACGAGATCGACCGCCGCCTGGTGCAGCTGAAGATCGAGCGCGAGGCCCTGTCCAAGGAAACCGACGCCGCCTCCAAGCAGCGCCTGGAGAACCTGGAAGTCGAGATCGACGACCTGCAGTTCCGGTCGGACGAGATGACCGCCAAGTGGAAGGCCGAGAAGGAGAAGGTCGGCGGCGCGGCCCAGGCGCGTGAAGCCCTGGACCGTCTGCGCGCCGACCTGGCCAACGCCCAGCGCGCCGGCGACTTCGCCCGCGCCGGCCAGATCCAGTACGGCGAGATCCCGGCCCTGGAGAAGCGCCTGGCCGAGGCCGAGGAAGGCGACACCGCCGCCCTGACGCCCGAAGTCGTCGACGCCGAGCAGATCGCCGCCGTGGTCAGCCGCTGGACGGGGGTGCCGGTCGAGAAGATGCTGGAAGGCGAGCGCGAGAAGCTGCTGAAGATGGAGGACGAGCTGCGCGGTCGCGTGGTCGGCCAGGACGAGGCCCTGGAAGCCGTGTCCGACGCCGTCCGCCGGGCGCGGGCCGGCTTGCAGGATCCGTCGCGGCCGATCGGCTCGTTCCTGTTCCTGGGCCCGACGGGCGTGGGCAAGACCGAGCTGACCAAGAGCCTGGCCGAGTTCCTGTTCGCCGACGAGCACGCCATCACCCGGATGGACATGTCCGAGTACATGGAGAAGCACTCGGTCAGCCGACTGATCGGCGCGCCTCCCGGCTATGTCGGCTACGACGAGGGTGGGGCGCTGACCGAGGCCGTCCGTCGCCGTCCGTATCAGGTCGTGCTGTTCGACGAGATCGAGAAGGCCCACCCGGACGTCTTCAACGTGCTGCTGCAGGTGCTGGACGACGGCCGCCTGACCGACGGCCAGGGCCGCACGGTCGACTTCCGCAACACGCTGATCATCATGACCAGCAACCTCGGCGCCGAGTTCCTGGCCAACCAGGAGGAAGGCGAAGACGTGGAAGCCGTCCGGCCGATGGTGATGAACATGGTGCGCGGCCACTTCCGCCCCGAGTTCCTGAACCGGATCGACGAGATCATCCTGTTCAAGCGCCTGTCGCGCGGCAACATGGGCGATATCGTCAAGATCCAGCTGCAGCGCGTCGACAAGCTGCTGGCCGACCGCCGCATGGCCCTGGCCCTGGACGCCGAGGCCCTGAACTGGATCGCCGACAAGGGCTACGACCCGGTCTACGGCGCGCGTCCCTTGAAGCGCGTGATCCAGAAGGAGCTGGTCGACCCGATCGCCCGCAAGCTGCTGGCCGGCGAGATCGAGGACGGCGGCGTCATCGCCGTCGGGGTCGAGGACGGCCAGCTGTCGTTCGGCAAGGCGACCTTGCAGTAACCCCAGCGAAGGGCCGCTCCCAAAGGGCGGCCCTTTTTCTTGACCGCGCGGTGGGGTATTTCCCCGCATGGCCAAAACCACCAAGCTGATCACGGAATTCGACATCGAGGTCGACGGCGACCCCTATGTCTGGCGGCTGCACCGCCTGCCGCAATGGTCCTACGACCCGTCCGAGCGTCACGGCAAGGTGATCGCCGCGCGCCACAAGGAGGGCCAGCGCGAGGCGATGATCGAGTTCCCGCCCGGTCCCAAGCCCAAGTTCAGCGCCCCGCCGCTGAAGCCCTCGCAGATCCCCGTCCGCATCGTGGCCAAGGCCATCGCCTCGGCCATCGAGGCCGGCTGGGAGCCGCTGTCGCGCGGCAAGCCCGTGGTGATCTACGTGGACGAGGAGGGGGGCTGATCTCAAGGCGATGGCTCGGAAGGGGAGGCGAGCTTCCACTTCGAGGGGTTAGCGTGTTTCGAGCGCCACGGATCTGAAGACCCGATGCGCCACGAGCGGACTTTGGCATGACGCTGATCCGGCGCGACGGACCGGCGCGCAGTCCGATCACTGGGGCTTCGCGCCCAGCGCTTTCAACTGCTCCGCGCCGTTGGCGTTCTTGGGGTTCAGAACGATGGACTGACGATAGGCCGCGATCGCCAACGCCTTGTCTCCGTTCGCGGCGTAGGCTTCGCCCAGGCTGTCGAAGGCGTTCCAGCTTTCCGGATGCAGGTCCGCGGCCAGCTTGAGGACCCCCACGGCCATTGAGGTGTCGCCAACGGCCAGCCGCTGGTAGCCCCAACGGTTCAGCTCCGGCTCGGCGATCTCGAAGCTTGGGTCGCGGGACTTGAATTCCTGGTAGGTGGCGAGCGCCTTGTCGAAGCCGCCGCGGTTCAGCGCTGCGGCGAAGGCTGCGCGGGTCGGCGGCGCGCCCGTGGACTTGGTCACATCGACAGCCAGCAGGTGACGCGGGGCGCCTGTCTTGGCGACCGGCGTATCGAGGAAGGCGCGGCCGGCGGCGTCGCCCTTAAGATAGGCGTCCAGGAAGCGGCGGACGTAGGTCTCCACCCATGCGTTGGCGACCGACAGCTCGTCCTTGTCGTACGCGCCATAACCGCTTTCGGGCATCAGCCGCTGGCTGAACATCACCGAGAAGTTGGCGTGGACATAGGGGTGCACCGTGACCTTGTAGAGGTCGGCGTACTTCATCTTGGCCAGGAAGCTCTGGTCCCTGTTGACGTCGGCGGCCGTATCCTCGACCGATTTGGGCGCGGCGGCGACGTAGAGCATCGGCGCGGTGATCCGCGCGGGGATCAGATACTGGGACTGCTTGACGATGTCGGGCCAGTAGCGCACCGAACCGTCCAGCGTCACCAGGGCCCGGATCCGGCTGTCCTTGGCGGCGGCCATGGCGTTGGCCAGACCGCCCCAGCTGTAGCCGGCGACGGCCAGCCGGCCGACATCGGCTTGCGGCAGGCTGTGGGCGTATCCGATCAGGAATTCGATGTCGTCCACCTGGGCCTGGACGCCTTCCAGGTCGGTGGTCATGCCCCGCGAGGCTTGACCGAAGCTGGGGCTGGCGATGACAAGATAGCCCTGGCTGGCCAGATACTCACACAGGTCGGCGTTCTCATAGGCCTCGGCGTTGAAGCTCGGCGCGTAGACCACGACCGGAAACTTGCCGGGCGCCGGCGTGGCGTCGCGGCGGGCCAGCATCGGCGCGGCCAGCTCGGCCTTGGCCCGTTCTGGCGGAAGCGTGGCGACCTTGGCGGCGACGAACTTGGCCTGCATCGCGGCGCGCTCGGCCGGCGGGTGCTCGAAGTCGTCGGCGGTGACGCCAAGTTCGACGTAATCGCCGACCGTCAGGCCTCGGCCCGAGCCCTTGGTGGCGGGGTACCAGATCAGGGTTTGGATGGGACGCGCCCGCTCGCCCTTGATTGGCTTGCCTGTCTCAACGTCAGTCTCGCCGCGATAGCCGCGCGAGAAGTCGTATTGCTCGACGACCTTCAAGCCGACGGCGTTCGGACCGGGCGCGTTGTGGCGGGTGAAGTTCGAGTCCGCGAACGCTGCGGACGGCGCGATGATGAGCGCCAAAATCACGAGAACCAAACGCATCACTTCACCCCTCGACACCGGGGTTGCATGGGGGCGCTCGCGTCAAGGCACAACTAAAAGTTCTTTAATCTTGAATTCGGAACCTTTAGGCGGCGCCTTCAGCAACGCCGGGCGCTCATCTGTCCTGCGTAGGCCGTACCGCGCCACATGCCCGCAGTCGGCGATAAAACTTGAATGCCGCTACAGGCGAAGCGCCCTTGCCGCGCCCGGCCGCTACCCCGCGCGCAGCCCCGCCATCATCACGCTCAGCAGTCGCCTGGCGCCGGCGTCCCAGCCGGGGTGCTCGTAGCCCTGGCTGAGGCCGCTCATCATGCGCAGGATGTCCTCGAAGCCGATGTCTGAGCGGATGTCGCCCGCGGCGTGGGCGGCGTCGGTCAGCCTTTGCAGCGTGGCCAGGATCGTGCCGCCCGAACTGGCGTAGAGCCGCGAGCCCTCGCCTGGATCGGCGCGCAGGGCTGGGGCCACCACGCGCTTGGTGGCCATGTAGTCGATCAGCAGGTCCAGCCACGCGCCCAGGGCCTCGCCGGCCGGGCGGTCCGCCAGCAGCGCCTCGGCCGAGGCGGCCAGCTGCTCAATCTCGCGCGCATAGACCGCCGCCACCAGCGCCTCGCGGGTGGGGAAGTGGCGATACAGCGTGCCGATGCCCACGCCGGCCCGTCGCGCAACGTCCTCCAGCGGCGCTTCCGGCCCCGTTTCAGTGAACGCCGCCTTGGCCGCCGCCAGCAGCCGCTCGCGGTTGCGCAGGCTGTCGGCGCGGGGCTTGCGCGTCTTGGTCTCAGAATCTTCCGGCATCGATCTTGAAAAGCGGAGGTTGCCTCCGAATATGTATCCGGAGCCTTCCTCCATTTAATGATCCGGATCGGCTCGGACAACAACCCTGCACGGGAAGCGAGAGACATGAGCAATCCATTCGGCGCCCAATCCACCACCGACGACGTCCTGGCCGGCGTCGACCTTTCGGGCAAGCGCGTGCTGGTCACCGGCGTCTCGGCCGGGCTGGGCGTCGAGACCGCCCGCGTCCTGGCCGCCCACGGCGCCGAGGTGGTCGGCGCGGCCCGCGACCTGGCCAAGGCCGAGGGCGCGACCGCCGTGGTGCGTGAGGCCGCCGCGACCGGCGGCGGCTCGCTGGCCCTGATCGAACTGGACCTGGCTGACCTGCAAAGCGTCCGCGCCGCCGCCGACGCCCTGGTCAGGGCGGGACGGGCTTTCGACCTGGTCATCGCCAACGCCGGCGTCATGGCCCCGCCGTTTGGCAAGACCGCCGACGGCTTCGAGACGCAGTTCGGCACGAACCACCTGGGCCACTTCGTGTTCGTCAACCGCATCGCCAGCCTGCTGAAGGCCGGGTCGCGCGTGGTGTCCCTGGCCTCGTCGGGTCATCGGTTCTCGGACGTGAATCTCGAGGATCCCAACTTCGAGACCACCGAGTACGCGCCGTTCGAGGCCTATGGCCGCTCCAAGACGGCCAACATCCTGTTCGCCGTCGCGTTCGACCGGCGTCACAAGGATCGTGGCGTGCGGGCCGTGGCTGTGCATCCGGGCGGCATCCAGACCGAGCTGGCCCGCCACCTGGATCCGGCCTTCATCCAGGGCTGGATCGACCAATTGAACGCCCAGGCCGCCGCCCAGGGCCAGCCGCCGATCGAGTGGAAGACCATTCCCCAGGGCGCGGCGACCAGCGTCTGGGCGGGCGTCGTGGCCCCGGCGGACGAGGTCGGCGGCCTCTACTGCGAGGATTGCCACGTCGCCGAGCTGGTCGAGGACGCCTCGCAGATCCGGGCCGGGGTGCGCGCGTACGCGCTGGATCCGGCCCGCGCCGAAGCCCTGTGGGCGCTCAGCGAGAAGATGGTCGGCGAGACGTTCTAGGAGCTCAGGCGGCCGGCTGGCCCAGGCGTGGGACGGCCGGCGCGGTCGTGGCGGCGACCTCGAAGCCGGCCTCGACCGTGAACCGGCTGCCCAGGCCCAGCTGGCTCTCGACGTCCAGGTCGCCGTCCATCATCTGGACGATCTGACGGGTGATACTGAGACCCAGGCCCGCGCCTCCGCTTCGACTGATCTGATCGCCCGCCTGCTCGAACGGGCGGAAGATGGCCTCCAGCTGGTCGGCGGCGACGCCGACGCCGGTGTCCTCGACGACGAAGCGCAGGCGCGCGGTCTGGCCTTGGATCGCGACGACCGAGACCCGCAGGGCCACGCCGCCGGTTTCCGTGAACTTGATGGCGTTGCCCAGCAGGTTGATCAGCACCTGGCGCAGGCGCTTGCGGTCGGCGACAACCACGGCCGGCGCGCCCGGGGCGATCTCGAGGGTGAAGGCAAGGCCCTTTTCCTCGGCCGGCAGGCGGAACATGTCGCCGACGCCTTCGAGGCATTCGCGCAGGTCGAATGGCGCGGCGACCAGTTCGAACTTGCCGGCCTCGATCTTGGCGATGTCCAGGATGTCGCTGATCATCGCCAGCAGATGCTCGCCGCTGGCCTGGATGGCGTTGACGGCGTCGCGTTGCTTGGGCGCCAGATCGGTGCGGTTCAGCCAGTAGGCATAGCCGATCACCGCGTTCAGCGGCGTGCGCAGCTCGTGGCTCATATTGCCCAGGAAGCGCGACTTGGCGCTGCTGGCGGTCTTTTCGGCGGCATGGGCGCTGGCCAGCAGCTCCGCCTCCCGCGCCAGGCGGCGCTGGCGGGTCTCGTAGGCGCGGCGCATGTCGAGGACGCGATAGGCCAGGAAGCCGCCGGCCAGCACCAGCCAGCCGCCCAGGATGATCAGATAGAACTGCTCGGCCGACAGGTATGAGCCCTGGAACGCGATCTCGTCGACGCTGACCGCCAGATCCCCCGGGGCCTTGGCGTTGCTGGTGGTGACGGCCACCATGTGGACCTGGTCCAGGACCGGCGCGGCCTCTTCTGGCGAGAGATTGTGGCTGGCCACCCACCAGGGCTCGGGCGTCAGCTGGCTGAGTTGCAGCTGGATCTCGTTGCGCCCTTGGACGACGGGGAAGTCGGCCGCCAGCGGGACGAACTCGTCCTTGACCCGGGCGCGCAGGGCCGGCGAGGGCGAGGCTTTCAGCGACAGGCGCAGGCGGTCGCTGGAGCCGCGATAGGTCAGCCGCAGGGTCGCGGTCCGCAGGTGCGAGAAGTCGAGTCCGACGTTCTTGCGACCCAGGTCCAGCTGCAGGCCATAGCCGCAGTAGGGGTAGGCGACGCCGTCGCGGATCCGGCACGACCACGCCAGCGGTCGCTTGGGATCGGCGGCGGCGGTCGAATGGCCGCCGTTCTCGGCGTCGGAAAAGGTGTAGCCGGCGAAGCGGCCCGACTGCGGCGAGAAGGTCAGGGTCTGGGTGGTCAGGGCGCTTTTGCCCAGCACGGCGGCGAAGGTCACGGCCAGCAGCAGGAACACCGCCGTCTCGACCTTGAGATTGGCGTAGGCCAGCCACGGCTTGCGCGCGCGTTCCCCGTGCGAGACCGCGAGCGCCGAGACGTGATGATCCGTACCGTTGGACACTGTTCCCTCGAACTCCCCGAGACGGCTCGGGTCCCGGCGCAGAAACCGGTGTCAAGTCTTAAGCGAACAGCGTTGCCGCATCGTTTAGTTTGTGAACGGAAGGGTGCGGCATTTTCGCCTGGAGCCTGCCCGCGGGCTTCATTTCGTACTCGCGGAGCGCGTTCGGGCGGTTCAACCGCATACGCCGAGATCCGACCGGCCCTAGCGCCGGCGTCCCATCCGGGCCAGGGCGGCCTGCATGGCGGCGGCTTGCGCGGCGGGGGCCTTGGCCGGCGGCGCGGCGGTCTCGGCCGCGCGGGCGGCCCTGTCCGGCTGCGGCGCGGGGACCAGGGCGGCGATCTTGCGCGCCTCGGCGGCCATCTGGCCCGCCAGCCGCGCCTTGTCGCGGGCCTTGGCGATCACGGCCGGGTCGTCGCTGGCCTCAGCCATCGCCCAAGCCGCGTCGATCGCGTCCATCAGCGTCTTCTGCAGGGTTTCGCACCAGCGGCGCGCGGGGGTGTCGGTGTTGCTCATGGACGATGAGCATGAAGGCGCGGCGGGAAGCGGGGATAAGAAACATGCATTTTCATGCAAGCGCCTGCCGCGGCTAGGAAACGTCGGTTTTTGCGCGGGGATATCCACGGGGACAGCGATCCTTGGCCTCGCCCTTTCTCGAGGAAGGACGAGGCCAGCCCTGTGGATAACTTTGCGGGCTAGCCGCCGAAGCCCGCGGCGGCGACCGCCTGCGCCACCTGGGCATGCACGGCGCTGCGGGCGTCGTCGTCCGAGCTGCCGCGGTCATGGAAGCAGGCGATCAGGATCGGCTTGCGGCCCCGGGGCCAGGCGATGGCGATGTCGTTGGTGGTGTCCTTGCCGTTGTTGCCGGTCTTGTCGCCGACCTTCCAGCCCTTGGGCAGGCCCGCTCGCAGGCGCTTGTCGCCGGTGCGGTTGGCGATCAGCCAGTCGGTCAACTGCCGGCGCGAGGCGGGCGAAAGGGCGTCGTCCAGAAGCAGGGTCCTCCAGGTCGCCAGGATCGCCGTGGGCGTGGTGGTGTCGCGCGGATCGTCGGGCGCGCCGGTGTTCAGCTCGGGCTCGCGGCGATCGCTGCGGGTGGTCTGGTCGCCGACAGCGCGCAGGAAGCGGGTCAGGGCCGCGGGACCGCCGCCGCCGCCCGCCAGGGCGTCGAACAGCAGGTTGGCGGCGGCGTTGTCGCTCCAGGTGATGGTCGCCTCGCACAGCGCGCCGATGGTCATGCCGTCTTCGACATGCTTTTCGACCACCGGCGAGTTGCCCATCAGCACGTCCCGGCCATAGGTCACGCGCCGGTCCAGTCTCTCGCGGCCCTGGTCGACCCGGCGGAGAATGGCGGCTGACAGCGGCATCTTGATCGTGCTGCACATGCGGAAGCGCTCGTCGCCGCGCCAGGCGAACCGGCGGCCCGTCTGAGTATCCAGGGCCGCGACGCCCAGCCGTCCGCCGCTGGCTCGCTCCAGTTCGTTAATACGTGAACTAAGGTCAATGGTGGGCTTGCTTGCGAAGACCGCCGCCTCTGAAAATCCGGGCATCAGGGCGGGCGCGGCCGCCAGGGCCGTGATGAGCGTTCTGCGATGAAGCATGTGGGGTCTCCTTGCTCGCGAAACCTGCCCGGACCTGGCCTTCCTCGCAAACGACGATACCTTGGTAGAGCCATTAGCTGAATTTGGGTCTTTCGCCATGAGCCGCGCCCAGTTGCCCTTGAACGCCCTGCGCGCCTTCGAGGCCTCGGCCCGCCACCTGTCGTTCACGCGGGCGGCGATCGAGCTGTGCGTGACCCAGGCGGCGGTCAGCCACCAGGTGAAAGGGCTGGAGGCGCGCCTGGGCGCGGCGCTGTTTCGCCGCCTGCCGCGCGGCCTGGCCTTGACCGACGAGGGCCTGGCCCTGCTGCCCAGCGTGCGCGACTCGTTCGACAAGCTGGGCGACGTGCTGGCCCGGTTCGAAGGCGGCCGGGTGCTGGAGGTCCTGAGCGTCGGGGTCGTGGGCACCTTCGCGGTGGGCTGGCTGCTGCCGCGCTTGCCGGCGTTCCGGGAAGCCCATCCGTTCGTCGACCTGCGGCTCTTCACCAACAACAACCGCACCGACCTGGCGGGGGAGGGGCTGGATTGCGCCATACGGTTCGGCGACGGCGCCTGGCACGGAACCGAAGCCGCTCCCCTGTTCGAGGCGCCGATGAGCCCGCTGTGCGCGCCAGCCGTGGCCGAGCGCCTGGCCGAGCCCACCAATCTGTTCGGCGAGACCCTGCTGCGCAGCTACCGCGCCGCCGACTGGCCAGACTGGTTCGCCGCCGCCGGCCTGTCGCCGCCGCCGATCCGCGGGCCGGTTTTCGACAGCTCGTGGGTGATGGTCGAAGCGGCGATGCAGGGGTTGGGGGTGGCGCTGGCGCCGCCGATGATGTTTGCTCGCGACCTGCAGCAGGGGCGCCTGATCCGGCCCTTCCCGACTCAGGTCAGCGCCGGCCGCTACTGGCTGACCTGGTTGAAGTCCAAGGCCCCGACTCCCGCCCTGCTGGCCTTCCAGGCGTGGCTTTCGGAGGCCGGCGAAGAATAAAAATTCTTCGGAACCAATCTCCGCGTACGGCGCTTGCGCGCGGTATAAATGTGATCGGAAAGCTCAGCTCTATCAATGGTCTAGCTTGGCCCGGAAGCGCCGGAATCACGCCCATCTTTGGCCAAGTTCCGCTGTCGGTTTTGCTACAGCGAGCGTTGCAGGACGCTGGCGCCAACTACGGACGAGACCCAAAATGATAGCTAGCACGAAGACCATGATGGTCGCCGCCGCCCTGGTGATGGGCGGCCTGTCGGTTTCCGGCTGCGCGACCAAGAAGTACGTCAACACCCAGGTTGGGGCGGTCAACGAGCGGGTCAGCGCTCACGACACCCAGATCGGCGAGCTCGACAAGACCTCCAAGGAAGCCCTGGATCGCGCCATCGCCGCCGGCAAGCTGGCGGAGGGCAAGTTCCAGTACGCCCTGGTCCTGTCGGACGACTCGGTGAAGTTCCCGGTCAACGCCGCGACCCTGTCGCCCGAGGCCGAGCAACGCCTGGCCGAGTTCACCGAGAAGCTGAAGGCCGACAACAAGAACGTGTACCTGGAAATCCAGGGCCACACCGACAACTCGGGCTCGAAGGAATACAATGACGAGCTCGGCGAGAAGCGCGCGGAAACCGTGCGCAAGTTCCTCAGCCAGCACGGCGTCGCCCTGAACCGCATGGCGACGATCTCGTATGGCCAGGAAGCCCCTGTCGCCCCGAACGAAACGCGCGAAGGCCGGGCCCAGAACCGCCGCGTCGTCGTGATGGTGCTCAGCTAGTTTCGCGTTCCGGACGGGTTTTTCCGGTGCGCATCAACCCGGAAAAGCCCGTCAGGGCGGACTCGCCGGCGCGGGAGTGAGCGCCGCGCCGGCGAGCTTTCCGCCATCAGCGTCATGGGGGCCGCGGGGCGCGGCCCCTTTCGTGCGTCAGTTGGCCCGCAGCCGGTCGGCCGGCTGGCTGCGGGACAGGTTCGGATAGAGCTTGGCCTTGGCGGCCAGGGCGCCGTCCCAGTCGGCGGCGTTCGGCAGGGAGGGGATCGTCACCAGTTCGCCCTGGTCGAAGCCCGCGAGCGCCGCATCGACCATGTCGTCGACATCCATGATCATGTTCGGGTCCATCGCCTCGATGTCGTGACCCGAGCGTTCCCAGATCTCGGTGCGCGTGGCGCCGGGCAGCACTGCTTGCAGGCGGACGGCCGAACCCGCGAACTGCACGCGCAGGCTCTGGGTCAGGTAGGTCACGAAGGCCTTGCTGGCCCCATAGACCGGCATGTTCAGCTCGGGCATCAGGCCGACCACTGAGGCCAGGTTGATGATCGTCCCGGCGTTGCGGGGGACGAAGTTGCGCGCCGCCGCGGCGGCCAGGCGCGTCACGGCCACGACGTTCAGCTGGATCAGCTTCTCGAACGCGTCCGGATCGGAGCCGGCGAAGTCGTTCGCGCCGGCCACGCCGGCGTTGTTGACCAGGGTCGTGATGGCGGTGTCGCTCGCCAGGCGCTGTTCCAGCTTCACCAGATCGGCCTTGTTGGTCAGATCGGCCTTGATCACCTCGACCTTCACGCCGGTCTGGGCGCGCAGGCGGTCGGCCAGGGCGTTCAGGCGGGCCTCGTCGCGCGCGACCAGGATCAGGTCGTGGCCGCGCTTGGCCAGGCGATCGGCGTAGACGGCGCCGATCCCGGTGGACGCGCCGGTGATCAGGGCCGCGCCCTTGGTGTTCTTGTCGCTCATCGTGGTAGTCCTCGTACGGGTTGCCGAGGCCCCAGCGGTCCGGCGTGACGCTTAGCTATGGGGCAACTTGCAAATCGCAAGTGACGGGCCAAATCTTTTGTCATGAGCAAATCTGAACGCGCTCCCACCCAATGTCCGGTCGGCCGCACGCTGGAGCGGGTCGGCGATGGCTGGACGTTCCTGATCCTGCGCGACGCCAGCCACGGGCTGACCCGCTTCGACCAGTTCGAGAAGAGCCTGGGCGTCGCGCCGAACATCCTGACCAAGCGCCTGGCGGCCCTGGTCGAGAACGGCCTGCTGGAGAAGCGCCGCTACCAGGAGCGGCCCCCGCGCCACGAGTACGTGCTGACGGACCTCGGTCGCGACTTCGGCGGCGTGCTGACGGCGATGCTGGCCTTCGGCAATCGTCATTTCGCGCCGGAGGGGACGGCCAGCCAGCTGGTCGACCGCGAGACAGGCAAGGTCGCCGAGCCGATCCTGGTCGACAAGGTCAGCGGCAAGCCGATCACCGCGGAGGCCTTCGCCTATGCCGCGGGCCCGGCGGCGGGGCCCGAGATGCTGGACCGGGTGGCGTTCATCGCGGCGAAGGCCGGGGGCTGATCGAATGTTGTTGTCGCGGCGCGGCGCGAGCGGCAACGTCCGGCCCCGATGTCCGGAGCCGTCATGCGCCTGTTCCTCCTCCTCGCCGCCGCCCTGCTGACCGCCAGCCCGGCCAGCGCCCAGCAGGCGCCTTCGGCCGATCAGCCGCTGCTGCGGACCCTCGCCGCCGATGTCGATCCCAAGGCGCTGGAGAGCACGATCCGGTCGCTGGTCGGCTTCGGCACCCGGCACACCCTGTCCGACACCAAGTCCGACACGCGCGGCATCGGCGCGGCCCGCCGCTGGACCAAGGCCCGCTTCGAGGTGATCGGCAGGGACTGCGGCGGCTGCCTGACGATCGAGACGCCCGCCCAGACCTTCACCGGCAAGCGCGCCCCGAACGGCGTCGAGGTCATGGACGTGCTGGCCATCCAGAAGGGAACGACCGATCCGGACCGGGTGATCGTCATCGCCGGCCATCTGGACAGCCGGGTGTCGGACGTCATGGATTTCACCCGCGACGCGCCGGGCGCCAATGACGACGCCTCGGGCGTGGCGGCGGTGATCGAGGCGGCGCGGGTGCTCAGCAAGCACAGGTACGCCGCCACCCTGGTCTTCGCCGTGCTGTCTGGCGAGGAGCAAGGCCTCTACGGCGGCAAGGTGCTGGCCGACTACGCCAAGTCCCGGGGCTGGAAGGTCGAGGCCGACCTCAACAACGACATCGTCGGCAACAGCCGCGGCCAGAGCGGGGTGATGGACAACACCCACGTGCGCGTGTTCTCGGAGGGGACCAAGGCCGTCGAGACGCCCGAGCAGGCGGCCAGCCGTCGCTACAACGGCGGCGAGGTCGACAGTCCCTCGCGCAACCTGGCCCGTTATCTGGACGGCCTGGCCGATCGCTACCTGACGAACTTCGACGTGGTGATGGTCTACCGCACCGACCGCTACGGCCGGGGCGGCGACCAGGTCCCGATGCTGGAGGCGGGCTATCCGGCCGTGCGGGTGACCGAGGCGGTCGAGAACTACGACCACCAGCACCAGGATCTGCGCACCGAGAACGGCCGGGTCTATGGCGACACCATCGAGGGCGTCGACTTTTCCTACCTGGCGCAGGTGACGCGGCTGAACGCGGTGGCCATGGCCAGCCTGGCTTCGGCGCCGGCTCCGCCCTCGGGCGTCAGGATCGAGGGCGCGGTCAGCCCCGACACCAAGGTCTCCTGGACCGCCGCGCCGGGCGTGGAGGGGCATCGGGTCTGGTGGCGCGGCACCACCGATCCGACCTGGCGCTTCAGCCGCTGGGTTCCGGGCGCGACGACGGCCACCACCCTGAAGGACGTCGTGATCGACGACTTCTTCTTCGGTGTCTCGGCCGTGGGCGTCGACGGCTGGGAGAGCCCCGTGGTGTTCCCCGGCGCAGCAGGCAGCTTCGAGAGCGCTCCCCCGGCGCCCAAGCAGCCCTGACTAGGCGATCAGGTCCGGGTCGTTCCGCTTCAGCCAGGCCGCCGCATAGGCGCAGAGCGGGGTGATCCGCATGCCCTCGGCGCGAGCCGTCTCGGCCACCTTGCCCATCAGCCGGCCGGCCGCGCCGGTGCCGCGCAGGGGCATGTCGGCCTCGACGTGCGGGATGACCAGCCGGTGCCCGGACCGCTGGTAGTCGGCCCAGGCCAGGTGGCCGTCCTCCTCAAGCTCGTAGCGGCTGAGTTCGGGGTTGTGGCGGAAGGTGTCGGTCATGGCTTTTCCAACGCGGGGCGGCGGCGGTCGTTGCGTCTCTCCTCCCTCGTTGGGGGGAGGTGGCCTGGAGGGCCGGAGGGGCAGCGCGGCCTCGGCGGCTTTAGCCCCTTCAGTCGCTCCGCGACAGCTGCCCCAGAGGGGAAGCAGAATTCTAGACCAGTTCCACCGCCATGGCCGTCGCCTCGCCGCCGCCGATGCAGAGCGAGGCCAGGCCTTTCTTGCCGCCGCGCGCCCGCAGCGCCGAGATCAGGGTGCACAGGATCCGTGCGCCCGAGGCGCCGATCGGATGGCCCAGGGCGCAGGCGCCGCCGTTGACGTTCAGCCTGTCCTCGGGGATGCCCAGTTCCTGTTGGGCGATCATGGCCACGACGGCGAAGGCCTCGTTGACCTCGAACAGGTCGACGTCCGAGATCTCCCATCCGGCCTTGTTCAGCGCTTTCTTCATGGCCGGCACGGGGGCGGTGGTGAAGAGGCCCGGCTCGTGGGCGTGGGCGGCGTGGCTGACGACGCGGGCGACGATCGGCAGGCCCAGCGCCTTGGCGACGCTCTCGCGCGTCATGACCAGGGCGGCGGCGCCGTCGCTGATCGAGGAGCTGTTGGCCGCCGTGATGCCGCCGTCGCGGGCGAAGGCCGGGCGCAGGGTCGGGATCTTGGCCGGATCGGCTTTCAGCGGCTGCTCGTCGGTGTCGACGATCTCGGTTCCCTTGCGGCTGACGACCGTGACCGGGGCGATCTCGGCCTTGAAGGCGCCGCTCTGGATCGCCGCCTTGGCCTTCGCCAGGCCGCGGGTCGCGTAGTCGTCCATGGCCTCGCGGCTGAACTGGTACTGGGCCGCCGTGTCCTCGGCGAAGGCGCCCATCAGCTTGCCGGGCGTGTAGGCGTCCTCGAGGCCGTCCAGGTACATCGAGTCCCACATCTGGTCGTGACCGATGCGGGCGCCGGCGCGGTGCTTGGACATCAGATAGGGCGCGCCGGTCATGCTCTCCATGCCGCCGGCCACGACCACGTCGACCGAACCGGCCGCCAAGGCGTCATGGGCCATGATCGCGGCCTGCATGCCGCTCCCGCACATCTTGTTGACGGTGGTGGCCTCGACCGAGAGGGGGAGGCCCGCGCCCAGAGCCGCCTGGCGCGCCGGAGCCTGGCCCAGGCCCGCCGGCAGCACGCAGCCCATGATGATCTGCTCGATCTTGTCGCCCGAGACGCCGGCCCGCTCGACGGCGGCCTTCACGGCGCTGGCGCCCAGTTCGGTCGCCTTCACCCCGCCCAGCGCGCCCTGGAAACCGCCCATCGGCGTGCGGGCGTAGGAGACGATGACGACGGGATCTGCGGACATGAACTAGGCTCCCAGGATGGATTTTGAGGCGAGATAGGCCCTCATCGATCCATCATGCGCAAGGGGGTTGCGAGATCGTGATGGAAAGGGGCGAGCGGCGCCGACGGGGGATCGCCAGGCCGCTCGCCAGTCATGCAATAACCGAGAGAGTCAATTGCGATAAAAAACCTACTCTGGTTCATATTCAAACGCAACGCTCTCTTGCTTTCCCTCGCGGAACGCCGCACCCTGCCAGAATGGGCCGCACAGCTGACTATACGAACGAACGTTGCTCGGTCGCCGCCACCCTCGAAGTCGTGGGCGATCCGTGGACCTTGCTGATCCTCCGTGACGCCTTCGCCGGGGTGAAGCGCTTCGAGCAGTGGCAGGAGCGCCTGGGCGTGGCCCGGAACGTCCTGGCCGCGCGGCTCAAGTCCCTGGTGGGGCACGGCGTCATGGAGACCCGACGCTATTCCGAGCGCCCGCCCCGCCACGAGTACTGGCTGACGAAGAAGGGCCTGGCCCTGTCTCCGGTGCTGCTGACGATGTCCGAATGGGGCGACCGCCACGTCTATGGCCGTGACAACTCGCCGGTGCTGTTCACCCACAAGGGCTGCGGCTGCGCCTTCCATCCGGTTCTGGCCTGCGAGGAATGTGGCGAGGTGGTCCAGCGCCGCGACCTGGAGCGCGCCCCGCGCGAGGCCCAGGGCCTGACGGTCGGCGAAGCGCTCGAGGCGGTGAAGATCGCGGCCGAGTAGGGCGGCTTGACCGCCCACGCCCGAACCGAACGCATCGCTAGTCCGCCACGCCGCCCCGTAGCGGGTCCTCGCCGTCCAGCTCCTTGATGTGCTCGCGCTGGCGGCGGACGCCTTCGGCGGCGTCCGGCTCGGTCGGCGTCATTTCCGGCGCGATCGGCTCCTCGTCCTTGCGCTCCGTCATCGCAGGGCTCGCGTGACCAGTTGGGACGCGCCGACGGTCAGGGCGTCCTCGACCAGACCGCTGCGAGTCTGGCCAAAGCGGCGCAACGCCTTCATGCGGACGTTGAAGGTGACGTAGGCGGCCGCCACCGCCGCTCCGGCCGCGATCGCGCCGCCCAGCAGCATCTGCCTGCGCGGCGCCAGGGCGGCGCCGGCCAGGCCCGCCGTGACGATCCGAGCGGCCAAGCCCAGCGGCACGATCCGGTCGGGGGCGGAGGGCAGCTTGTCGCCCCACAGCTCGCCGGCCGCCAGGGCCTTCGAGCCCGCCGTCGCCCACGGATGAGCCAGCAGGCGGGCGGCCCGGTTGTCGGGCGCCAGATGGCCGCCGTGCGCGGCCTCGCTGACGGCGGCCAGGGGTGTCATGGCGCGGGAGCCGGCCGAGAGGCCGATGAGCAGGGATCGGAGCATGCGAGCCTCCCGTCTGGGGTTCCTCTTCAGAACCCCGGAAGGGCCGCTTCGATCCGTCAGGCGGTCGCCAGGTCCATTGTCCGCGTCGCGCCGGCGATGAAGCCGCCGCCCAGCACGCGCTCGGGATCGGCGGGGTCGTAGAGCACGCAGGCCTGGCCCGGCGCGACGCCTTCCTCGGCGCCGTCGAAGACCACGGCGACCTGGCCATCCTGCAGGGCCAGGCGGCCGGCGACCGGCTCGCGCGTCGAGCGGACGCGGGCCAGCACGGGCTGGCCATCCTGCGCGGCGGCCTCCAGGCTGTCCTGGCCGCCCAGCCAGTTGGCTTCCTTCAGGGTCAGGGACGCGGTCAGCAGGGCCTCGCGCGGGCCGACCACCACGTGGCGTTTTTCGGCGTCGATGCGGACCACGAACAGCGGGTCGCCCACGGCGATGTTCAAACCCCGGCGCTGGCCGATGGTGTAGCGGGTCACGCCCTCGTGACGGCCCAGCATCCGGCCGTCCAGGTGCACGATGTCGCCCGCTTCCGCGCCTTGCGGGCGGATGCGGTCGATCACCGTCGTGTACTTGCCCTCGGGCACGAAGCAGATGTCCTGGCTGTCGGGCTTGTCGGCGATCGCCAGGCCCAGGCCCGCGGCGACGGCGCGCACGGTCGGCTTGTCCATGCCGCCCAGGGGGAAGCGCAGGAAGTCCAGCTGGTCGCGCGTGGTGGCGAACAGGAAGTAGCTCTGGTCCTTGGCCGGATCGGCGGCGCGGCGCAGCTGCGGACGATTGGTCCCGGCCGGCATGCCGCGCTGGACGTAGTGGCCGGTGGCCATGGCCTCGGCGCCCAGGTCGCGGGCCACGTCCAGCAGGTCGCGGAACTTGACGGTCTGGTTGCAGCGCACGCAGGGGATCGGCGTCTCGCCACGCAGATAGGCGTCGGCGAAGTCCTCGATGACCTGCTCGCGGAAACGGCTCTCGTAGTCGAGGACATAGTGCGGAATGCCGATGCGCTCGGCGGCCATGCGGGCGTCCAGGATGTCCTGGCCCGCGCAGCAGGCGCCCTTGCGCGAGATCGCCGCGCCGTGGTCGTAGAGCTGCAGGGTCACGCCGACGACGTCGTAGCCGGCCTTGGCCAGCAGGGCGGCGGTGACGGTGGAATCCACGCCGCCGGACATGGCCGCGACGATCCGCGTTCCCTCGGGCAGGCCGACGGCCGCGCGCACCTGTTCGACCGCGCGCGCGATCAGGGCGTCGGGGGCGTTGGTGTCGGCGAGGGTCAGGACGTCGGCGTTCATCCGCCGCCATATAGCGGCTGGGGGATCATTTTGCGAGGTTGGGGGAGGGCGACCTGGCGCCGCTCCCCTTACTTCAGCACGTTCAGCAGCGACGAGGCCTGCAGGCTGGTGAACACCTGGGCCGAGGCCTGGACGGCCAGCTTGGCCGACTCCAGGCGGGTCACGGCGTCGGCCATGTCGACATCGGTGATGCCGCCGACCATGGCCGTCAGGGTGTCGGCTTGGTTGGAGAGGTCGGTCTGGGCGCTCTCGAAGCGCTTCTGGGTCACGCCGTTCTTGCCCTGGGCGTCGATCACGGTCTTGTGGGCCGCATCGAAGGTGGGCAGCAGGCCCTTCAGGAAATTGACCTGGGTGTCGGTCAGGTTGCCGGTGAACGGGCCGTTGGCGTCGACATAGGCCTGCACCTGCTTGAAGGCGTCGAAGACGTCCGTGCCCACGGCGTCGCCGAGGATGCCGGTCTTGGCGCTGGTCTGCTCGTCGACGCGGTTGGTGGCCACGTACTGATCGTTGTGGAACAGGTCCGAGGTCGCCGGCGCGGCGGTCAGGTCGGCCATGGTCGTGGCCGAGGTCGTCGCCGTCTCGGTCTGGGCCCCGGAGAAGACGTAGAGGCCGTTCGACTTGGTGTTCAGCCCCTGGACCACCTCGCCGAAGCTGGCGGTCAGCTGCTGCATCAGGGTGGTGGCGTTGCCGGCCGCCAGAGCGTTGGCGATCGCCTCGCGGCCGCTCTGGGTGGCGGTGGCGATGCGGCCGAGACCGGTGTCCTGCATCTCCAGCCGGTTGCCGACCATCTTGACCTGGTCCAGCAGGCCGTTGATGCGCGTCTGCGTGCCGCGCATGGCGGTCAGCATCTCGGCGTTCTTGGCGTAGCCCTTCAGGTCGCTGGCGACCTTCTGGCTGGAGACCTGGGCGCCCACCGCGTTCTGGCGGATCTGCGCCGCCATCAGGTTGGACGTCATGATGTTGTAGTTCTGGACGGTCGAGACGCGGGTCATGGCTTACCCCAGGATTCCGGTGAGCACGTCGAACATGTCCTTGGTCGCCTGGATCAGGCGGGCCGAGGCGTTGAAGGCTTGCTGATAGGTGGTCAGGTTGATCAGTTCCTCGTCGAGGTTCACCCCCTCCTCGGACTGACGCTGGCTGTCGATTTCGCCGGACACCGCGTCGGCGGCGTCCTTCCGGCTGGCGGCGGTCTGGGACTTGCGGGCGATCGCGCCGCTGAAGTCCGAGGCGTAGCGGCTGACGCTCATGCTGACGCCGGAGGCGTCGCCGGCCGCCGAGAACGCGGCGGTGGTGTCGCCGGCCTTGGCCAGGGCCAGGGCGCCTCGGCCGTCGCCGATGGCCAGGGCCGGGCTGCCGCCGACCGCCTGGGTCAGGTCCAGCTTGGCGAAGGGCAGCAGCTTGGGGTTGGCGTCCATCGCCGTGTTGACGAAGAACTTCTCGCCCCGGGTGCTGCGCTCGGCCGGGCCGATGCCGAAGAGCTGGCTGGCCGAGGGACCGCCGACGCCGCGCTCGGTCGTGTCGGCCTGGATCGACATGGTCACCGGCGTGGTGCTGTTCGACGAGAAGCTGATCTGGCCCTTGCTGTTCAGCGAGAACTGCCCGTACAGCCCCACGCCCGAGGCGCGCGAGTTCAGGGCGTCGAGCATGTCCTGCATCGTGCCGCCGACGGGCGGATCGACGCTGATGTCGCGGATGCGGCCGCCTTCGACGTCGGTCAGGCGGATGGTCAGCGTGCCCGAGCTGAAGCCGTGCGGATCCGTCGGGGTCAGGCCGGTCTCGTAGGGCGAGTAGCCGTTGGTGCGGATGATGTCGTTCAGCCCGAAATAGTGGCTGAAGCCCTTGCCGGCCTTGTTGGACGGGGTGGTCGCGTCATCCTGGATGGCCACGCCCAGGCCGCCATTGCCCGAGATGGTCAGCGCGCCGCCCGAGAAGCCGACCGCGCCCTGGCCGCCCATGGCGGCGTTCAGCTGGGTCATGAAGTCGGCCGGGGTGAACGTCGGTCCGGCCGCGCCGTTGACGCTCATCGTCCCGGCGTCGAAGTCGACGTCGATGCGGCGCTGGATGACGCCGCCGCTGTCGGTCAGGGCGATCGTGGTCTTGCCGGTGAAGCCGGTGATCGCGGCTTGGGCGTCCAGGCCGGTGTCGCGGCCGTTCAGGGTGGTCGCCGCGGGAACCGACGAGGCGGCGTTGGCCGCGCGGTTGATCTCCTCGGCCGCGCGCGAGGTGAACTCGCCCAGCTGGTCGGAGAGATTGACCAGCTCGATGTTGCGCACGTCCAGCAGGCCCTTGATCTCGCCGCTGGTGATGTTCAGCGGCGTCGGCTGCACCGAGCCGTTGGCCAGCTGGACGGTCAGGTAGCCGGTGGCGGTGGGCGAGGTCTGGTAGCTGATCTTGGCCGCGCCGTCGCCGGCCAGCGGCAGGCCCTCGGTCGAGCGCACATAGACGCCGCCCAGGCTGCGGGGCGTGATCTGCACGTTCATCAGCTTGGCCAGCTCGTCGACCAGGCCGCTCTGGACGTTCTCGGCGCCGGTGGCGTCGGCCCCGGCCACCTTGGCGCGGGTGATGTCGGTATTGAGGCCGTCGATCTGGCTCAGCAAATCGTTGACGCGGTCGACGTCGCCCGAGATGCGCGTGTCGGCGTCCTTGCCCAGCTTGGACAGCGACGAGGTGATCCGGCTGGACTCGCTCAGGAAGTCGTCCACCCGCGTGAGCGCCTGGGTGCGCAGCAGGGAGGAGGAGGGGTCGTCCTGGGCCGCCGAGAAGGCCGTGAAGATGTCGTCCAGGGTCGAGAAGAAGCTGGTGTCGCCGCTGGGGTCGCCGAACAGCTGCTGGGCGCTGTTCAGGCTGTCGGCGACGACCGTGGTGCGGCCGCTGTCCGAGGCGGCGTTCAGGCTGGCCGACTGCAGGAAGCGGTCGGTGGCGCGCTTGATGGCGTCGATGCTGACGCCGACGCCCATGCCGTTGGACAGCAGGTTCGACTGGCTGACCGTCTTGCGGACGTAGCCGGTGGTGTTGACGTTGGCGATGTTGTCCGACGTGACGCGCAGACCCGTCTGCGCGGCCATCATGCCGGACGTCGCCGTACTCATGATCGCATTCAGCGACATGCATTGGCCTCCTTAAGCTCGGCAAACCGCGCAACGCACGACGCGTCATTGCCCGGCGAAACTTGCCGGGTCACGGTGGGGATCGGTCCCCGGTTATGTGCCAAGCCATTGAAATTCATGGCGATATGTTCCGACGGTCGGAAATTCGACAAGGGACCATGCGCAAGGACGGCGCCAAGTGGACCCTTGGCGGCCCCGCGAC
Organism: uncultured Caulobacter sp.; assembly: GCA_966211605.1. Lineage (GTDB taxonomy): Bacteria > Pseudomonadota > Alphaproteobacteria > Caulobacterales > Caulobacteraceae > Caulobacter. The sequence goes on from CBIHOB010000021.1 coordinate 28,986, forward strand.
GCGCCGACGCGGCAACTCCCGTCCTCATTGACCCCCGGAGCTCGGCAAAAAGCGCCGCACGGGGAGCGATTCTGCTTCGTAAATGAGGAATTAAAATCATTTAAAACAGTGACTTATGGTGGGTTTTCCGAGTTGGCCCGACCATTGCTCAGAGGGAACCGAACAAGGCGTGTTCGTCATGGACCGCCGCCCAGCCGAGCAACGACTGCGAATGACCGCGATCGCCGCACCCACCGCCGCTCTCCCCGCCGCGCCGACGCCGGCCGTGGGGACCAAGGCGTCCAACGATGGCTTCGACGCCCTGCTGGCCATCGCCGGCAAGGACGACCAGGCCCCCGCGCCGCGTCCCTCGCGGACGGAGTCCAAGAGCGAGCCCCGCGACGACCGCGCCAGCGATGCCAAGGCCGCGGACAAGCCGGCCCGCGCCGACGCCAAGACCGACAGCAAGGCCGACGCCAAGGCCGCTGACCGCGCCGACGCCGCCCAGGACGCCAAGGCCGATCGCGCCGAGGCCGCCGACAAGGCTGCCGATCGGGCTTCGGACAAGGCTGATGCGACCCAGGACGCCAAGGCCGACGCTGCCGGCGACAAGGCCGCCGACGCCAAGGCGACCGACCAGGCCTCCGACAAGGTCGATGCGACCGACGCCGCCGCCCAGGCCGCCGCCACCCTGATCGCGGCCATGACCGCGCCCGTGCAAACGCCGGTCCAGGCCGAGGCCGTCGCGGAGGTCCAGCCGGCCGCCGAGGTCGCGACTGCCGACCAGACCGCCGATTTCGCCGCCGCCGTCCAGACCGTCCAGGCCGCGCCGCTCGCGGCCCCCGCCGCGCCGGTCGTTCAGCCGGTCCAGGCCCAGCCGACCGCCGCGCCGCCCCAGCCCGCCGCGACGGCGAAGACCGCCGAGGTCGCCGCGCCGCAAGGCCAGGCCGTCGACGCCGCCGCGCTGGAAGCCTTGGCCCAGCTGTCGGCCGACGATGCGGCGACCGCGCTGACGGCCGACGACCTGGCAGCGGCGAAGACCGCCGAGACCAAGCCTGCCGCCGACCTGGCCAAAACCACCGAGGCGCCGAAGACGGCCGCTGTCGCTCAACCGACCGCGCCGGCTCCGACCCCGGTCGCCGCGCCGATCGCCGCGCCCGTTCAAGCCGAGGTGGCCGCCGAGGCCGTTCCGGTCGTCGCCCAGGCCGTGACCGGCGAGGCCGTCGCCGAGACGTCCGAGGCCGCCGCGACCGAGGCCGCGCCGGGCGCGACCAAGACCGCAGAGGCCCCCAAGGCCGCCGCGCCGGCTCCGCTCGCCGCCCAGGCCCGGGCCGCCGACGCCGTAGCCGTCGAGACGGCTCAGGCCGTCACCGCCGTCGCCGCCGGTTCGACCGGAAACGGTGGAGAAGCGACGACCGACAACAAGGGGTCGGACGGCGCCGCCGCGAGCGTCGCCGCCGTGGACGCGCCGGCCGCCGCCGCCGCCACGGTCGACACCAACGCCCTGGCCGCGCCGGTCCCGGCGGTCCAGGCTCAGTCGGCCAGCGCCTCGACGCCCGCCGCCGCGCCGGCGCCGGTGCGCGGCTCGCCCGAGACGGTCGCCGCCCTGTCGGCCGAGATCATCAAGAAGGCCGACGCCAAGGCGACCCGCTTCGACGTGACCCTGACTCCGGACAATCTGGGCAAGGTCGACGTGCGCATTGAGATCGGCCGCGACGGCGCCCTGACGGCCTCGATGAAGTTCGACACCGTCCACGCCGCCCAGGAGCTGCGCAACAAGGCTGGCGAACTGCGCCAGGCTCTGGCCGACGCCGGCTTCAACGTGTCGGACAACGGCCTGTCGTTCGACGTCTCCAGCCAGAACAACGGCCAGAACGCCAACCCCTTCCTCGCCTTCCAGGACTTCGGCGACCAGAACCGGCGCGCCTTCAGCGGCCGCGCCTTCCAGTCCGCCCTGACCGGCGAGGAGGACATCGTCATCACCCCCGAACTGCTGCCCGGCCTGAAAACCGCCGCCGACAGCGGCCTGGACATCCGGATCTAAGGAAGCCCCCCATGGCCACCGCAGTCTCTTCCGCCAACACCAACTCCGTTCTCGACCGGATCAACAACGGTCGCACGTCGATGGCGAACAACACCGAGACGTTCCTCAAGCTGCTGACCACGCAGCTGAAGAACCAGGATCCGCTGTCGCCCACCGACACGACCCAGATGACCCAGCAGATCACCCAGATGACGGGGGTCGAGCAGCAGCTGGTCACCAACGACCTGCTGGCCGCCCTGGTCGGCATGAACACCGGCACCGGCCTGTCCGAAGGCGTCAACATGATCGGCAAGCAGGTCACGGCGACGACCGACAACTCGACGCTGAAGAACGGCAAGGCCGCCTTCACCTGGACCCAGCCGGGCGCCTCGACCTCGCTGACCGTCGAGGTCAAGAACGCCGCCGGCAAGGTGGTCCGCACCCTGAAGCCGGACGACCAGAAGAGCGGCGACCACACCATCACCTGGGACGGCAAGGACGACAGCGGGGCCCAGCTGCCCGACGGCGGCGTCTACACGATCGCCGTCACCGCCAAGGGCGCCGACGGCAAGGAACTCAAGGTCACGAACGTCAAGGGCCGCACCGAAGGCGTGGTCACCGCGGTCGACAACTCTTCGGGCCAGCCCAAGGTCCTCGTCGACGGCGTCGCCATCCCCGTCGACAGCGTCATCGGCATCACCGCCGTCGCCACCAGCAACACCACCGGGGCGGACGAGGAAGCCGCCTGATCCGCCTCTCGCCAACTTACCGATCGAAGGGCGTCAGAATGACGCCGACGCGGTCCCCGGAAGACGGTCTTCCCCGGGACCCAAACGCAAACAGCGCTGAACCCTCGACCCCATTCAAAGCAGGAATTCAGTCATGAGCATCAACAGCGCCATGCTCGCCGGCGTCTCCGGCCTGATCGCCAACTCGTCGGCCCTGGCCGCGATTTCGGACAACATCGCCAACGTCAACACCGTCGGCTACAAGCGCTCCAGCGCCAACTTCTCGACGCTGGTCACTTCGGGCTCGAAGAACCAGACCTACAGCGCCGGCGGCGTCAAGGCCCAGACCCACCAGTTCATCAGCCAGCAGGGCCTGACCCAATCGACGACGTCGAACCTGGACCTGTCGATCTCGGGCTCGGGCTTCTTCGTCACCACGGAAAAGCCGGAAGGCCTGACCGCCACCGACACCCGCTCGTTCACCCGCGCCGGCTCGTTCCAGCTGGACAACCTGGGCTACCTGCGCAACGACGCCGGCCTGTACCTGCAAGGCTGGCTGGCCGATCCGGTCACCGGCGCCATCACGCCCGATCCGTCGGACCTGATGCAGCTGTCGTCGATCAACGTGGGCACCGTCGGCGGCACCGCCGAGAAGACCACCCGCGTCGGCGTCAACGCCAACCTGCGCTCGGAGCAGCCGGTCGCCGCCGCCGTCTCGTACAAGGTCGGCACCGCCGGCTCGCCGTCGAAGACCAACGTGCTCGACTCCAACGGCGTCACCCACAGCTACGACGTGGTCTACAGTTCGACCGGCCTCGCCAATCCGGCGGCCTCGGGCAACAACGAATACCAGGTCGACATCAAGGAAAACGGCGTGATCGTCGCCACCGGCATCGTCGGCTACGACCCCGCCACCAACGAGATCGCCAGCTCGACCATCGACTACAAGGGCGCGCCGACCCCCACCGGCAATATCGGCAACACCCGCATCAACGCGGCCGGCGACACGATCAACTTCATCGACCTGGGCATCACCGCCGCGGCCGCCGATGACGCCGACGCCGTGGCCGGCAAGCTGTACGACCCGTCGACCTGGTCGATGTCGGACTACGCCAAGGACAACACCAAGGGCGTCAAGCCGGACTTCGAGATCCAGATCCCGCTGTCGGACTCCAAGGGCGGCCAGCGCACCGTCACCCTGTCGCTGCTGAAGGCCCCGGGCCCGAACCAGTGGTACGCCGAACTGCGCGCCAAGCCGGGCGACCTGGCCAACAACGGCAACGGCCAGATCAGCACCGGCATCGTCACCTTCACCACAGACGGCAAGCTGCAGAGCACCGGCAACCTGTTCGGCGGCACCAACCCGACCTCGATCAGCGTCCAGGCCTCGGGCACGCCGCTGGTGGTCCAGCCGGCCCCGCCGGCCGCGCCGCTGCCGCAGCCTCCGGTGTGGGCCGACGGCCTGGGCATCGACACCCAGGACGTCCAGATCGACCTGGCCAGCGCCGCCGGCGGCCTGACCCAGTACAACAGCCAGTCGGTCGTCCAGTCGGTGAACACCAACGGCACGGCCTTCGGCAACCTGACCAATATCGAGGTGGACGAGGACGGCTACGTCTCCGCGATCTTCGACAACGGCGTCACCCGCCGGATCGCCCAGGTCGCCGTGGCCACCTTCAGCAACCCGAACGGCCTGAAGGGCGTCAACGGCAATGCTTACCGCGTCACCAACGAAAGCGGCACCTACAGCCTGAAGGCCCCGGGCCAGGGCGGCGCCGGTTCGCTGGCCCCCTCGACCTTGGAAGCTTCGACTGTCGACCTGTCGACGGAGTTCACCGGCCTGATCACCACGCAGCGTGCTTACTCGGCGTCGTCGAAGATCATCACGACCGCGGATCAGATGCTTGAAGAGCTTCTGAACATTAAGCGCTAATCATGGGGATTAACGCTCTTTAATTCTTGTGTTTCACACTGAGACACTACGGACTGCTTAGGAGTCATCCTGTTTAGGGCTTTCTTTACTATTGGAATTAAGCCGCTGTTATTAGGCGGCGCCTATAGTGAGCCTCAACAGTGATGGTTGTGGGAAAGGCGTAAAGCCATGTTGCAGCAGCAGCGCACGAACAGCCGGGGTGAAAAGTACGTCATCGGTCCGACCGGTGCGCCTCTTACCCTGTCGGATTTGCCGCCGCCGGAAACCCAGCGTTGGGTGATCCGTCGCAAGGCCGAGGTCGTGGCCGCCGTCCGCGGGGGTCTTCTCTCGCTCGACGAGGCCTGCGATCGCTACAAGCTGACGAACGACGAGTTCCTCAGCTGGCAGCAGTCGATCGATCGGCACGGCCTGGCGGGCCTGCGGACCACCCGGATCCAGCAGTACCGTTAAGACCCGGCTGGGGGTGCGTTAATGTGACCGCCCCTTTTGCCCCTGAAAATCCCCAAGGCCTTGCGCCAAAAGGGTTTGAAGACGTTCAGCGGCCGCTCCCGAAAGGGGGCGGCCGCGACGTTTTGGCGCCTCCGGAGGCCCCTCCGAGGGCCAAATATAAACGCCTCGTTTACCTTGTACTGGGTAAATCCTGCCTACCGACGGGCGGTTCTCGTTCGCTCGCCGGTCGCTCTCCCTCGGAGGGCGCGTGGGATCAGGGGTGAGGCTTCGTGGAAAGCTTTCTGGGTTCGATCAAGCAGTTCGGCGTCGGGCGTCTGGCCGCGATGCTCGGCGTGGGCGCCGGCGTCGTCGCGGTCCTGGTCGCCCTCGTCATGTTCATGGGCAAGGAGCCCAGTGAACTGCTGTATTCGAACCTGGACCTGAAGGAGGCCTCGCAGGTCACCCAGGCGCTGGACCAGGCCGGCATCAAGTACGAGACCAAGGGAGACGGCTCGACGATCATGGTGGCGCGCGACAAGGTCGCCAGCGCCCGCCTGATGATCGCCGGTAAGGGCCTGGTGAGCTCCGGCTCCATCGGCTACGAAATCTTCGACGGCAACAATGCGCTGGGCCAGACCGACTTCGTCCAGCAGCTGAACCGTCAGCGCGCCCTGCAGGGCGAGCTGGAACGCACCATCAAGGCCATGCAGGGCGTCAACAGCGTCCGCGTCCACCTCGTCTTGCCCAAGCGCCAGTTGTTCGAGGAGGACGCCGAGCAGCCATCGGCCGCCGTGACCATCGGCGTCGGGGCCCGCGAACCGTCGTCGGACATGGTCCGCGCCATCCAGAACCTGGTGTCGTCGTCGGTGCCGAACATGAAGGCCGAGAAGGTCGCGGTCATCGACCAGCACGGCAAGACCCTGTCGGCCCCCTCGGACGACAGCCTGGCCGGCAAGGAAGCCCAGGACCGCCGCGCCGAGGCCGAGGCCCGCATCGCCAAGACCGTCAAGGACATGATCGAAGGCGTGCTGGGGCCGGGCAAGGCGCGCGTCAACGTCACCGCCGACATCAATCTGGACCGCATCACCACCCAGGAAGAGCGCTTCGATCCGGACGGCCAGGTCGTCCGTTCGGAAAGCACCAACGAGTCGGGCAGCCAAGAGAGCAAGAACGACGACACCTCGGGCGTCACCGCGACCTCGAACGTCCCCGGCCAGGGCGCCAATGGCGGCTTCCAGCAGGTCGGCTCGCGCTCGAACGAGACGGGCAGCGTCACCAACTACGAAATCTCCAAGTCCGTGAAGACCACGGTCCAGGAGCCGGGCACGATCAAGAAGGTCGCCGTGGCCGTCGCCATCGACGGCATCACCGCCCCTCCGGGCAAGGATGGCAAGCCGGGCGCCTACACTCCGCGCACCCAGCAGGAGATCCAGCAGATCGAGGACCTGGTGAAGACCGCCGTCGGCTTCGACGCGACGCGTGGCGACCAGGTGAAGGTCACCAACATCAAGTTCCCGCAGCCCGAGGACCAGGGCCTGGAGAAGCAAGGCCTGCTGTCGGGCTTCGACAAGAACGACATTATGCGCTTCGCCGAACTGGGCGTCCTGGGCGTCGTAGCCCTGCTGATCCTGCTGTTCGCGGTCCGCCCGTTCATCAAGAACCTGGTCGAGCCCGCGCCGGCACAGATGGCCCTGGCCGGTCCCGGCCAGCCGGTGACCCGCCTGGTCACCCTGTCGGACGGCACCCAGCAGCAGGTCGTGGTCGACCAGTCGGGCGAGCCGATCGCCATCGCCGGCCCCGCCGGCGGCAGCGACATCGACTCGCGCATCGACATCGCCAAGATCGAGGGGCAGGTTAAGGCCTCGTCGATCAAGCGTGTCTCGGAGTTCGTCGAGAAGCATCCGGAGGAGTCGGTCGCGATCCTCCGTAACTGGCTGCACGAGTCGAACTGATGGCCATGAAAGTCGCCGTCAACGATATCAAGAACCTCTCGGGGCCTGAAAAGGCCGCGATCGTTCTGCTCGCGCTTGGCGAAGACCACACCAAGATCTGGGAAGCCCTGGACGACGAGGAGATCAAGGAAGTCTCCCAGGCCATGGCCGGCCTGGGCACGGTCTCCGCCTCGGTGGTGGAAGAGCTGCTGGTCGAGTTCGTGTCGGGCATGAGCTCGACGGGCGCGATCATGGGGTCGTACGAGCAGACCCAGCGCCTGCTGGCCTCGTTCATGCCGCAGGAGAAGGTCGACGCCCTGATGGAAGAGATCCGCGGTCCGGCGGGTCGAACCATGTGGGACAAGCTGGGCAACGTGAACGAGGCGGTGCTCGCCAACTATCTGAAGAACGAATACCCGCAGACCGTCGCGGTGGTGCTGTCGAAGGTGAAGAGCGACCACGCCGCTCGCGTGCTGGCCTGCCTGCCGGAAGACTTCGCCCTGGAATGCGTCACCCGCATGCTGCGGATGGAGCCGGTGCAGCGCGAAATCCTCGACAAGATCGAGATGACCCTGCGCACCGAATTCATGTCGAACCTGGCGCGGACGTCCAAGCGCGACAGCCACGAGATGATGGCCGAGATCTTCAACAACTTCGATCGCCAGACCGAAGCCCGGTTCATCGCCGCCCTGGAAGAGCGCAACCGCGAGGCGGCCGAGCGCATCCGCGCCCTGATGTTCGTGTTCGAGGACCTGTCGAAGCTGGACCCCGGCGGCATCCAGACCCTGCTGCGCGGCACGCCGAAGGAACAGCTGGCCCTGGCCCTGAAGGGCGCCTCGGACAAGCTGCGCGACCTGTTCTTCTCGAACATGTCGGAGCGGGCCGCCAAGATCATGCGCGAGGACATGGAGAGCATGGGCCCCGTTCGCCTGAAGGACGTCGACGCCGCCCAGGTGGGCATGGTCCAGGTCGCCAAGGACCTGGCCGCCAAGGGCGAGATCATGCTGGCCGGCAGCGGCGGCGACGACGAGCTGATCTACTGAGGGAGATGGCCTAGATGGAAACCCCTCACCGCAAATTCGGCTTCGACACGGTCTTCGACGACCGCGGCGGCGTCGCCTACACCCCGCCCAAGGTCAAGAAGTCCTTCACGGCCGAGGAGGTGGAAGCCGCGCGCGCCGAGGGCTACGCCCAGGGCGAGCGCTCGGCCGTGGCCCGCGCCGAGCAGGAGGCCGCCCACGCCCTGGGCGAGGTCGCCCACGCCATCCAGGAAGCCTTCGGCGCCCTGACCCACGTGGCGCACGAGCATCGCGAAGGCTCGGCCATGCTGGCCCTGGCCTGCGCCCGCAAGATCGCCGACGCGGCCCTGCATCACTTCCCCGAAGCCCCGGTGGCGGCGGCGCTGGAAGCGCTGGCCCGCGAGGTCGAGGCTCATCCGCGCATCTTCGTCCGCGTCTCGCCGGAGCTGGAGGAGCGCACCCAGAACGCGCTGGAGCATGTGGCGGCCCAGATCGGCTACCAGGGCCAGATCGTCGCCCGCGCCGACGGCGCCATGGCCCCCGCGGCCTTCACTTTCGACTGGGGCGACGGCCGCGCGGCCTTCGATCCCGACGGCGCCGCCCAGCGCGTCGCCGAAGCGCTGGAGGCGGCGATCGCCGCCGAAGGCCTCCACGCCGAACCCATGTTCTCTTGAGAAGGCTGACCTAAGATGGCCGAAGACAATCTTCCGCTCGACGAATTCGGAGGCTCGATGCTGGCCTCCGAAATGCCGGTCGAGCTCAGCGACAAGACCGCGTCCGACCTGGCGCCGGTCTTCGACGTTCCGGTCAACATCTCGGCCGTGCTGGGCCGCGCGCACATGTCGGTGGCGCAGCTTCTGCAACTGGGCCAGGGCTCGATCCTGGAGCTGGACCGCAAGGTCGGCGAGGCGATCGACATCTATGTCAACAACCGGCTGGTCGCCCGGGGCGAGGTCGTCGTCGTCGACGAGCGCCTGGGCGTGACCATGACGGAAATCATCAAGGACGGCGACCAGGGCTAAGGACCCTGGCAAGCGTGACAGCCGAAAGTGGATGCCGGTTTCGGCGTCCGTCACGCGCCAACCTTTTAGACTGAGCTTTTCTCTCGAGAAAAGCTCTGGGGAGTGTAGGACATGCGGCTTCTCGTCGTTGGTAAGTTGAACGGACAGCTCTCGGTCGCCGTGAAGATGGCGATGAACGCGGGCGCCAAGGTCTCGCACGTCGAAACGGCGGAGCAGGCGACCAACGCGCTGCGGGCGGGGCAGGGCGCCGACCTTCTGATGGTCGATTACGCGCTGGACATCGCCGGCCTGATCGCGGCCAACGAGGCCGAGCGGATGCGGGTGCCGGTGGTGGCCTGCGGCGTCGACGCCGATCCGATGCGCGCCGCCGCGGCCATCAAGGCCGGCGCCAAGGAGTTCATCCCGCTGCCGCCGGACGCCGAGCTGATCGCCGCCGTGCTGGCCGCCGTCACCGACGACGACAAGCCGATGGTCGTCCGCGACCCGGCCATGGAGCAGGTCCTCAAGCTGGCCGACCAGGTCGCCCCGTCCGAGGCCTCGATCCTGATCACCGGCGAAAGCGGTTCGGGCAAGGAGGTCATGGCCCGCTACGTCCACGGCAAGTCCCGCCGGGCCAAGGCGCCGTTCATCTCGGTCAACTGCGCCGCCATCCCCGAGAACCTGCTGGAAAGCGAGCTGTTCGGTCACGAGAAGGGCGCCTTCACCGGCGCCATGGCCCGCCGCATCGGCAAGTTCGAGGAGGCCGACGGCGGCACCCTGCTGCTGGACGAAATCAGCGAAATGGACGTGCGCCTGCAGGCCAAGCTGCTGCGCGCCATCCAGGAGCGCGAGATCGACCGCGTCGGCGGCTCCAAGCCGGTCAAGGTCAACATCCGCATCCTGGCGACCTCGAACCGCGATCTGGCCCAGTCGGTGAAGGACGGGACGTTCCGCGAGGACCTGCTGTACCGCCTGAACGTCGTGAACCTGCGCCTGCCGCCGCTGCGCGAGCGTCCGGCCGACGTGATCAGCCTGTGCGAGTTCTTCGTGAAGAAGTACTCGGCCGCCAACGGCATGCCCGAGAAGCCGATCTCGGCCGAGGCCAAGCGCCGTCTGATCGCCCACCGCTGGCCGGGCAACGTACGCGAGCTGGAGAACGCCATGCACCGCGCGGTGCTGCTGTCGACCGGCGCCGAGATCGAGGAATTCGCCATCCGCCTGCCGGATGGCCAGCAACTGGCGCCCGCCCCGTCGCCGGACGCGGCCGTGGCCCGCGGCGCCCAGATGGCGGCCGACGCCGTCTCGCGCACCTTCGTGGGGTCGACCGTCGCCGAAGTGGAGCAGAAGCTGATTATCGACACGCTAGAGCACTGCCTGGGCAACCGCACCCACGCGGCCAACATCCTGGGCATCTCGATCCGCACCCTGCGCAACAAGCTCAAGGAATATTCGGACGCCGGCGTGCCGGTCCCGCCGCCCCAGGGCGGCGTGGGCGCCGCCGCCTAGGCCAACATGTCGCGGGGCCCCGCCCCTCCGGCCCGCGCCGCCCATGGGGCAATTTGGGTAAGGAGATGGCGGGGGGGCGCCCAACGCGGCAAGCGCGGGGGCTAGTCTACTCTCCACGGTTCAAGGTTCCGCATGGCTGACGCCGCCGCCCCGACCGCCCGGTCCGTTCCCAGCGCCAAGTCGCTGCTGGACGGTTTCCTGCGCGGCGAAATGGGCCTGGCCCTGGGCGTCGTCGGCATTATCGTGCTGCTGATCCTGCCGGTCCCGCCGATCCTGCTGGACCTGCTGCTGGCCGTGTCGCTGACCGGTTCGGTGCTGATCCTGATGACGGCGGTGCTGATCAAGAAGCCGCTGGAATTCACCTCGTTTCCGACCGTCCTGCTGGTGGCGACCCTGTATCGCCTGGGCCTGAACGTCGCCTCGACCCGCCTGATCCTGGGCCACGGCCAGGAGGGCACAGGCGGCGCCGGCGCGGTCATCGAGGCGTTCGGTCACCTGATGATGCAGGGCAACTTCGTCATCGGCGTGATCATCTTCATCATCCTGGTGGTGGTGAACTTCATGGTCGTCACCAAGGGTTCGGGCCGGATCGCCGAAGTGGCCGCCCGCTTCACCCTGGACTCCATGCCCGGCAAGCAGATGGCGATCGACGCCGACCTGTCGACCGGCCTGATCGACCAGGAGATGGCCAAGGTCCGCCGCAAGGAGCTGGAGCAGGAAAGCACCTTCTTCGGGGCCATGGACGGCGCCAGCAAGTTCGTGAAGGGCGACGCGATCGCCGGCCTGATCATCACCGGCATCAACATCGTCGGCGGCATCATCATCGGGGTGGTGCAGCACAAGATCCCGATCGGCGAGGCCGCCTCGTCCTACACCATCATGACCATCGGCGACGGCCTGGTCAGCCAGATCCCGGCCCTGATCATCTCGATCGCCGCCGGCATGGTCGTGTCCAAGGCCGGGGTCGAGGGCTCGGCCGACAAGGCCCTGGTCACCCAGCTGGCGATGAATCCGGTCGGCCTGGGCATGGTCTCGGCCTCGGCCGGCGTCATCGCCCTGATCCCGGGCATGCCGATCATCCCGTTCGCCGCGATGTCGCTGGGCGCGGGGGCCCTGGCCTACAAGCGCATCCAGGACGCCAAGAAGCCCAAGCCGATCGACCCGGCCGCGCTGGAGGCCGCGTCGGCCCCCGCCGAGGCCGAGGAAGAGCCGATCAGCGCCTCCTTGGCCATCGACGACGTCAAGATCGAGCTGGGCTATGGCCTCCTGACCCTGATCAACGACCTGGACGGCCGCAAGCTGACCGACCAGATCCGCGCGCTGCGCAAGACGCTGGCCGCCGAGTTCGGCTTCGTCATGCCGCCGGTGCGGATCCTGGACAACATGCGCCTGGCCAATCAGGGCTACGCCATCCGCATCAAGGAGATGGAGGCCGGCGCCGGCGAAGTGCGCCTGGGCAGCCTGATGGCCATGGACCCGCGCGGCGGCCAGGTCGAGCTCCCCGGCGAGCACGTGCGCGAGCCCGCCTTCGGCCTGCCGGCCACCTGGATCGCCGACGACCTGCGCGAGGAAGCCACCTTCCGCGGCTACACGGTCGTCGACCCGGCCACGGTGCTGACCACGCACCTGACCGAGATCCTCAAGGAGAACATGGCCGACCTGCTGTCCTATGCCGAGGTCCAGAAGCTGCTGAAGGAGCTGCCGGAGTCGCAGAAGAAGCTGGTCGACGACCTGATCCCGGGCACCGCCACCGCCGCCACGGTGCAGCGCGTGCTGCAGTCGCTGCTGAAGGAGCGCGTGTCGATCCGCGACCTGCCGCAGATCCTGGAAGGCATCGGCGAGGCCGCCCCGCACACCGCCTCGGTCACCCTGCTGGTCGAGCAGGTCCGCGCCCGCCTGGCCCGCCAGCTGTGCTGGGCCAATCGCGGCGACGACGGCGCCCTGCCGATCATCACCCTGTCGGCCGACTGGGAACAGGCCTTCGCCGAAGCCCTGATCGGACCCGGCGACGACAAGCAGCTGGCCCTGCCGCCTTCGCGCCTGCAGGACTTCATCCGCGGCGTCCGCGACGCCTTCGAACGCGCCGCCCTGGCCGGCGAGGCCCCGGTCCTGCTGACCAGCCCGGGCGTCCGCCCCTATGTCCGCTCGATCATCGAGCGCTTCCGCGGCCAGACCGTGGTCATGAGCCAGAACGAGATCCATCCCCGCGCCCGCCTCAAGACGGTGGGGATGGTCTAGCGGCCGGCTTTTTTCGTCCGCGTCCGGATTTCGTCAGCTGTCGTCTTAAAACCTTCATCGAAACGTCGCATGGAGAGCGGGCAGGTAGTTCGTTCGATGGTGATGTTTTGCATCCGACCATGTCGCTCGTCGCGCTGGGCGCGACGGGGCGCTGCCTGCTCGCGTCTCCGGCCGGGGCGCGGGCATCCTTAAGTCCCGGGGCCGCCGCCGCCCTACGCGCCGCGATCGCCAGTCTGCGCGCGCAGCTGCAACGCCTGGAGAGCCGTCTGGACGCCGCCGCCGCGCCGCCGCCCGCGCCCGTCGCCTCGCCGACGCCGGCCAAGCCGGTCTCCCCGGCCACCGAGATCAGCTGGAAGGGCTCGCCGCAATTCACCGCCAGCGGCGGCCGCAGCTTCAAGGCCAAGGGCCGGATCCAGGCCGACATCGGCCAGGTCGACGCGCCGTCCGCCCTGGCCGACCCGGGCCTGGGCTACGCTTCCGAGATGCGCCGCATCCGGTTGGGCGGCGAGGGAAGCCTGGGCGCCGGCGTCGGCTACAAGCTGGAGCTGGAGCTGGCCGACAACGCCGTCGACCTGGTCGACACCTTCGTCACCTACAAGACGGGCCCGTGGCTGCTGGCGCTGGGCAACCAGAACCAGTTCCAGTCGCTGGACGAGCTGACCGGCGACACTTCGGGTTCGTTCATGGAGCGGGCGGCCTTCACCGACGCCTTCAACTTCGAGCGCCGCCTGGGGCTGTCGGCCCAGTACGAGAAGGGCGCGTGGGTGCTGCAGGCGGGCCTGTTCGCCGACGACATCACCGCGCTGTCCAACAGCAGCGACGGCCCGGCCGGCGGCGACGAGAACAACAGCCATGGCCTCGACGGACGGGTGGTCTGGGCGCCCAAGGTCGGCAAGACCCGGTGGCATTTCGGCGGCTCGGCCCATTGGCGCGACCTGAAGCGGGTGGGCGACACCGCGACCCGCTATCGCCAGCGGCCCTATCTGCACACCACCAACACCCGCCTGATCGGGACTTCGGCCCTGCCGGTGCGGCGAGAGGCTCACTACGGGCTCGAAGCCGGCTTCATCCGCGGCCGCTGGCATGGGGCCGTCGAGACCCATTGGCTGGAGGCCGATCTGAAGACCGGGGCCGCGTCACGGTTCTTCGGCGGCTATGCCGAGCTGGGCTATTTCCTCACGGACGACACGCGCGGCTACAAGAGCGGCCAGTTCGACCGCGCCAAGCCGTCCCGGCCGCTGGGCGGCGGCGGGGTCGGGGCGCTGCAGCTGAACGTCCGCTACGACCATCTCGACCTCAACGACCGGGGCGTCATCGGCGGGCGGCAGGACGCCTGGCTGGCCGCCCTGATCTGGCAGCCGCTGGAGCATCTGCGCTTCAACCTCAACTACGGTCTGCTGGCCTACCAGGACGCCACGCCGCTGCCCGACGGCGACCGCGACTACACGGCCAAGGTCGCAGGAGCGCGAATGGAGCTGGACTTCTAGGCCGCCGCCGGCTTGGCCCCCGCCGGGCGATAGTTGGCCGCGTCCGACGCGAACTCGGCATGGCCGTAGCGTTTCAGCTGCCGCCTCAGCTTGGCCACCAGGTGCGCGTCGGCCAGGTCGGAGACGCCCGGGACATTGCGCGCCAGGCGGTAGGCCATCAGCTGGCTGGTCACCAGAAAGGCGACCAGGCCGAACATCATGAAGTCGCGCGGGCCGATCTCGACGCCCATGCGGCGGGCCGCGGCGAGATCGCCGTTCATGAAGTTGCGCAGGAAGAACACCTTGGAGAACCGGCGCTCGACCTTGTCGAACAGCCGGTTCTCGGGACGCTCGTCCGGCGGCAGGTAGGCGTTCAGCGTGGCGCGGACCAGCTCGCCGCAGGTGGCGTCGTCGAAGCCGGCGCGCAGGGTGGCGCTGCGGGCGTTCATGGTGTCGACCACCCCTTGCGGCGTGTCGGCCAGGAGGTCCTCGGGGAGGCCCAGCAGGAAGCAGCGATAACGGGCCAGCTCGACCCGGGCGCGCTCCTCGGGCGTGAACGTCGTCCGACCCTTGGCGACGATCTTGTAGCTCATCAGGAAGATCGGGATCAGGCCGGCGGGCATCTGGTCGACCTGGGGGATCGGGACGCCGTAGACTCCGACGTCCCAGCGGTCCGAGCGCTTCAGGGCGTTGAACCGCACCATCGAGTGCATCAGCCGCACCATGGCCGCCGCGCGAAAGCCGGCCCCGTGGCGCTCCAGCGAACCGGGCAGCAGAGTGGTGGTGAAGAAGGTCGCGGTCTCGTTGACCCGACGGGCGGCGGTGTCGTTCGACAAAGTCCCGGTCAGGGCCATCGGCAGGGCGGCGTACTTGTTCATGAAGGTGGCGATGAACGCGCCCCGGATCGCGAACGGCCCCAGGTTGGCCGCGGCGTTGCGGTCCAGCCGCTGGCCTTCGCGCACCAGGTCCATGTCCAGCCAGTCGGGCAGGCGCTCCATGTCGGCGATGAAGGCGACCAGTTCCGGCGGCGCATCGGGCACGGCGGCCACGCCCTCGTCGCAGGCCTTGGTCAGCATCTGGATCAGCGGCCGGAAGCCGTACTGCGGCATCAGCGCCGCGTAGGCGTCGGCGACGACGTCGCCCAGCAGGGTGTAGGCCTTGATCAGGGCGATCTTGTCGGGATCCAGCCTCGCGCGGGCCAGCCGCGGCGCGACGCTGGCCCTCGGATCGTCGGTGAAGCGTTCAGGCGTGACGTCGAAATCGACGTCGCCATACAGCGCGGGCAGGGCGGTCTTCTGCGAGGCGACCTTGGCCCGCACCCGTTCCAGCGGCGTTTGCATTCCTGTCCTCGATAGCGGCGGACCCGGCTTAGGTCCTCGTGTCGGATCGAAGCTTATGTAATCGTCGTTCCTGCACCTACTCGCCTTGGTCGCACGGCCGGGCGTCGCGCGGAGCCCGGCGGCAAGTGACTGAAAAGACGAGGCGAACGCCGCGCCAATCGCGCTCAGAGGCGACGGTCGAGGCGATTCTGGAGGCGGCCTTTCAACTTTTGGAGCAGGGCGGCGTCGAGATCCTGACTACCAACCATATCGCCGAGCGGGCCGGGGTCAGCGTCGGCACGCTGTACCAGTATTTCGGCGGCAAGCAGGCGATCCTGGCGGCCCTGGCCCAGCGCAGGGCGGCGGCGGCCCGCGACCGCATCGCCGAGATCGTCATGGCGGGTCCCGAGATCGGTGCGGTGCGCCGGATCGTCCGCACCCTGGCCACGGCGTTCGAGGGATCGCCCGCCACCCGCCGCGCCTTGCTGGACGCCCTCACCCAGGAAGGTCGCGACGACGTCGTCATGCGCAACCACCTGACCTTCTTCGACATGATCGCCGGCAAGGCCGCGCTGGGCCTGGACCTGTCGCCGGAGGCGGGATTCGTGCTCACTCACGCGGTGGTCGGCCTCCTGCGCGCAGCGACGATCGAGAGCGAGCTGGCGCTCGATCCCGAACGGCTGGAGGACGAACTGGTGAGGCTGATGGAAAGCTACATTTCAGCGCTTCTGGTCACCCGAAACACGCTTCGGTAGCGCTTCACGTCGACTCGTCGACGGAACCGTCATGGCAAGGTCACGTTGTTTCCGCCGGGAGGGGCCCCCGACGGAGAGTGAAACATGACCAACAAGATCGCCCTGCTCGCCGCCGCCGCGTCCCTGACGTTCGCTGGCGCGGCCTTCGCCCAGAGCACCTCGACCACCACCACCACTGGCTCGGCTGCGACCCCCGGCGCCGCGCCGGGCGCTTCGGCGACCGCTCCGGGCCAATCCACGGCGCCGGGTCAGTCGCTGACCAAGCCGGGCGCCACGCCCGCGGATCCCGCCACGCCGGCCAATCCGGGCATGAGCCCGGCCCAGCCGGCCACGCCCGCCACGCCGCCCTCGGCCAGCACGGCTGACAGCGCCGCGACCCCCAGCTCGGCCAATGTGGCCAGCTTCAAGGTGGGCTCGGCCGTGAAGGACGCCGCCGGCGTGCCGGTGGGTCAGATCACCGGCACCAGCACCGGCGCCGACGGCTCGACCAACGTCATCGTCACCAACGGCGGCGTGAAGTTCGCCCTGCCGGGCAACAGCCTCAGCGCGGGCGCGGACGGCAGCGTCTCGACCACGGCCACCAAGGCCCAGATCGACGCCACGGTCGCCGGCGCCAAGCCGCAGCAATAACGGCCGTAACCGGACCGATACGATCGCGAGCCCGCTCGGCATTGCCGAGCGGGCTCGTCACTGATAGCGATGGCCTTTCAGAGAAGGGGCGGTTTCGCCGCGTTGGGGTTGGGTTCGTATGCCTCCGGCCAATAAGTCCAAGCGTGGGTCCAACTCGCTGCTGTGGGATCTGCTGACGTTCGATCGCCTGGTCACCGGGCCGGTGATTCACTTCATCTATTGGGCGGGGCTGGGCGTCGTGGCCCTGTTCGGCTTCTCGGTGGTCGGCGCCGCCGTCGGCCTGGCGCTGAAGGAGCCGGGCGTCGGCTCGCTGCTGCTGGCCTTCCCCGTGCTGATCGCGGGCCTCCTGGTCGCCGGCGCCCTGGTGCTGCTGTGGCGCGCCTTCTGCGAATTCTACGTCGCGATCTTCCGGATCAGCGAGGACCTGCGAGCCCTGCGCCAGACCAGCGACGCCGACCACGCCGCCCATCGCGCCCGCCAGCAGGCGCAGCAGGCCCAGCCGCCGCGCCAGCAGATCTAAGGCTCTAGACGTCTATTTCGCCAGAACCTTGAGGCGCGCCCGCAGGGTCTCGATGGCCTCCATCGGCATGTCCAGGGCGCAGATCATCTGCTCGGGAATCAGCTCGGCCTGATCGCGCAGGGCGCGGCCCTGGTCGGTGAGGGCGACGATCACCCGCCGCTCGTCTTCCGGATCGCGGCGGCGTTCGACCAGGCCGCCGGCTTCCAGGCGCTTGAGCAGTGGAGTCAGGGTGCTGGAATCCAGGTCCAGGGCGTCGCCCAGAGCCCCGACCGTGCGCGGGCTCTGCTCCCACAGCACCAGCATGGCCAGGTACTGCGGATAGGTCAGGCCCAGCGCGTCCAGCAGCGGGCGATAGAGCCGCGTCATCCGATTGGCCGCGCCGTACAGGGCGAAGCACAGCTGGTTGTCCAGGCGCAGGGCCTCGACGGGACGATCGGACGACGCGGTTTTCTTGCTCATCGGCCTATCAATTAGGCCGCCTTGACGGAGATGGCCACGTCTACGTTGCCGCGGGTGGCGTTCGAGTACGGACAAACCTGGTGGGCGGTGGCGACCAGGGCCTCGGCGTCGGCCTGGCTGAGGCCTTGGGTCTCGACCTCCAGGGCCACTTCCAGCTTGAAACCGACCTCTTGCGTCGCCAGACCGACCTGGCCGGTGACGGTCGAGCCGGTCAGCGCGATCTTCTGGGTGCGGGCGACATGGGCCATGGCGCTTTGGAAGCAGGCGGCGTAGCCGGCGGCGAACAGCTGCTCGGGGTTCGTCCCGGTCTCCTTGCCGCCCAAGGCCTTGGGCATCGACAGCTGGACGTCCAGCAGGCCGTCTTCACTGCGGGCGTGGCCGTCGCGGCCGCCGACGACGGTGGCGCGGGTGGTGTACAGGGTGGTCATCGGGAAGCTCCATGGCTTGAATGATGCAGGCGATTTAATCGCGTGCAACATATCTTCAAGAGCTGCGCCTTAAAAAAGATCGTGCGCGATCTTCTTTTCCCGCGCTTAAGCCGCCCAGGCGGCCGCGAAGCGTTTCAGGAGCGAGCGAGCCGGGCTCTCGCCGCCAGCTTCGGCGGCTTCCAGGCGCAGAAACAGATCGCCTGCCTTGTGGCCGGCGCGCGCGGGCAGGCCCTGGCCGGCCAGGCGAACCAGGCCGCGCGCGGCGGCCTTGGTCGAGATCCAGGCGGGGCGGCGGCCCAGCGGGGTGTCGGCGTCGACGCGGCCGCCCTCGGCCAGCACGCGGGGATCGACCTTGCCGGTCAGCCACAGGTCGTCGCCGCGGACCAGGGCGCCGTCCTGGGCGCGGTGGCGGACCTCGAAGGTGACGCCCTCGACGCGGACCTTGTCGCCCTCGCGCAGGCCGGCGGGCAGCTTCAGGCGCAGGCGGCGGCCGTCGATGGCCATCTCCTCGGCGCCGCCGTCGAGGGCGGTGGCGATGTCGATTTCCAGCACGACGCGGTCGGCGACCGGGACGGCCTGGGCCACCACCGGCGGGAAGGTCGCCGGCTGGTGCGGATGTTCCTGCAGCAGGCGATAGGCGGCCAGGACGTCGCGGAACAGGGCCGCATCGCCGGTCGGACGGTCTGGGTGGGCGCGCTTGGCGGCTTCGCGATAGGCCTTGCGCAGCTCGCGCTCGCCCGCGTCGGCGGCCACGCCCAGCAGGGCGCGGGCGGCGGCGAGCGTCAGGGCGGAGGCGCGGGCGGTCATGGTCGGACCCTGCCGCCGGGATGGTCAACGACGCGTTAAGTTAAGACTTTAAGGGATCGCGCGGATGTGGCCCGCGCGACGCCATGGGCCTATATCAGGCGCATGAGCGCCGACCCGACCCTGATCCCCGCCTCGCCCAGCGAGGACGACTATGTCCGCCAGGTGAGCCAGGCCACGCCGCCGGCCCTGCTGTCGGAAGCGGATCCGTTCGCCCTCTTCGCCGAATGGCTGGAGGAGGCGGGCAAGAAGGAGCCCAACGACCCCAACGCCATGACCGTCTCGACCGTCGACGCCGACGGCATGCCGGACTCGCGCATGGTGCTGCTCAAGGACTTCGATCCGCGCGGCTTCGTCTTCTACACCAACACCGAGAGCGCCAAGGGCCGGGAACTGGCTTTGCATCCCAAGGCGGCCCTGCTGTTCCACTGGAAGTCGCTGCGTCGCCAGGTGCGGATCCGCGGTACGGTCGAGCCGGTCACCGACGCCGAGGCCGACGCCTATTTCGCCAGCCGCGCCCGCCACAGCCAGCTGGGCGCCTGGGCCAGCGACCAGTCGCGCCCGCTGCCTGACCGCCTGGCCCTGGAGAAGCGGGTCGCCGAGATGGGCCTGAAGTTCGGCCTGGGCAAGGTGCCCCGCCCGCCGCACTGGTCGGGCTATCGCATCGTCCCCGTCACGATCGAGTTCTGGCGCGACCGCCCGTTCCGCCTGCACGAGCGGCTGGTGTTCGAGCGGGCCGGGCAGGGGTGGACGACGAAGCGGCTGTTTCCGTGAGGTCAGCCGAGCGGCGCGGGCTCTCTGCTCAGATGATCACATAACTCGATCAAACGTCGAACATCAGCATAGGTGGGCCTGCGATCCAAAAGGCCGTGAGCCACCGCGTTCCTTCCTTCCGCCATTCGACGGAGGAATTGCGATTCTGCTTGAGGCAATCGACCTGTCGAGATCATCACATCGATCAGCGATCCAGGGGATAGGCTGCGCGACGCGAGTTTCGGTTCCAGGCGGCGGCCAACGGCCTCGAATATGGACCAGGCTAGGAGAAGCGCCGGGCGAGGCGCCACCTCAGCGACGCGAAGCGCCTCCTCTAGCGCGATCCTCACCTCGGCGTCTGTTGCGGGTGTCAAGGGAACGCCTTCCGGGGTGGCGTAGATGACTTCGAGGCGCCAATCGGGGTGGTCCGCCAGCAGACTTTGAAGCTGCTGAACCTTGGTGTCGTTCGATCGGCTGCGGCTCCGAAGGACTTCGATCAACAAGGATGGCTTTGATCCGACCGCAATGGCGTCTGGCTGGAAGCCGCGCAGAAATGCCGGCAGCTCGTCGGCTCGTGGTTGGCGAATGACGCGATAGCCTTCGTTCGTCCATCGAGACTCAAGACTGTCGAGCATCGCGTTTTCAGTCAGGGCTGCGGAAACCATCACGAGAGCTCCTCATGAACATCGCCCGTGACTCGGATGTAGACCACGGGTTCTTCCGCCTCCAACGCCGAGAGCAAGATCGCAGAGGGATCTTGAAATGCGAATATGCGCTCGGGCTCGAACTTTTGCACGACCACGCGTTCGACAATCTCGTCGTCGCTGTAGACGCACCGCACCATGGCGTCGAGTATCGGCTTCACGCGATTATCAACGTCTCCCTGCATTGCGACGCCGGGAAATATGTAGATCGTAACCGCGAGTGGGTCAGTCAGAAGCCACGACCCTTCCGGCAGCGCCGCACGCGCGGCCGCCTGGATCGTCTCCTTCCAGACACGCTTCGAGTCGCTGGACCCTTGAAGGCTGATCGCGGTTCCGGCAACGATGAATTCAAATGGCAGTGGTGGTTCCAAGGACAATGTTTGGCCCTTGCTTGTCGGAGGGCGGTGACAGCAAGGTCCCGTCTACCCCACCCCATACCGCGCCAGGAACGTCTCCACCGCGTCCTCGGCGATGGCCTTGATCGGCCGCCTCGGCTGGACCTCGTCCCCGGCCGAGAGGCCCAGGACCAGGGTCACATGGTCCAGCATGCCCATCAGCTGGCCGGCGGCCCAGGACGCCTTGTCGACCTTGAGTTCGCCCGTCTTCACCAGGTCGTTGATCACCGCGATCGCCGCCCCGCCCAGTTCGTCGCGGGCGCTTTGCAGGAAGTATTCGGCGACGTCCTCGAAGCGGCGGCGCTCGGCCGTGACCATGCGGAACATGGCCCGCGTGTCGGGACGCGAGAAGAAGGCGGCGTAGGCGGCGGCCAGGGCGGTCAGGCGCGTGCGCGCGTCGCCCTTGACCCGGACGGCCTCGCGGACCGGGGCGGCGATGCCGCTGACCGTCTCCAGGACGATCGCCTTGAAGAGGTCGGCCTTGCTGGGGAAGTAGGCATAGAGGGTCGCCGTCGAAACCCCCGCCGCGCGGGCCACCACCTCCATGCCGGCGTCGGCGTAGCCCTGGCGCAGGAACAGGCTTCTGGCCGAGGCGAGGATCTCCTCGCGCTTGTGCCCCGACCGCTTCAGACCCGCGCCGACAAGCATCATGAGGACTCGCACTGGATTGGCTTTGATACAATCTAACCGCGAAAATAGGGTCTAAGCAAGGCTGAGCTGAAAGACGCCGTGGGAGGACTCCGGCGCCAGCGCCCCTTCGATCTGATTGAACCGATCAGATCGGATAAAAAGGGCTCCACTTCAAAAGTTGGGAGCATTTTTCGATCCGATAACCGCTTCACACTTATCGGAAAATGCTCTCGTTTCGGCTATGCAGCGCCGGCGCCGGATTTCGTGCGCGGACAGATGGGATTTTCGGCGTGATCAAGGACGCGGAAGCCGCGCGCGAGCAGGAAGTGGCCGCCTGGTTCGAAGGCCGGGCCGAGAGCACGATCGAGACCTCGTGCGCGCGGGTGTTCCTGATCGGCGGCTCGGCCTTCAAGGTGAAGCGGCCCGTCGACTTCGGCTTCCTCGACTACTCGACGCTGGAGCTGCGCCGCTGGGCGCTGGAGCGCGAGCTGACCTTCAACCGCGCCGCCGCGCCGGACATCTATCGCGAGGTGCGCCGCCTGACCCGGCTGGACGATGGGGGTCTGGAGATCGACGGCCAGGGCGAGATCGTCGAATATCTGCTGGAGATGCGCCGCTTCGACCAGAACGGCGTCCTGGCCACCCAGCCCTGGGCGATCGACGATGCGCTGGAGGATTCGCTGGGCCGCACGGTGGCCCGCTTCCACGCCGGCGCGTCGTTGCGGCCGCAGGGCGGCGGGGTGTCGGCTCTGGGCTACACGATCCGCTCGAACGCCAACCTGCTGCGCGGCCTGGCGCCGCGTCTGGGCAAGCAGGCGGTCGAGCGCCTGGTGCACGAGACCGACATCGCGCTGGAACGCCTGACGCCGCTGCTGGACGCCCGCGCCAAGGAGGGCTTCGCCCGCCACTGTCATGGCGACCTGCACCTGGGCAATATCCTGATCGAGGACGGCCAGCCGATCCTGTTCGACTGCATCGAGTTCAACGACACCCTGTCGGACATCGACGTGCAGTACGACCTGGCCTTCCTGCTGATGGACCTGGATTTCCGCCGTCGCCGCGACGCGGCCGGCCGGGTGCTGAACGCCTATCTGGACGAGGCCGCCCGCACGTTCGGCGAAGGGCTGTGGACCGGCCTGGCGGCCTTGCCGCTGATGCTGTCTGTCCGGGCGGCCGTCCGCACCCACGTCTGGGCCTATACCGGCGACGACGAGGCCGCGCGGGCCTATCTCCAGACGGCGCTGGAGCACCTGGCCCCCAAGCCGGTCAGCCTGGTGGCGGCCGGCGGCCTGTCAGGCTCGGGCAAATCGACCTTCTCGCGCGTCTGCGCCCCCGGCCTGGGCTCGGCTCCCGGCGCCGTGGTGCTGCGCACCGACGAGATCCGCAAGCGCCTGTGGGGCGTGCCGTCTCTCCAGCGTCTGCCGCGCGAGGCCTATACGCCCGAGATGAGCGCCAAGGTCTATGACCGGTTGTTCTCGGACGCCGAGCTGTGCCTGAAGGCCGGCCGCTCGGTGGTGCTGGACGCGGTGTTCCTCAAGCCCGAGGAGCGCGCCCGCGCCGAGGCCCTGGCCAAGACCTGCGATGTCGGCTTCCTGGGCGTTTGGCTGGAGGCCCCGCCCGAGGTCCTGCGCGCCCGTGTCGCCGCTCGCGTCAACGACGCCTCGGACGCCGACGTGGCGGTGCTGGAGACCCAGCTGACCCGCGATGCGGGCGCGATCGCCTGGCGCAAGGTCGACACGGTCAACGCCTTCGAGGACGAGGCCCGGGCTCTTGCGGAGACGATGGGGTAAGACCTTCCTCCTCGGGGGAGCATCCTACGCCGCCTGCAGCCCCTCGTTCGGCGGCTCGGGGCTGACCGCTCGAACGATCGCGGTGATCAGGTCCATCGGCTTGACCGGCTTGCCCAGATGGTCGTCGAAGCCCATCCCCAGGAAGCGCTCGCGGTCGCCGGCCATGGCCGAGGCGGTGAGGGCGATGACCGGCAGGCGCGGATCGCCGGCCCGGCCCTGGCGGATGGCCTGCAGGGCGGTGATGCCGTCCATCACCGGCATGTTGATGTCCATCAGCACGCAGTCGTAGTGCTCCTGGGACATGGCTTCCAGGGCCAGCTGGCCGTTCTCGACCACGGTCAGGGCTACGCCCGCCGGCTCCAGCATGGTGCGCACCACCAGCTGGTTGACCGCATTGTCCTCGGCCATCAGCACGTGGATCTGGCCCAGGCTGTCGTCTTCGACCTCGGGCTCGGGAGGCGGCGCGGCCGGCGCCGCGCTGAGCGGCGCGCGGATGCCGAGCACGAAGCAGGCGCCCGCGCCGCCGCCCGAGCGCAGCACCAGGTCGCCGCCCATCTGGCGGGCCAGGGCCCGCGAGATCGACAGCCCCAGGCCCGCGCCGCCGTAGCCGCGCGAGATGGTCTGATCGGCCTGGGTGAAGCTGTCGAACACGCGATCCACGGCTTCCAGCGGCACGCCAGGGCCGGTGTCGCAGACCGAGAAGCGGATCAGCTGGTCCTCGCCCGCCGGCTCGGCGGCGACCGAGACGCGAACATGACCCTCGCCGGTAAACTTGACGGCGTTGGACACCAGATTGGTCAGGATCTGCCGGATGCGCAGCGGGTCGGCGCTGATCCAGGCGGGAACCTCGGCGTCGAAGCGGGCGAACAGCGACAGGCCCTTGGCCTCGGCCGCGTCGCGCCAGGCGGCCACCACGTCGGCCACGATGGCGCGGGGATCGACGGGCTCGGGCGCCAGTTCGACCTTGCCCGCCTCGACGCGCGACAGGTCCAGCACGTCGTTCAGCAGCTGCATCAGGCTGTCGCCCGACTTGATCATCAGCTCGACCTGCTGGCGCTGGGCGGCGTCCAGCGACGAGCGCTCCAGGGCGTGGGCCATGCCCAGCAGGCCGTTCATCGGCGTACGCAGTTCGTGGCTGGTGACGGCGATGAAGGTCGACTTGGCGCGCGCCGCTTCCAGGGCGCGCTCACGCTCGTCGCGCAGGCCGCGGGTCAGCTCGTCCATGCGCCGGGCGGCGGCGCGGTTGCGCAGGGCGACGTTGATGGTGATGCCGATCAGCAGCACCAGCGACCAGCGGGTGGCCTGGCTGGTCGGGTCCATGCCGGGCATGAAGAAGAAGGGGAAGACGATCAGGCTCAGCACCGGCGGCAGGCCGCTGAGGATCAGCAGGGCCAGGGGCTGGTGTCGGTACTGCTGGGTGAAGACCAGCTGGCCGCACCAGATGGCGACGGCCGCGATCTTCAGAGTCTGCGAACCGTGCAGCCAGAGCAGGGCGGCGAGGGCGGCCCAGCTGCCGTTGACCGGGATGGCGGCCAGCATGAAAGCGGCGCGGTCGGCGCGGCTCCCCGGATGGCCCTTGCCGAAGTTGCGGGTGGCCAGGGCGGCCAGGGCCTCGGCGACCAGGAAGCTGGCCAGCCAGGCCAGGG
Organism: uncultured Caulobacter sp.; assembly: GCA_966211605.1. Classification (GTDB taxonomy): domain Bacteria; phylum Pseudomonadota; class Alphaproteobacteria; order Caulobacterales; family Caulobacteraceae; genus Caulobacter. Next base: position 54,072 of record CBIHOB010000021.1, read on the forward strand.
CGGTCGGATAGCCCAGGCCCAGCCCGATGACGCCGGCGGCCAGGCAGCCGGAGATCACGCGCGAGACGCCAAGGCGCCGGATGTCCGCCGCCACCTCGTCCAGCCGTTCGTCCGCCAATGTTCCGGCGATCCAGCCCAAGCATCGTCTCCCGCCGGCGAACCCTGTTCGCCCACGTTGAGACTATCTCCCGGCAGCAACCAAGAGTCTCCCTGCGCGCCCTGCGACCGATCAGCACGTGCGTCGCCTGGCCGACGGAGCAATTCCCTTGTGAAGCGCCGCGCGTTGCGCGTCGCCGCGCGCGTCGATAGCCTCGCCTGAACAACGATAAGCCACCGAGAGAGAGCGGGAGTCGATGCAAGGTCTGATGCAGCACGGGGCCCTGACCCTGGACAAGATCATCGACCACGCCGCCAAGTGGCATGGCGGCCGCGAGGTGGTCAGCCGCTCGGTCGAGGGGCCGATCGTGCGCACGACCTACGCCCAGATCCACGAGCGGGCCAAGCGGGTCTCCAATCTCCTGCTGGGCCTGGGGATCAAGCCGGGCGACCGCGTCGGGACCCTGGCCTGGAACACCGGCCGCCACATGGAAGCCTGGTACGGGATCATGGGCATCGGGGCGGTGTGCCATACCCTGAACCCCCGCCTGTTTCCCGAGCAGATCGCCTGGATCGCCGACCACGGCGGCGACCGCGCCATCTTCGCCGACCTGACCTTCCTGCCGATCCTGCAGGCGATGTTGCCGCGCCTGCCGCATGTCGAGCACGTCGTCGTCTTCACCGATCGCGACCACATGCCGGCCGAACTGCCGCTGTCGGGCGAGGCGCCGCACTTCAAGGGCTTCCTCTGCTACGAGGACCTGGTGGAGCAGCAGTCGTCGACCTGCGCCTGGGGCGGGTTCGACGAGGGTACGGCGGCGGGTCTCTGCTACACTTCGGGCACGACGGGCGACCCCAAGGGGGTGCTGTACTCGCACCGCTCGAACTTCCTGCATACCTTCATCACCTTGCAGCCCGACGTGATGGGCCTGTCGCAGAAGGACGTGATCCTGCCGGTGGTGCCGATGTTCCACGCCAACGCGTGGGGCGTGGCGTTCTCGGCGCCGGGCACGGGCGCCAAGATGGTGATGCCTGGCGCCAAGATGGACGGGGCCTCGATCTTCGAACTGCTGGACACCGAGGGCGTCACCTTCTCGGCCGCCGTGCCCACGGTCTGGCAGATGCTGCTGCAGCACCTGGAGGCCACCGGCGCCAAGCTGCCGGTGCTGAAGAAGGTGGTGATCGGCGGGGCGGCCTGTCCCGAGAGCATCATCCGCGCCTTCCACGACAAGTATGACGTCGAGGTGGTCCACGCCTGGGGCATGACCGAGACCTCGCCGGTCGGGACCCTGTCGGTGATGACCGACGCGCTCGAGACCCTGCCCTACGACGAGCAGATGCCCTATCGCCTGAAGCAGGGGCGGCCGCCGCTGGGCGTCGAGATCTGCCTGCGCGACGACGAGGGCCAGCCGCTGCCGCACGACGGCAAGGCGTTCGGCCACCTGAAGATCCGCGGGCCGATCATCGCCGCCGAGTATTTCCGGGGCGCCGGCGGCAGGATCCTGGACGACGAGGGCTTCTTCGATACGGGCGATGTCGCCACGATCGACGATCACGGCTTCATGCAGATCACCGACCGCGCCAAGGACGTCATCAAGTCCGGCGGCGAGTGGATCAGCACGATCGAAATCGAGAACATCGCCGTCGGCCATCCCAAGGCGGCCCTGGCGGCGGTGGTCGGCCAGCCGCACCCGAAGTGGGACGAGCGGCCCGTGCTGCTGGTCAAGCTGAAGGCGGGTGAGACCGCGACCCAGCAGGAGTTCATCGACTTCCTGCATGGCAAGATCGCCAAGTGGTGGATGCCCGATGACGTGCTGTTCGTCGACGACATCCCGCTGGGCGCGACCGGCAAGATCGACAAGAAGGTGATCCGCAAGCGCCTGGCCGACCAGGGCTACACGCTGCCCGAGACGCCGCCCCAGCCTTCGCCGCCGCCGACCCCGACGCCCACCCTGGCGGCCGCCGACGGCGCCCACGCCTCGGTGATCTACGCACCCGAGCCGCCGGAGGCGGTCGAGGCCGAAGCGGCGCTGGCCGACCCAGAGCCCGATCCCGAACCCCGGCCGGCGGCCGAGCGCGAACCGGTCGTCCAGGCCGAACCGGCGCCGGTGTCCGAACCGGAGCCGCAAGCCGTCTCGGCCGCCGACGCGATCATCGCCGAGGCCGCCGCCATGGCCGCCGTGGCCAAGGCCAAGCCGCCGGAGCCCCCCTCCGAGGTCGAGTCCGAGGTCCAGCCGGAGCCCGCGGCCCAGCCCGTGGCCGCGACATCGGCTTCGCCGGAGCCCGACGCGCCGTTGCGCCTGCACGAACCGGCCAAACCCGTCCTGGCGGACGCCGGCGAGGCCCTGCCGTTCGCCATGCCGATCACGCCGGCCAAGCGCGGCAAGGCCTCGAAGGCCAGAAAGAACGACGCCAAGGCCGACAGGAATGCGTCCGGCAGGCCGCCGCTCTGGGCCTCGCTCTATCTGGACCTGGCGCTGCTGATCGCCCTGGCGCCTGCGATCCTGGCTGGCGGCGGGGCGCTGGGCGTCAAGCTGGGCATGATCCCGCTGCCGCTGGGCTACCTGTCCATGACCCTGGACTGGGCGCCCAAGCTGGCCTTCGCCAGCATCGCCACGGGCCTGCTGGGCCTGGTCGTCGCCCTGATCGCCGGCTTCGGGCGTCTGGGCCGGATGGCGCTGCTGGCCCTGGCGGTCACGGCCGCCACCTTCGGCGTGATGTTCGGAGCCAACGCGCTGCGCGGCCAGTCGCCGCCCATCCACGATGTCGCCACCGACTGGAAGGCGCCGCTGGCCTTTTCGGACGCGGCCATGGCCGCGCGCGGCGGTTCGGCCGAGATCGTCGACGACGATCCGGCCTTGCCGGTCGGGTCGGCCGCCTATGCCGGCCGCCGCGTGGCCGAGATCAACGCCGAGACCTGCCCCGCCGCGCGCCCGCTGGTCAGCGACCGCGCGCCCGGCGACGTCTACGAGGCGGTGAAGGCGGCCGTGATGGCCCAGGGCATGAGCCTGATCACCGACGACCCTGTCGACGGCCGCCTGGAGGCGACGGCCAGGAGCTTCTGGTACGGCCTGACCGACGACGTGGTCGTGCGGGTCCGTCCCGACGCCAAGGGCTCGCGCCTCGACCTGCGCTCGATCGGCCGCGACCCCGGTCCGGACCAGGGCCGCAACTGCGCGCGGATCGGCGCCCTGATCCAGGCGGTCAAGGGACCGTAGGGGAGGCGGTTAGTCCTCGATCGCCTCGACGCCCTGACGCTTGAGCGTCTCCAGGTGGTCCTTCATCGCCTGGAGCCGGTCGGGCGCGTGGCCCGTCCAGTCCGTGACTTCGCCGACGATCCGCAGCGGATCGCGGGTGCGATACGACAGGGTCGGATTGCCCGGGAACCTCTTGTCGGTGAGGTTGGGATCGTCTTCGAACGCCCCGGTGGGTTCGACGATGTAGACCCGCTCCCGACCGTCGCCCAAGGCCAGCTCGGCGCCCCAGACGGCCGCCTCCAGGGTGGCGCTGAAATAGACGTAGGCGGCCTTTTTCCGCGCGCCGTAGTTCGAGGCGTAGCCGGCGCCGATCTGGTCGCCGATCCGAAGGTCGGCCTTCGTGCCATGGTAGAACGGCGGCGCGACGGGTGTGTTTCCGGAGGTCATGGTCGATGGCCCTTTCGAAAGGTCGAGGGCGTCAAACCCTGCGCATAATTCGCCGGCCGCCAATTCTTGAACTGAATTTTTTCGGCCCCAGATCCCTAGCAGGCGATCAGGCGTCCGCCAGCCGATACGCCGTCTCCAGGTTCGGCTCTCCGGAGCTGACCACCCGGCCCTCGCGGACCAGCTGAATCATGTGGGCCAGAACCGAGTGCGCCGCCGCCGGGTGCAGGCGCGGATCCACGGCGGCGTAGAGGCTGGGCACCATGGCCTTGATGGTGACGAGGCCGGCGCCCAGAGCCTCCAGGATCTGAGCCTCGCGCGCCCGCCGGTGGGCGATGTAGGCGTCGATGAACGGCGCGACGTCGCGCACCGGCGCGCCATGGGTGGGCCACAGGGTCGAAAAGCCCCGCGCCTTCACCTTCTCGAGGCTGGCGAGGTAGTCGCCCATGTCGCCGTCGGGCGGGGTGATCACCGTCGTCGACCAGCCCATGACGTGATCGCCGGAAAAGAGAGCGTTCTCTTCCTTCAGGGCGAAGCAGACGTGGTTGGAGGTGTGTCCCGGCGTGGTGACGGCCTCCAACGTCCAGCCCGGACCGGCCAGCGTATCGCCGTCGGCCACGATTACGTCGGGACGGAAGCGGTCGTCGCCAGCCTCTTCCAAGGCCGGCGCGTCGCTGGCGTGGGGCGCGGGGGCGGGCAGGCCGTGGACCCTGGCGCCAAAGGCCAGGGCCAGGGGATGGGCCAGGGGCGAGTGGTCGAGATGGTGATGGGTGACCAGCACGTGGGTCACCTGCTCGCCCGTCAACGCGGCCTTGAGCGCCTCGAAATGCTCGGGCTGATCCGGGCCGGGATCGATCACCGCCACCTGGCCGCGGCCCACGATGTAGACGCCGGTCCCGGTGAAGGTGAACGGGCCCGGATTGCGGGCGATGACGCGCCGGATCAGCGGCGAGACCTGGTCGCAACGGCCGTATTCGAAATCCAACTCGCGGACGAAGGGAATCATCGGACAGGCTCTTTTCCGGCGGCGCCGCTCTTGCCTCTTAACCCTTCAGTAACCTTCGGAGGACGGGCCATGGCGGCGGACGCGGCGATTTTTGTGTCAAAACGGCTCCAGCGCGCAGCCTTCGCCATCCTGTGTATCATCCTGGCCCAGTTCGTCCTGGCCAGCTGCCAGGCCGAGCCGACGCCGATGGCGGCCCGCGAGTCGGCTGCTTTCTAGGCGCTAGCGCGGCAGGACGCCCGAGAGGTCGTAGCCCGCCTGAAGGCCTTGATCGACCAGGGTCTCGCGATCCTCGCCCGCCAGGGCCTGGCCGATCGACCAGGTGACGATCGATCGCGTGCCCGAGCGGCAAAAGGCCAGGACGGGGCCGTTGGCGGCCTCGACTGCGGCGCGCACCGCCTCGACCTGCTCGGCCGTCGGCCCGCCGCGCACCGGCGCGTACAGATAGTCCAGCCCCGCCGCCCGCGCGGCCGCCTCGATCGCGGCGGCGGAGGGCTGGCTGGGATCTTCGCCGTCGGGCCGATTGTTGATCACTAGAACGAATCCCTCGGCGGCGGCCCGGGCCATGTCGGCCTCGGTGACCTGCGGGCTGACGGAAAAGGAGTCGGTGACGCGCCGGAAATCGCTCATGGGTTCGCCGCAAGGTGCCCGCGGCGCAATCCGCCGCACGGATGCATCTTTGCGAGCGCCGGGCGCCTAGGCAATGGTCAGTGGCGCATGTCAGGCGGGCGCTCGGCTTCCGAATATCAGGGAGAACATGCCCTGATGGATGCAAAACTTAATGAATTTTTACGGGCGTCAGTGTGACTGACGGGATGATTTGTTTCGTGTCAACCGGCGGGCGCAAGATTATCGCAGAAGTTTCGTCGAAGACGGGCGGGCGAGGGCGCCGGTGATGCGGGTTTAAATAACCCCTCGAAAACAAAACGATGGCCGAATTTTTCCGTCCCCCTTCGGCGATCGGGTATCCACCCATAGCGGCGATCTCTCGAAAAGCGGCGCGGCTGTGGCGATTTTGCGACAGGGGTGCGCGATGTGGATTACAATTTTGCAATGACAATTGACCCTTGGCCGTAGCGGCCCCTAACGTCGCCCTAACCGGGGAAATGTTTCCGGGACACCAGTGATCTCGTGGCGCGAACTACGCGGATATCCGCTCCAGCTCGGACAAAGTTTCTAGAGGGGGACTCGTCCGATTTGCCGCTCTCGCCACGCTCAGAGGGGATTTGAACAGCATGCTTTCCACCAAGGGTAGCGCCCGCGCGCGTCTACTGACGACGACTCTGCTCGCCGGTCTGGCGACCGTCGCCACGCCGCTGGCCATCGCGACCGTGGCCGCCCTGGCGCCGGTTTCCGCCAACGCCCAGGACTACACCAGCGGTACGCTGAGCGGCCGCGTCCTGGATTCGGCCGGCGCTCCGGTCGCGGGCGCGGCGGTGTCCGTGCGCTCGCAGCAGACGGGCGTCACGCAGAACTCGACGACCGACGCCAACGGCGCTTTCCGCGCGCCGCTGATCCCCACCGGCTCGTACACGGTTTCGATCACGAAGGACGGCTTCTCGCCCAGCAACAACAGCGGTCTGGCGGTTCGCGCCGGCGGCGAGTCGAACTACAGCTTCACGCTGGCCGGGGTCGGCGAAGTGTCCGAAGTGGTCATCACCGCCACGGCGCGTCCGGAACTGGACTTCTCGCAAACCACGACCGGCCTGGCCGTGGACGTCGAGCAACTGGTGAAGTCGGTCCCCGTGGTCCGCAGCGTTCAGGGCCTGGCCCTGCTGGCGCCGGGCGCCATCCAGGGCGGCGCTGGCAACTACGCCAGCCAGACGGCGATCGGCGGCGCCTCGGTGTCGGAAAACGCCTTCTACATCAACGGCCTGAACATCACCAACTTCAACACCTATCTCGGCGGCGCGACCGTGCCGTTCGATTTCTACAAGACGTTTGAAGTGAAGACCGGCGGCTATCCCGCCGAGTACGGCCGCGCCACCGGCGGCATCGTCACCGCCGTGACCAAGTCCGGCAGCAACGATTTCATGTTCGCCGTTCACGGCAACTACGAGCCGAACAGCCTGCGGTCCGACCAGAAGGACTCCTACCTGAACGCCGGCAACCACCTGAAGCGCGACTACAGGGACCTGGTGTTCGAAATGGGCGGCCCGATCATCGAGGACCACCTGTTCTTCTACGGCTTGGCGCAAATGCGCAAGCTGAAGCTCAATCCGGCCAACCAGGCCACCCGCTCGACCGCCGCCACCCTGGCGCGCGAAGCCGCCAACCCGAACGGCGCCGAAAACCTGACGGTCGACCGTTCGGGTCAACCGTTCTACGGCGCTAAGCTCGACGCCTACATCACCTCGCGTCAGCACCTGGAAGCCACCTACTTCCGCACCAACGACGTCACCAAGCGCCGCGTCTACGGCTACAACCAGTTCACCGACAAGGTCGGCGGCTTCAAGTCGGGCTCCAACTTCCCGACCGGCGGCGAGAACTTCGTGTTCAAGTACACGGGTTCGTTCACCGACTGGCTCACGCTGTCGGGCGCCTACGGCCGCAGCGTGGACAACCAGGCCACCCTGCCGCTGAACACCACCGACCCGCTGGTGCAGGATCAACGCAGCGGCACCGCCGCGACGATCAGCCAGCAATCGGTCTCCGCCATCGGCGCGCCCTACAGCACCAAGCGCAACTTCTGGCGCGCTGACGCCGACCTCTATTTCGACCTGGTCGGCAAGCACCACATTCGCGGCGGCTATGACCACGAAGACAACTACCTGACGCACTTCTCGCTCTATACCGGCAACGCGGCCTATACCTACAAGGTCGCCGCCGCGGGCAACGCGCTGGGCCTCGCCGCCGGCACCCAGTTCATCGAAGCCCGCACGTTCATTTCGGGCGGCGCGTTCGAAGGTCAGAACCACGCCTGGTACGTTCAGGACTCCTGGACGCCCGTCCGCGGCCTGACGTTCAACCTCGGCGTCCGCAGCGACAGCTTCAAGCAGGCCGGTTCGAACGGCATCGTCTTCGCCGATCTGAAGAACAACATCGCCCCGCGCATCGGCGTGACGTGGGATCCGACCGGCGAAGGCCGCGACAAGATCTTCGCCAACTACGGCAAGTACTATCTGCCGATCGCGGCCAACACCGCCTATCGTCAAGCGGCCGGCACCTACGACTTCACGGCCCGCTACTACAATCTGGCCGGCTACACGCCGGATCCGAGGACGGGCCTGCCGACCGGCGGCCTGGGGACCCAGCTCGTCGGCTATACGGGCGCTCGCGCCTGCGTCGCCGGTGGCGCTTCGGCCGCGGGCGTGGTCGGCTGCACCTATCAGAACGACGGTTCGTTCTACGCCGCCGACCAGCAGCACAGCAAAGAGCTGAAGCCGACGGAAGAGGACGAGTACATCGTCGGTTACAGCCACAAGTTCGATAACCTGTGGACCGTTGGTGTCAGCCTGACCTACCGCAACCTGATCGAAGGCGCCGACGACGTCGCCATCGACTACGCCGTTCGCGCCTACTGCAAGGAAAAGGGTCTTTCCACGGCTCCGGGCGGCGGCTGCGACAACTACGACGGCACGCTGATCGGTTACGCGATCATCAACCCGGGCTCGCCCGCGACGGTGCGTCTGCAGACCCCGCTGTCCTCGACCAGCACCGATCTGCCGACCATCACCTTCACGGCCCAGCAACTGGGCTATCCCAAGCCGAAGCGTGAATACACCGCCCTGGACCTGTCGTTCGACCGCGCCTGGGACGGCAAGTGGAGCTTCCACGGCACCTACACCCTGTCGGAGCTGAAGGGTAACTACGAAGGCTCGTCGTACAGCGACTACGCCAGCGGCCAGGTCGACTCGGGTGTGACCCTGCAGTACGACACGCCCACGCTGCTGGAAGGCGCCTACGGTCTGCTGCCGAACCACCACGCCCATGTCTTCAAGGCGTACGGTTCGTATCAGCTGACCGAGAACCTGCTGCTCGGCGCCAACGGCACCGTCATCTCGCCGCGTCGGGTGGGCTGCATCGGCTACGATCCGAACGACCCCGTCCTGGAAAACAACTACGGTCCGTCCTACACCCACTACTGCGGTGGCAAGCTCGTGCCGCAGGGCACGGGCACCAGCACGCCCTGGACGTCGTCGTTCGACGCCTCGGTGCGCTATACGGTGCCGAAGTTCTTCCCCTACCAGGGCGACCTCGTCCTGCGCGCGGACGTCTTCAACATCTTCAACTCGCGCAAGCCGGTGAACGTCCAGAACGTCGCCGAAAACGGCACGGTGCTCTACAACGCGCCGGCTACCGGCAGCCCGCTGTCGGCGACCCGCACGCCGGTGTTCGGCATGCCGATCACCTATCAGACGCCGCGCTACGTGCGCGTGGGCTTCGACCTGACCTTCTAAGGTCGACGTCCTTCGCAACCGAGATGGCGGCGGGGGCCCCAAGGGGCCCGGCGGGTTGTGTTTGGGGGGGGGGGGGGCCCGCGGGCC
>CBIHOB010000022.1:0-62597 GCA_966211605.1 uncultured Caulobacter sp.
GCCTGCTGCTGGCCGACCACCGCGCCGGCGGCCCCGGCCTGGGCGGCCGCGCCGCCCAGCAGCGAGAGCACCATGGCGGTCGTGATCAGACGTTTCATTTCTTGCTCCGAAGGGCCTTGAAGCGCGGCCCGGGCTTGTCCCTTGATAGCAGTCTCGGACTCGCCGGATGAACCGGGCTTGAACGGGACTTCACGAGGGCTTTCGATGACCGCGCACTACAATGACGTCGTCGCCTTCTGGCGCGGCGCCGGCCCCAAGAAGTGGTTCGCCAAGGACCACGCCTTCGACGCCGCCATCGCCCTCAAGTTCGAGCAGACCCATTACCGCGCCTCGATGCGCCGCTACGACGCCTGGGCCGAGAAGCCCGAGGGCGCGCTGGCCCTGATGATCCTGCTGGATCAGATGCCGCGCAACATGTACCGCAACACGCCGCACGCCTTCGCCACCGATCCCCTGGCCCGGATGTTCGCCCGCGCCGCCATCGCCGCCGGCCACGACACCGACCCGGCCGTCGCCCCCGACCTGCGCCGCTTCTTCTACCTGCCGTTCGAGCACTCGGAGTCGCTGGTCGACCAGGAATTCAGCGTCCAGCTGTTCGCCAGCCTGCAGGCCGACACCGGCGACGAGGAGTCGATGAAATACGCCCTGATCCACCGGGACATCATCGCGCGCTTCGGCCGATTTCCTCACAGAAACAGCGGCCTTGGTCGCGAAACCACGGCCGCCGAACAAGAATTTCTGGACGAAGGCGGCTTCGCGGGTTAGGCGATTTCGCTCAATTCAGGGGCGATCTCGTCGCCCGACCAGAACCTTCGCCGGCCGGTCCGGCGCATTTCGGGGAACATCGAGAATGACAGCCTTTCGCCGCGCGCTGACCGCTGGTCTGGCGCTGATCGTCCTGACGCCGGAAGTCACGTTCGCCCAGGCCAAGGCCAGCAAGGGCCAGCAGATGCAGACCCAGGCCTCGAACGACGTGCCGCGCTGCTCGCGCAAGCTGGGCACCCTGTCGATCGTGGACGGCGACGATTCCAGCGGCTGGACGCAATACAACCTGGCCTCGCCGCAGAAGGTGCTGCGCGCCATCGTCCAGCGTTCGGGCTGCTTCAACCTGGTCGATCGCGGCGCGGGCCTCAGCGCGGCCGAGAAGGAGCGCAACATCGGCGGCAATCTGGGCCTGCAGCGCGGCAGCAACGTCGGCCAGGGCCAGGTCAAGGCCGCCGACTACGTCCTGGTCGCCGAGGTCGCGGGCAGCAACAGCAATGTCGGCGGCGGCGCGGTGGCCGGCGCCATCGGCGGCCTGATCGGCGGTCGCGTCGGCGGCCTGGTCGGCGGCATCAAGACCAAGAAGCTGGAAGCCAACACCGTCCTGTCGCTGACCAACGTGCGCACCACCGAGACCATGTCGGTCTCGGAAGGCTACGCCGTGAAGAACGACATCGGCTGGGGCGCCGGCGGCGGCATCGGCTGGGGCGGCGCCGTGGGCGGCGGCTACGAGGACACCGACATCGGCCGCATCGTCACCCTGTCGTTCATCAACGCCTATTCGAAGATGATCGGCGACCTGGGCCTGCTGTCGGAAACCGGCCCGGCCGCGGCCGCGGCGCCGGCCAAGACCTTCACCGCCCAGCGCCCGGTCGCCCTGCGCTCAGCCCCGACCGCCAGCGGCAAGGTGATCCGCACCCTGCCCGCCGGCGCCATCGTCTACCCGACCGGCAAGCAGCAGGAGCTCTGGTGGGAAGTCGCCGACGAGAACGACAACGTCGGCTGGGTGCTGAACACCGGCCTGGCGCCGAGCAAGTAAGGACCACGTCTACTGTCCTCCCCCGCTCCCGGGGGAGGATAACTGGCGGCGCCCTGTGGACGGCTCGGGGCGCCGCAGTGTTCAAGGGCGCGATTCGCCCTCACATTGGCCTCACCATGACCACCGCCGTCCTCGCCGCCCCGAAAGCCGCCGCCGATCATCCCGAACGGCAATATCTGGCCCTCCTCGCCGACATCCTGGCGAACGGCGTCCAGCGCGGCGACCGCACCGGCACCGGCACCCTGGGCGTGTTCGGCCGGCAGATCCGCTTCGACCTGGCCAAGGGCTTCCCGGTTCTGACCACCAAGAAGCTGCACCTGCGGTCGATCATCATCGAGCTGCTGTGGTTCCTGAAGGGCGACACCAACATCGCCTATCTCAAGGACAACGGCGTGCGCATCTGGGACGAGTGGGCCGACGAGAACGGCGACCTCGGCCCCGTCTACGGCAAGCAGTGGCGCTCGTGGGCGACGCCGGACGGCCGGGTGATCGACCAGATCTCGGCCCTGGTCGAGAACCTGAAGACCAATCCGAGCAGCCGCCGCCACATCGTCACGGCCTGGAACCCGGCCGATGTCGACGACATGGCCCTGCCGCCCTGCCACTGCCTGTTCCAGTTCTTCGTGGCGGACGGCAAGCTCAGCTGCCAGCTCTACCAGCGCAGCGCCGACGTGTTCCTGGGCGTGCCGTTCAACATCGCGTCGTACGCCCTGCTGACCCTGATGGTCGCCAAGGTCGTCGGCCTGGAGCCGGGCGAGTTCGTCCATACCTTCGGCGACGCGCATCTCTATCTGAACCACCTGGACCAGGCCCGCGAGCAGCTGACGCGCGAGCCCTATCCCTTCCCGACCATGACGATCGCCGACAAGCGCGACCTGTTCGGCTTCGAGTACGAGGACTTCACCCTGGAGGGCTACCAGGCCCACCCGCACATCAAGGCCGAGGTTTCGGTTTAGCCGTGGCGGACCCGAGCTTCGACGACCTTAAGGCGCTCAGTGAAGCTCGTTTTGGAGATGCAGAATCTCTGCTTGCCGCTAATCGCTTCAGCGCAGCCTATTATCTGGCAGGCTATGCAATCGAGTGCGGACTAAAGGCGGTTATCTCGCTAGCCTTTCGGCAACATGTTATTCCATCGCGCAAGTTTGTAGCCGACATCCACACTCACGATCTTACAGCTCTGGTGGCCCTTGCGGGCCTAAAGATCGAATTGGACCGCGCGAGGGCTGCGAACCCGCAACTGGATGCAAATTGGGCGTTCGTGAGCGGATGGAAGGAAACCGCGAGATATGAGACGATAGATCCGTTCCTTGCGAGGAGAATGCTGATTGCGATCGGCGATCCAGATGCTGGAGTTCTATCGTGGTTGAAAGCCCATTGGTGACCGAAGACATTGAGGCGGCCGGTCGCCTGATTGCCTTTCTCGACGAGAACGGGCTATCCGCTAAGGGCGCTCTCTGGCTCTACGATAGCGATGCTGCTCGTTGGCGTTTCGTCATTGCCTTTAGAGAAAAGCGGAACGACATCACCACATTTTATCTCGATATATCCCAAGCAATCCATAGGTCAGGCCGAAAAGACTTACTGGATCTTGCCAGGGTTGATGTTGTCGATCCCGACCGCTCGGTAGTCAGCGCCTTGCAAGGCGTAATCGCCATTGAAGGAAACGGCAGGATTCGATTCAGCCGTAATCACGTGAACGGCGTCTATCTTGAAGATGCTCTGATTTATCGGCTATCCGCATAGCTAGTCTCCATAAGACCATGATCGATCTTTCAATCGTCGTCGCCCGCGCCGCCAACGGCGTCATCGGTCGCGACGGCGACCTGCCCTGGCGGCTGAAGTCGGACCTGGCCCTGTTCAAGGCCAACACCTTGTTCAAGCCGATCATCATGGGCCGCAAGACCTGGGACAGCCTGCCCAGGAAGCCCCTGCCGGGCCGCACCAATATCGTCCTGTCGCGCGACCAGAGCTTCGAGCCCGAAGGCGCGGTGGCCTGCGAGACCTGGATGGAGGCCGTCGAGATCGCCAAGGAGCAGGCGGCCGACGACGGGGCCGAGGAGGTCTGCGTGATCGGCGGCCGGGCGCTGTTCGAACTGGCCCTGCCCAAGGCCCGGCGGCTGTACCTGACCGAGGTCGCCGCCGAGGTCGAGGGCGACGTGCGCTTCCCCGAGTTCGACGAGCGCGCCTGGACCGAGGTCCGCCGCGAGGAACACCCGGCCGGCGAGGGCGACGACCACGCCTTCGTCTTCAGGGTGCTGGAACGGCGCTGAGGCGGGTCAGCGCCGCACGATCACGATTTCCAGGGCCATTTCAGCCCCCGCTTTCGCCCGGCGGGATGCTCCTTGGGAGCCGGGGCGGCTTCATCCGACGCCAGGGCGGGCGTCTTCTCCAGATTGGCCGTCTTGCGCGTCTTGAGGGGCTTGCCCGTGCAGGCCTGGAAGACGACCTCGACCTCGCCGCCTTGACCGACCTTCGGCATGGCGTACTTGGCCGGGCCGATCCGTTGGGCGGTGATCACGGTGTCGCCCTTGTCGGTCTTGCTCCAGGCGATCCGCGTATGAACCGCGGTGTCGCCGAACCGCCTCTGAAGATCGCGGTCGAAGGTCTTGTGGATCGCGCCGTCGACGACCGGCCGCCACTGATCGGACGTCATCACCGGACAGCTGGATCGGGTCGGCATCGCCGCCGACCTGGACCAGGGCAAATATGGCGTCGCCGCGCAGCCCGCCAGCATCAGCCCCGCCGCCGCGATCGTCATCACAGATGCCCGCATGCCCAAGAATCCTCTCTACGCCTTTGCCCCACGCTCACCGCGAAATCGCGGCGCGCGCAAGGCCTCAGTCATCCGTGAAATAGTCGGCGATCGCCGCGTCGACGGGCTCCAGTTCGAATTTCGGCGAGGCCGCGCGTTCCAGAGCCCGGCGGATCTGCCAGGCGCTGCGGCCGACATGCACGCCCATGCCGCGCAGCTCGGCCACGATGGCCTCGCGGGTGGCCTCGTCGACCGACTTGTTGTTCTCCAGCCGCGCCTGGTCCAGGCGCCAGCCGAAGAAGGTGTCGGGCGTCAGCTCGACCACCGCCCCCGGCGAGGGCAGCCACTCGTAGATCGCGCTCTGCCGGTCGACGGCGTAGTCGACATAGTTGGCCAGGCAGTTGCGGTAGCGGCGGGCCGCGTCGCGGATGGCCGCGGCGGTCTCGAGAGGTCGCAGCCTTTCCGTGCCCGGATGCGGCGGGGGCGGCAATTCGCGGCGGAAGTCGTCGGCCACCAGGCTGAACAGCGCCTTGGGCGTCGGGACATGGCCCCAGGCGGCGACCCGCTGGGCCAGCAGCTCGGGCGACAGCCGTTTGGCCAATACCGCGTGGGCCTCGGCCAGAAGAGCGGCCTGCGCGGGCGTCACGCGCAGGGCGACGCCGCCCACCTCGCGCAGATCCTTGGGCAGGGCCGAGAGCGCGCGGACCAAATCCGGCGTGATCGCCTGGGCATGGCGCAGGGTCTTGGCGGGGGCGGCGTCGGCCAGCATGTGGACCAGGGCGCGATAGTCCTCTGGCGCCCAGGCGATCTCGCCCAGGCGCTCGAGCGCGCGGCGCAGACCTTCCGGAGCGGCGTCCTCCAGCGCCAGGAGGATGGCCTTGCGCAGCGGCAGGTCCATCAGGCGCGTGATATCGATCGGCGGGCCGCCCAGAGCCTCATGCCCATGGCATGAGGCGCCGACTTCCATATCCAGAGCGCAATCTCCGCGCCGGACCGGTGTCCGCTCCGGCGGATTGCGCTCTGGCGGTTCCGCGGCCAGCATCAGGCAAATCAGGTGTCGTCGCGCCGCCGGGGCGGTCACGAACGGCGCGTGCGGGGCCGGCCACAGGGCGGCCAGCACGTCGGCATAGGGCGGCGCGATCAGGCGCAGCAGGGGCGAGGCGACGCTGGTCGAACTCGCGAGAGACTGGACGGTCATCGAAGAGCTCCGGCGGCGGCCGGAGCGGCCGCGGCTAGCGGTAGGGGCGCAGGGGGCGAGCGGCGGATCGGCGGCAGCGCGACTTCGACGGCGCGCGCCAACCCGCCTTCGGCGGTGCGTTGGTCTGTGCGGCGGCGATAGTCATGCGGCGGATCGGCTCCCTGGAGCTCGTGGTCGAGGCGGTGCTGATCCCACGATCGACGACTCGCCACAAGCCCCGCGAACGGCGTTCTCGCACGCGCGAGGGTTGCTGTGGCTCGCGCGACACGGTTCGCTGAACGGAGCGCTCGCCAGATTCAAACAGGCGTTTATAGTCATCTCCAGCGCCCGTTCAGAGGCGCGGAGGAAACGCATCATGGACATCCAGCTGGTCACGGACGGTCTGCAGTTCCCAGAAGGCCCGATCGCCATGGCCGACGGCTCAGTGATCCTCACCGAGATCCAGGGCCAACGCCTGACACGCGTCTGGCCCGATGGCCGCAAGGAGACGGTGGCGCAGACCGGCGGCGGTCCCAATGGCGCGGCGATCGGGCCCGACGGCGCAATCTATGTCACCAACAACGGCGCCAGCTTCCAGTTCTTCGAGGCCAACGGCCTGAACATCCCCGGCCCCACGCCGCCCGAGCACACCGGCGGTTCCATCCAGCGGGTGGATCTCGCGACCGGCGCCATCACCACGCTCTACACGGCGTGCGACGGCAAGACGCTGGTCGGGCCCAACGATCTGGTCTTCGACAGGCAGGGCGGCTTTTGGTTCACCGACCACGGCTGCTCGACGCCCGCGGGCAGGAAGTACGGCGCCCTGTACTACGCCCTGCCCGACGGCTCGAAGATCACCCGCTGGCGCGACCACTTCGTCTCGCCCAACGGCGTGGGCCTCTCGCCCGACGAGAAGACGGTCTACATGGCCGACACCATGCTGGGACGCCTGTGGTCGTTCGACGTCGCCGCCCCTGGCGTGCTGGCCGATCCCCTGCCCCTGCAGCCCGGCAATGTGATCTGCAACCTGCCGGGCTACCAGTTGCTGGACAGCCTGGCGGTCGAGGCCGGCGGCAAGGTCTGCGTGGCGACGATCATCAATGGCGGGATCACCGCTTTCGACCCGGACGGCTCGACCGAGCACTTCGCCTTCCCGGACGTGATCGTGACCAACATCTGCTTCGGCGGGGCCGACATGCGGGACGCGTGGATCACGGCCTCGGGGACCGGCAAGCTCTACAAGGCCCGATGGCCGCGTCCGGGGCTGAAGCTGAATTTCAACGCCTGAACCTGTGCGTTCAATTCACAGGTGATGTTCCTGGCTAAGGCGTAGTTGCACGGCGGAGCCTTCCCATCTGAGGCTGCGTCAAACAACGGAGCCCAGCGATGGACCTGAAACTGAACGACAAGACAGCGCTGGTGACCGGCTCGACCGCCGGCATCGGCCTGGAGATCGCCCGCACCCTGGCCGTCGAGGGCGCCAAGGTGTTCGTCACCGGTCGCGGCCAGGACAAGCTGGAGGCCGCCCTCGCAGATATCCGCGCCTCCGGAGGCCAGAATGTCGAGGGCGTGCTGGCCGACGCCGGCACGGCCGAGGGCGCTGCGGCGATCCTGAAGGCTGTCCCCAGCGTCGACATCCTGGTCAACAACCTGGGCATCTACGAGATGAAGGCCTTCGCCGACATCCCGGACGAGGACTGGCTGCATCTGTTCGAGGTCAATGTGATGAGCGGCGTGCGCCTGTCGCGCGGCTACTTCCCCGGCATGCTGGACCGCAACTGGGGCCGGGTGATCTTCATCTCGTCCGAGTCCGGTCTGGCGACCCCTGGCGAGATGGTCCACTACGGCATGACCAAGAGCGCCCAGCTGGCGGTGGCGCGCGGCATGGCCCAGCAGACCAAGGGCACCGGCGTGACGGTCAACTCCGTCCTGCCCGGCCCCACCCGCGCGGCGGCCATCGCCGACTTCCTCAAGAGTGTCTCGACCCATCCCGACGGCACGCCGCAGGAGCATGAGGCCGAGTTCTTCGAGAAGCATCGGTCGTCGTCGCTGCTGCAACGGATGATCGAGCCGCAGGAGATCGCCAGCTTGGTGGCCTATGTCGCCAGCCCACTCTCGGCGGCGACCAACGGCGCGTCGCTGAAGGCCGAGGGCGGCCTGGTGACGACGATCGCCTAGGCTTGAAATCTCCTCCCCCGCTGGGGGAGGTGGCCCAGAGGGCCGGAGGGGGCGGCGCGGCCTTGCCGAGCAGCCCCCTCAGTCGCTCCGCGACAGCTCCCTCAGCGGGGGCGCAGAGACGTATCGCCGCTTAGTAAAGCACCCCCAGCGCCGCGCGCTCGAAGCTCTGCAGCTCGTCGTTTCGCCCGTCGCGGATCTTCACGACCCACTCGGGATCCTGCAGCAGGGCGCGGCCGATGCCGACCAGGTCGAACTCGCCGCGCTCGAGGCGTTCCAGCAAGCCGTCGATCGAGGCGGGCTGGCTGCCTTCGCCGCCGAACGCGGCGATGAACTCGCCCGACAAACCGACCGAGCCGACGGTGATGGTCGGGGCGCCGGTCAGCTTCTTGGCCCAGCCGGCGAAATTCAGGTCTGACCCGTCGAACTCCGGCTCCCAGAAGCGGCGTTGGCTGCAGTGGAAGATGTCGGCGCCGGCGTCGGCCAACGGCTGCAGCCAGGCCTCCAGCAGCTGCGGCGTCTCGGCGTTCTTGACCGCGTAATCCTGCTGCTTCCACTGCGACAGGCGGATGATCACCGGATAGTCCGGGCCGACCGCTGCGCGGACGGCCTTCAGAATCTCGGCGGCGAACTTGCTGCGCTCGGCGATGGTCGGGCCGCCGAACAGGTCGTCGCGGACATTGGTGCCTTCCCAGAAGAACTGGTCGATCAGATAGCCGTGGGCGCCGTGCAGTTCGATGGCGTCGAAGCCCAGGCGCTTGGCGTCGGCGGCCGCCGTGGCGAAGGCGGCAATGGTGTCCGCCACCTCGGCGTCGGTCATCGGCTCGGTAAAGGGGTTGCCGCCCTTCTTGGACAGACCCGAGGGACTGTCGACCTTGCCCAGAACGTCCTTCCCGCGCGCGGCGCCGACGTGCCACAGCTGCGGGGCGATCAGGCCGCCGGCGGCATGGACCTCGTCGACCACCTTCTTCCAGGCGGCCAGCTCCTTGTCGCCATGGAAGCGCGGGACATTGGCATCGTTCAGAGAGGCGGGCCGGGCCACGCCGGTCCCCTCGGTGACGATCAGGCCCACCTGCCCTTCGGCCCGGCGGCGGTAGTAGGCGGCGACGTCGTCGGTGGCCACGCCGCCCGGCGAGAACGACCGCGTCATCGGCGCCATGACCGTCCGGTTGGGCAGCTTCAGCGACTTGAATTCGAACGGCTTGAACAGGGCGTCGAGCGACATGAGGGTTTCCCTGGGAGGAAGAAGATCGGGCGCGATCCAAACATTTGTTCGGATCGCGCGCCAGAGAGAAAAACTGGAACCGAGCCTGTTTCGCTAAGGGGCTACAGCCCCAGCACCATCTTGGCCATGATGTTGCGCTGGATCTCGTTCGAGCCCGCGTAGATCGAGGCCTTGCGGTAGTTGAAATAGGCCGGCGCCGCCGGGGCCGCGTAATCTGGCCCGGCGCGGCCCTCGTTGCTCTGGCTCCAGGGATCCTGGACGAACGGCGCGGCATAGGTTCCGACCGCCTCCAGGGTCAGTTCGGTGATCGCCTGCTGGTGCTCGGAGCCCACGCATTTCAGCATCGACGAGGCCGGGCCGATCGCCTTGCCCGCCGTGCGCGACGAGAAGATCCGCAGCTCCGTGGCGTTCAGGGCTGCGACCTGGATCTCCAGATTGGCGATCTTCTCTCGGAAGTCCCGGTCGTCGATCAGCCGCCCGCCGTCGTCAGCCCGCTCCAGGGCGGCGATGCGCTTGACCTTCTTCAGCATGTTCATCAGCCCGGGCGCGTAGGCGTTGCCGCGCTCGAACTCCAAGAGATACTTGGCGTAGGTCCAGCCCTTGTTCTCCTCGCCGATGCGGTTGGCGACAGGGACGCGGACATTGTCGAAGAAGACCTGGTTGATCTCCTGCTCGCCGTCGGGCGGGCCATCCAGCGTGGGCAGCGGCTTGATCTGGATGCCGGGCGTGTCCATGCGCAGCAGCAGGAACGAGATGCCCTCCTGCGGCTTGCCTTCGGACGACGTGCGGACCAGGCAGAACATCCAGTCGGCCCATTGCGCGTGGGTGGTCCAGATCTTCGAGCCATTGAGGACGTAGTCGTCGCCGTCGCGCTCGGCCTTCATCTGCAGGCTGGCCAGATCCGAGCCAGAGCCCGGCTCCGAATAGCCCTGGCACCACCAGATGTCCGACCGCAGGATCGCCGGCAGATGCTGGGCCTTCTGCTCTTCGGAGCCGAACGCCATGATCACCGGCGCGACCATCTTCAGCCCCATCGGCGAGGCGGTCGGCACGCCGGCCAGGCTCATCTCCATGTTGAAGATGTAGCGCTGCGAGGGGGTGAAGCCCGCCCCGCCCAGCGCAACCGGCCAGTCGGGCGCGGCCCAACCGCGCTCGAACAGCTTCTTCTGCCAGCGCACTTGGCCGGCCTTGTCGAGATAGCCGTTCTTGGACTGGCTGAGCTGCTTTTTCAGGTCGTCGTCATAGGCGGTCGCGATCCAGTCGCGGACCTCTTGCTGGAACGCCAGGTCCTCGGGCGAGAAAGCCAGGTCCACCGCCCTACTCCACCGCGTCGAGATACTCGATGACGGGCGCGGCCGCCATGAACGGCCCCATCGCCGCGCCGGCGGCCTTGAAATAGTCCGAGCCGCCATGGGCCTTCAGGGCGTCGGCCGAGGCATACAGCTCCAGCACCTTGTAGACGCCGGCTTCGGTGCGGGACCTGGTCAGCTGGTAGACGAGGCAGCCCGGCTCGTTGGCCTTCACCTTGTTCTGCAGGTCCAGGAACACCTTCTCGAAATCCGCCGACTTCTCCGGCTGAACCTTCAGAACTGCGACGACGCCGATCATGCTTGCCTCCCAACGTTTGTTTGAAAGCAGCATCCGACACCGCGCGACGCGGAGCAAGGGCGACGTTGGGGAAGTTGGGAAGAAGCCCTACGGCCGCTCGTTCCAGCCGTAGGCCACCCACGAGTGGCCGCCGACGTTGCGGGCCTCGATCAGGCCGTCGTCAGCCGGAGGCTTGGCCGCCTTGCGGCCGCGGAAGGCGAAGGCGGCGAGGCCGAACAGGGCGCTGCCGATGAAACCCACCACCACCACGGTGGCGGCGAACACCACCGCCAGGACCGCTCCGATCACCACCGCGGCCGAGGTCGCCAGGGCGCCGGCGATCCAAGCCAGGTTCCGCAGGGGCGAAGCGGCGACGGTGCTCATCGGGGTCCTTTCGTTCACGCTCATGGTCAATGAAGATGGTTCACAAGCGCTGAATGCCGACTGAACACCCGCCGGGCGCGGATGAAAAGCCTTTTCCGGTCCTTAGGGGTGTGGTCGCCCCGAGACAGATTGTCTGGTCAACCCGCTGCGGCCAGACCCAGTTCCCGCCGCTCGCGCATCACGGTCGAGAAGGCGGCGTTGATCGCGGCGGCCTTGGCCTCGGCCACCTCGATGAACTCGGTGGGCAGGCCGCGGGCGCGGGCGCGGTCGGGGTGAGCGTTCGACAAGGCCGACTTCCATGCGCTGCGCACCGTGGCGTCGTCGGCGTCGGCCGGCACCTCCAGGATGGCGTAGGGGTCGTCGGCCCCGACGCCCAGATGGGTGGCGCGCAGGCGGCGGAAGGCCAGCGGCGACATGCCGAACAGGTTCGACACCCGTTCCAGATAGTCCAGCTCGTCCTGGCTGACGACGCCGTCGGCCTTGGCGATGTGGAATAGGCCGTCGACCACGTCCTCCAGCAGCTGCGGACAGCTGGAATAGCGCTTGGCCAACCGCTTGGCGTAGCTCTCGAAGCCGTGGGTCGTCTGGCGGGCCAGGTCGTACAGGCGATGAATGTTGGGCTCCGAGGCCGGGTCGGGCTGGAACACCTCGGTGAAGGCGGCGAACTCGTGCCCGTCGGCGCGTCCGTCGACCTTGGCCAGCTTGGCGCCCAGGGCGGTCACCGCGGTCGAGAAGGCCGGATCTTCGCCAGGCAAGCCGGCCGGGCACTCGGTGCAGTCGGCCAGATCCAGACGGCGGGCGGCGATGCTCGCGATGTTGCGCCAGAAGGTCATGAAGCGCCTCGAAACCAGCGACGGACGACAAGAAATACGCGCGAAGAGGCGAAGCGGATCACCCCGTCACCGCGCTTCTAGCACATTGAGAATGATCGTTCACATGACTTTCCCGCAATGCGGCGAAAGACCATGCCCTTAAGGTGGAGCTTTTCGGCGGCTCGCCCGTTTTTACGGCTCCGCTTGGTCGAAACGGCCACGCAACGGTCCCATTCCGGATCGAAATGCTCTAGGTGCTACGCTTCGTTTCTCGAAAGGACCTCCGCCCGCATGGCGAACGCCCTCTTCCTCGCTCTCGCGCTTTTCGCCCAGGACGGCCAAGTGGCGGGCCAGCCCGCCGCTCAAGGCCCCAATGCTCCGCCGACCGACGAGTACGGCTATGTCGCCTGGTGCTATGGCGCCCTGGGCGGCTACGCCAACCTCTACGACCGCGTGATGCCTGAGGTGACGCGCATCGAGAAGGCGTTTCCGGGTCCGGACGGCGTGGCCGCCTCGCTGAAGACCTATCCGGAGCTGCGCGCCCAGGCCCAGAAAGACCTCAAGACCTTCGCCTCGGCCATCACGGCGGCCGAAAAGGCCAGCCCGCGCCCGATCTCGGAGTACGGCGGCGCGCAGGTCAAGCGCGGCGCGGCGATCTGGCAAGGCGCCGACTCGGTCGACAAGGCGCGGCTGGCCCAGATGTGGATGAGCTGGAGCCCGCCCGGCGACTGCGAGAAGCGCGCCAAGACGCTGGAGATGAAGTCCAGCATCCTGGGCAAGGCCCTGAACTACAACAGCGCGTCGGCCACGACCCAGGCGCCGGCGGCTCCGACGCCAGACCCGGAAACGCCCGCGCCGCAGCCGGTCGCCGAAGCGGCCCCGCCGCCGGCCGCTCCTGCGCCCGAACCCGTCGCCCAGAAGCCGACCGCGACGCCCAGGGCCGCGCCCTCGCCCAAGCCGGCCCCTGCGAAGACCGCCGCCAAGGCCGAGCCCAAGCCGACGACGCCTGCTCCGGCCAAGACGCTGCCCCCGATCGGCGGCAATGAGGTCATCGTCGATCCGGTCAACCCAATCCCGTGCGCCGGCAGCCTGGTCCCCGCCAAGCGCGGCGGCCGCGACGTGCTGATCTGCAAGAAGGACTGACGGCTAGCGGGCCGGCAGCAGCCCGCTGCCGGCCAGCGCCTTGAACCACGCGTAGGACGCCTTGGGCGTGCGCGCGCCGGTCCGCCGATCCATCGCCACCAGGCCGAACTTGGACGTGTAGCCCAGGTCCCACTCGAAGTTGTCGATCAGGGTCCATTCGAAATAGCCGCGCACGTCGCATCCGGCCTCGCGGGCGGCCAGGACCGCTTGCAGATGGCGGCGCAGATAGTTGATCCGGAACTGGTCGTTCAGCACCGCGGGACCTGTTCCGAAAGGATCCGAGCAGCCGTTCTCGGTAACCAGCATCCTCGGCGCCCCGTACTCGCGACGCACGCGGTCCAGGATCTCGAACAGGCCCGATGGATCAACATGGCGTCCGAAGGCGTCCAGCTCTGCACCCTTGGGCGGGTTGGCCGGCGCAATCTTGCTGGGCGAATTGAGGTCCAGCCGCACATAGGCCGGCGCGTAGTAGTTCACCCCCAGGAAATCGACCGGCTGGCGCACCGTCTTCAGGTCCCCCTCCAGGACGATGCCCTTCAGCAGGTCGTCCATGTCCTTGGGATAGGTCCCCTTGAACAGCGGATCCAGCCAGGCCCTGTTCCACAGCGCGTCCAGCCCGTCCGAGGCCAGGCGGTTCCAGACCGCCCACGGTCCGCCCGCCGGCCGGCAGGGCTGCAGGGCCATGGTGGTGCCGACCTGGGTCCCGCGGGCTCCCGCCCGCAGCGCCTGCATGGCCAAGCCCTGGCCCAGGTTCATGTGGTGGACCACCTTGCCCAGCAGATTGATGTCCTTCAGCCCGGGAGCCTGCTCGCCCAGCACATGGCCGAAAATGGCGTGCACGGCCGCCTCGTTCAACACGATGTAGCTCTTGAGGCGATCGCCCAGGCGCTCGACCACGGCGTGGGCGTAGTCGGCCAGGCGCTGGGCGGTGTCG
The DNA here is from genome assembly GCA_966211605.1 of uncultured Caulobacter sp. Taxonomy (GTDB): domain Bacteria; phylum Pseudomonadota; class Alphaproteobacteria; order Caulobacterales; family Caulobacteraceae; genus Caulobacter. Next base: position 13,991 of record CBIHOB010000022.1, read on the forward strand.
CGCGCCACCCAGCCGCCCTTGTCCTGCAGGCCCTGCGGCAGGTCCCAATGGAACAGGGTGGCGTAAGGCGTGATCCCCTTGGCCAGAAGGGTGTCGACCAACCTGGAATAGTGATCCAGTCCGGCGGCGTTCACTGCTCCCTCGCCCGTCGGCAGGATCCGGGGCCAGCTGATCGAGAAGCGGTAGGCCTTGAGCCCGGCCCCGGCGATCAGGTCGACATCGTCCTGGAAGCGGCGATAGCTGTCGGTGGCCACGGTCGCGTCGGAACCGTCCTTGACGTGGCCCGGCGCCTTCTCGAACACGTCCCAGACGCTGGGCCCGCGGCCGTCGGCGCTCTGCGAGCCCTCGGTCTGGAAGGCGGCCGTGGCCACGCCCCACACGAAGTCCCTGGGAAACTGGCGGCTCTTTGGCGAGAGATCGGTGTCGCCTGGCCCGCCGCAGCCCGACAGCCCCATCGCGGTTCCGCCCAGAGCCCCGCCCAACGCGAGCGCGCCCAAAGCCCGACGGTTGACGCCTGACCTTTCCATCGTCCCCTCCCTTTGTCCTTGACGGGAGGATGCGGTGGGGTTCCGCGTTTGGCTAGTGAAAGCTAGCGAACAGCCTCGCGCACGCCGGCGATGGCGTCGGCCGGCATAGGGCGTCCCAGCAGGAAGCCCTGAAACTCGACGACGCCCAGCTTGACCAGGGCGTCCAGCTGGCCTTGCGTCTCCACCCCCTCGGCCGTGGTCTTCAGGTTCAGCGACTTGGCCAGGCTGACGATGGCGCGGGCGACGGCCAGGCTCTCGCCGTTACCGGGCAGGCTGGCCACGAACGAGCGGTCGATCTTCAGCTTGTCGATCGGATGGCGGCGCAGATAGGCCAGCGACGCATAGCCCGTGCCGAAGTCGTCCAGGGCCAGGCGGAAGCCCAGGCGCTTGAGGCGGCGCAGGGCCTCGTGGACGCCGTCGCTGTCCTTGAGCAGGGCCGTCTCGGTGATCTCCAGCATGAAGACGTCGGCGCGCGCGCCGGTCTCGGCCAGCACCGCGACCATCTCGTCGACGAAGCCGGGATTGGACAGCTGGATGGCCGAGACATTGACCGACACTTCAAGCCCCGACCAGCGCAGGCTGTCGTAGCAGGCGCGGCGGAACACGGCCGAGCCGACCGCGCCGATCAGGCCGCAGGACTCGGCCAGCGGGATGAAGATGGCCGGCGCGATCTCGCCGCGCTCGGGATGGGTCCAGCGGGCCAGGGCCTCGACCCCGACCATCAAGCCCCTCGCATCGGTCAGCGGCTGGTAGGCTACGGCCAGGGCGTCGCTGTCCAAGGCGTTGCGCAGGTCGCGTTCCAGGCCCTTTCGCAGGCGCAGGGCCGCGTCCATCTCGGGCTCGAAGAAGCAGAACCGGCCGCGGCCGGCTTCCTTGGCGCGGTACAGGGCGACATCGGCCTGGCGCAGCAGCTCAGCCTGCCCCTGCTCGGCGTCGGAGACCACCGCCACCCCGACCGAGCACGACAGTTCGGCGCGGCCGATGGTCAGATCGACCTCGCCCGACAGACCCTCGACCACGCGCTGGGCCAGGGCGGCCGCGCCATTGGGCGTGGTGTCGGGCTGGATGATGGCGAATTCGTCGCCGCCCAGGCGGCAGATGGTGTCGGTGTCGCGGCAGATGGTCTTCAGCCGACGGGCGACCTCGCGGATCAGCTGGTCGCCGGCGTCGTGGCCATAGCTGTCGTTGACCTCCTTGAACCGGTCGAGGTCGATGCACAGCACGCCCAGGTGGCCGGACTTGCGGCGCAGGATGGCGTGGGCGTGGACCAGGCGGTCCGTGAACAGGGTGCGGTTGGCCAGCCCCGTCAGCGGATCATGCAGCGACAGGTGCTTGGCCTCGGCCTCGCTGAGCAGCAGCTTCTTGGCCGCGCGGCGGGTGATGCGGAACAGCAGGAACGAGCCCAGCGCGGCGGCGGCCACGGCGGCGGCCAGCAGCGGCGTCGCCGACTTCAGCAATTCCTCGCCCGGCCTGCGCGGGGTCCAGCGCATGACGATGCGGCGGCCGTCCGCGGTCTTGCCGATCACGCGTTGCGCGGAGGCGGTCGTCAGCTGCGCCGTCTTGACCACCTCGATGCGGGCGTCGTGCAGCAGGAAGCGCTCGGCGAAGGCGGTGACCACGCTGTTGGCCACCGGCACGCCGGTGACCAGCAGCGGAGCCCGCGCGCCACGCAGCTTGGCCTTCAGATCCGGACGGACCAGGGAAACGGTGATCAGGGTCGGGGCGTCGCCGATCAGGGTGACCCGGCTGCGATGCACGGCGCGTAGTTCGGCGACCTTCTTGGGGTCGGCCTCGATCTGGCGGACCTGCTCGATCAGGCGGACGGCGCGGCCGCCGTAGCGCGAGAAGGCCGACGGCGCGACATCCTTGCCGGCGACGTGGCCGTAGATGGGCTTGTCGTTCGCGTCGAGCACGAACACGACCTCGTTGCCCAGGGCGCCGCCCACCGACGCGCCGATGTTCTGGCTGGCCCAGGCCGGATCGAACTGATTGTCCAGCTTGATGACCGCCTCGTCCCAGATGATGTAGGGGTTGAGGGCGGTCTGGATCTCCTTGGCGCGCTGACGCAGGCCGTTGCCGACCAGCGTCTCCTCGTACTCGCGCTCGCGGACGTCGGCGTGGCGGGTGGCGACCGTCAGCGCGAAACCGGCGAGCAGGATCATGCCCGCCGCCATGCCGGCGATCAGGCCAAAGATCTTCAGCTCGATGTTTCTGCGGTCCATCCCATTCCCCTGAGAAGCCCCATCCTTCACGGGAACGGTTGCGGAAATCCTTATCTCGTAAGCTTTACCGCACGCCGTTACGCGATTTGGGTTTCGGCGGATCCGTGATCCGGCACACGCGGTCCAGCATGGCCCAGTCACCATCGGACAGCGACGGCTGGCCCGGGCGGATCGCCCGGCGGGCCTTGTCGGCGCGACTGGCGGTGTCGGGATGGGTCTGGAACCACTCCGCCGCCCGGCGCAGGCGCGGATCGTCGCCGCGATTGGCCAGCCGCCCGAAGAAATCGGCCATGCCCCGGGTGGAGATGTTCTCGGCCCGCAGGATCTCGATGGCCCGATCGTCGGCCTCGGCCTCCAGGGTCCGACTGAAGCGATGGTCGGCGAAGCCGCCGGCCAGCACGATCAGCTGCTGCCCCGCCCCGCTGCCGCCGCCCACCACGGCGTCCAGCAGGAGACCTGCGCCCATGGCCCGCCAGGCGGCCTGCATGGCGTGGCGGCGCTCGACGTGGGCGATCTCGTGGGCCAGCACGGCGGCCAGCTCATCGGGCCCGCGCGCCTCCTCGATCAGCGGCTGGGTGACCAGGATCGTCCCGCCGGGCAAGGCGAAGGCGTTGACGAACGGCGCGCGCACGGCCCGCACCTTGATCGGGAACGGCGCCTTCGCCGCCCGTCCCAGCCGCGCGCCGAGGTCACCGAGCAAAGCCGCCGACTCCGTGTCGCTCGGACAGGCGCGGAACGGCACGCTGAGCTGCTTTTCCATGTTGGCCCCGAACCGCGCCTCCAGCGCGGGCGGCGTGTGCAGCGCCAGGGGGCGCGCGGCCAGCGGGATGCCGACGAACACCACGGCCGCCACGGCGACGCCGGCCGCGGCCAGCCCGCCGACCAGCCGCCATTCGCGTCCCCTGCCCCGCCGCGCGATGGACTCGGAAGAGCGTCCGGCCAGCGTCCGCCAGGCCTGGGCGTCGACGACCAGCCGGGCGTCCTCGTCGCCGCACGAGAGGGTGTAGCGACCGTCCGCGCGCGGCGCCTCGCGCACCGCCTCCAGCGGCCAGTCCAGACCCGCCGCCGGATCGTCGATCGCACGCACGACGAGCCGTTCCCCGTTCACGGTGATCTCGACCGCCCGGGGCCGGGCGATCCGGCCGTCGTACAGCTGTCCGTCCACGCCGGTCGCGACGTCAGAACGGCGAGACGTCGAAGGCGTCGGCCAGGCCCTCGCCGGTCTTGGGTCCGCGCGGCGCCTGGCGAGCCTCGGTCAGCGGGACGGTCCCTTCGGACGACAGGCGGGCGATCAGGAACTTCACCGTCCTGGCCATGGCCACCGGCTGCAGGAATCCCAGGCTGAGCACGATGATCGCGATATTGCCGAAGGTCAGGCCCAGCAACGCTCCTCCCTTCACATCCAGGGCGAAGCGCGCCTCGCCGATCCGGATCGAGGCGGCGATCTCGCGCAGCACGGCGGCGTGATAGGCCACCGACGCCAGCACCACGATCAGGGCGTAGACCAGGCCGTAGGCATAGAACTGGAAGAACAGCAGGACGCTGGGCTCGGCGCCCGTGCGGGCGCTGCCGATCGCGGCCGGGATGATGGTCGCGATCAGCCCGATATAGCCGACGAGACCGACGACCCAAGCGACCGCGTACGGCCCGTACAGATTGTGCTTGTGGGCGCGCGCCCAGCTGAAACGCTGGTCGCCATAGCTCATCTCGCCCCAGATGCGCTCGGCCAGCTTCATGGTCATGACCGGCGCGTACCAGCCCAGGGTGATCCCGCTGACGAAGGCGTAGCCGAGATACGACCAGCCATAGCCGCTGGCCTTGCCGCTGAGGTGGAAGCGCACGCCGCGCCAGATCGTGCGGCTGGCCTGGTAGCGATAGGTCATGAAGATCGCCATGCCGATCAGCACGACCATGGCCACGTAGACCGGCAGCAGCAGCAGGGTGAACATGGCGCTGACGAACTGGATCGCCAGGATCAGAGCCAGGTACGGCACGCCGACCACCAGCGTCGCGATCAGGAAGCCGATGAACAGCTCCTTGCCCTTGCCGGTGTATTCGAAGGGCTCGCCGTTCAGGGAGACATTGCCCCAAACCCGCCGCCGGACCTCCGTCTTGCCCCAGAAGCGGTACAGGGTCAGCGTGATGATGTTCAGCAGGCCGTTCTTCAGGCTCAGCCCGATGAACGCCTTGGGCTCGATCGTCTGGCCGAAGGTCAGCGTCTCGCCGGCCGTCGGCGTCGTTACAGGCGAAGTCGCGCCGTCCATGAAGCTCCCCGTGCTCTACCCCGTCCGCGAAGCGTGCGAACGGGGCGAGCCTCAAGGGATTTCAGCGTCAGGTCAACCTCAGATGGCGACGCTTCAGGCCGCCGCGTCGCGAGCCCGGGCCGCCGGATCGTAGTTGAGGATCGGCGATAGCCAGCGCTCGGCCGTGGCCATATCCCAGCCCTTGCGGCGGGCATAGTCCTCGACCTGGTCGGCGTCGATCTTGCCGACCCCGAAATAGTGCGCCTTCGGATGGCTGAAATAGAGGCCCGAGACCGCCGCGCCGGGGGTCATGGCGTAGCTCTCGGTCAGCTGCATGCCGGTGGCCGCTTCCACGTCCAACAGCTTGAACAGCGTGCCCTTTTCGGTGTGGTCGGGCTGGGCCGGATAGCCGGGCGCGGGGCGGATGCCCTGGTACTTCTCCAGGATCATGCGCTCGACGTCGGCGTCTTCGTCCTTGGCGTAGCCCCACAGCTCGACGCGGGCCCTGTGGTGCAGCCACTCGGCGAAGGCCTCGGCCAGGCGATCGGCGAGCGCCGAGGCCATGATGGCGCTGTAGTCGTCTCCGGCCGCCTTGAACCTGGCGACGATCTCGTCCTCGCCATGGCCGGCCGTGACGGCGAAGCCGCCGACATAGTCCGCCCCCTCGCCGATCGGCGCGACGAAGTCCGACAGGGCCACGTTCGACTTGCCCTCGCCCTTGTCCATCTGCTGGCGCAGGGTGTGGAAGCGCGAATACTCGGCCGTACGGGTCTCGTCGGTGTAGAGCACGATGTCGTCGCCCTGGGCCTGGGCCGGCCAGAAGCCGATCACGCCCTTGGCCCCGAACCACTTCTCGGCGATCACCTTGTCCAGCATGGCGCGGGCGTCGCGATAGAGGTCGGTGGCGGCCTGGCCGACGATGTCGTCCTCCAGGATCTGCGGATAGCGGCCGACCAGCTCCCAGCTGGCGAAGAACGGCGACCAGTCGATGAAGGGTTCCAGCTCGGCCAGGCTAGGCTCGAACGTGCGCGTGCCGATGAAGGCCGGCTTCGGCGGGACATAGCCCTCCCAGTCGATGTCGAAGGCGCGCTGGCGGGCCTCGCCGATGCTGGTGCGGGCCTTGACCGTCTGGCCGCGCGCGTACTGCTCGCGGACCTTGACGTATTCGGCGCGGGTCTCGGCCACGACCTTGTCGCGCTCGGTTTCCGACAGCAGGGAGGACACCACGCCCACCGCACGGCTGGCGTCGACGACATAGGTGGTCGGTCCCCGGCGATAGGCCGGCTCGATCTTGACCGCCGTGTGGGTGCGGCTGGTGGTGGCGCCGCCGATCAGCAGCGGGATGGTAAAGCCCTGGCGCTCCATCTCGGCGGCCACGAACACCATCTCGTCCAGCGAAGGCGTGATCAGGCCCGACAGGCCGATCATGTCGACCTGGTGCTTCTTCGCCTCCTCGAGGATGCGGTCGGCGGGGACCATGACGCCCAGGTCGATAACCTCGTAGTTGTTACACTGCAGCACGACGCCGACGATGTTCTTGCCGATGTCGTGGACGTCGCCCTTGACGGTGGCCATCAGCACCTTGCCGGCGGCCTTGCGCTCCTGGCCTTCCTTCTCGGCCTCCATGAACGGCATCAGCCAGGCCACGGCCTGCTTCATGACGCGGGCCGACTTCACGACCTGGGGCAGGAACATCTTGCCCGCGCCGAACAGGTCGCCGACGACGTTCATGCCGTCCATCAGCGGGCCTTCGATGACATGCAGCGGACGCTCGGCGGCCAGGCGGGCTTCCTCGGTGTCGGCCTCGATGAACTCGGTGACGCCATGGACAAGCGCGTGGGTCAGGCGCTCGTTCACCGCGCCCTTGCGCCATTCCAGGTTGGCGACCTGCTGCTGGCCCTTCTCGCCCTTGTAGCGGGGAGCCATCTCGACCAGGCGCTCGGTATTGGTCTGGTTGGGATCGCGCTGCGGGCGGTTGAGGATCACGTCCTCGACGGCCTCGCGCAGGACCGGATCGATATCGTCATAGACCGGCAGGTCGCCGGCGTTGACGATGCCCATGTCCATGCCGGCGTTGATGGCGTGGTACAGGAACACCGAGTGGATCGCCCGGCGCACCGGCTCGTTGCCGCGGAAGCTGAACGAGACGTTCGACACCCCGCCCGACACCCGCGCATAGGGCAGCATCTGCTTGATGCGGCGCGTCGCCTCGATGAAGTCGACCGCGTAATTGTCGTGCTCCTCGATCCCCGTCGCCACGGCGAAGATGTTGGGGTCGAAGATGATGTCTTCCGGTGCGAAGCCGACCTTGTCGACCAGGGTGTTGTAGGCCCGCTCGCAGATCTCGACCTTGCGCGCCTCGGTGTCGGCCTGGCCGACCTCGTCGAAGGCCATGACCACCACCGCCGCGCCGTAGCGCTGGCACAGCTTGGCCTGTTCGAGGAACTTGGCCTCGCCTTCCTTCAGGCTGATCGAGTTGACGATCGCCTTGCCCTGGACGCACTTAAGACCGGCCTCGATCACCTCCCACTTGGAGCTGTCGATCATCACCGGCACGCGGGCGATGTCCGGCTCGGCGGCCATCAGGTTCAGGAAGGTGATCATCGCCTGCTGGCTGTCCAGCAGACCCTCGTCCATGTTGACGTCGATGACCTGGGCGCCGGCCTCGACCTGCTGGCGCGCGACCGACAGCGCCTCGGGGTAATTGCCCTCGACGATCAGCTTCTTGAACCTGGCCGAGCCGGTGACGTTGGTGCGCTCACCGATGTTGACGAAGACGGGTCTCATAATCGCTCAGGCCAATTCGAACGGTTCGAGGCCCGCCAGGCGCATGGCCTTGGGACGCTCGGGGATCTGACGAGGGGTCACGCCGCGCACTTCATCGGCGACATGACGGATGTGGTCCGGCGTGGTGCCGCAGCAGCCGCCCAGGATGTTGACGAGGCCGTCTTTGGCCCATTCGTGCAGGGCGTGGCCGGTCTCGTGCGGCTGCTCGTCGTACTGGCCCATGGCGTTGGGCAGACCGGCATTGGGATAGGCCGCGACCAGGGTGTCGGCGATGCGGGCCATCTCGGCGATGTGCGGGCGCATCAAGTCAGCGCCCAGGGCGCAGTTGAAGCCCACCGCGAACGGCCGGGCGTGCTTGACGCTGTTCCAGAACGCCTCGGCCGTCTGGCCCGACAGGGTGCGGCCCGAGCGGTCGGTGATGGTGCCGCTGATCCAGATCGGCAGTTCCTCGTGCCCCTCGTCCCGCAGGTCCAGGATCGCCTTGATGGCGGCCTTGCAGTTCAGGGTGTCGGTGATCGTCTCGATCAGGAAGAGGTCGACCCCGCCCTGGTACAGCGCGTCCACCTGCTGGCGGTAGGCCTGGTACACCTGGTCGAAGGTCACCTTGCGCGCGCCCGGATCGTTCACGTCCGACGACATCGACAGCATGACGTTCAACGGCCCGATCGAGCCGGCGATGAACTTGGGCGAGGCCGGGTTCTGCGCGTTCCAGCGATCGGCCACCGCGCGGCCGATCTTCGCGCCTTCCAGATTGATGTCCCAGACGTCCTGTTCCGACAGGTGATAGTCGGCCTGGGCGATGGTGGTGCCCGAGAAGGTGTTGGTCTCGGAAATGTCGGCGCCGGCGCTGAAATAGGCGTCGTGCAGTTCCGCGACGAGATCCGGCCGGGTCAGGCACAGGATGTCGTTGTTGCCCTTCATCTGGCCGTTGTAGGCGGCGAAGCGCTCGGCCCGGTAGTCGGCCTCGGACAGGCCCTTCTTCTGGAACATCACGCCCCAGGAGCCGTCCAGGATCAGGATCTTCTGCTTGGCGGCGGCCTTGAGGGCGGCCACGCGGTTGGCCCTGTTGGAGAGATCGCTGGAAAGGTCGGTCATCGCTTGGCTCCGGGGCTGGCGGCCTGCTGGCGCGCCAGTTCCTGGTTGAATCGGGCTTCCTGCGCATCGACGAAACGCGCGAGCTCGGTCGGGTCGACGAAGGCGTTCGGATCGCCGCGCAGCATCTTCTGGCGCTTGGCCAGCAGGTCGCCCTGCTCCTCGTGGCTGGGCAGCATCACATCGGTCGGCAGGGCCCGCAGCTTGGCGAAGCTCTCGCGGTAGTCGGCGACGATGGTGCGGTGCTCCTTGTTGCCGACCAGCTGGTTGCCGGCCACCGACAGCGAGCAGTTGAAGGTGACGTTCAGCGGACGCCCCTTCTCGGTCACCTGGGTCGTCCAGGTGGTGCAGCCGATCGAGTGGCCGGGGGTCAGGTGCGCGACCAGGGTCGTCTCGCCCACCTTCAGCTTCTGGCCGTCGCCGAACGCCTTGTCGACCTTGACCGCCGGAAACGGCGTCGGGCCGTTCTCGTTGCCGCCGATGTGATGGCCTGCCTCCAGCGCCGGCTCGTCGCCGCGCGAGGCCCAGACCTTGGCGGTCGGGATGTCGGCCTTCAGCTGGGCCAGGCCGCCGGCGTGGTCGTAGTGGGCGTGGGTGTTGATCAGCACCTTCACGTCGGCCAGCCTGAAGCCCAGCGCGGCGATGTTGCGCTCGATCAGCTTGCCGCCTTCGGCCGACGGCCCGCCATCCAGCACGATGTGGCCTTCCGACGAGGTGATCAGCCAGGCCGACAGGCCTTCCGACCCGACGTAATAGATGTTGCCGACCACGCGGTACGGCTTGATCGGCTTGACCCAGTTGCTGTTGTCGTCGGCCAGGGAGGGCGCGCCGGGGGCGGCGGCCGCCAGCGCGAACGCCAGGGAGATCAGGATGCGCTTCATGCCGCAGCCTCCGCCGGAGCCGGGGCCGTCTCGCGCACGCCCAGCACGCGGCAGATGGCGTAGACCAGATCGGCCCGGTTCAGGGTGTAGAAGTGGAAGTCCTCGAAGCCCTGCTCCTGCAGCTTGGCGCACATCTCGGCGGCGACCGAGCAGGCGATCAGGCGGCGAGTCTCGGCGTCGTCATCCAGGCCTTCGAACAGGTTGCCAAGCCATGACGGGATCGCCGTCTGGCAGGCGGCCGACATCTTCTTCAGGCCGTTGAAGTTGGTCACCGGCATGATGCCCGGCACGATCGGGATGGTGATCCCGGCGGCGCGGACCTTGTCGACATAGCGCAGGAAGGCGTCCAGATCGAAGAAGAACTGGCTGATGCCCAGCGTGGCGCCGGCGTCGACCTTCTGTTTCAGCACCTCGATGTCGTGCTCGATCGACGGGCTTTCCGGATGTTTCTCGGGATAGACGCCGACCAGCACCTCGAACGGCGCGACGCCGCGGATGGCCTTGGTCAGCTCGGTGGCGTTGGCGTAGCCGTCGGCGCGCGGGACATAGACCCCGCCGATGCCGCCCTCGGTCGGCGGCGGATCGCCGCGCAGCGAGACGATGTGGCGGACTCCCGTTTCCCAGTACTCGCGGATCACCTCGTCGACCTCTTCGCGGCTGGCGCCGACGCAGGTCAGGTGAGCCGCGGGCTTCAGGCTGGTCTCGTCCAGGATGCGCTTGACCGTGCGGTGCGTCCGCTCTCGGGTCGAGCCGCCGGCGCCGTAGGTCACCGAGACGAAGGCCGGATCCAGCGGCGCCAGGCGGGTGATCGCCTGCCACAGGTTCTCTTCCATCTGCGGCGTCTTGGGCGGGAAGAACTCGAACGACACGCGTGGGCGGCCGGTTCTTTCACCGGCGCGAGCGACGGGACCGATCACGCGGCGGGTAGGCGGAAGGGTCATGCAGCGTTCCTCTCGGCGGGGGCCAGGGCCTTGCCCGGCCGGCGCGCCGTCCAGATCTTGACGGTCAGCCCCTCGGCCGTGGCCGGCGGCAGGGCGATGTTGCTTTCCAGCGCGAGGCCGGCGGCCTGCAACCAGGTGACGATCTCGACATCGTCGAAGCCCAGGCGGCGATGCTGGTGGACCTCGCGCAGGAACTCGTGGTCGTGCGGCGCGAAGTCGGCGATCAGCAGCAGGCCGCCGGGCGTCACCAGCCGCGCGGCCTCGGCCACGGCGTGAGCCGGATCGGACAGGTAGTGCAGCACCTGGTGCACGGTCACCAGGTCGGCGCAGCCGCCCGGCAGGCCGGTTCGGAAGATGTCGCCGTGGCGCAGCTCGCATTGCGCCAGCCCGGCCTTGGCCACCTCGTCGCGGGCGATGTTCAGCATCTGCTGCGAGAGGTCCAGGCCCAGGGCGTTGCTGGCGCGCTTGCCCAGCAGGGTCAGCATGCGGCCCGCGCCGGCGCCCAGGTCGACCATCTCGTCGAACGGCCCCTCCCCGGTCGCGCGCAGGATCGCGGCCTCGACCTCGGCCTCGTCGACGTACAGCGAGCGGATCTCGTTCCAGCGCGCGGCGTTGCGGGCGAAATAGGCCTGGGCGTCCATCGAGCGCTCGGCCCGCACCTGGGCCAGCTTGTCGGCGTCGGCCCGCACCACCTCGTCGGCGTCATCGATCAGGTCCAGCGCCTGTTCGACCAGGAACCGGCCCGGCGACTTGGCGGCCAGGCGATAGAAGACCCAGGCCCCGTCCGGAAAACGCTCGACCAGGCCCGCCTCGGCCAGCAGCTTCAGGTGCCGCGACACGCGCGGCTGGCTCTGGTCGAGGATGCGGCACAGCTCCAGCACCGACAGCTCCTCGGCCGCCAGCAGGGCCAGGAGCCGCAGACGCGTGGACTCGCCGGCGGCGCGCAGCACCTCGACGACCTGTTCGGCGGTTAGCTTCATGGGGACATAAAGATATCTTTATGTCCGATTTGGCAAGAGAAGATGTAGGCGGGCCCGCGAAAGTGTGAGCGGTTTCGCGACGAGGCGCGCGAAAAATTATGCCTCAGGTTCGCCCTTGGCCGGCTCCCAGAGCTCAATCTTGACCCCGGCGGGATCCAGAAGCCAGGCGAAACGGCCCATGCCGCCCTCGTCCTGACGGCCCGTGGGCTCGACGCCCTCGGCGGCCGCCTTGGCCAGAACCCCGTCGATATCATCGACTATGAAATTGATCATGAACGGCGCCGAGCCCGGCTCGAAATACTTGGTGTCTGCGTCGAACGGCGACCAGGTAGAGGTCCCCTTCGGCTGTTTGAAGATCGCCCCGCCCCAGTCGTGGACATCGAACCCCAGCACCCGCGCGTACCATGCGCGCAAGCCCTTGGGATCCTCGGCCTTGAAGAAGATCCCGCCCAGTCCCAGCACCTTGGCCATCACCTGTTCTCCACCGCGTTCGCCCAATCCTCCGACCACCTTAGCAGAGGCCATAGCGCCACGATCAAGTCGGCCCCGCGCGGGCTGAGCTGGTAGCCGCCCTCGGCGATCACGATATCGGCGGCGCGTAGCTCGGACAGCCGCGTGTTCAGCGTGCCCGGCGGCAGCTCGGCCGCCGCCTGGAGGGCGCGGAAGGTCAGGACGCGGCTTTCGCGCAGCTCCCAGAGGATCCGCAGCGCCCCGCGTCGCCCCAGCAGATCCAGCGCCGCCATGATCGGCTTGCCGGAGCCCGAGCCTCGGACCACACGCCCGGGCAGAGGCGCTTCATTTTTTGTAGCGCTGTCAGAATTATCCATGATACAAATTTTGTAGCACGGAGGATTATCGATGTCGCCGAGGATCGTTCCGGCCGAACCGCCCTACCCGCCCGCGGTCGCCCGCACGCTGGACCAGCTGAAAACGCCCGGCGACCAGCCCCTGTCTTTGTTCCGCACCCTGGCCCGGGACGAGCGACTGTTCGCCCGCTTCACCGGCGGCGGCCTGCTGGACCCAGGCCATCTGACGTTGCGGGAGCGCGAGATCGTCATCCACCGGACCTGCGCCCTGAACCGCTGCGGCTACGAATGGGGCGTGCACGCGGCGATCTTCGCACATCCGGCCGGATTGGACGCCCGGCAGCTGACGGCGACGGCGGCGCCGGGGATCGCGGCGTGCTGGGGTCCGAGCGAAGCGCTCCTGATCGCCTTCTGTGACGCCGTCCACGCCCGCGCCGAGATCGATGACGCCCTCTGGGCGCGCCTTGCCGACGCTTTCAGCGAAGAAGCCCGGATCGAGCTGATATTGCTGGCCGGCTTTTACCGGACCGTCAGCCTGCTGGCGAACGGTCTGCGGCTTGAGCCTGAGCCGTTCGCCGCGCCGCCCCCGTTCTAAGCCGCCACGGGCGTAGCCAGCGGTTCGCCGTGGAAGTAGCGGCGCAGGTTCTCCAGGGTCAGGTTGACCATGGCCGGGATGCTGTCCAGCGTCGCGCCCGCCGTGTGCGGGGTCAGCACGGTGTGCGGAACGCCCGTCCACCGGGCCGGCGGGGTCGGCTCGTGGTCGTAGACGTCCAGGGCGGCCATGCCCAAGGCGCCGCTCTTCAGCGCCTCGATCAGCGCGTCCTCGTCGACCAGCGAGCCCCGCGCAACGTTGACGATGAGGCCCTGCGGCCCGACGGCCTCGATCACCGCCTTGTTGATCAGGTGGCGGTTGCCGGCGTCCGGGCGGGCGCAGATCACCAGGATGTCGCTGTCGCGCGCGAGGGCCATCAGGCTGTCGGCGCGCGGATAGTCGCTCTCCTTGGGGCGCGGTCCCCACCACGACACCTTGGTCTCGAAGGCCCGCAGGCGGCTGGCCACGGCCTCGCCGATATAGCCCAGGCCGACGATGCCGACCTTGCGGCCGCGCAGGCCGTGACGCGGCGACATGCGTTCGGCGTGGGTCCAATGCCCCGAGCGCAGACGCTGGTCGCCCTCGACGATGCCGCGCCAGGCCGCCAGCACCAGGCCCACGGCATGGTCGGCGACGTCCGCGGCGTTCAGCCCTGTCGAATGGGTCACGGCGATGCCATGCGCCTTGCACCACGGCACGTCGACGCCGTCATAGCCGACGCTGACGCAGGCGATCAGGCCCAGCTGGTTCATCTCCGACAGCATGTCGCGCGACAGTCCCATCTCGCCGGCGTGGACGATCGCCCTGACCCGTCGCCCCGGTCCTTCCAGGAAGGCCATCGGATCGGGATAGTCCCACAGTCGATGCACCTCATAGGCGCTCTCCAGCAAGGGCTGCAGCGGCAGCAGCATCTCGTGCGAGAGCAGGATGTGGGGCTTATCCGCGGCTGTTTGGGGCATGCGCGTCTCCATCGAAGTCGGCGGGACAGTCGTCTTGCAGGACCAGGCTACTCCTTCCGGAGCGCTTATCCAGAGCTAAGCAGCGCGTCGGCCGCGCGCCAGGGCGCGAGGCCTTCACAGTCGAGTGACAGTTCTAATCCTTTGTCTTGGCGCATTTTCTATGCGCCGAACCGGCACCCACCTCGGCGGAAATGCTAGTGCCGCCCCTCGGCGAACTCCTCGACCATCTTGGCGCAGAAGGCCGGCAGGTCGTCGGGCTTGCGCGAGGTCACCAGGCCGTCATCGACCACCACCTCGCGATCGACCCAGGTTGCGCCGGCGTTCTTGAGATCGGCCTCCAGCGACGGCCAGGAAGTCATCTCCTTGCCGTCGACGGCGCCGGCGTTGATCAGGGTCCAGGGACCGTGACAGATCGCGGCGATCGGCTTCCTGGCGACGACGAAGTGCTTGATGAAGTCGATGGCCTTGGGCTCGAGGCGCAGGGCGTCGGGATTCATCACGCCGCCCGGCAGGACGATGCTGTCGTAGTCTTCGGGATTGGCCGCGGCCAATTCGCGATCGACCGGCACCGCGCGGCCCTTGTCGTGATGCTCCCAGCCCTGGATCTCGCCGCCCTTGGGCGAAACGACCTCGACGTCGGCGCCGGCGGCCTTCAGGGCCTCGACCGGCTTCTCGAGTTCCGACTGCTCGAAACCGTCGGTGGCGAGCACGGCGACCTTGTGGCCGGCCAGCGATTGATCAGGCATGGAAAACGCTCCTGGAGGCGGAAGACATGCCGCCAACAACCCGGCCAAGGGCGCGCCGGTTCCGCATCGAAAGGCCAAGCTGTGAACAACCGCCGCTCCAGCGGGTTTCTGCTAGCGGCGCCACAAGGCGCTCCCACATGGCCCGGAGAAACCTCCATGTTGACCAAGACGCTCGCCGCAGCCGCGGCGCTCTCGATGCTGGTCGCCGGCGGCGAAGCGCTCGCCGCCCAGAAGAAGATGTCGGCCACGGTCGCCGGCCCCAAGCAGCCGATCCCCTACTCGCAGCTCGACGCCTACCTGAAGGCCTCGCCCAAGGCGCGCGCCAGCAAGGACTGGTGGGCCGGCCAGGCCTCGACCGGCATGTCGACCGACACCTCGGCCACGACCAGCAACTCGTCCATGTCGACGACGACCGACAGCGCGGTGAACCCCTCGCCCAGCGCCGCGCCGCCCAGCATGCCGATGACTCCGCCGACCGACGCCGCGCCGCAGCCCGGCGATCCGTCCATGTCGAACCAGCCGGCACCCGGCGCCCCGGGCGCTTCGCCCGTGACGCCGCCGACCGAGCCGAAATAGGCCCGAGGCGCCGGAGCGGCCCCGCCGCTCCGGTCGTCAGCCACCGAAGATGAAGTCGGCCTTGTAGTAGCCCTTGGCCGGATCGAGGATGTCGATCGCGAACGGCGCCGAGCCGTCCGCCAGGTCCGTCAGCCAGGCGTCGTTGGACTTCACCATGACGCCAAGGTCGGCCTTCTGCGCCTCGGCCAGCAGCCAGCCGACCATGGCCGCCTTGGTCCCGATCCCGTTCTGACCATCGCCGCCGTAGGTCGCGAAATAATCCACGCGGCTGTCGATCATGGCGTGGATCTTGGCGTCGGTCGGCGCCGCGCCGAAGATGGTCTTGTAGGCCTCCCGGGTGGCCTCGACCACGGTCAGCGATCCGTACTTGGCCAGGAACGCGTCCTTGCCCTCGCCGACCTTGCCCAGATTGACCGCGAAGTTGATGTAGCGGTTTTCCAGGTTGAACGACTGGTAGTAGGCGCTGTTGAGATTGTTGGCGTTCGGTCCGGTCGGCGAGACCAGGTAGTCGACACCGGCCTGGCCGGGGATCTTTCCGGTGAAGAACTCGTAGGCCAGGGTGGCGACCGAGGTGGTGGCGCCGGCGGCGACGATGATTTCCTTCAGGGCCTGGGGTGTCGTGATGGTCCCGTCGGTCAAGCGGGCGGACAGGCTGGCGACCAGAGACCCGGCCTGGCCGGTCGTCGATCTCAGCAGCAGGCCGCTCGCGAACGCCATGCCATCACCCAGGGCGATCGTTTGATCGTTGAAGCGGGCGTACTCGACGTTGCGAAGCGTATCCACGCCATCGAAGTTCGCTCCGACATTGGTATTGACGGGACGCTTGTCCTCGATCTTCCAGCCATCGAAGGTCCAGGTGATCGCGTAGTCCTTCATGGCGCCGCCCATGACGACGGTATCGACCCCACGCCCACCGTCTATGACGTCGTTTCCGTTCCATCCTCGCAGAGTGTTGTCACCGGCATTGCCCGTCAGACGGTCCGCGCTGTCCGAGCCTTCAAGATTCTCGATGTTCCGGATCGTGAGCCAGCCACCAGCCGAAACCTGCTGCCGGTCCGTCCGCCCCAGGTCGACGGTGACGCCAGCGTCGAAGAAGCTCGCCCACAAGGTGTCGATGCCGCTCCCGCCATCGACCAGATCGTCGCCAACGGGCTCCGTCGGCGTGTCGCCGAACACCACGATATAATCGTCGCCTTCGTCGCCAAAAAGCTGGTCATCGCCGCCGCCCCCGGACATGAGGTCGCTTCCCGCCCCGCCCCGGATCACATCGTTCCCGCCGAACCCGCTCAGATTGTCGGCGCCGCCTCGCCCCTCGATGAGGTCGTCGCCGTCATACCCCTGAAGGTCATTATAGCCGTCATCGCCGCGCAGCGTGTCGTTGTAGCGCGTGCCGCCAATGGACTCGACGTCGATGAACGTGTCGCGCCCCTCGCCGGTGTCCTGCGGATCCTTGATCGCGAGATCGACCGTCACCCCGCGCGTGAAGTTCGTAAAGAACACATAGTCGCTTCCGGACCCGCCGTCGTAGACGTCATCGCCCAGACCGCTGGTGATGATGTCGTTGCCGCCGCCCGCGCGGATGATGTCATTCCCGGTCGTGCCGGTCAGGGCGTCGGCGTTGTCACCGCCCATGATGACGCCAGACGCCGTCGGCAGATTGACCAGCCGGTCCTCGAACTTCAGCGTTTCGACATTCCGGAGCATGTCGGTTCCGACCTGCATGATGCCGGTCAGGTCCTTGACGGTCCAGGATCCGTCGGCGGCCTGCGTCCAGGAGTAGCTGGTCGAGCGCCCCATGTATTCGACCGTGTCGGCGCCGTCGCCGCCATCGATCATATCATCGCCGTCACCGCCCATGAACCAGTCGTCGCCGCCGCCGCCGCTTAGGCGATCAGCGCCGGAACCACCCGTCAGGCGATCCCCGTAGGCGCTGCCGATGATCCCTTCGATTGAGATGAGCTGGTCCAGACCCGCGCCGGTGTTCTGCTGTGTGGTCCAGCCCAGACCGACCTGCACGCCTGTCGTGGCATTGGCGTAGGAAACAAGGTCGAAGCCGGCGCCGCCGTCCAGAATATCGTCTCCCGCCCGCCCCTCGAGCGTGTCGTCTCCGGCTTCGCCGCGGAGCGTATCGTCGTTGTCGGTGCCGATCAGCGTCTCGCCCGCCGCCGAACCGATCACCGTGATCCCCGTTTTGGCTCCCAGGGTCACCGACTTGTCGGAGAACCGCAGGATCTCGACATTCTTGAGCGTATCGGTCCCGTCGTACGCGACCGCGCGCAGGTCTTTCACCGTCACAAGGCCGTCCGCTCCGACGGACCAGCTGTAGTCCGTAGAGCTTCCGCCGAGCTGAACGGTGTCCTCGCCCGCGCCGCCGTCCATGAAGTCGTCGCCGGCGCCGCCCAGCAGGACGTCGTTCCCCGAACCGCCGATGAGCGTGTCGTTGCCGTCCCAGCCCTCGAGCCCATCGTTGCCGCCCGAGCCGATGATGTAGTCGTCGCCGGCTCCAGCGTTTATGCCCACGCCGGTGATGTAGCGTTCGCCGATGATGATCCTGTCCGCCAGGTCGCTGCCGTAGGCGTCGCCGATACGCTCGATGTTCTTGATCTTGGCGTCGGCGAGGCCCTCCCAGGTCGGACGAAGATCGATATTCAACGCCTCGACGGGTCGGAACCACCAGGCGCCGAACACCAGGGTGTCAAAGCCTGCGCCGCCGTCGATGGTGTCGTCGCCGTCCATCACGATGGTGTCGTCGCCGGCTCCTCCGGACAGCTTGTCGGCGCCTTGGTCGCCATAGATCTTGTCCGCGCCGCCCGAGCCGACGATCGTGTCGTCACCCCTGTAGCCGCGAATGATCTGCCCGAAGAAAATCTCGCGCGCGGCATAGGCGTAGTAGTCGATCTGCGGGATGACGCCGTCGCCGACCATCAGCACGTCGGCGGCGTTGGTGCCGTATAGGTCCAGGATGTTCTCGACGTTGGTGACCGTTCCGCCATTGAACACGCCCTGACCGCCCGTCCAGACGGCGCGCAGGTCCAGGTTCATGCCGTCACCATCGCGGTCGACCGTAAAGCCGATCGTGTCGATACCGGCGCCGCCGTCCACGATGTCGCCATCGCTCATGCTCAAACGGTCGTTGCCGTCTTCGCCGTAGAGGTGATCGACGCCCAGACCGCCGACCAATCCATCCGAACCGGCCCCGCCGTAGAGCGTGTCGGCGCCGTCGCCACCCGAGAAGTTGTCGTTGCCGACGCCGCCATAGGCGCGATCGTCGCCAGCGCCCAGCTCCACGGAGATGCCGGCGTCGGCCAGACCCGCGCCAACCGTCACCGTGTCGTCGGCATTGCTGGTCTTGAAGGCTTCGAACTTCTCGACCCCGCGCACTTCCAGGCCATTGAAGAATCCCGAGCCGCCGGTCCACAGGTTCCGAAGATCGACATTGATCGCGGTGGAGCCGAGCGTGTTGCGCTCGAAGATCACGATGTCCTTGCCGCTTCCGCCGACCACCAGGCGGTCGTCGAGATCTATGGACAGGAAGTCGTCGCCGGCCCCGCCGTCGATCGAATCCTGTCCGAGACCACCATAGATGACGTCAGAGCCCGAGCCGCCCGCCAGGGTGTCGTCGCCCGACAAGCCATCCAGAACCACTCTGTCAGCGTATCCCGCGCCGACGACGACCGTATCGCCCTGATCGCTCGCCGTGATCACGCCCAGCCGTTCGACGCCAACGATCGCCGCGCCATTGACCGTCCCCTGGCCACCGCTCCAGAGCTGGCCGAGATCGGCCGTCAGGCCCGCCGCGCCGGCGACCAGATGCAGGGTGTCGGAGCCCGCGCCGCCGGTAACCTTGTCGGCGCCGACGCCGACATAGAACTGATCGTCTCCATCGCCGCCGTCCAGCGTGTCGTCGCCAGCCCCCCCGTACAAGACATCGCCGCCGCCGCCGCCCAGAAGAGTCGAGCCATTGCGCCCCGCCCTGAGGACGTCGCCCTGCCCGGAGCCAATCACGCCCTCGATATTCAACAGGGTATCGTTCTCGCCCCGATAGTCCTGGGCTCCCGCAAGCGAGAGGTCGATCGTGACGCCCTGATGCTCGGCGGCGCTGTAATCCACGAAGTCGAACCCGGCCCCGCCGTCGATCAGGTCGGCGCCGAGACCGCCATCCAGCACATCCGCACCGTCGCCGCCCATCAGCGTGTCGTTCGCGTAGCCGCCAGACAGCCTGTTGTCCTTGTCGTCGCCGACCAGCTTGTCGACGAAATTGGACCCGATGAGACCCTCGATGTTCTTCAGAATGTCCGAGCCCGCGCCGCCCGTCGCCTGAGCTCCAGCGATGTTCAGGTCGATGCTGACGCCCGCGGTGGCGTCATCATAGGCCGCATAGTCGAAACCGGCGCCGCCATCGAGGACGTCATCGTCCGCGCCGCCGTTCAGCCGGTCATCGCCGTCACCGCCGTCAAGCGTGTCCGCGCCTTGCTTGCCGTGAAGGATGTCGTCGCCGGCCATGCCGAGAAGGCTGTCAGCGTCGACGGTTCCGACGAGCGTATCGTTCGACGCAGCACCAGTAAGAATAGCCAAAGCCCACCACCCCGAGCGGAAACTCAAACCTGAACGCGCCGCGTCAAGTCCACCTAAGATTGACTTAGTAGCTAGACTGGCGCGGGGTCAACCAGGCTTCAGGCAAACAAAAAGGGCGATGGCCGAAACCACCGCCCTTCCTGTTCGATCTCAGGTCGCGCTTACCGCGCGAACTTCTGGAACTTGATGCGCTTCGGAATGAGACTGTCGGCGCCCAGGCGGCGCTTCTTGTCCTCTTCGTACATCTCGAAGTTGCCCTCGAACCATTCCACGTGGCTGTCGCCCTCGAAGGCCAGGATGTGGGTCGCCAGGCGGTCCAGGAACCAGCGATCGTGGCTGATGACCACGGCGCAGCCGGCGAACTCTTCCAGCGCCTCTTCCAGGGCCTGCAGGGTTTCGATGTCCAGGTCGTTGGTCGGTTCGTCGAGCAGGATCAGGTTGCCGCCGGTGGCCAGGGTCTTGGCCAGGTGGACGCGGTTGCGCTCACCGCCCGACAGCAGGCCGACCTTCTTCTGCTGGTCGCCGCCCTTGAAGTTGAACGAGCCGACATAGGCGCGGCTGTTGATCTCGCGCTTGCCGACGATCATCACGTCGGTGCCGCCGCTGATCTCTTCCCAGATGGTCTTGTTCGGATCCAGGGCGTCGCGCGACTGGTCGACATAGGCCAGCTTGACGGTCTCGCCGACCTTGATCGTGCCCTGGTCGGGGGTCTCGCGGCCGGTGATCAGCTTGAACAGCGTCGACTTGCCGGCGCCGTTCGGGCCGATGACGCCGACAATGCCGTTCGGCGGCAGGCGGAACGACAGGTCCTTGAACAGCACCTTGTCGCCGTATTCCTTCTCGAGGCCGTTGACCTCCAGAACGACGTTGCCGAGGCGCGGGCCGGGCGGGATCTGGATGTGGGCCTGGGTCTGGGCAGCGCGGGCGTTCTCCTGCGCGGCGACCATTTCCTCGTACGAGGCCAGGCGGGCCTTCGACTTGGACTGGCGGGCCTTGGGCGAGCTGCGGACCCATTCCAGTTCGCGGGTGAGCGCGCGCTGGCGGGCTTCGGATTCCGACTGTTCCTGGACGACGCGCTTCTGCTTCTGCTCCAGCCAGCCGGAATAGTTGCCCTCGTAGGGGATGCCCTTGCCGCGATCCAGTTCCAGGGTCCACTTGGTGACCTGATCCAGGAAGTAGCGGTCGTGGGTCACCAGGATGACGCAGCCCGGGAACTCTTCCAGGTGATGCTGCAGCCAGGCCACCGACTCGGCGTCCAGGTGGTTGGTCGGTTCGTCGAGCAGCAGCATGTCGGGCTTGCTGAGCAGCAGGCGCGCCAGGGCGATGCGGCGCTTCTCGCCGCCCGACAGGGTCTCGATATTGGCGTCGTTGGGCGGGCAGCGCAGGGCGTCGATGGCCATCTCGACCTTGGAATCGATGTCCCACAGGTCCTTGGCGTCGATGATCTCCTGGAGCTTGGTCATCTCCTCCATCAGCTCGTCGGAGTAGTCCTCGCCGAGCTTGGCCGCCAGTTCGTTGTACTTGTCGAAGATCTTTTTGTCTTCGCAGTCGGCGATGACATTGCCCCAGACGTCCAGGGTGGGGTCCAGCTGCGGCTCCTGCGGGAGGTAGCCGCGCTTGATGCCGTCGGCGGCCTTGGCCTCGCCCGAGAATTCCTTGTCCAGGCCGGCCATGACCTTCAGCAGGGTCGACTTACCCGAACCGTTGACGCCGACCACGCCGATCTTGGCGTCGGAATAGAACGACAGCCAGATGTTCTCGAAGACCTTCTTGCCGCCGGGATAGGCCTTGGTCAGGCCCTGCATCTGGAAAATGTATTGCTGCGCCATGAGGCTCGCGTTCTCGCTGGGACGGAGTTTCGGGGATTGGGCGCTGAAATAGCGGTCCGGGACGCTTCGCGCAATCGTGGCGGGACGGGAAGCGGCGCGTACGTCCGTCCCGATCGTCACGGCTTCGTCGCGTCACTGTCGGACAGTCGACATCGAACCGTCGCCGCGCCGTCGTCGAGCGCTGTTAGCGCAGCGTCCCAGGTCGACGCCTCCCCGCGTCGGCAAGGGGAAAAGAAGCTCATGAAAAACCATCTGATGCTGGGCGCGGCCGCGAGCGCGCTCCTGTTCGTGACGGCTGGCCAGGCCTTCGCCGCCGACGCGCCCGCCGCCGAGGCCGCGCCGGCCGCCGCGCCCGCCGACGCCTCGGAAGTCGACGCCGTCATCATCATCGGCCAGGGCCAGAGCCGCCAGATCCAGACCCTGAAGGACGACGCCATCGGCCTGGAAGCGGCCGGGACCAGCGCCCTGAAGGCCATCGACAAGCTGCCGGGCGTCACCTTCCAGTCGGCGGAGCCTTTGGGGCTTACGAATGGTCGGCCCGCATCTCGATCCGTGGCTTCAACCAGAACCAGCTGGGCTTCACCCTGGACGGCGTTCCGCTGGGCGACATGAGCTACGGCAACCACAACGGCCTGCACATCAGCCGCGCCATCGCCTCGGAAAACATCGGCCGCGTCGAGCTGGCCCAGGGCGCGGGCGCGCTGGGCACCGCCTCGACCTCGAACCTGGGCGGCACGCTGCAGTTCTTCTCGCGCGATCCGTCGGAGAAGATGGGCGGCGAGATCGACGTCACCGGCGGCTCGGATAGCATGCACCGCGTGTTCGGCCGCTTCGAGACCGGCGCCATCGAGCAGATCGGCGGCCTGCGCGGCTATCTCTCGGTCGCCGACCAGAAGGCCGACAAGTGGAAGGGCGGCGGCGAGCAGAAGCAGCGCCAGTACGACGCCAAGCTGGTCATGCCGCTGGGCGACCGCGGCGAGCTGTCGGGCTTCTACCACCGCTCGGAACGCCGCGAGCAGGACTATCAAGACCTGTCGTTCGAGATGATCAAGCGCCTGGGCCGCGACTGGGACAACACCCAGCCGAACTGGGGCCTGGCCGTGGCCGCCGCCCGGGCCTACCAGACCGGGACCGCCCTGCCCGCCCCGTTCAAGACGGTGGACGACGCCTATTACGCCGGCGCGGGCGTGCGGGACGACGACCTGTACGGCGCGGCCCTGAAGCTGGACGTCACCGAGCACGTCAAGCTGGACGCCACCGCCTACCAGCACAAGAACAAGGGCCAGGGCCTGTGGTACACGCCCTACCTGGCCAGCCCGGGCTTCGGCGCGGCCGGCTCGACCGCCGCGCCGCTGTCGATCCGCACCACCGAATACGACATCGACCGCGGCGGGATCATCGCCGGCCTGACGGTCGACCTGGGGGCCCACCGCCTGAGCGGGGGCTTCTGGCACGAGGTCAACCACTTCAACCAGGCTCGCCGCTTCTATGCCGAGACCGCCGCGGCCCCGTCGCGCGATCCGCTGGACTTCCAGTCGAACCCGTTCTTCACCCAGTGGCAGTACGCGTTCGAGACCAAAACCCTGACCGGCCACCTCGAGGACGAGTGGACGATCAGTGACGCCTTCAAGGTCAATTTCGGCTTCAAGGCGATCAAGGTCGAGAACAACGTCAAGACGGTGGTCGGCAGCCCGCTGGCCGGCAAGATCGAGAGCAAGGACAACTTCCTGCCGCAGGCCGGCTTCGTCTGGACGGTGTCGCCGGAGCTCGAGGCCTTCGGCGGCTACACCGAGAACATGGGCGCGTTCGTCTCGGCGGCGACCGCCGGTCCGTTCGGTTCGCAGAGCCAGGCCGTGGTCGACTACGTCGCCAAGACGCTGAAGCCGGAAAGCTCCAAGACCTTCGAACTGGGCGCGCGCTATCGCACCCAGCGCTTCCAGGGCGTGGCCGCCGTCTATCACGTGGCCTTCGACAACCGCCTGCTGGCCGCCAACACCGCCTCGCCGATCCTGGGCCTGCCCGCGGTGCTGTCGAACGTCGGCTCGGTCGAGACCAAGGGCGTCGAACTGGCCGGCACGTTCCGCCTGACCGACAGCTGGAGCCTGTACGGCGCCTACACCTACAACGACTCCAAGTACGAGGATGACGTCGTCGACGGCGCGGGCAAGGTCACGGTCCGCACCAAGGGCAAGACCGTCGTCAACACGCCCAAGAACATCTTCAAGGGCGAGCTGTCGTTCGAGCAGGCCGGCTTCTTCGGCAAGCTGGGCGTGGCCTACACCGACAAGCGTTACTACACCTACGAGAACGTCGGCGGCCTGGCCCCCTCGACCACGGTGGCGGACCTGACCCTGGGCTACCGCTTCGCCGAGGACAGCTGGGGCAAGGGCCTGGAGATCCAGGCCAACATCACCAACCTGACCGACAAGGACTACCTCTCGACCATCGGCTCGGGCGGATTCGTCAACAGCGACCCGAACGGCGAGGCCATGACGGTGCTGCCCGCGCCGCCGCGCCAGGTCTATCTGTCGGTGAAGAAGCGGTTCTAGGGGCCGCAGGACCGAGACGGCGAAGGCCGGGAGCGCCATCTCCCGGCCTTTTTCGGGGTTGTCAGGCTTCCGGCTTCTTGCCGCCGAACTTCACGACGCCGAAGCACAGGACGACGCCGACGATGATGCCGATCGCCATGTTGTCGATCAGCGCGCCCAGGATGATCCCGGCGAGGATGCCCATGGGGCCGCCCAGGAAAACGGTCTTGTTCATCAAGGGCCTTTCGCGACACAACCTCCGCATGAACCGCGAGCCTGCTTCTCACGTCAAGGTCGCGGCGACCGGCTTGGGCTTCTTCCGCTTCGGCGCGCCCGCCGGGTTTCCCCAGAAGGTGACGACCGCCAGCGTGCCCAGCAAGGCCAGGGCCAGGCCCGACAGCGTCATCACCAGGCGATAGGCCAGGCCGCCAACCTTGGCCGCGTGCAGCGGATAGTCGGCGTTGGCGATGCGCGAGCCCAGAGGCATGGCCAGGGCGTCGCGGCTGGCGACCATCTTGCCGGTGGCCGGATCGAACCAGGCCATGCTGCGGCCGTTGGGCAGCCATTCCTTCTGCTGGCGCAGGCGAATGGCGATCAGCCCGTCCTTCTTCGCCGGGAGGCCGATGGTGCGCACCTCGGCGCCCGGGAAGCGAGCCTGGGCGGCGCCGATCACGGCCGCCCAGTCCAGATCCTTGGCCAGCTTGCCGCCCTTGATTCTGGGCGCGGCCGAGGCCCTCTCCATCGCCGCCGGCGGGGTGAAGGGCGCGCGCAGGGCCTGGGAAAACCATTTCAGGTTCATGGCCGCGCCGGTCGTCAGGGACAGGATCAGCAGCGGGGCGATCAGCACGCCCAGGTCGCGGTGATGATGGACGATCGCCGCCCGCTTCATCATCCGCGGCCACAGGCGGATGTGGAACATCCGCCGGGTCGGCCACCATAGGATCAGGCCCGTGATGACGAAACCCAGCCCCGCCAGGCCGGCGACGCCGCCGACGATCTCGCCCGCGTCGCCGTTGAACAGGTGGTGGTGGAAGTCGAACAGCCAGATCTCGGGCCGGGCCCAGTTCGAGGTCCAGGCCTGGACGATGTCGCCATCCTGGTCGGCGTAGGCCGCGCGCTGTTCCTGCTTGTAGGTCAGCCGGTTCAGGCCCAGCCGCTGGGTCGCCAGCAGGATCGACCGCGGCCGGTCAGGCTCGGCGAAGATCTTGCTCGCCATCGCCGCCAGGGTGGCGGTGTCCTGCCGCTGGGCGTCGGCGGCGTGGGGCACGGTGGCGCGCAGGAAGGCGTCCTCGTGCACCAGCAGCGCGCCGGTGAAGCCCAGGAGCGCCAGCAGCAGGCCGATCAGCCCGCCGGTCCAGCGGTGCAGCAGGCGAAGGGTCTTCATCAGAAGCGGGCTTCCCAGCCGAGGGTCACGGTGCGGCCGCGACCGGCGTAGATCTTGTCCTTGGTCGGCAGGGTCGTGTCCGAATAGTAGGTCAGGTACTGCTTGTCGAAGAGGTTCTGGACGCCCAGCGACACCGCTCCGACCGGCAGGGCGTAGCGCACGAACGCGTCGGCGACCGTGTAGCCCTCGAAGTCATCCTTCACGAGCGCGTTCCGCATGTCGCGCGAGATGTACTTCTGCACCTGCGCGCGCAACGACCACTTGCCCGCCTGGTAGTCGGCCGCCAGGTTCAGGCGGTCGGGCGAGATATTGGCGCCGTCCAGGTCGGTGTCGACCTTGCCGTCGGCGTTGGCGTCGGTCTTGCCGCGCAGGCGGGCGTAGCCGGTCGAGAGCTCCAGGCCCGGGACCGGGGTCCTGGCCTTGACGTTCACTTCCAGGCCCTCGATGGCGACCTTCTGGCGCTGGACGTCGAAGACGCCGCCGGCGTTCTTGACCAGGAGCTGACCCAGCTTCGACGAGGACCAGAAGTAGGCGATGCTGGCGTCGAACGGGCCGCGCTTGTATTCGGCGCCCAGCTCCCGGTTGTTCGACACGATCGGTTCGACGGCCAGGTAGGTGTCGACATCGACATTGGCCACATTGATGGCGCGCAGGATGCGGCCGACGTCCGGCACGGTGTAGCCCTCGGCGTAGCTGCCGTAGACTCGCAGGCCCTTGGCCGGCTCGTACACCACCCCGCCATTGGCCAGGGTCGCCTTGAAGTCCGGATTGCCGCCGCCGACCTTGCGCGAGCCGTAGAAGGCCAGGGTCTGGAAGTCGTCGACCTTCAGCTGGACGTTCTCGAAACGCACGCCGCCGGCCAGGCGAAGCTTGCCGTCGAACAGGGCGTAGTTGCCCTGCACGAAGGGCGCGATGCTCTGGAACTTGGTCGGCGGCACCCAGGCGCGGCCTGTGGCCAGCAACATCTGCGCCGTCGTGTCGGTCAGAGCGTCAAGGCCGGCGGTGGCGGTCAGGCCTTCGACGCCCGGCACGGCGCGCTCGTAAGAGACCCGCGCGCCCAGCTTGCGCGAGCGGTTCGAGGACTGGTCGAACAGCGTGCCCGCCGGGGCAATGCTGACGTCCTGGAAGGTCGCGTTCCTGTCGCCCCCGAAGGTGTCGCGGGTGCGGTTGAAGAACAGCTGGGCGTTCAGCACGCCGCCATGGAGGTCGTCGTCGACCAGCGAGGCCGACAGGGTCTCCACACGCCCCGAGGCGGGCGTGCCGGGCACGACGCCGCGATAGGCGGTGCTGGGCAGCCGCGTGGCGCGATTGCCGTCGGTCGGCGCGACCGCCGTGCCGGTGACGGTCACGTAGTCGCCGTCGCCCTTCAACTCGAAGCGGTTGCCCACGATCTCCAGCCGCGTGCTGGGCGAGATCTGCCAGCCGACGCGACCGAAGATCGACAGGGTCTTGCTGTCCTGGACGTCCCCCTGGGTGTTGTCCATGCCGATGCGGCGGCCTTTTCCGTCATAGAAGGCGCCACGCGCGTCGTAGGCGACGCCGGCCGTGGCGTCGAACGCCCCTTCCCGCCAGCCGACCAGGCCCGCGACCTTGCCGCCGACCGCATCGCCCAGCTTGTGGGCCAGGGTCGACTGGACCAGCACCTTGCCCGACACGCCGTCCTGCTTGGGCGGGCCGACCGTGACCTGGTTGACCACGCCGCCGGTGGCCCCGATGCCCTGCAGGGCGTTGGAGCCGTAGATCAGCTCGACGCGGTCGATGAAGAACGGATCGATCGTATAGCCGTCGCGCGAGCCGTCGCGGATCGGGGTCGATTGCGGGATGCCGTTGATGGCGTACAGCGGCGAGCGGCCGCGTAGCGTCTCGCCCGCGCCGGACAGCTTCTGACGCGTGGGCGAGAACGACGGCGACAGGGTCGAGATGGCGTCGACGATCGACCCGCTGACGGCGACCTGCTGGCTGAGCGCCTCGTTGTCGACGATGTCGACCGTCAGCGGCAGGGCGCTGGCCGGCAGGATGGTGCGGGCGGCGGTGATCACCACCTGGTCGACGTCGGTCCTGTCCGGGGTCGCCTCCACGCGCGCCTGCGCATGGGCGGCGCTGGCGAAGGCCAGGGCCAGCAGCGACAGGCTGGACAGCGCGGCGAGACGGCGGGGGCGGACGACGGGGGACGACATGGGCGGGATCCGGAACAGCAAGGTCCCGGCGGGTATCGCCTTTGCGACTGACTTGCAATCACAAAGGTTCCGTAAGGGCTCCGCTTCGCCCTCCGGCTTCGGCCATGACCTCCGGGGTCATTTCGCGGCCTCGCGGCCCGCCCTATCCCCACGTTCAGGCGGGCGATCAGCGTTCGCCGACGGTTGGGAGCTCAGGTGATGACCATCAGACGCAGGACGTTTCTCCAGATGGGCGCGGGCGCCCTGGCGCTGAGCGCCGCGCCCGGCGCCATCGCCGCCGCCAAGCCGCGCCGGATCATCGACGTCCACATGCACGCCTACCCGGCCACGACCGTCTTCGACGGCCCGATCGTCAATCCGATCACGGGCAGGAAGAGCCCGATCCGCAACGGCGCCGAGCACATGGAAGCCTGCATCGCCGAGATGAAGCGGCGCAACGTGATCATGGGCGTGGTCAGCGGCGGCGACGGCGACCGGCTGAAGGCGGCGACCGACTGGCATGACCGCGACCCGGCCCGCTTCGTCGCGGGGGCGGGCGTGCGCGGCTCGGACGACACCCCGCTGCCGCCGCTGGAAGTCATGCGCAAGGCGTTCGCCGACGGCCGCATCAAGGTGCTGGGCGAGCTGACCTCGCAATATGCCGGCCTGCCACTGGGCGACCCGAAGTACGAGCCCTATCTGGCGCTGGCCGAAGCGTTCGACATCCCGGTGGCCCTGCACACCGGCTCGATGCCGGGCGGCACGACCTTCGATCCCTGCTGCCGCACGGCGAGGGCCCGCTTGGGCAATCCGGAATATGTCGAGGAGGCTCTGAACCGGCATCCCAAGCTGAGGCTGAACCTGATGCACGGCGGCTGGCCCTATCTGGAGCAGACCATCGCGATCCTGATGCTGTATCCGAACGTCAATCTGGACACCGGGGCCCTGGCCTGGCTGCTGCCGCGCCCGGCCTTCCACGGCATCCTGCGCCAGTTGGTCGAGGCCGGCCATTCCAAGCGGATCATGTTCGGCTCGGACCAGATGTTCTGGCCGGACGCGATCGGCCTGGCGATCGACGCGGTCGAGGCCGCGCCCTTTCTCACCGAGGATCAGAAGCAGGACATCTTCTTCAACAACGCGGCCAAGTTCTACCGATTGCCCGTCGACGCCTAAGCAGCCCGATCTGGCGTCTGCCTGCCCTTCGCGCAAAAGAAAAGCCCGGCCAAACGACCGGGCTGAAAGTTTATAGGGAGGAAACGCCCAGGAAGGGCAGAGGCGCTCGGCGCCTCACGGGACCTTGGTAGCGCTAACACGGGTGCAGATGCAAGCGATTCTTATTCGGCGCGTCGACCTGCCGCACCCTTAAGTACGGCGACGCTTTACGGGGAGACCAAGAGGTCATACCAATGTTACCGCTACCGACAGCAAGTCGGAGCGGGAGAAACGCCGATGAAGATCTTCGCGCGGCCGGCCTTGATCGCCGCCAGCCTGGCCCTTGCCCTGGCCCTGCCCGTTCAGGCGCAGACGTCCCGCTGGGTGGGCAGTTGGGCCAGCGCGCAGCTGGCGCCGGACGCCAAGAACAGCCTCGACCCGCAAGACTATCCCAACGCCACCCTGCGCCAGGTCGTGCGGCTGTCGCTGGGGGGCGACAAGGTTCGGGTGCGGCTGTCGAACGCCTTCGGAACCCAACCCCTGACGATCAAGGCCGCGCACGTTGCGGTCTCGGCGGCCTTGAGTTCCGCGCGCATCGAGCCGGCCACCGACCGGCCCCTCACCTTCTCGGGCCGAGCCGAGGTGACGATCCCCGCCGGCGCCGACTACTGGTCCGATCCGGTCGCGCTGAAGGTCGCGCCCCTGGCCAGCCTGGCCATCAGCCTGCACTACGCCGCCGCGCCCAGCGTCCAGACCGGTCACCCCGGCTCCCGGGCGACCTCGTACGTCCTGGCCGGCGACCACACGGCCGACGCCGACCTGCCCGGCGCCAAGACCGTCGACCGCTGGTTCCAGATCGCCGGCGTCGACGTGATCTCGGACAAGAAGGCCCGCGCCATCGTGGCGTTCGGCGACAGCATCACCGACGGCTACGGCGTCCAACCCAACACCAACGCGCGCTGGACCGACGGCCTGATCGCGCGGCTGAGGGGCAAGAACCTGGGCGTCCTGAACCTGGGCATCGGCGGCAACCGCATGCTGCTGGACGGCCTGGGACCCAACGCCCTGGCGCGGCTTGAGCGCGACGTCCTCTCGCAGTCGGGCGTGACGCACCTGGTCCTGCTGGAAGGCGTCAACGACCTGGGCGTCCTGACCCGCGACGCGCCCGCCACGCCGGAGGCGCACAAGGCTCTGGTCGAGCAGGTCACCGCCGCCTACCGCCAGATCCTCGATCGGGCCCACGCCCGCGGGATCAAGGTGATCGGCGCGACCATCCTGCCCTATGCCGGCTCGGCCTATTACCACCCCGGCCCCGAGAGCGAGGCCGACCGCCAGGCGATCAATGCGTTCATCCGCGCCCCGGGCAACTTCGACGGCGTCATCGACTGGGACAAGGCCCTGCGCGACCCGACCCGCCCGACCTTCCTGCTGCCGGCCTACGACAATGACGGCCTGCATCCCAACCTGGCCGGCTATAAGGCCATGGCGGACGCGATTCCGCTGAGCCTGTTCGAAAGCCGGTAAGCCATGCGCGTCCTCGCCGCCCTCGCCTTCGCGCTCACCTTCGCTCTGGCCGCCACGAGCGCCCAAGCCGCCGACAAGCCGGTCATCGCCTTCACCTGGGACGACCTGCCCGCCCACGCGGCCTTGCCGCCCGGCGTGACCCGCGCCCAGGTCGCCGCTGAACTGCTGAAGGCCGCGGCCGAGGCCAAGGCGCCGGCGTTCGGCTTCATCAACGGCGTCCAGACCGAGCGCGAGCCCGGCTCCGATGCAGCCCTGAAGCTGTGGCGCGAAGCGGGCCAGCCGCTGGGCAACCACACCTGGTCGCACAGGAACATCGCCGACCTGACGGCCGAGCAGTTCATCGCCGAGACGGCCCAGAACGAGCCGATGCTGAAGGCGCTGATGGGCCAGGAAGACTGGCGCTGGCTGCGCTATCCGTTCCTGTCCGAGGGCGATACGCCCGAGAAGCGCCTGGCGGTGCGCGGCTGGTTGGCGGCCAACCACTACAAGATCGCCAGCGTGACGATGAGCTTTGGCGACTGGGCCTTCAGCGACCCTTATGCGCGCTGCGTGGCCAAGGGCGACCAGGCCGCTATCGCTCAGCTGGAGAAGGCCTATCTGGACGGCGCGGCCGCCGTCGCCGATCGCTCGCGCGCCATGGCCAAGACCCTGTATGGCGAGGACATCCCCTATGTCCTGCTGATGCACGGCGGCGCCTTCGAGGCGCGCATGGCCACGCGCCTGTACAAGCTCTACCAGGACAAGGGGTACGGCTTCACCACCCTGGGGAAGGCCGAGAGCCATCCGTTCTACAAAACCGACGTCGATCCCGGCCTGCCGCCACAGCCCACTACCCTGGAGGACGCCTTGCGCGCCAAGGCCCTGCCGGCGCCGCCCCTGCCGATCGACCTGAAGGCGGTCCAGGAGATGTGCCGGTAGCGGGTTCGCCGTTGCAGCGCTGAAACAACTTCACTGCTGACAACGGCGCTGCGGCCGCATAGCGTCCCGCGCCATGAAAAAGCCCTCGCTGACGGCGCTCGCGGCCGTCCTCGCCCTCTCGTCCCCGGCCATGGCGGAAAAACTCACCCCGGAACGCATCTTCGCCGACCCCGGTCTGTCGGGCCCTACGGCCAAGGGCGTGGCCCTGTCGCCGGACGGCAAGCGCGTCACCTATCTGAAGGGCAAGCCCGAGGCGGCCAACGTGCAGGACCTCTGGGCGGCCGATGTGAAGGGCGGCGAGCCCTATCGCCTGATCGACAGCGCCGCGCTCTCCTCCGGGGCCAAGGAGCTGTCGGAAGCCGAGAAGGCCCGCCGCGAACGCGCGCGCGTGTCGGCGCGCGGCATCGTCGAATACAGCTGGGACAAGCAGGGCCGCTTCATCCTGGTCCCGCTGGACGGGGACCTGTATCTGGACAGCGTCGCCGACGGCAAGGTCACCCGCCTGACCGAGACGCCGGGCGACGAGGTCGACGCCAAGGTCTCGCCCAGGGGCGGCTATGTCAGCTACGTCCGCGACCAGAACCTCTACATCAAGCCGGTCGCCGGCGGGGCCGAGACGGCCCTGACCACCGAGGGCAAGGACGCCCTCTCATTCGGCGTGTCCGAGTTCATCGCCCAGGAGGAGCTTGACCGCTTCACCGGCTACTGGTGGAGCCCCGACGAGGCCCGCATCGTCTACACCCGCGTCGACGAGAGCGGCGTCGACATCGTGCCGCGCGCCGACATCGGCCCGGGCGGCGCGACCGTCGTGAACCAGCGCTATCCGCGCGCCGGACGCCCGAACGCCGTGGTCGACCTGCTCGTCCGCGACCTGGCCAGCGGCAAGGTCACGGCCCTGGATCTGGGCGCGAACAAGGACATCTATGTCGCCCGCGTCGACTGGTCGGCCGACGGCAAGACCGTCTATGTCCAGCGGCTGTCGCGCGACCAGAAGACCCTGGACCTTCTGGCCTTCGACGCCGCCACCGGCGCCGGCAAGACCATCCTGACCGACACGGACCCGCACTACATCGAGGTCTGGGACGACTTCACGCCCCTCAAGGACGGCAGCTTCCTGTGGGCTTCGGAAAAGGACGGCGACAAGCACCTCTACCGCCACGCCGCCGACGGCAAGCTGATCGCACAGTTGACCAAGGGCGACTGGCCGGTATCGGCGCTGGAGGGTGTCGACGAAGCCCGCAAGGTGGCGATCTTCACCGCCTCGATGGACAGCCCGCTGGAGCGCCGCCTGTACGAGGTCAGCTATGTCAAACCCGGCAAGCCCAAGGCCCTGACCTCGGCCGGCGGCTGGTGGAAGGTCAAGGTCGCCGAAACGGGCGGCGCCTTCGCCGGCACGTACGAGGATCCCAAGACGCCCCCGCAGACGGCGCTCTACGCCGCCGACGGCAAGCGCGTGCGCTGGATCGAGGAGAACCGCCTGGCCGAGGGTCACCCCTATTGGCCCTACGCCTCGACCCTGCCGGTCCCGGAGTACGGGACGCTGAAGGCCGCCGACGGCGAGACCCTGTACTACGAGATCCTCAAGCCCCAGGGCTTCGACGCCGCCAAGAAGTATCCGGCCATCGTCTCGGTCTATGGCGGCCCGCACGCCCAGAAGGTCAACAAGACCTGGCAGCCGGTCAGCGATCGCACCTACCTGGAAGCAGGCTACGTGATCTTCAAGCTGGACAACCGCGGCACGGGCAACCGCTCGGCCAGGTTCCAGCGGACCCTGGACCGCAAGCTGGGCTCCGTCGAGGTCGAGGACCAGTTGCTGGGCGCCAGGCTCCTGGCCAGCCTGCCCTATGTCGACGCCGACAAGCTGGGCGTGATGGGCTGGTCGTATGGCGGCTTCATGACCCTGATGCTGCTGACGGCCGAGAACACCCCGTTCAAGGCCGGCGCCGCGGGCGCTCCGCCCACCGAGTGGAGCCTGTACGACACGGCCTATACCGAGCGCTACATGGGCAAGCCCGACGAGAACAAGGCCGGCTACGCCAGGTCCGACATCCTCAATCGCATCGACCACCTGAAGCCCGGCAGCCTGCTGCTGCTGCACGGCATGGCCGACGACAACGTGATCTTCGAGAACAGCACCCGCCTCATGGCGGCGCTGCAGAAGCAGGCGATCCCGTTCGAGATGGCGCTCTATCCCGGCGAGCGCCACAGCGCCCCAGGCAGCAAGACCAAAGGTCTGAGCGTGCTCAAGACCCACCTGGAGTTCTTCGGCCGCAAGCTGAAGGGTCAATAGATCCGCCCTCCGCCCCTCGCCGCAACCCCGCCGCGAGGGGCGCACGCCCTCCGACCTTATGTCGCAGGGTCTTCAAGCCAAGCAATCGCTATCTTCATGGTTAACGAGGATAGCGCCATGACCAAGACTACCGACGAAGCCGTCGAATGGCTGATCGACGTCGTCCAGCAGGCGCTGGAGGACGGTCGCGCCACCGCCGACGAGCTCGAGGACTGGCTGCTGGCGGCGATGGCCCTGGAAGACCTGGCCCAAGCCGAAGAGCCGGACGCTCGCGAGGCGCGCGCCTTCACCGACTGGATGCGTCCCAGGGCGACGCTGCACTAGGTTGAGATCAGCGCCTACTCGGCCGCCAGCGGGGTCCGCAGGGCTTCCAGGTCGCGAGCCGGCGGCAGGCCGTACAGACGGCGATATTCCCGGCTGAACTGGGACGGGCTCTGATAGCCGACCGCATAGCCGGCCTCGCCCACGTCCAGACCTTCCAGCATCAGCCGCCGCGCCTCGTAGAGCCGCAGCTGCTTCTGGTACTGCATCGGCGTCATGCCGGTGACGGCCTTGAAGTGGTGGTGCAGCGAGCTCTCGCTCATGCCCACGTGATCGGCCAGAACCTCGATGCGCAAGGACTGGGCGAAGTGTTCGCGAAGCCAGGCCACGGCCCGGGTGACGCGGCGCCCCTGCCCTTCGCCGCCGACGATGTGCAACAGCCGCGCGCCATGCGGCCCGCTCAGAAGGCGATACAGGATCTCCTGTTCGATCAGCGGCGCCATGGCCGCGACGTCCTGTGGACGCTCCAGCAGGCGCAGCAGGCGAAGGGTGGCGTCCAAGAGCTCCGGCGAAGCGGGATTGACCGCCACGCCGCGCATGCCGGCCGGACTGGCGGTGGCTTGCTCCGGCAGCCGCCCGATCAGCTCGGCCAGCCGCGCGGGATTGATCGCGACTCCCACGCACAGGTGCGGGTCGGCGTCGCTGGCCTGGGTGATCCGCGCGGTCGCCGGCAGATCCAAGGCTACGAGCAGACAGTCGCCAACGCCGTAGTGCAGTTCCTCGTCCCCGACGGTCAGGCACTTGCGCCCGCCCGCCACGAGCCAGAACGAGGGCCGCTGGTCGACGTGCAGCCGGCCGCTGGGAGAGCAGCGACGGGTCAGGTACAGGCCCTCGATCGCCGAGGCCGGATCGTCGTCCTTGGCGTAACGGGCGACCAGCTGGGCGATCTCCGCATAGACGTCGGCGGTGTCGGATGCGCTCAAGGGCTTGGTTTTCCAGCTGTTCGGAACATCATCGTTCTACGCCCGCGCCCGAGGCAGGAAAACCGGCCTCCACCGGCTTTTGCAGGATCATGCAAGAGCTTTGCAGGATCGGCATAACGCCGCCCGACCGGCGCATGGCACACAACGCCTCGTCCTGGTCCTCCCCGGCCGGACCTTCCCAAGTCAAGGAATATCCGAATGGCCACCGCTAAAGGCTATGCGGCGCCCGCCGCCGGCGCGCCCCTGGCTCCGTTCACCTTCGAACGCCGCGAGCCCAATCCCGACGACGTCGTCATCGCGATCAAGTACTGCGGCGTCTGCCACTCCGACATCCACATGGTCGACAATGGCTGGGGCCAGAGCGTCTATCCGATCGTCCCCGGCCACGAGATCGCCGGCGTGGTCACCGCCGTCGGCGCCAACGTCACCAAGTTCAAGGAAGGCGACCCGGTCGGCGTCGGCTGCTTCGTCGACAGCTGCGTCACCTGCAAGGCGGCCCGCGACCTGGACCGCGAGCAGTACCAGCCCGGCCTGGTCTTGACCTACAGCGGCTTCGAGCCGGGCTCGGACACCCCGACCTATGGCGGCTATTCCGACCACATCGTGGTCAAGGAAGACTACGTCCTGTCGATCCCCGGCAACCTGCCGCTGGATGCCGCCGCCCCGCTGCTGTGCGCCGGCATCACCCTGTACTCGCCGCTGCGCCACTGGAACGCTGGCCCCGGCAAGAAGGTCGCCATCCTGGGGATGGGCGGCCTCGGCCACATGGGCGTCAAGCTGGCTCACGCCATGGGAGCCGAGGTCACGGTCCTGAGCCAGACCCTGTCCAAGCAGGAAGACGGTCTGCGGCTGGGCGCGTCGCACTACTACGCCACCAACGACCCGAAGACCTTCGAGACTCTGGCCGACACCTTCGATCTGATCATCTGCACCGTCTCGGCGCCGCTGGACTGGGGCGCGTATCTGTCCCTGCTGAAGGTCGACGGGACCATGGTGCTGGTCGGCGCGCCGGAAGAGCCCGCCCAGCTCAACGCCTTCGCCCTGATCCCCGGTCGCCGCACCCTGGCCGGCTCGATGATCGGCTCGATCAAGGAGACCCAGGAGATGCTCGACTTCTGCGGCGACAAGAACATCGTCGCCGACATCGAGGTCATCTCGATCGACCAGATCAACGAGGCCTACCGGCGCATGCACAAGAGCGACGTGCGCTACCGCTTCGTGATCGACATGGCGACGCTGTAAGGCTGGCCCGAGCCATCGAGGGCGGTCACGCGCCGCCCTCCATCCTTCCCGCTCTACGCCGCCAGCGACGAGGGCGCGATCGCCTCGATCCGGTCGCGCCGCTCGACCATGGTCCACAGCGTTTGTGCGACCTCGTCCGGATCAAGCACCGGATATTTCTCATCCAGCCGGCCGCCCGCCGCCGCCATGGCGCGCAGCCCCGCCGAGCGTTGCAGCATCGCGCCGATGCTCAGCACGCCGGCGAACACGCCCTTCGACGCCACCTCGCCGTTGAGCGAGAAGATGTAGTTGCGCGTAGCAGCCATCATCGGCCCCACACCGCTGAGCCCCGGCATCGGTTTCACCGCCGACAGCCCACCGACGATCACGATCGCCCCCTGTCCTCGCGCCAGCATGCCCTGCAGCACCGCGTGCGAGACCTCGATCGGCGAGAAGGCGAAGATGCTCGCGGCGGCTTGCAGCTTGGCCGCGTCCAGCTCGGCGGCCGGAACGAATCCCGCTTCGCCGACCGGCTGGTAGACGGCGACGTCGATGGCTCCGAACCGATCCTCGATGGCCCGCACCAGACCGGGAAGACCGGCCAGATCGTTCAGGTCGGCCGGAAAGGCCTCGGCCTCGACGCCCACGCGCGCCAGCTCGGCGACCCGCTCCCTGAGAGGCCCGGCGCGCCGCGCGACCAGCGCCACGCGATAGCCCTCACGGCCGAAACGGGCCGCTAGCGAAGCGCCCAGCCCCGTGCCTGCGCCAAAGATGGCGATCGTTTTCTTGTCGGTCATGACCTACTCCAACTCGTGGTATGTTTTCCTGACCAGATAATTGAAATAGACCACCCAACTCACAAGAACGCAGATGTTTGAGGCCTGGTCACATGCCTATGCCCGCCCTGCCCTTCGAACCCGGCAACCGGCCCGACTGCCGAGAGGTCAACGCCATCCTGGGCCGCATGGGCGATAAATGGACGATCATGGCGATCGCCACGCTGAACGAGCAGCCTAGGCGCTTCAATGAGCTGAAGCGGATGATCGGCGGGATCTCGCAGCAGATGCTGACCCGCACGCTGCGGGCGCTGGAGCGCGACGGGATGGTGACGCGCAAGGTCTATCCGACCGTGCCGCCGCAGGTCGAATACGGGCTGACGGATCTGGGCAAGTCCCTGGCCCAGCCGCTGATGCAGCTGGCTCATTGGGTGCTGGGGCGACTCGGTGAGATCGAGGCCCACCGCGCGGCGTATGACGCGGAAGCCCAGCGCCAGGACTGGCGCTAGCGCCTCACCGCGGCTTCCAGCCCTCGGCGATCACGGCGATCTGCTTGTCCATCACCGCCGACATCTCGGCCGCCGGCAGGGTCCCGCCGGCCGCGGCCGTCATGCGGTAGTTCCAGGCGTAGGCGGCCTTGAGGGCGTCGACGACCAGCTGCAGGTCCAGCTCGGCGCGGACCTCGCCCTTGCGCACGCCCTCCGCCAGCACGTCCAGAAGCATCTGGTTCAGGCGCGGATTGCGGCCGTAGGGCGTGACGCCCGGATCGTTGTTGGGATTGTAGGACGAGGCGACATGGGCGAGGAACAGCTTCACCCGCCGGGTCTCGAACTCGTAGTGGATGGCGAAGATCGAGCACAGGCGATCGGCCGTGCTGCCCCGCAGGAACGGCACCACCCGATCGAACTCGGCATAGAGCTCGGTCAGGCGATGGTTCATCACATGGCTCAGCACCTCCGCCTTGGAGGCGAAGGTGGTGAACACGCTGCCGACCGAAACCCCCGCCCGCTCCGCGATGGCGCGGATGGTGGTCTCGTCGTAGCCGACTTCATTGAACAGGTCGCGCGCCGCCTCGAGAACCTTCTCTCGCGTCGCCGCCTTCTGGTCGTCTCTTACGCCCACGCACGTCCCCCTCGAACACGCCAGCGTCGTTGTCCCCAAGACGCTCCGTTCCCCCGAACGGAGCGCCCAGTTACCTCGTCAGGCGCGCGCGCCTGCGAAGATGACTTTCAGTTGTTCCGAAAGCCGCGCCAGCAGAGCTTCCACCGACCAACCGTCGTAGACGGCGCGGCGATAGTTGGCGACATACACGTCCCACGTGATTTCCGCCAAGAGCTTAGCGTCGATATCTTTCTTCAACTGACCTTCGTCGACGCCGCGCTGCAGCGCATCGCCGATCAGGCGGAAGATGTGCTTCAGGTCGGTGCGGGCGCGGCGCTCGGCGGCTTCCGAGCGGGTCCACGACACGGCGATGCTGGCCCGCAGCAGCGGCAGTTGCTCGACGTGGAAGCCATAGGCGACGGCGAACAGGCCCAGCAGGGCCTCGTCGACGGTCTTGGCGTTGCGCGACGCCTGGGTCATCTGGGCGTAGATGACTTCGTAGTCGGCGGTCAGGATCTCTTCGAACAGCTCCGACTTGTCGGCGAAGCTGGCGAACACGGCGCCGGTCGACATGCCGGCGGCCTGGGCGATGTCACGGATGGTGGCGCCTTCGTAGCCGCGCTCGCTGAACAGACGGCGGGCGGCGGCCAGGACGCGCTCACGGGTGCGCTGCTTGGCGAGGGCCCGACGGGTCAGCTTCACCGGCGAGTCGGTGGCGGACTCGATATTGACGGACACAAAGCTCATGCGGCGGCCTCCAGGCGGGCGAGAGCGGCCTCGGCGCGCTTCTCGAATTCAATGCAGTACTCATCGACGACGTTCTGAAGAACGTCGGCGTAACGACGGGCCAGCTGGCGACCGTCCTGCGCGGCGTCGCGCAGGTCGGTGATCAGCTGGCGGACTTCGGCCATGGCCTCTTCGCGATCGGACGCGGAGAGCGCGGCGTTGGTCGAGAGCAGAGCGCTCTGGGCCATTGCGGTTAGCTCCTACCCCCGCTGGGGTGAGTGAAAGGCGTCGAACCGATCCGCGGTGGGGGAGGTTGATCGTGTTCAACGAACGCGCACTGAAAAATAGGAAGCGGGCGCAATAACGCTAGGGGGAGGGTATTGCAACCGCGAAAACGAACTTAAATCGCCGAACGAAGGCGCGGCTTCTGTATATGGGAGCGCTCTCAAAGCGTCACTGCGACAAATACGCTCATCGAACAGGTTCGCCGAATTGACTCAACGGACGGCGATCATCGAACCGAGTCGCACGCTTGAAGCTAGGCCATGGGCGGAGCCCCTTACGGCTCCGGGATCTATGGCGTGGCGGCCTTGTCCGGCCTATCTTCCGCGCCCATGAACCACGTCTTCGACTTCCTCGTTCCCGCCGCGCTGATCGCGGTTCTGGTCGCCCTGGCGGCGGGCCTCTACGCCCTGTTCCGAGGCGGCGACTTCGGCCGATCCTATTCGAACAAGCTGATGCGGCTGCGCGTGCTCCTGCAGTTCATCGCCATCATCGTCCTGGTCGCCGCCGCCTTCTGGTGGCGCAAGGGCGCCTAGGGACCCTACGCCGCTTCGCATAACGGGAGTCCGCGACCGATGGTCACGCTGAACCGCATCTACACCCGCGCCGGCGACGGCGGCTCGACCCGCCTGGCGACCGGCGCGCCGGTCAGCAAGGCTTCGCTGCGCGTCGAGGCCTATGGCGGCGTCGACGAGACCAACGCCGCCGTCGGCCTGGCCCGCCAGCACACCGGCGGCGACGCGACGCTCGACGCCATCCTGGAGCGGATCCAGAACGACCTGTTC
Source organism: uncultured Caulobacter sp. (assembly GCA_966211605.1). Classification (GTDB taxonomy): domain Bacteria; phylum Pseudomonadota; class Alphaproteobacteria; order Caulobacterales; family Caulobacteraceae; genus Caulobacter. Next base: position 53,834 of record CBIHOB010000022.1, read on the forward strand.
GATCTGGGCGCCGACCTCGCCACGCCCGAGCAGCACGGAAAGCCGGAATGGGAGCCGCTGCGCATCCTCGACAGCCAGGTCGAGCGGCTGGAGCGCGAGATCGACCAGCTGAACGGCGAGATGCCCCCCCTCACCTCGTTCGTCCTGCCCGCCGGCTCTCCGGCCGCCGCGGCCCTGCACCAGGCGCGCACCGTATGCCGCCGGGCCGAACGGACCTGCGTGGCGCTATCGAACACGGAGGGCGAGATCGTCGGCAAGCCCGCGATCAAGTACCTGAACCGGCTGTCGGACCTGCTGTTCGTCGCCGCCCGCTGGAGCAACGACAAGGGTCGCACCGACGTGCTGTGGAAGCCGGGCGCGACGCGGTAAGCTTTATTTCTTGTCAGGCGCCGCGGCGGGAGCGGCCTTCTCCGCCGCTTTCGGCTGCGCCGCCGGCGCCGGCGCGTCCGGCTTCTCGCCATTGATCGGCGGCAGGCCCGCCGGACGGCGCGTCAGGGTCTCGATCGGATAGACCGTCGCGCACTTCAGCCACTTGCCGGCCCAGGCCCCGCCGCGCGCCTCGCAACGTTCCTTCGGCCAGACCCATAGACCGTGATAGGCTAGGACGCCGGCGCTGCCCAGCAGGAACAGGCCCAGGAAGATGTACTTCAGGCGGGTGAAAGTCTTGTTCATGGCGGCCCCTTACCGCCTTTCCGCCCTTAAGGGAATTGGCCGCGACACGGCGCGTGGAAAGGCCGTGCGAGCACAGGCGCAACAAAATCGTACAACCGTTTGAACCAGAGCGCAGTTATCGCATTACGCTTACGCGAAGGGAAACTTGCATTGCGGCGCCGAACGGGTAAGTCGGTTGCCAACCACGAGAAAAATCAGCCTGGAGGCGGTGGAAACCGATGAAGGTCCTAGTCCCGGTCAAACGGGTTATCGATTACAACGTGAAGGCCCGCGTTAAGGCGGACCAGACGGGTGTCGACCTGGCGAACGTCAAGATGTCGATGAACCCCTTCTGCGAGATCGCGGTCGAAGAAGCCGTGCGCCTCAAGGAAAAGGGCGTCGCGACCGAGGTCGTCATCGTCAGCATCGGCCCCGCGCAAGCCCAGGAAACGATCCGTACGGCCCTGGCCATGGGCGGCGACCGCGGGATCCTGATCACCTCCGACGCCGATCTTGAACCCCTGGCCGTGGCCAAGCTGCTGGCCGCCGTGGTCGCCGAGGAAAACCCGAACCTGGTCATCATGGGCAAGCAGGCGATCGACGGCGACAACAACGCCGTCGGCCAGATGCTGTCGGCCCTGCTGGGCTGGCCGCAAGCCACCTACGCCTCGGCTGTCGAGGTGTCGGGCTCGGCCGCCAAGGTCACCCGCGAAGTCGACGGCGGTCTGCAGACCCTGGACGTCGACCTGCCGGCCGTGATCACCGCCGACCTGCGCCTCAACGAGCCGCGCTACGCGTCTCTGCCCAACATTATGAAGGCCAAGAAGAAGGAAATCGCCGGCAAGACCGTCGCCGATTACGGCGTCGACGTTGCGCCGCGCCTCAAGGTCGTGAAGGTCACCGAGCCCGCGAAGCGCTCGGCCGGCGTCAAGGTGGAAACCGCCGCCGACCTCGTCTCCAAGCTCAACACCGCGGGGGTGCTGTAATGGCTGTTCTCGTCGTCGCCGATAACGACAACGCGCACCTGCGCGACGGCACCCACAAGACCGTGACCGCCGCCCAGAAGATCTCGGGCGACATCGACGTGCTGGTCCTGGGCAAGGGCGTCTCGGGCGTCGCCGCCGAGGCCGCCAAGATCGCTGGCGTCCGCAAGGTCCTGGTGGCCGAGTCCGACGCCCTGGGTCACGGCATCGCCGAAGCCCAGGCCGACGCTGTCCTGGCCGTCGCGGGCAATTATGACGCGATCCTGGTCCCGGCCACCGCCGGCGGCAAGAACTTCGCCCCGCGCGTCGCCGCCAAGCTGGACGTCGCCCCGATCTCGGACATCGTCGAGGTCGTCTCGGCCGACACCTTCACGCGCCCGATCTATGCCGGCAACGCGCTGGAGACCGTGCAGTCGTCGGACGCCAAGAAGGTGATCACCGTCCGCCCGACGGCCTTCGCGGCGGCCGGCGAAGGCGGCTCAGCCTCGGTGGAGACCGTCGGCGGCGCCGACGCGGCCAAGACCCGCTTCGTCAGCGAGGAGATGGTCAAGTCGGACCGTCCGGAACTGGCCGCGGCCAAGATCGTCGTCTCGGGCGGTCGCGCCATGGGTTCCGCCGAGGAATTCCAGCGGGTGATCGAGCCGCTGGCCGACAAGCTGGGCGCCGCCGTCGGCGCCTCGCGCGCGGCCGTCGACGCCGGCTACGCCCCGAACGACTACCAGGTCGGCCAGACCGGCAAGGTCGTGGCGCCGCAGCTCTATGTCGCCATCGGCATCTCGGGCGCCATCCAGCACCTGGCCGGCATGAAGGACTCCAAGGTGATCGTCGCGATCAACAAGGACGCCGACGCGCCGATCTTCCAGGTCGCCGACTACGGCCTGGTCGCCGATTACAAGACCGCCGTGCCGGAGCTGATGGACGCCCTGACGGCGGCGGGCAAGTAGAACCGCTCCCTTCTCCCGCAAGAGAGAAGGCCATGCATGAGAAAGGCCCGGAGGTCGTCCTCCGGGCCTTTTTGCTAGGGTGGACACGGGATCAGCGCACGGTGTGCGGCGTGATGCCCTCGGCCCAGGCGAAGTTGTCGTGGGTCAGCAGCGGGGCCTTCACGGCGGCGCCGGTGAACAGAGCAAGCGTCAGCGCGCCCGCGAGAAACAGGGTCTTGATCATCGTCCGTCCTCGAAAGGTGTGTGGGGGGCAAGGGCGGCGCCGCGATGAGGACCATGCCAAAACCATTCGCGCTTTACGAACGATGCTATCTGCGGGAAGTTGTGAGCCAAGCTAACATCCCTGGCTCTCGACATGCGCCTGCCTCCCTTCTCGTCACTCGTCGCCCTGGAGGCCGCTGCGCGCTACAGGAGCTATAGCCGTGCGGCGCAGGAGCTGTTTGTGACCCACGGCGCGGTCAGCCAGCAGGTGCGCAAGCTGGAGGACGAGCTGGGAGTCCAGCTGTTCGCCCGACGCGGCAACCAGATGGAGCCCACGGCCACCGGCGCGGCCCTGGCCGCCCGGGTCGGCGAGGCGATGGGCATCCTGCGCCAGGGCGTCGACAGCGCCCGCCGCGCCGCCAGCGGTCCGATCGTCATCTCGGCCGGCCCGGCCTTCGCCACCAGCTGGCTGTCGCCCCAACTGGCGCGGCTGTCGAACGAGACCGGCGAGCTGGACCTGACCATCCGGGTCGAGGACCGGGTCGCAGACCTGGCGACCGATGGCGTCGATGTCGCTCTGCGCTACGGGATCGGCCCCTGGGCGGGCATGGAGTCGGTCCGGCTTATGGACGAGCGCATCTTTCCGGTATGCAGCCCGGCGCTGCTGGCCCGCTATCCGATCCAGAAGCCCGAGGACCTGCTGTCGGCCCCGCTGCTGCGCCATACCGACCTGCCCTGGTCGGTATGGTTCCGCGCCATGGGCATCGAGCCCCCGGAACAGCGGCCGGCCCTGGGCTTCGACGGTTCGGCCATGATGCTGGACGCCGCGACGCAGGGGCTGGGCTTCGCCCTGGCGCGCGGCGGCTACGCCAAGCGCGACCTGGACGAAGGCCGCCTGGTCCGCCCGCTGCCGGGCTCGATCGACGTCGAGACTGGCCACAACTTCGTCTGGCGGGCCGAGAACCCGAAGCTTCCGCGCATCCTGAAGCTGCGGGACTGGTTCCTGAAGGCGACAGAAGACGATCGGGCGCGCTGACGCCCGGATCGGAAGCCGGCTTGACTTCCGTAGCGAAAGAAAACGAACCTCGTCGTCATGACCCGCTACACCGACCTCATCGCCGCCATCACCGCCACCGAGGCCGGCTACGCCGCCCATGTCCCCGACGACTGGAAGCAGGGCCGCACCACCTATGGCGGGCTGTCGGCGGCCCTCTGCGTCGAGGCGGCCCGGCGCGCCTTCCCCCAGGCCCCGCCCCTGCGCTCGGCCCAGTTCGCCTTCGTCGGACCGGCGGCGGGCGAGCTGTCGATCGAGGTCAGGGCGCTGCGCCAAGGCAAATCGACCCTGTTCGCGGCCGTCGACCTGGTCGGCGAACAGGGCGTGGCCACCCACGGGACCTTAACCTTCGGGACCGATCGCCAGTCGCACTTGCCCGCCCATGCCGACGTCCCCTGCCCCGCCGTGCCCCCGCCCGACCAATGCGAGCCCTTCCACAAGGGCGACACCAGCCAGGCCCCCAGCTTCATCCGCCAGTTCGAGTTTCGGGTCGCCGGCGGCGGCCGGCCGGGCACGGGCGAGCCGCCGGAATACCTGCTGTGGATCCGTCACCGCGATGCGGCCGCCCGCTCGCTGTCGGCCTTGATCGCTCTGGGCGACGCGCCGCCGCCGCCGGCCATGACCCTGTTCAAGACGTTCGGGCCGATCTCGACCATGACCTGGTCGCTGGACGTGGTTGGCCTTCCCCCAAAAACCGGAGAGGGCGAGGACGACGACGGCTGGCGCCTGCTGCGCAGCCGGGCCGAGACCATCGGGGACGGCTATTCCACCCAGGAGATGCATCTATGGGACAGCCGGGGCCAGCCGCTGATCCTGGCGCGGCAGAACGTGGCGATCTTCGTCTGATCGCGCACGGGGGGTCTCCAAGCTTATTGGCGGGCGCGGATTTTTGACTTCATGCTGCCTCCCGCGCCGCGCGGGAGTCGCGGCCGCGTTCGGGGAAACGTCCATGACCAAGTTCGCCCATCTGGCCGGCGCCGCCGCCATCGCTCTCATGGCGGGAACGGCCAGCGCCCAGACCGCCGAGGAGGCGACCAAGGGCTATCTGGCGGTGATCAGGGACAGGAACCCCGTCCTGAACGCCGTCATCACGACCAACCCGCACGCCCTGGCCGACGCCCGGGCCCTGGACGCCGAACGCAAGGCCGGCAAGGTCCGCTCGCCGCTGCACGGCGTTCCGATCCTGCTGAAGGACAATATCGAGAGCGCCGACGACACGGCCACCACCGCCGGCTCGCTGGCGTTGAAGAACAATGTCACCAATCGCGACGCCCCGATCGTCAAGCGCCTGACCGACGCCGGCCTCGTCATCCTGGGCAAGGCCAACCTGTCGGAATGGGCCAATATCCGCTCGCCCAAGTCGATCAGCGGCTGGAGCGCCGTGGGCGGCACGGTGCGCAACCCTTACGTCCTGGACCGCAGCGCCTGCGGCTCGTCCAGCGGCTCGGGCGCGGCGGTGGCGGCCGGCCTGGCTCCATTGGCGATCGGCACCGAGACCGACGGCTCGATCACCTGCCCGGCCGCGATCAACGGCCTGGTGGGCCTCAAGCCCACCGTCGGTCTGGTGTCACGCACCCACATCGTGCCCATCAGTCACAGCCAGGACACTGCCGGGCCGATGACCACCACGGTCGAGGACGCCGCCAAGGTGCTGACGGTGATCGCCGGCAGCGATCCCGCCGATCCGGCGACCAAGGCCGCCGACGCCCACAAGACCGACTACGCCGCCTGCCTCTCCAAGAACGCGCTGAAGGGCGTGAAGCTGGCTGTGGCGCGCTTCTACACCGGCTATTCGCCCAAGACCGACGCGGTGTTCGAGCAGGCCCTGAAAGAGCTGCAGGCCCAGGGCGCGGTCCTGGTCGACGTCAAGGATTTCGACGAGGGCCCGGTCGGCAAGGCCGAGGGCGTGGTGCTCTATACCGAACTGAAGGCCGACATGGCCGCCTACCTGGCCTCGACCGATCCAAAACAGGTCCCCAGCCGCACGCTCGCCGACCTGATCGCCTTCAACAAGGCGTCCTCCAAGGAACTGGAATGGTTCGGCCAGGAAACCTTCGAAAAGGCCGAGCAGACCAAGGGCCTCTCCGATCCCGACTACCTGAAGGCGCTGGCCGACTCCAAGCGGCTGGCCGGCCCGGAAGGCATCGACAAGATCCTGAAGGACACCGGCGCAGTCGCCATCGTCGCCCCGACCACAGGACCGGCCTGGACCATCGATCCGCTGAACGGCGACAACTACGGCGGCTCGTCGACCACCCTGCCCGCCGTGGCCGGCTATCCGCACCTGACCGTGCCGATGGGCGATGTCACCGGCCTGCCCGTTGGCCTGTCCTTCATCGGCCCGGCCTGGAGCGAGAAGCTGCTCTTGAACCTGGGCTACGCATACGAACAGGCTACGCACCATCGCAAGCCGCCGACATTCCTGAAAACCATCGCGCCGTAGACCCCGACCGAAATCGCCCCCAGGGTTGATCCCGCTAGCGCCCAGCTTTCGTCATATTACGCTTGTAATTGATGTTGCAGCACAGGCAGGGAGATCGGCCATGGTTCGTCGAGGACTTCGCGTCGCGGGCGTCAGCCTGCTGTCCCTGGCCATGATCGGCGCGACGCCGGCCTCGGCCCTGCCCCTGCCCGGCGACGGCGTGGTCACCCCCGAGGTCTGCTCCGCCCTGGGCTTCCCCACCGACCAAGTCAGCGATGTCCGTGTCTCCGGCGTGATGAAGCACGCGCCGTCCAGCGTGGGCCGCGCGCCGATCATGGAGTTCGCCGCGCCGGCTGGCGCGCCACCGCCACCTCCTCCCCCTCCGCCGCCGCCGCCTCCCGCCTCGGCGAACCTCACGCCCCCGCCGCCCCTGCCCTTGCGGCCCGTTCAACCGCGCTACGCGCCGTCACGCCCCGACCTGCGGGTTGACACCGAGCGCTATCCCGGCGCGGCGGCCAATCCGGTCAAGCGCGTGGCCGAGGAGCCGGTCTCGACCTTCTCGATCGATGTCGACACGGCCGCCTACGCCAACGTCCGCCGTTTCCTTAACGATGGCGCCGCCCCGCCGCGCGACGCCATCCGGGTCGAGGAGCTGGTCAACTATTTCGACTACGGCTACGCCCGCCCGACCAGCGCTCAGACGCCGTTCCGCGCTACGGTGGCGGTCGCGCCGTCGCCCTGGTCCAGGGAGCGTCAGATCCTGCACATCGGCCTGCAGGGCTATGCCGCCCCGCGCGCCGACGCCCCTCCGCTGAACCTCGTCTTCCTGATCGACACCTCGGGCTCGATGATGAGCCCTGACCGCCTTCCCCTGGCCCGCAAGGCGCTGAACGTGCTGATCGACCAGCTGCGCCCGCAGGACCGGGTGGCGATGGTGGCCTATGCCGGTTCGGCCGGGGCGGTCCTGTCGCCAACCGACGGCCGCTCCAAGCTGAAGATGCGCTGCGCCCTCGAGGTCCTGCAGGCGGGCGGATCGACAGCCGGTGGCCGAGGCCTTGAACTGGCCTACGCCCTGGCCAGGCAGAACTTCGACAAGACGGCCGTGAACCGGGTGATCCTGCTGACCGACGGCGACTTCAATGTTGGCGTCGCCGATCCCGCCCGACTGAAGGATTTCGTCGCCGACCAGCGCAAGAGCGGCGTCTACCTGTCGGTCTACGGCTTCGGCCGGGGCAACTACAACGACACGATGATGCAGGCCCTGGCCCAGAACGGCAACGGCGTGGCGGCCTATGTCGACACCCTGAACGAGGCTCGCAAGCTGCTGCGCGACGATTTCCAGGCCAGCCTCTTTCCCATTGCCGACGACGTGAAGATCCAGGTCGAGTTCAATCCTGCCCGGGTCAGCGAGTACCGGCTGATCGGCTACGAGACTCGCCTGCTGAACCGCGAGGACTTCAACAACGACCAGGTCGACGCCGGCGAGGTCGGGGCCGGGGCGTCGGTGACGGCGCTGTACGAGATCACGCCGGCCGGCGCGCGGCCCTCGTCGGACCCGCTGCGCTACGGCGACCAGAAGCCCGTCGCATCGGCCGCGACCTCGGGCGAACTGGCCTTCCTGAAGGTGCGCTACAAGCCGCCGGGCGGGACGACGTCCAAGCTGATCGAGCGCCCGATCGGCAGGGCTGACACCTATGCCAGCCTCTCGGCGGCGCCGGAGTCGACCCGCTTCGCCGTCGCGGTGGCGGCCTATGGCCAGAAGCTGCGGGGCGATCCGTGGCTTGACGAGACCTTCGGCTGGCCGGCGATCACCGCCCTGGCGCAGGGCGCGCGGGGCGAGGATCCTGACGGCCTCCGAGCCGAATTCGTGCAACTGACCAAGGCGGCCCGGGACGTCAAGGCGCGGTGATCCGCGCCCTCCTCCAGACCCTAGCCCCCCTCCAGACCTAGGGGATGCGCGGCCGGATCGCGTCGATCGGCGGCGGAGGCGGCGTCACCTGGTCGGCGCGCGGCGCGACGGGCGGCGGGGGGCCGATCGGGCCGGGATGGTACGGCGGATAATAGGGTCGCCCGCAAGCCGCCAGGGCGAAGGCGGCCAGGCTCAGGACCAGACCAGGAACCGGGATCGGCCTCAGCATCGCGGATCGCCACGCCCAGGCTGACCGCCGCCCAGGCCCAGGCCCGAACGGAAACAGCGGTTCTCATAGCGCGGGTCCCAGATCTCGGTGCGGCCGTCGCTGCGAGTGAACTGGTAACGCTCGCCCCGGTCGTCGCGACCCGAGACGCTGATCTGGCCCGGCCGGTCGGAGGTGACGCCGTAGGACTCGCCAGTGACGCCGTCGACCGCGCAGGACGAGACCAGCCCCGGGCGGCTGAGGTCGCCGTTCAGGGCCGCCGCCGAACCGGTCTGGGCGTTGAAGGCCGATACCGCCGTGCCGCCGCCGCGCTGGCCGCCGACGAACACCTGGGAACCCGTGGTGCTGTCATAGGTCATGATGTCCGGCGCCTG
>CBIHOB010000023.1:0-62116 GCA_966211605.1 uncultured Caulobacter sp.
AGCCGATGGCGATCGGCCGCAACTTCCTGGTCAAGATCAACGCCAACATCGGCAATTCGGCGGTGCTCTCGACCGTGGCCGACGAGGTCGACAAGCTGGTGTGGGCCACGCGCTGGGGCGCGGACACGGTCATGGACCTGTCGACCGGCCGCAACATCCACAACATCCGCGACTGGATCATCCGCAACTCGAGCGTCCCGATCGGTACGGTGCCGATCTACCAGGCGCTGGAGAAGGTCAACGGCGTGGCCGAGGACCTGAACTGGGAGGTCTTCCGCGACACCTTGATCGAGCAATGCGAGCAGGGCGTCGACTATTTCACGATCCACGCCGGCGTGCGCCTGCCGTTCATCCCGATGACGGCCAAGCGGGTCACCGGCATCGTCTCGCGCGGCGGCTCGATCATGGCCAAGTGGTGCCTGGCGCATCACAAGGAGAACTTCCTCTACGAACGCTTCGACGAGATCTGCGAGATCATGCGCGCCTACGACGTGTCGTTCTCGCTGGGCGACGGCCTGCGTCCGGGCTCGACCGCCGACGCCAATGACGAGGCCCAGTTCTCGGAGCTGCGCACCCTGGGCGAGCTGACCAAGGTGGCCTGGAACCATGGCGTCCAGGTGATGATCGAAGGCCCGGGCCACGTGGCCATGCACAAGATCAAGGCCAACATGGACGAGCAGCTGAAGCACTGCCACGAGGCCCCGTTCTACACCCTCGGCCCGTTGACCACGGACATCGCGCCTGGCTACGACCACATCACCTCGGCCATCGGCGCGGCGATGATCGGCTGGTTCGGCACGGCGATGCTCTGCTACGTCACGCCCAAGGAGCACCTGGGCCTGCCGGACCGCGACGACGTCAAGACCGGCGTCATCACCTACAAGCTGGCCGCCCACGCCGCCGACCTCGCCAAAGGTCACCCCGGCGCGGCGATGTGGGACGACGCCATCAGCCGCGCGCGCTTCGAGTTCCGCTGGGAGGACCAGTTCAACCTGGGCCTGGACCCCGAGACCGCCCGCAAGTTCCACGACGAGACCCTGCCGAAGGAGGCGCACAAGACCGCCCACTTCTGCTCGATGTGCGGTCCCAAGTTCTGCTCGATGAAGATCAGCCAGGAAGTCCGCGACTTCGCGGCCGGCAAGGCGCCCAACAGCGCCGAGTTGGGCATGGCCGAGATGAGCGAGAAGTTCCGCGAGCAGGGGTCGGAAATCTATCTGAAGACCGAGTAGGGGCGATTTCACTGGCGCGGCGGCGGGGACATCTCCACCGTCGCGCTCATGAAACGTCTGAGTCTCCTGGCGGCCGCCGCCCTTCTGTCCGTCGCCGCGCCGGCTTTTGCCGAGAGTCCGTTCTGGCCCGTCCAGCCCAAGGGCGGTTCGGTGGCGTCCGAGCTGCGCGGCGCCTGGAAGGCGCGGGGGTATGGCTGGATCGTGCAGTTCGGGCCCGAGGGGGCGCAGCTGTTCCAGACCGCCGGCGAGGCCTGCTATCCCGATCCGCGCCGCGAACCCGATCCCGACGGCGTGCTGACCTCGTGGCGGGCCGAGGGGCAGGGGGCGATCACCCTGACCGGCGATCCCGACGGCGGCACGCGCTATCTGTTCGATCGCCTGCCCAATCTGCCCAACGCCTGCATCAGCGCCGCCGGCTGGACCCCCGAGCGCATCGTCGCCTTCGCCGCCGACACCTTCGCCGAGGTCTATCCGCGCTCGGCCGAGCGGGGCCTGGACTGGAAGGCGCGCAAGGCCGAAGCGCTGGGCAAGGTCTCGCCGAGCGCCACCGACGCCCAGCTGTGGGCGGCGCTGTCGGGCCTGCTGGCCGGGCTGGACGATCCGCATGTCGAGCTGCACGGCATGGTCGATGGGGCCCGGCGGGATCTGGAGCCGGGCGACTCCCCGACGCTGGTTCGCGTACACGCCGCCGATCCCGCCGGCGACGAGAAGGCCTGGCTGCAGGCCTATCGCGAAGGGATCCTGACCCAGGTGCTGCAAGGGCGCGGGCGGCAGGCGGCCAACAATCGGGTCTTTTGGGGCCGGGTCGACGACATCGGTTATCTGAACCTGGTGACCATGGGCGCCTTCGCCAAGAACACCGCGCCGGACGATCCTCGGCCGCTGGACGCGGTGCTGGACGAGGCCATGGGCGCCTTCGCCGGCGCCAAGGCGGTGATCGTCGACGTCAGCAACAACCGGGGCGGCTACGACACCATCGGCGCCCGGGTCGCCGCCCGGTTCGCCGACCAGTCGCGTGTCGCCTATGCCAAGGTCGCGGTCGGAGCCAAGGCGGCGCCGCAGCCGGTGCGCATCGAGCCGGCCAGCGGGACGCGTTTCACCGGGCCGGTCTATCTGGTGACCAGCGACATCACGGTCAGCGCCGGCGAGACGTTCTCGCTGATGATGAAGGCCCTGCCGAACGTGAAGCAGGTCGGAGCCACGACGCGCGGCGCGTTCTCGGACCAGTTGCCCAAGCCCCTGCCGAACGGCTGGGCCCTGGCCCTGCCCGCCGAACTCTACAAGGGCTCCAAGGGCGAGGATCTTGAGGGCAGGGGCCTTTCGCCCGACATGCCGCTGGACATCTTCCCGGCCGGCGACCTGAACGGCGGTCACGCCAGGGCCATCCAGGCGCTGATCGAGAAAATTCGCCAGGACGCGCGATAGGCTGTCGGAACGAAGACCTGTCCAACGTCCTTGGTCCGTCAACGACGATCAAGGAGGAACGTCATGGCCTATGTCGACGGTTTCGTACTCGCGGTCCCCAAGGACAAGCTCGACGCCTATAGGGAGATGGCCCGTCTGGGCAGCGAGGTCTGGATGGAGCACGGCGCGCTCTCCTACGTGGAATGCTTTGCCGACGACGTTCCCTATGGCGAGCTCACCTCATTCCCGCGCGCCGTGCAGGCCAAGGAGGATGAGGTCGTGGTGTTCTCGTGGATCACTTACAAGGACCGCGAGACCCGCGACGCCGTCAACGCCAAGGTCATGGCGGACAAGCGCCTGAAAGGGGCCATGGACAACGCGCCGTTCGACGGCAAGCGCATGATCTACGGCGGCTTTCAGGCCTTCCTGGAACGTTAGCACGTGGAGGTTGCGCCGCTGGTCGGAAAGCGCTGGCGAGCGGTTTGGGATTGCGTTCTGGGCAACGCCGCCAAGGCGTGCGGCCTTGTTCGTTTCTGATTTGTAACATCATTTCCGATTTGGCGCGGCTTCGCCCGAAATGTGACGAAAATTCAAGGCTTCGGGCGCGATATTGGCGCTCGAAGACACACCAGTGTGCGCTTTATGCTGCATTGCCTTTTGATAACGCCGGGGGGCGTTGCGAGGCGGGGCTCCGGCCCGTAAGGAGCGACAACCCAGCGTTGGCGTCGATGAGCATCGGCGTCTTCCGTCACTCCTGTTTCGCGGGCCTGAATGACCCTTTCGACCGTGCTTCTCTACGGGCTGGTTGCCGCCGCGCTCGATCCCACGACCGTCGCCGGGGTCGCGCCCCTGGCTTCGCCCGCCGTCTCGACCGAAGTCGCCCTCGACGATGAGGGGCAAAAGAAGCCGCAGGCCAAGGACGACGGTCCCAACGAGGTCGAGGGGCTGACCGTCCAGGCCGACCCGCGCGGCAAGGTCGAGGGCAATATCGAGCCCGAGATCGAGCTGAACGAGGCCGAGATCCAGAGCTTCGGCGCGGCCAATATCGGCGAACTGCTGACCATGCTGACCCCGCAGACCACCAGCACACGCGGCCGCGACAGCAGCGGCGGGCCGGTGCTGCTGATCAACGGCCGTCGCATATCGGGCTTCCAGGAGATCCAGGGCATCCCGCCGGAGGCGATCGAGAAGTTCCAGGTGTTGCCGGAAGAGGTCGCGCTCAGCTACGGCTACAAAGCCGACCAGCGGGTCGTGAACATCATCCTCAAGAAGAACTACAACGCCCTGATGACCCAGGCCGCGGCCACGGTCGCTACCGACGGCGGACGCGTGACCCCAAACGCTGGCGGCAATCGCGTGCACATCGACGGCGATCGGCGCTGGAACGTGGACGTCCAGATGCAGCACGATCCGTATCTGCTGGAGAAGGACCGCGACATCGTCCGAACGCCGAACGGCCAGCCGTTCGACCTGGTGGGCAACATCGGCGGCATTGGCGGCGCCGAGATCGATCCGGCCCTATCGGCCGCGATCGGGAGCACGGTGACCTTCGCCGGCGTTCCCAGTTCCGCCCTGATCGGCCGAGCCGGGCTCGCCGACTACGTCTCGGGCGCCAACCGCTACAACACCGGCGACCTGACGCGCGACCGCTCGCTGATGTCGCAGATCGACAAGTCCACGGTGCGCGCCTCGTATAGCCGCGATCTCAACAAGCAGACTCAGCTGACCCTCAGCGGCAATCTGGAGGACACCACCAGCCGCGCCCTGCTGGGCCTGCCGGGCGTGACCTTCACCCTGCCGGCGGGCAGCCCGTTCTCGCCGTTCGCCAACGCCGTGACCGGCTACCGGTTCATCGACCTGCCCGGCGCCATGGCGCGCGATGTCGACACGCTGCGCACGCAGGTCAGCGCCGCCGCCAACGGCCGGGTCAAGGACTGGCGCTGGAACCTGACCGGCGACTTCGACCGCACCGTCACTGACACCACGACTGGGCGCGGCCTGGACGCCTCGGCCTTCCAGGCGGCGCTGGCGGCGGGTGATCCGACGGTCAATCCGTTCGGCTACGTCTCGCCCAGCCTCTACAAGTACGCCGCCGCCGACACGGCCCACTCGGTCTCGACCTCGGCCAGCGCCGAGCTCGTGCTGAACGGCAACGCCTTCCAGCTGCCGGCCGGCCCTGTGCAGACCACCTTCAAGCTCGGGGCCAACAGCAAGGGCCTGGACAGCAAGACCGTCCGCTCGGGCGTGGCCACGACGCGCGACATCACCCGCACCACCGAGAGCTTTCAAAGCAGCTTCAACCTGCCGCTCACCAGCACGCGGCAGGGCTTCCTGGCCAAGGCCGGCGATCTCTCGGCCAATTTCAACCTCGGCTACGACAACCTGTCGGACCTGGGCGGGCTGACCACGCTAGGCGGCGGCCTGAACTGGAGCCCGATCAAGAAGATCAGCTTCATCGCCAGCTACACCGACGAGGAGGGCGCGCCCTCGACCAACCAGATCAACGATCCGGTGGTGGTGACCCCGAACGTCTCGGTTTTCGACTTCACGACCGGCCAGACGGTGATCATCTCGCGCACCGACGGCGGCAACGCGGCCCTGCGCAACGACAACCGCCAGGTCCAGAAGCTGGGCGTCAACTTCAAGCCGTTCGACAAGACCGAGCTGACCTTCAACGCCACCTATACGCGGGCGCAGACCAAGAACATGATCTCCACATTCCCGGCCGTCACGCCGGACCTGGAGGCCGCGTTCCCCGAGCGCTTCACCCGTGACGCCTCGGGCCGCCTGCTGGCCATCGACGCCCGGCCGGTGAATTTCGCCAGCGCCGAGAGCGAGAACATCCGCTGGGGCTTCAACCTGTTCAAGGCCGTCGGCAAGGCCGCGCCGACCGATCCGTTCGGGGGACCCGGCCCTGGCGGCGGCGGCCGTTTCGGTGGCGGCGGCATGCGTTTCGGCGGTCCGCCCGGCGGTGGCGGCGGCCCCGGTGGCGGTCCTGGCGGAGGCGGCTTCGGCGGTCCGCCGCCGGGCATGATGCGTCCGGGGCAAGGCCTATTCCAGATCTCGGTCTATCACACCTGGCGCCTGACCGATGAGGTCACCATTCGCGAGGGCTTGCCGGTCCTGGACCAGCTGGACGGCTCGGCGATCAATTCGCGCAGCGGCCAGGCGCGGCACGAGGTTCAGGTCCAGGGCGGGTATTTCAAGGACGGCGTGGGCGTGCGCTTCAGCGGATCCTGGAAAGCCTCGACCTGGGTCAATGGCGGCGCGAGCGGCGGCCAAACCCTGTATTTCTCGGATCTGGCGACGGTCGGCGTGAATCTCTTCGCCAACTTCAGCGCTCCGGCGCGCAAGAAGGCGGTCGACAAGTTCCCGATCCTGAAGGGGGCCCAGGTCTCGCTGAACGTCGAGAACCTGCTGGACGCCAAACAGACGGTCCGCGATCAGAACGGCGTCACGCCCCAGGCCTACCAGAAGGATTATCTGGACCCGCTGGGCCGCACCGTGCGGATCAGCTTCCGCAAGCTGCTCAACTAGGCCAGGGACGGGGACGACAAGGCTAACCCGTCCTTAAGCTGTCAGGCGCAGGCTTGATTTCGGAACGGCCGTCTCGGCCGGATCGGAGGCCGTCATGGCGATCATGACTTCCAGCACCCGCCGCGCCAGCGACCACTTCGAGCCCAGCGACGTCGATCCCCAGGTTCAGCGACGCCTGCGCGGCTATCTCGAGCAGATCGACTACACCGCCTTCGCGTCGAACAAGGCGGTGCTGGGCGCGACCGTCGCCCACGCCGATGCGGAACGCTTTCAAAGGCTTGCCGTCGCCGCCGCCACGGCCCGCGCCAAGTGGGTGGCCGAGGCCGCGTCGATGACCGAGGCGGGCGCGACCCTTTCCGAGGCCCAGGTCGCGCGCCTGGCGCACCTGCGCTCGACCTATGAAGAACTGTCGGCGGTCTACGAGGCCACCCGGCGCATGGTCGAGCGAGGCTATATCGCCTACCGGCCCGCAAGCTAGGTCGCCTCGAGTAATTTACCCGGATATTATTGACTTTATATTTCGTCCGGGTAAAAGCGAGCCTCAAGGACCTTGAGGAGGCTCATCATGTCCGAACGCAAAGGCGCTGCTGCGCGCCTACAAGGAACGCAAGGTCGAGGCGGGGATCTACGCCGTGCGCTGTGTGGCCACGGATCAGGCTTGGGTGGGCGCGACTCCGGATCTCGCCACGCGCCAAAACGGGGTCTGGTTTTCGCTGCGCCAAGGCTCGCATCGCGAGAAGAGCCTGCAGGCGGCCTGGAATGCGCACGGCGCCGAGGCCTTCCTGTTTGAACCCGTCGAGGCGATCGACGTCGAGGGGCTGGACAGGTTCGGGCGAGACAGCCGATTGAAAGAGCGCCGCGGGCATTGGATCGCGGCGCTGAACGCCACGGGTTTGATGTGATGTCGGAAGACGAGAACGGACAGTTCGCGGTCTTCCACGGCCACGACCGCGTAGCCGTCGGGTCGCGCCTGGACGCGGCGTTGGCCGCCCAGCAGCTGTCGGGGGAGGCGGGCGTGCTGATCTTCGGCCCCGATGGCCGGGGCGTCGACTTCGATCTCAGCGGGGAGCCGGAAGCACTGGCCGCGCGTCTGGCCCCGCCGGAGGAAGCTCCGCGCGGACGGGGGCGGCCTAAGCTGGGTGTCGTCGCGCGCGAAGTGACGCTGCTGCCGCGCCACTGGGACTGGCTGGCGAAGCAGCCGGGCGGAGCCTCGGTGGCGCTGCGCAAGCTGGTCGAGGCCGCGCGCCGCGAGAGCGAAGGTCCCGATCGCGCCCGCGCGGCGAGGGAGGCGGCCTATCGCTTCGCCTCCGCGATCGGCGGCGACCTCCCAGGCTTCGAGGAGGCCATGCGGGCCCTGTTCGCAGGGAACGATGTAGCCTTCGAGGCCCGGATCGAGGCTTGGCCCAGCGATATCGCCGCCCAGTTGCGAACCTACGCCGCCGGGGCGTTCGGGCCCGACATGACGGAGGTTTAAGCGGCGCGCGGCGAACGCGCATGGCAGGGTCCGGTTCGGGAGGGACCCTATGACCACGATGAAGACCGCCGCGGCCCTGGTGCTGCTGCTGACCGCCGGCGCCGGCTCGGCCGCCGCCCAGACCATCAAGATCCTGCCGGAACGACCCTGGCTGGAGCCCACCGCCGCCGGCCCCAGCGCCAATTTCGACATCCTGGTCCGCAACGACGGCGACAAGCCGTTGGAAGTCTCCGAACTGCGCGTGTACGTCACCGACGCCTCTGGCCGCGAGGTGCTGGAGCGCCGTGTCGATGGCAACGGCGTGGCCCCGTCCATCAAGGCTCTGGCCTTCGCGCCCCTGAAGCCCGGCGAGGCGCGGCTGGCGTTCAATCCGTTTCCTGTGATCCCCGCCGACATCGCGCCCAGCGCGGTCCGCGTCGAGGTCGAGCTGTCGCCCAGCGAGGGCGAAGGGGCTTCGGTCACCGGCTCGGCCAAGGCCGCCCTGCGCGCGCCGCCAGTGTCGGCCCTGAAGCTGACCCTGCCGCTGGCGGGCAAGGTGCTGGTCTGGGACGGTCACGACCTGCTCTCGCACCATCGGCGCTGGGACTACAGCCATCCGGCTCTGGTGAGCTTCGGCTTTTCCAGCAACGCCATGCGCTATTCGTACGATCTGGTTCGCGTCGATGGAGAGGGGCGGCGGGTCGTCGGGGACCCGGCCCGCAACGAGAACCACCTCAGCTTCGCCCTGCCGGTGCGGGCGCCCGCCGATGGCGTGGTGGTCGAGATCGAGAACGGCCAGACCGACGACGGCAAGTTCGATCCGTCGACCTTCAAGGCGCGGCCGAATCTGGTGCTGGGTAACCACGTGATCCTCCGCCACGCCAACGGCATGTTCAGCGCCCTGGGCCACCTGAAACAGGGCAGTGTGACCGTGAAGCCTGGCGAGACGGTCAAGGCGGGGCAGGCGGTCGCCGCGGTCGGCAATTCAGGGACCTCGATGTTCCCGCACCTGCACTATCAGCTGATGGAGGGCCCGACCTTCGCGTCCGAGGGCATGCCCAGCGCCTTCACCGGTCTGACGCGGGTGCGCGGGGACAAGCGCGCGGCGCTGCCGGCCGGAGCGATCGACAGCGGGGACGTCGTGGAGAGCCGCTAGTTGGCTCAAGCTCAGCTGGACTTGGCGACCACCTCGTCCAGCACCGCCTTGTAGGCCGCCTCGAACGGGGCCTTGTCGCTGTCGGGCTTGGCGGGCCACAGCGGACGCAGGGCGGCGGTGCGGGCGGCGGCGTCGCGCAGCCAGGCCGGATCGGCCTTGGCCAGCTTGGCCACGCGCGCCTCGACCTCGGCCTTGGGACGGCCGTCATAGGCCAGCAGCGAGCGCAGCGCCCACAGGGCCTGTTCGTCGGCGTTGGGCTTGGCTGAGCCCGGCGTCCGATGGGCGGTCCAGCGGATGGCGTCCACCAGCTGAGCGCGATAGCGCGGATCCTCCCAGGTGCTCGGCGTGTGGCCCAGGTTGGTGTGATAGAGGCGGCCCCGGCCGATCTGGCGCGTCCAGGTGATCGGTACGAACCATGGGCGCTTCAACGGCGTCTCGGTGAAGTCCAGGGCCTGCAGCACGCGGACCTTGGCGGGATCATAGTCGGAGTACTGATAGATCTCCTCGGCGAAGGCGAAACGGGCCGGCCAGGCGGTGTTGAGCGGATCCTTGCCGCCCAACGCCTGAACGGTGATCGGCGTGCCTTGCGTCCATGGATGGCCAGCGAACTTGCCGTTGATGAAGGCGGTGTAGGTCTGGCCGGGGCCGGCATAGTCCCAATGGGTGTCGGTCGAGCTGTGCAGGCCGACGAACCCGCCCTTGCCGCTCTCGACCCACTTCTGGATCGCCGCCCAGGCCTCGGGCGCGATCGGCAGCTCGCCGGTGGTGTAAAAGGCCAGGACGTCGACATCCTTCAGCCTTTCGGGGGTGATGGTGCGGGCGTCCTGGGTGGACTCGACGGTGAAGGCGCCGGTCTTGGCGGCGATCTCGGCCAGGGCGATCTCGGAGGGCGTCGGGCCGTTGCCGCCCTTGGGCCGCATGACCGGCTTGTGCACGAAGCCCACCGACTGATCGAGATAGAGCACGCGGATCTTGGCGGGCGCGGCTTGGGCGGCGAGCGGCAGGGAAAGCGCGGCGACCGCCGCGATGAGGGTCAGCAGACGGGCCATCTTCACTCAGCTCTTGGGTTGCAACAGGTCCCAGCGATTGCCGGAAAGGTCCTCGAACACCGCCACCGTGCCGTAGGCCTCATGGCGGGGTTCTTCCAGGAACGTGACGCCGGCGGCGCTCATGCGGGCGTGGTCGCCGGCGAAGTCGTCGGTGTGCAGGAACAGCCAGACCCGGCCGCCGCCTTGCTGGCCGATGGTCTTGGCCTGCTCGCCGGTGGCGCGGGCCAGCAGGAAGTCCGTGCCGTCGGTCCCGGGCGAGACCACCACCCAACGCTTGCCGTGGCCCATGTCGGTGTCTTCCACCAGGGTGAAGCCCAGCTTGCCGACATAGAAGGCGATCGCCTCATCGTAGTCGGCGACGAGCAGGGACACGAGGGCGACACGGCGGGCCATCTGCGACTCCGTATGGGAGCCGACTGCATAGCATGCGTCAGGCGGTTGTCAGCGTCGGCGGTTTAGAACCGCGCATCCTCCCACTCCCCAAGGAGACCCCATGAACCGCCGTCTTATCCTGACCCTGGCCGCCCTCGTCATCGCGCCGCTGCCGGCCCTGGCGGACGGGCCCAAGACCAAGGTCACCGAGGTCGCCGTCAAGGACATTCCCACCGCCGTCGTCTCGGTGGTCAAGGCCGCTGCGCCGCGGATGACCATCAAGGAAGCCGAGCTGAAGGAACGCGCCGATCGTCGCTACTACGACGTCGAAGGCGTCATGCCCGATGGCTCGGAGATCGAGTTCGACCTGCTGGAGAAGAACGGACGCTGGGAGATCGTCGAGGCCCAGCGCGACGTCGCCTGGTCGACCGCGCCCAAGCCGGTGCATGACGCCGCCGCCGCCTCGGGCAAGGCGATCTCGCCGGTGCGGGTGATCGAGAGCCGCCAGACCGACGGCAAGGTGATCTACGAGCTGTTCGCCGCCGGCAAGCCCGACGAACCGTCGATGGAGGTGAGCTTGAAGGATGGAAAAGCTAAGGTGCTGGATGAGGCCTGGCCGCACTAACCCCCCGAATAGCCCCCGATGATCGGCAGGATCTCGCCCGTGATGTAGCTGGCGGTCTGCGGCGAGGCCAGGAACACATAGGCCGGCGCGATCTCCTCGGGTTGCGCCGCCCGCTTCATCGGCGTCTTGGCCCCGAACTCGGCGACCTGCGGCCCCAGCTTGTCGGCCGGGTTCAGCGGGGTCCAGACGGGGCCGGGCGCCACGGCGTTCACCCGGATGCCCTTCTCGACCAGGTGCGTCGCCAGCGACCGCGTGAAGGCGTGGATGCCGCCCTTGGTCAGGGAGTAGTCCAGCAGGTCCTTGTTGCCGAGCAGGCCGGTCACCGAGCCGGTGTTGATGATAGAGCCGCCGTTCGGCAGGTGCTTCACCGCCGCCTTGGCCATGTGGAAATAGCCGTAGAGGTTGGTCCTCAGGGTGCGGTCGAAGTGCTCCTCGGTCAGGTCCTCGAAGTCCAGAACGTGCTCCTGGAAGGCCGCGTTGTTGACCAGGATGTCCAGATGGCCGAACTCGGCCACGGTCTTTTCGACCGCCGCCTTGGCGTAGGCCGGATCGGCCACGTCGCCAGGCAGCAGGATGGCGCGGCGGCCTTCCTTCTCGACGGCGGCCTTGGTTTCCTCGGCGTCCTTGTCCTCATTCAGATAGGCGATGGCCACGTCCGCGCCTTCGCGAGCGAACAGCACCGCCACGGCGCGACCGATGCCGCTGTCGGCGCCGGTGATCAGGGCGACCTTGTTCTCAAGCTTGCCCGAGCCTTTGTAGAAGGGTGCGTCGTACATCGGGGCCGGGTCGAGCTTGTACTCCTCGCCGGGCTTGGCCTGGTGCTGCTCGGGGAAGGGCGGGGCGGGATAGGGACGAGCGCCGGCCTGCATGGCCTGGTTTTTCTTGTCGTCCTTCGGTTCAAACGAACGCTCCTCCTTGGCGTCCAGCGGCGCCTGGATGTCGCGATACGCCTGGGCGACGCGGTCGCCGGTCTGTTCGAACTCAGGGGTCTCGGTCTCGGCCATGGCGCGTTCCTCGTGAAGGACTGAGCCCCGAAAACCACTGGGCTGGCGCGATGTTCCAACCGTCACTAAATGCGGGTTGCCCGGAAAACGGGCATGCGCCACTTTGCGCGTCTCTTTGACATCGGTGACGACCATGCCGCGCGACGCGGCCGGAACGGCGCTCCCCTCGGAGCGGCCGCGCGGCCCCATCATGACTGATCTGATCGACCTGCTCCGCCTGGCGGGGCCGGTCGTGCTGTCGCGTCTGGGCATCATGGTCATGGGCCTGACGGACGCCATCGTCGTCGGCCATTTCTCGGCCCGGCAACTGGGCTTCCACGCCATGGCCTGGGCGCCATCGTCGATCTTCGTGACCATGAACGTCGGCCTGTTGGTCGGGGTGCAGGTGATGACCGCTCGCGCCATCGGGGCGGGGCGTCGGCACGAGACCGGGGCGGTGCTGCGCCGAGGCCTGAGTTACGGCTTGTGGCTGGGACTGGGCTCGATGGCGCTGCTGGCGCTGTTGGGGCCGCTGTTCCTCCACAGCTTGGGCCTGAAGGATGGCCTGGCCGACGGCGCGACCATCCCGCTGATCGTCTTTTCGCTGTCCCTGCCGATCTACGCGGTGTCGGTGTCCCTGACCTTCTGGCTGGAGGGATTGGGCCGTCCGGGGCCGGGGGCGGTGATGATGTGGCTGGCGAACCTGGTCAATCTGGGCGCCAACCTGCTGTTCGTGCCGGGCACCTTCGGCCTGCCGGCGCTTGGAGCCACGGGCGGGGCCTGGTCGACCTTCGTGGCTCGCCTGGCCCTGGCGTCGGCCCTGGCGATCTACGTGGCGCGGATGAAGGAGGCTCGCGAGCTGGGCGTTTTCGACAAGCCGCCCCGCGACAAGCCCGCCGAGGCCGAGCAGCGCAGAATTGGCTACGGCGCGGGTGCGTCGAACTTCTTCGAGGTCTCGGCCTTCGCCGGCATGAATCTGATCTGCGGCTGGATCGGCAGCTTGGCCGTGGCCGCCTACGCGGTAGTGCTGAATGTCTCGGCGATCGTCTTCATGGTCCCGCTGGGTGTGGCCACCGCCACCGCCGTCCAAGTGGGGCGGGCCTATGGCGCGCGCGACCCGGCGGGCATGAAGCGGGCGGGCTGGATCGCCTTCGCCGTGATCGCGGTGATCGGGACGCTGTTCGGGCTGCTGCTCTATCCGACCAAGCACTGGGTGGCCCTGGCCTACACCACCGACCCGGCGGCCCTGGCCCTGATCCTCCCGGCCATGGCGCTGAGCTGCCTGTTCTTCGCGCCGGACGCGGTCCAGGTGGTCGCGGCTCAGGCGCTGCGGGCGCGTGGGGAGGTGTGGATCCCTACCGTCACCCACCTGATCAGCTATGCCCTGGTCATGGGGCCGCTGGCCTGGTGGCTGGCCATCCCGCGCGGCATGGGGCTGAACGGGGTGCTGATCTCGATCATCGTCACCAGCTTCCTGGCCGCCGCCTTCCTGCTGACCCGGTTCCGGATGCTGGACTTGCGGGATCGTCGGCTGGCCGCCGAAGGTTAGGCGCCGAGGATCCAGCCTTCCTCGGTCTCGGCCGAGGCCAGAGCCTCTTCGGAAAGCCCCTTCGGCGCGGCGAAGATCGCGCCTAGCTTGCCGGCTTCGTCCAGCTTGGCGAAGTGTTCGGAGAGGCCGCGCACCTGGGCCAGGTCCTTGACCTCGCCGGCGCCAGGGGCGGCCTTGATCATCGACGGATAAACCTCGGCCACCACGACCGCGACGCCCTCGAGATCGGCCTCGGTCAGGGCCTTGAAGCCGGTCTCGAACGGCCACACCCGCACCGCGTCGCCGCGCACGTCCTTCAGCCGGCGCACGGCCGGAATACCGACGATCGCCTGACCGCCGACGGAGCCGTTGTAATAGAGCTTCCAGATCGAATGAGCGCCTTTCGCCGCTTCGTCGGCGTAGCGGAACTCGGGCAGATCGTCGGCCCCATGTTCGCGCGGGCGCTTGGGCTGCAGGGTGGTGAGCGCGTCCTTGGGAGGGCAGCCCCAGAACGGGAAGGGGCCGCCGGTCAGGCGGCGGTTGATCTCCGAGCCGACGCCGAAGCGGTTGTTGGTGTTGTCGGCCTTGTCCTTGACCATCTTGGCCAGCTGGTCCCAGACCGCGCGCCAGGGCGTTGCGCCGGCCAGGGCCAGGGCCTGCGAGAGCCCGCGCGGAAAACCCAGGGGGAAGTCGAAGCCCACCAGGGCGCGCTCACCGCGCTTCTTCAGGTCGTCGAGAATGGCCGCCAAGCGCGTCTCGGCTTCGGCGCGGGTGGCGGGGTTGTAGCTCTCGAAGGTCAGGCGGAAGCGCACGTCGCGCTTCATCACGCCGATCCAGATCGAGTCCGCGCCCGTGGTCGGCTTGGCCGCGGCGCTCCAGTCGACGATCACATAAGCGCTGAACAGACGCGACACGGCACGCGGCTCCGAGAGAGAAACGAAGCCGCGCTTCTACTCCCCCGAGCGCCCGCCGAACAGTCTAGGAAAGCGCTTGACGCGCCTTATCAGGCGGCGTCGCGCACTTCCTTCGTCGGACCGATCGGGCGACCATCGCGGGCGAACCAGCGGATCGGCGGCTCGCAAGACGGACCCAGGGCCGCGCGGACGATGGCCGGCGGGCGGCGCTCTTCCGGGGTCATGAACAGGCCGTTGGCCTTCAGCTTCAGGCCGGCGACCTTGTGGGCGCCCAGCATGGTCAACGGCACGGCCAAAACGAGGCCCAGCAGGATCGGGGCGGTCGAGGTGAACAGGTCCGGCGTGAACCAGAAGATCCCGCCCAGCACCAGGCCCGTGGCGCTGATCCAGCCCATGGCGGCGCAGGCTTCCTTGAACGCGACCTTGTCGGCGTCGCGACGCTGGGTGGCCCAGCCGCCGACCTTGCCGGCCAGGATTTCGACAATGGCGCGGGTCTGGGTGAACATCAGCATCGGCGCGACCAGGGCCGAGAGCAGCATCTCGACGGCCAGGCCGGCGGCCACGCGGCGCTTGCCGCCGAAGCCCTTGGTCTCGTGCTTGCGCGAGAAGACCAGGATGGAACCCAGGATCTTGGGGCCGAACAGCAGCACGAAGGTGATGATCATGGCCCAGGCGGTGGCCTGAATCTCGCGCCAGTCGATCAGGGCGTGGGCGGCGGCCTGCAGGTCGGCCATGGTGAAGGCCGCCTTCTTCAGTTCGGGCATCAGGGCGCGCGAGGTGACGCCGGCGCTCAGGGCGATGAACCACAGCGGCGACAGGGCGTAGCTGAGCACGCCGATCACCAAGTGCAGGCGGCTCATCCAGTGCAGGCCGGGCAGGGCGACCAGCGGCACGTGCTGGACATTGCCGCGGCACCAGCGGCGGTCACGGGTTGCAAAGTCCAGCAGGTTCGAGGGGCTCTCCTCGTACGAGCCTTCCAGGTACGGGGCCAGGTGAACGCTCCAGCCGCCGCGGCGCAGCAGGGCGCTTTCCAGCGCGTCGTGGCTCATCACCTCGCCGCCGAACGGCTTGGGGCCGGCCAGGTGGGGCAGGCCGCAGGTCTCGGCGAAGGCCCGGGTGCGGACGATGGCGTTGTGGCCCCAGAACGAGCTCTCGCTGCCCGACCACCAGGCCAGGCCCGTCCAGGCGACGCGGCCGTACAGGCGCGTGGCGAACTGCAGGGTGCGCGCGAAGATCGTCTGGGCGTTGATGATCATCGGCATGGTCTGGATCAGGCCGGCGCCCGGATGACGCTCCATGGCGTCGGCCAGGCGGACCATGGCCTCGCCGGTCATCAGGCTGTCGGCGTCCAGCACCAGCATGTGCTCGTAGGCGCTGCCCCAGCGGCGCACCCAGTCGGCGACGTTGCCGGCCTTGCGGCCCACGTTTTCCTTGCGGACGCGGTAGAAGACGTTGCTGTGCGCCTCGCGGCGGAAGCGGGCGAAGCAGGCCTGCTCGGCCAGGGCCACCTGGGCGTCGCGGGTGTCGCTGAGCACGAAGATGTCGAAGTGGCGGCTCATGCCCGTCTCGGCGATCGAGGCGTCCATGGCGCGCAGACGGGCGAAGACGCCGGCGGCGTCCTCGTTGTGCACCGGCATCAGGATGGCCGTGCGGGTGTGCAGCTTGGGCATCGGGGCCTCGCCGTCGATGCCCAGCGGATCCTTGGGCTTGCCCAGCAGGATCACGAAGCCGGCGACGGCCGTGCAGAACCACAGCGACAGGGCCAGGAACAGCGGAGCCAGCAGCACCAGGACGACGCTTTCCAAGCGGGTCACGCCGCCCAGGGCGACGGTGTCGAAGGTCGCCTTCCAGCCCGCGAAGCCCATGACGATCGTCGCCAGCGCGACGATCCAGCGGCGCATGGTCATATTGGCCACCAGCGCCGTGGCGCGGCGCGGCCCGCCCTGCCAGAAGCCCAGCGGCTGGACCGGCATGGCCAGCGGCACTTCGGCCGGGATTTCAACCGTGTCACGGCGAACGACCTGATCGAGGGTCACGCTCGTGGAAGAGCGCACGTCGAAGAGGGCGGAGCGATCGCTCATTCGTCAGATCTCGGACTTTTCCGGCGGGCCGGGCTCTCTCCGTGTGCTTCGGCGCCTCGAGGCTCTTTCCGCCTCGCCACGCATCCGGTAGGGACGGGCAGGGCGTATGTGACGGCTTCGTGACGGTCGAAACCGGCGTGGAGAGCCGCCGGTATTCCCTACAGTAAAACTTCGATCACAAATTCGCTACCGGAAATCACGTCGATTTCGCAGTTGCGAGAAAAAACATGGGAAGCGTGTCGCGCGAGCGACGCTCGTCGATCCGAGGAATTGCGCTAACGCTATGAATTATCGTGATTTTGCTGTCGTGTTCGTTGTCCTGAGTTTGGCTGCATGCGGGGAAGCTTCGCAGGAGAAGCGTTCAAATCCGAGTGCGGTCGAGGCCATGCCGTCGACGGAATCGCTGCCGGCCTATGACGCCCAGGGGGTGATTTCCAGCCTGGAAGGCCAGATTCTCACGCTCGATCACGACGGCGCGAGCGCGGCGGGGCTGAAGCCGGGCCGCGACCAGTTCAAGGTCTATGCGGACGTGATCGCCGAGGCGCCGATCCAGCCGGGTGCGCGGGTGAAGTTCCAGTTCAAGAAGACGCCGCAGGGGCTCGAGGTGTCGAAGCTCGAGCCCCGCGAGTAGGCCGGCTCTACCAGAGCTTCACCAGCATCTTTCCCAGGTTCTCGCCCGAGAACAGCTTCAGGAAGGCGTCCGGCGCGCGCTCGACGCCCTCCTCGACGGTCTCCTTCCACGTGATCTTACCGGCCTGGATCCATTCGCTCATGTCCTTGGCGAACTGGGGATAGAGGTCGTAGTGGTTGGAGACGATGAAGCCCTCCAGGCGCAGGCTCTTGCCAACGGCCAGGATGATGTTGGGCGGGCCCTCGGGCTTACCGGTCTCGTTGTACTGCGAGATCATTCCGCACAGGGCGAAGCGGGCGAATGGGCGGGCCGAGTTGAGGGCCGCTTCCAGATGGACGCCGCCGACGTTCTCGAAATAGACATCGATGCCCTTGGGCGCGACCTTGGCCAGTTCGGCCACCACGTCGGGCGTGGCCTTGTAGTCGATCACGTGGTCGACGCCGATCGACTTCAGGAACGCGACCTTTTCGGGACCGCCGGCGGAGCCGATCACGGTGTGGCCCTTCAGCTTGGCGATCTGACAGACGACCGAGCCCACCGCCCCGGCGGCGGCCGATACGAACACCACGTCGCCGTCCTTCAGGGCGGCGACGCGCAGCAAGCCGGCATAGGCAGTCATGCCCGGCATGCCAGCCACGCCCAGGAAGGCCTGGGGCGGGACGCCATGGGTGTCGATCTTGGTGAGCGCGCCCATGCCCGCGGCGGCCAGCGACTTGGGGTTGGCGTTGAAGGCCTCGCGCCAGCCGAACATCGAGTTGACGATGTCGCCCGGCTTGAAGTCGGGGTCGTTGGAGGACACGACCTCGCCGATCGCGCCGCCCTGCAGGGCCTGACCGATCTGGAACGGCGGCACGTAGCTGGGTCGGTCATACATGCGGCCCCGCATATACGGGTCGACCGACATCCACAGGTTCCGCACCTGCACCTCGCCGTCGCCAGGCGCGGGCAGTTCGACGCTGGCCAGTTCGAAGTCCGAGGCCTTGGGCAGGCCTACAGGGCGGCTCTTCAGGCGGATCTCGCGCGACATGGTCATGATGTTCCTCCCTTGGCTTGGCCAAGCGTTGTTAATTCAAACGGATGTTTAGCGCGCCCTTACGGAAGGCTCCAGTGCTTCTATGCGACGGCGAAGCGGAGTAGACACCCCACATGACCCACGACTTGAAGGCAGGCGTCGTCGGCGCTGGTGTGTTCGGCGGCTATCACGCCAAGAAATATGTCGAACTCGGGGGCGTCACCCTGGTCGGCGTTTATGATGTCGACCTGGCCCGTGCGCAGGCCCTGGCCGGTCCGTTGGGCGCCAAGGCCTTCGACGACCTCGACGCCTTCCTGGCCGCCGTCGACGTCGTCACGGTCGCCGCGCCCGCCGTCCACCACGCCGCGCCCGCCCTGGCGGCCCTGAAGGCGGGCAAGCCGGTCTATTCCGAAAAGCCGATCGCCGTGTCGCCCGAGGACGCCGACAAGATGGTCGCCGCCGCCGCCAAGGCTGGTCTGCCGTTGGCGTGTGGCCACCAGGAGCGCGTCGTGTTCCAGGCCATGGGCCTCTTGGACATTCCCGAACAGCCGCTGCGCCTGGAGGCCGTCCGCCGAGGCACGCCCTCCGACCGCAACCTGGACGTCTCGGTGGTGCTGGACCTGATGATTCACGACATCGACCTGGCCCTGGCGCTCTGCGACGGCGAACCGATCGCGGTGGAAGGCGAGGGGGCGATCACCCGCTCCTCGTCGCTGGATTGGGTGAAGGCGGAGGCGACCTTCGACAACGGCTTCACCGCCGTCTTCGACAGCTCGCGCGTCGCCGAGGCCCGCGAGCGGACCATGAAGGTCGTTTACCCCTCCGGCGAGGTCGAGATCGACTTCCTGCAGCGCACCTTCCGCAACACCACCCCGTTCCCGCTGATCGAGAGCTTCACCGAAACTCCGGCCGGCAAGGATCCGCTGGGCCTGTCGGTGGCGGGGTTCCTGAAGGCCGTACGCGGCGAAGCCCCCCGGCCGGTGGTCACGGGCGAGGAGGCGGCCCGGGCCCTGGACCTGGCGCTGGCCGTGGAGCAGGCGGTCGAAGGTTAGCGCCGGCGAAGGCTGGAAAGCTGCAGCAGGGTGGCGGCAGCCGCCAGGCCCGCGCCCAGCACCGCGACGGCGCTCCAGCCGCCGAACTTCCAGGCTGCGGCGGCGGCGGCCGAGCCGCCGGCGCCGCCCAGGAACATCGCCCCCATGAACAGGGTGTTCAGCCGGCCGCGCGCCTCGGGTCGCAGGGCGTAGACCAGGTGCTGGTTCGAGACCAGCGCGCCCTGCACCGCGAAGTCCAGCACGACGACGCCCAGCAGCAGCCCGGCGATCGCGTTCCACAGGCCGAAGATCAGCCAGGCGACCAGCGTCAGCACGGCGCCCAGGGCGATGGCCAGGTGCGGCCCGCGCTTGTCGGCCAGTCGACCTGCGAGAGGCGCGGCCAGGACGCCCACCACGCCTACGACGCCGAACACGCCGGCGATGTCGGCGCCGAGGTCGAAGCGCGGCTCTTGCAGGTGCAGCGCCAGGATCGTCCAGAAGGCGGTGAAGGCGGCGAACAGGCTGGCCTGGGTGATCGCCGCCAGCCGCAGGACGGGAAATTCACGCCACAGCTTGCCCAGCGAGCCCAGCAAAGCGGCGTAGGAGAGGTCGCTGTCGGCGCGGCTGCGCGGCAGGGTGGCGGCCATCAACAGGCCGGCGGCCAGGGCGACTGGCGCGCCCAGCCAGAACATCGCCCGCCAACCCAGGGCGGTGGCGACGAAACCGGCGACGGTGCGGCTGAGCAGGATCCCGCACAGCAGGCCGGCCATGACTATGCCGACGGTCGCGCCGCGCCGCTCGTCCGGGGCCAGGTGGGCGGCCAGGGGCACGATCTGCTGGGCGACCGTGGCGGCCATGCCCAGCAGCAGCGAGGCGGCGAGCAGCAGAAGGGCGTTCGGGGCCAGGGCGGCGGCGCCCAGGGCCACAGCCAGCATCAGGAACTGGCCGACGATCAGGCGCTTGCGCTCGACGCGGTCGCCCAGCGGAGCCAGCAGCAGCAGGCCGACGGCGTAACCCAGCTGGGTGGCGGTGGGGGCGAGAGCCGTCAGCGGGCCCGGCAACGCTTGCTCCATCAAGCCCAGCATCGGCTGGTTGTAATAGATGTTGGCGACCGCCAGGCCAGCGGCGGCGGCCATGGCGAAGGTGAGGCCGCGGCCGAGCGACGGGCTGGGCGCGGCGGTGCGGGGAAGGGTAAGGGTCATCGCGGGCTCCGGCTGGCCTGGGCCGTCTGGCCTCCAGCGGCACGGGATGTATGGCATATCGATTGTGTGTATAATTAGCCTGTTCTGATAAGGCTGCCGATCGGATGCTGATATAATGGATCTCGCGGATGTGGGCGTGTTCGTCGAGGCGGCGCGGGCGGGCAGCCTGGCGGCGGCGGCGCGTCGCCTGAACATAGCGCCGATGGCCGCCTCGCGCCGGCTGGCGGCGCTGGAGCAGGAGGTCGGGGCGCGGCTGGTCCATCGCACGACCCGCGCCCTGTCGCTGACGGCCGAAGGCGAGGCCTTCCTGCCGCACGCCCAGGCCATGCTGGAGGATGAAGCGGCCGCCCGGGCGGCGATCCGGCCCTCCGGCGCAGGCGCCACGGGCCTTCTGAGAGTCACGGCCTCGGCCCCTTTCGGCCGCAAGATGGTGGCCCCGATGGTCCCGGCCTTCATGCGGGCCAATCCGGACCTGCAGGTGGATCTGCAGGTGACCGACGCCATCACCGACATCGTGGCCAGCGGCATCGACCTGGCCATCCGGATCGCCGTGCTGCGCGACAATTCGCTGATCGCGCGGCGCCTGGCCGACAATCCGCGCAAGCTGTACGCCGCGCCGGCCTATCTGGCCGAGCGCGGCGCGCCGACGACGCTGCGGGACCTGGCCGATCACGAGTGCCTGACGATCAGCGGCGTCTCCCACTGGACCTTCATGGCCGGTGAGCGGCCCGTGAACCAGAGGGTGGCCGGCCGCTTCTCGGCCAGCGGCGTCGAGACCCTGCACATGGCTTGCCTGGGCGGGCTCGGGATCGCCATGCTGTCGGACTGGAACGTCCGCGAGGATGTCGCCGCCGGCCGCCTGGTGGAGGCGCCGCTGGTCGACGCGGTGCTGGAGTCCTGGTCGATCTGGGCGGTCTATCCCAGCGCTCGGCTCGTGCCCGCCAAGACGCGGCTATTTATCGACGCCTTGTCCGCGCACCTGGCGGGAGGCGCGCGGGCCGATGCCGCATGAAGCCTGGCCGGTGGACCCAGCGGCCATCGCGCCGTTCCTGGCGGCGGTTGTCCTGATCGAGCTGACCCCGGGGCCCAACATGGGCTATCTGGCCGGACTGTCGGCTGTCGAGGGCCGGCGCGCCGGCTTCGTCACGGTCGCCGGAATCACCTGCGGCCTGCTGGCCTACATGCTGGCCTCGGTGGCGGGGGTGACCGAGATCCTGCGGGTCAGCCGACCGCTGTATGAACTGCTGCGCTGGGCCGGCGTGGCGTATGTCGTCTGGCTGGCGGTCGACGCCTGGCGCGGGGGCGAGGCGCGCGAGACGGGGGCGCGCGGCGCCAGCGACGGGATGCTTTTCCGCAAGGGTCTGCTGGCCAATCTGCTCAATCCGAAGGCCGCGCTGTTCTACGTGACCTTGCTGCCCGGCTTCGTTCAGCCAGGCCATGCCTCGCCGACGACACAGGCGCTGATCCTGGGGGGCGCTCACATCATGGTCAGCATCGCGGTCCATGGGACCATCGTGATGTCCTCGGCCGGCTTGGCCGAGCGCGTCGCGGCCATCGGCGACAGCGTCCGGGCGCGACGGATCTTCGCCGTCGCGCTGTTGGCCGCCGCCGCCTGGATCGCGTTCGAGACCCGCCGCTGACTAAAGGCTGACCTGAGTCCCCAGCTCCACCACCCGCCCGGGCGGCAGGTGGAAGAAGGTTGTGGGGTCGGCGGCGTTGCGGGTCAGGAAGGTGAACAGCTTGCGCTTCCAGGCCGGCAGGGCGTCGCTGGCCGTCGACGGCACGATCGTGCGGCGGCTGACGAAGAACGACGTGCTCATGATGTCGAACTTCAGGCCCTGCTTGCGGCAGGCGGCCAGGGCCTGCGGGATGTTGGGGCTCTCCATGTAGCCGTAGCGCAGCGAGATCAGCCACCAGCGGTCGTCCAGAGCCTTGGTTTCGATCCGCTCCGCTTCGGGCACGTAGGGCCGGGTCTCATTGACGATGGTCAGCAGCACATTGCGGTCGTGCAGCACCTTGAAGTGCTTGAGGCTGTGCATCAGCGCCGGCGGCGTGGTGTCGGGGTCCGAGGTCAGGAACACGGCGGTCCCGGGCGTCGAAGCCGTCGGCCGGCGCTGGATCATCTCGCGGAAGTCGGCGAACGGCAGGCCGTCCTTGCTGAGCTTGGTCCGCAGCCGCTCGGTGGCGGTGACGAAGATCGACATCAAGAGGCACAGACCCGCGCCCAGGGCCAACGGCGCCCAGCCGCCGGTCAGCACCTTCAGGAGGTTGGCGATGAAGAAGGTCAGGTCCAGGGCGAACAGGGGCACGATCAGGGCCAGGGCCGCGGCCAGGCGCCATTTCCAGACGTGGCGCACGACGATGTAGGCCAGCAGGGTGGTGACCACCATCGTGCCGGTGACCGAGATGCCGTAAGCGTGGGCCAGCGACGAGGACGAACGGAACGACAGCACCACCAGCACCACGCCGACGAACAGCAGCCAGTTGATCGGGGCGACATAGATCTGGCCCGCCTCGGTCTTGGACGTGATCTTGATGTCCATGCGCGGCAGCAGGCCCAGCTGGATCGCCTGCTGCGTCAGCGAAAACGCGCCGGTGATCACCGCCTGGCTGGCGATGACGGTGGCCACGCCCGAGAACAGCACCAGACCCAGCCGCCATTGGTGCGGCGCCATCAGGAAGAACCAGTCGGCGTTGGGCAGGACGGTCCCGGAAGCCTCGGCCACGGTGAGGGCCTTGGAGGCCAGCGCCGCCTGGCCGAAATAGTTCAGGGCCAGCATCGGCAGGGCCAGGCCGAACCAAGACATCTGGATCGGGCCTCGGCCGAAATGGCCCATGTCGGCGGTCAGGGCCTCGGCGCCGGTCACGGTCAGGAACACCGCGCCCATGACCAGGAAACCGGTCAGGCCGTGGTGGACCAGGAAATAGATGGCGTAGGTCGGCGACAGGGCGCCCAGCACGCTGGGATCGTCCTTGATGTGCCAGACGCCCAGAGCGCCAAGGCACAGGAACCAGCAGACCATGATCGGGCCGAAGATGCCGGCCACCTTGGCCGTGCCCTTGGCCTGGAACGAGAACAGGCCGGCCAGGATCACCAGGCTGACGACGATGACTTCCTGCGTGCCGAACCAGTGCTCGAAGCCCTTGACCGTCTTCAGGCCCTCGACCGCCGACAGCACCGAGACGGCCGGGGTGATGACGCCGTCGCCGTAGAACAGGGCCGCGCCGATGGCGCCGAGGGCGAAGATCAGGCCTGTGCGGCCGGCCGCGCCCTGCTGGGCCAGGGCCATCAAAGACAGCACCCCGCCTTCGCCCTTGTTGGAGGCGCGCATCAGGAACAGGACGTACTTGACCGTCACGACCAGGATCAGCGCCCACAGGGCCAGGGACAGCACGCCCATGATCTCGGGACGGACCAGGCCGTCGCGGGCGGCTTCGGCCAGCGCGTCGCGGAAGGCGTAAAGGGGGCTGGTGCCGATGTCGCCAAACACGACGCCCACGCTGCCCAGCGCCAGCGGCCAGAAACGCGACGCCGCGTGACCGTGGTTGTGGGCTTGAATTGTGGGGGTGACAGAGTCGGACGCGGCGAGGGGTTCTTTACCCGCCATCTAAAGCTCGAGGCTCCAAAGCGCCGGCTCTGGTCCGGCGGCCGGCGCTTTACGCCTGTGTTCGCATCCCAGCAATCGAAAAGGCGAAGTTCTCGAAAGCGTGATGTTGGCCTCGAGGCCCCGGCTCAGTCGTCCAGGTCGAACGGAAGCTCGTCCTGACCGCCGGTGTTTTCACGCCGCGCTTTGGAGATCGGCTTGAACGTGGCGTCGGGCGAAGGCAGCGGCAGGGCGTCCTCGTCGTCCCAGGGCGGATCGCCCAACATGTCGAGCTCGGCCTCGGGAGGGGCCGCCGGCTTGGGCGGCGCCGCAGCCGGCGTCGCCGGACGTGAAACCGGCCGGGCGGCGGCGGCGCGGGGAACGTCGTCGAAGGACGAGCGCCGGGGCAAGGGCGGCGGCGTGTCGGGCAGGGGGCGAGGCGGCGCGTGGAAGTCGTCGTCGTCCTCGTTGTCGAAGTCTTCCAGATCGGGCTCGGAGGACGACGGCGGAGCGGCGGCCGGACGCGGGGCGACCGGGGTCGCGGCTGGAGCGGGCGCGGCGGCGGGGCGCTCGGGACGCGGCGGCAGGGGGCGGCGGACGATCGCTTCGCAGCGGGCCAGCCAACGGTTGGCTTCCTGCACCAGCTCGGCGGGCGAGGCCGTCTCTCGCCGCTGTTCGTCGCCCGGCGCCCACAGGTCCAGGGTGAAGTCGGGATGGCGTGGGTCGTCGAAGATCAGACGCAGGGTGACCCGTTCGGCTTGCGGCGCGACATGGTCGATTGCGCGGCGGCCTTCTCCCCTGAAGACGCGGCCCATGACCTGGCCGTCCACCAGCAGTTCGGCGCCCATCATCTCGTCGAGACGATAGACCAGGCACCAGGCGCCCCGGTCCCAGGCTACCGCCAAGAGGTTCGTGGCGAACGAGAAGCCTGCGCCGCGACCTCGGCCCCGCGCCACGACCACGCCTTCCGGCTCGCTCTTGAGCACATTGCGCAAGGCCCGGCGGATCCGCCGATCCTCGTCGCCGTACCAGATGGCCAGACTGCCGAGGAACGTCACCGCCGTGCCGGCGATGGCGACGAACAGCAAAAGACGCGCGAGTTCGCTCATGCAGGGCAGGCTAGCGAGAGTCCCGCTTCCCGCCCAGAGGGGTCGCTAGTCCTTGAAGTGGCCGACGACTGGCACGTGGTCCGACGGCTTTTCCTTGTCACGCTCATCGCGGTGAATGACCACGCCGGTCAGGCGATCGGCGGCCTGGGGCGACAGCAGCAGGTGATCGATGCGGATCCCGAGGTTCCGCTGCCAGGCGCCGGCCTGATAGTCCCAGAAGGTGTAGCCGCCCGGTGCGCCGTCGGCTTGCATGTAGGCGTCGGCTAAGCCCAAGTTCTTCAGCGCCCGGAACGCGCCGCGGCTTTCGGGCTGGAACAGGGCGTCGCCCAGCCAGGCCTCGGGATTGGCCACGTCCTCGGCCTCAGGGATGACGTTATAGTCGCCCAGGATGACCAGCGGCTCTTCATAGGCGAGCAGGTTCCGGGCGTGGGCGTGCAGGCGGCGCATCCAGGCCAGCTTGTAGTCGAATTTCTCGGCGCCGACCGGATTGCCATTGGGCAGGTAGATGCCGACCACGCGGAAGGGAACCGGCGCGCCGATCACCGCCTCGACATAGCGCGCCTGCTCGTCGACCTCGTCCTCGGACAGGAACGGCAGGCCCTTGCGGACGTCCTCAAGGGGGAATTTAGAGAGCAGGGCCACGCCGTTGTAGGTCTTCTGGCCGTGGACGACGACGTTGTAGCCGAGCCGTTCAAAGGCTTCGGCCGGAAACTTCTCGTCGACGCACTTGATCTCCTGCAGCACCGCGACGTCGGGCGCTTCCGATTCGAACCACGCCAGCACGCCTTCCAGGCGAGCGTTGATCGAATTGACGTTCCAGGTGGCTATACGCATTGACGGCTCCAAACAGCGGCCGGAGGCTAGAGCCCATGGTGGGCGCGCTCAAGTCGGGCAAACGATCGATCGACGCGCGGCAGGTCCTCTTGATGGTCCTGGCGACGGGCGCTTGCGTCAGCCTGGCCGTGCTGGGCGGAATCCTGGCGATCTTCACGCCGCTGGTCTTCGATCGTGCGGGAAACCTGCTGAACCCGGTCGCCTGGCTGGGTTTCGTGTTCGCCGCATCGTTCTGGATCGTCTGCCTTCTGGCCCCGCTGGCCGGCTGGATCCTGTGGCGCAAGGGTGAGGTTCCCATGGCCTGGGCGGCCATGGCCGCACCGCTGGTCTGGGGCGCGGCGGCGCTGACTTTGCTGCAGTTCGTGCCGACCTAGGGTTCTCCCTAGCTTCGGGGCGGGTCTTCGCTCGCCAGAATGGCCGCTCCGAACACGGCAAGGGAGCCACGTCATGGCCGACAGCAGTTCCGGCGATCAGGGTGGGGTCTCGGGCGTGTCGAGTGCGGATGGAGCCTCGACGGCCGACCGCGCCGACGCCGCCCGCGCGGCCATGGACGCTGGCCGCACCGGGGCTGAGAAGGCGGCCGAGAGCATGGTTTCGGGAGCGGTGTCGGCCCTGGGCAATGTCTGCTCGATCGACACCCGGGCGCTGGCGGCCCAGGTCCAGGCCCAGCCCATCGACAAGCAAGCCGGCCTGATCGACGCCATCAATGATCTGCTCGGTCCTCTGGACGAAGCCCAGTTCGCCCGGGATCTGCTGTCATCCTTCGCCAATGCGCCCGATGTTTCGGGCCGAACGTGGGAGGGCGCGACCGTGACCGGGACGGCGGCCCTGGGGCCGTTCAGCGCCCAACTCGGCTTGCAGTTCGACGGGGCAGGCGTCCATCCGGCCGGCAGCCTCAGCCTGAACGCGACGACGCGAGGCGGTACGGTCGGCATGGGACTGACCGACGAGAGCACGTCGCTGTCCGTCCCGGTGGGCGGGGCCTGGTCGGTGACGGCAAGCCAGACGCCCGGACTGGACGGAACGGTAAACCGGGTCGGCGTCGAGGTCGGCGTGACCAAGGTGCAGGGCGTCGAGCTGGGCGTCGCCGCTGATGTCGACATTGGCGACACGGGGCCGAGGGCCGGGACCTACGGAGCCTGGCAGGACCGGGACGAGACCGGCAAGGTCAACGCCGCCGGCGTCAATGTCGACAATCGCAAGACCACGGAGTTCGGCCAGGGCGTGACGGGCTACTACTACGACGAGAAGGGACGCCCGACTCCGTACACGACCAGCACCGTCGCCAACGACTGGAACAACATCATGCAGTCGGTATACGGCGCCAGCGGTCGCTGATCCCGTCAGATCGAGAAGCTGACGCCGCAGCCGCAGCTGGACTTGGCGTTCGGATTGCGGACGCGGAACTCCGCGCCGGCCAACTCGTCGACGAAGTCGATCTCCGAGCCCTTCAGCAGGGCCAGGGAGACGACGTCCACCAGAGCCGCGGCGCCGTCGCGCTCGATCTTCAGGTCGTCGTCCTCGACGGAGTCGACCAGGTCGAAGCGGTACTGAAAGCCCGAGCAGCCGCCGCCGTCGACGGCGACGCGCAGCATCAGCGGCCGACCTTCGCTCTGGGCGATGGCCTTGATCCGGCGCGCGGCGTTTTCGGAAAGCGTTAAGTCTACTTGGGTCATGGCTGTGGAAAAGTCACCTTCGGCCTATATGAGGGTGTCGCGGCCTCTTCGGAAGGGGCCAAATCGTCCAAAGCGATAAAGGCGGTTCATGTCCTCCACTCCGTACTTCGTCCCTCGCGCGCCCTATGCCGAGGATCCGTTCAAGTCGAAGGGGCGCCGCTACAAGGAAGAAGAGAGCCGCACCCGGACGCCGTTCGCGCGGGATCGCGACCGCATCATCCATACCTCGGCCTTCCGCCGCCTGAAGGAGAAGACCCAGGTCTTCGTGGCCCACGAGGGCGATAATTTCCGCACCCGACTGACCCATTCGCTGGAAGTGGCCCAGGTGGCCCGTTCGCTGGCCACGGCTCTGGGCCTGGACGCCGACCTGGCCGAAACCATCGCCCTGGGCCATGACCTGGGCCATCCGCCGTTCGGGCACGCCGGCGAGGACGAGCTGGAAATCCAGATGAAGCCGTACGGCGGCTTCGACCACAACGTGCAGACCTTCCGCGTGGTGACCGAGCTGGAGCACCGCTATCCGGACTTCATGGGCCTGAACCTGACCTGGGAGACCCTGGAGGGCATCATCAAGCACAACGGTCCTGTGACCAACAAGCTGGGCAAGCCGTCCTGGAAGGCGATCCAGAAGTACGACGACGAGTACAAGCTGGGCCTGGACACCTGGGCTTCCGCGGAAGCCCAGGTTGCGGCGTTGGCCGACGACATCGCCTATAACAACCACGACGTGGACGACGGGGTCACCGCCGGCCTGTTCACCTTGGACGAGCTGATGGACGTGCCGCTGATCGGCCCGATTCTGGCGGCCGTGAAGAGCGAGCGCCCCGACCTTGACCCGCGCCTGACCCACCTGGAAGCGGTGCGCCGCATGATCGGGGCCATGGTCGATGACGTGATGGGCGAGACCCTGCAGCGCGCCGCCGCCACCGGCGTGTCGTCGGCCGACGACGTCCGCGCGCTGGACCACGCCCTGGTCGCGTTCTCGCCGGACATGGCCGAGGACCTGGCCCGCCTGCGGGCCTTCCTCTACGAGCGCATGTACCGCCACTGGAAGGTCAATCGCACCCGCAGCCAGGCTCGCCGTATTCTGGGCGAAATGTTCGCGCTATTCCTCAAGGAGCCGGAGGTCCTGCCGACCGTCTGGTTCAACAAGTCGCAGAACCGCGACGAAGCCGGCCGGGCCCGCGTGGTCTGCGACTATATCGCGGGCATGACCGACCGCTTTGCGATAGAAGAGCACCGCAAGCTGTTCCATCTCGACGTCTGGAACTGAGCCCTAGAGGCCAGAGACTCGGAACGGGGACGCGAGCGGGGTTTCGTCCGCCACCAGAGCGGGGCGGACGCTTCTGGGACGCGCCGGCGTTGGGTAACCTAGGGTCGCGCGCGTCTGATTCGATGCGTTTGATCCGTGCGCCCCCAGTTCCTGGGGTCCAAGAGTATCTGGAGCCTGCCTGAGATGTCCGATCCGCACCGCGGGGCCTACACGCCGCCCACCGACGCGCCGCTGTCGTTCGACGCGCGTCAGCCCGTGCGGGGCGCGCGCCCGCTGCCCATGACCCTGATCATCAGCGCGGTGGTGCTGGTGACCCTGGTGGTCGCCGTGGTCATGATCTATCGCGGCGGCGTTCGCGGCCCGAACGAGCCGCCGCAGGCGGTGGGGACCGAGGTCGCCCAGATGAAGACGCCGCCGGCCGCCGGCAGCCAGCCGCAGGACCCGGCCGCGGGCCTGCAGATCTATCACAACGAGGAGCCGCAGCCGTCGGCGACCTTCGCCGCGCCGCCCGAGACGCCGCAGGCGCGGCCGACCGCACCGCTGCCGACCGCGCCGGTCCAGACCGCCGCCCTGCCGCCCGCCAAGCCGGCCCCGACCGCGAGCCAGCCGGCGACCCCCGCGGCTCGGCCGGCTCCGACCATCGAGTCGCTGGCCACCGCCGCCAATCAGAAGCCGGTCGTCGCTCAGCCCAAGGCCGTCCAACTCGCCGCCGCCACGCCGGCGCCCGCCGCGGCCAAGCCCGTCGCCACGGCCTCGGGCCCGGCCTCGGTGCAGATCGGCGCGCTGTCGTCGCCCGCCCTGGCCGACAAGGCCTGGATCGAAGCCACCCGCCTGGCGCCCGGCCTCGCCGCCGGCAAGGGCAAGAAGGTCGAGGCGGTCGACAAGAACGGCACGACGCTCTACCGCACCTCGGTGACGGGCTTCGCCTCGCGTGAAGCGGCCAAGGCCTTCTGCGAGGCCATCTCGGCCTCGGGCAAGTCCTGCTTCGTCAAATGAGCCTGCTGTCGGGAGCGCCGTCCGCCGCCATCCTCGGCTGCACCGGAACCACGCTGACGGCCGACGAGGTCGCGTTCTTTAAGGACGTGAAGCCCTGGGGCTTCATCCTGTTCAAGCGCAACATCGCCGACCCGGCGCAGGTGAGGGCCCTGACCGCCGCCTTGCGCGACACGGTCGGCCGTGACGACGCGCCGATCCTGATCGACCAGGAGGGTGGCCGCGTCGCCCGCCTGCAGCCGCCGCACTGGCGGATCTATCCGCCGGGACGCGCCTACGGCTCGCTGGTCGCCAACGATCCGCTGACGGCGCGCGAGATCACCCGCCTCGGTTCGCGCCTGATCGCCCACGATCTGCTGTCGCTGGGCATTAATGTCGACTGCGTGCCGGTGCTGGACGTGCCCGACCCCAAGGGCCACGAGATCATCGGCGACCGCGCCTACGGCGACACGCCCGAGCAGGTGGCGACCCTGGGGCGGGCGGCGGCCGAGGGGCTGCTGGCCGGCGGCGTCCTGCCGATCATCAAGCATATTCCCGGCCACGGCCGCGCCATGGCCGACAGCCATCTGGAGCTGCCGGTGGTCAAGGCTAAGCTGGCCGAGCTGGACGCCCGCGACTTCGCGCCGTTCCGCGTGCTGTCCGACATGCCGATGGCGATGACCGCCCACGTCGTCTACACGGCCATCGACCGCAAGAACCCGGCCACGACCTCGAAGAAGGCCATCAAGCAAGTCATTCGTGGCTCGATCGGCTTCGACGGCCTGCTGATGAGCGACGACCTGTCGATGAAGGCGCTGTCGGGCGACTTCAAGCAGCGCGCCAAGGACAGCCTTTCGGCCGGTTGCGACGTCGTCCTGCACTGCAACGGCGACATGGCCGAGATGAAGGCTGTCATGTCGGGCGTCGGCAAGCTCTCCAAGGAGGCCCGCCGCCGCGCCCA
Organism: uncultured Caulobacter sp.; assembly: GCA_966211605.1. GTDB lineage: Bacteria > Pseudomonadota > Alphaproteobacteria > Caulobacterales > Caulobacteraceae > Caulobacter. The sequence continues at coordinate 30,617 of CBIHOB010000023.1, forward strand.
GGCCGTGATGGGTCGGCTGGTCAAGGTTCCCGAACCCTTCGACGTGGCCGAGGCCAGGGCGCGCTTCGACGCCGCCTTCGACGGCAAGTACGCTTGAGCACGGGCTTCCAGCCCACCTTCGACTTCGAGGCCGCCAACGAGGCGGCCGAAGACGGCGCGGCGCTGGTCATCGATATCGACGGCTATGAAGGCCCGCTGCACGTGCTCTTGGCCCTGGCCCGCAGCCAGAAGGTCGACCTTCTGCAGCTGTCGATCACCCGCCTGGCCGAGCAATACCTGGCCTTCGTGCAGCAGGCCCGCCGCGTGCGCTTCGCCCTGGCGGCAGACTATCTGGTGATGGCCGCCTGGCTGGCCTACCTGAAGTCCCGCCTGCTGTTGCCCAAGCCCGAGCGCGCCAAGGCGGAGGAGCCGCCGGCCGAGGAGATGGCCGCGCAACTGGCGTTCCGCCTGGCCAAGCTGGACGTCATGCGCAAGGCCGTCGAGGCCTTGAAGGAGCGGCCGATCCTGGGCCGCGATGTCTTCATGCGCGGCGACCCCGAGGCGGTGAAGATCGTTTCCTCGACACGACTGGAGGGCGATCTCTACGGTCTGATGAGCGCCTATATCGAGCAGCGCAAGCGCGAGCACAGCCGCCACTATGCGCCACGTCCGCCGACCGCCTATCCGCTGGAAGACGCCCGCGATCGCCTGCGCAGCCTGCTGCCGAAGATGCAGGACTGGACCGTCCTGTCGACCGTCGCGCCGATTGATCGGGCGCTCGAGGAGGAAGACGGTCCAACGCCCGCCTCGTACCTGGCCTCGACCCTGTCGGCCTCGTTGGAGCTGGTGAAGGAGGGCATCCTGGAGGCGCGTCAGCTCGAGCACTTCAAGGACATCTACTTGCGGACCCGGGCCGAGCCGCTAGAGGTCACCGAATGACCGCCCCGCTGGAACCCCTCTTCGTCGAGCGCTGCATCGAGGCCCTGCTGTTCGCGGCGGCCGAGCCTCTGAGCGACGTCGATCTGGCCAAGCGCCTGCCCGAGGGGGCGGATATCGCCGCCGGGATCGAGGGCCTGCGCGTCCGCTATGAGGGGCGAGGGATCGAGCTGGTCTGCGTGGCCGGGCGCTGGCGCTTCCAGACGGCCAACGACCTGTCGTTCCTGATGACCGAGGAGCGCGAGGAACCGCGCCGCCTCTCCAAGGCGGCTCAGGAGACCCTGGCCATCGTCGCCTATCATCAGCCGGTGACGCGCGCCGAGATCGAGGCGGTGCGGGGCGTGCAGGCCAGCCGAGGCACGATCGACGTGCTGCTCGAGCTAGGCCTGATCCGCATGCGCGGTCGCCGCCGCACGCCGGGCCGGCCGGTGACGTTCGGGACGACGGACGCGTTCCTGGAGCACTACGGCCTGGCCAACCTGGGCGACCTGCCGGGCATCGCCGAGATGAAGGCCGCAGGCCTGCTGGAAATGAACCTGCCGCCGGGCTTCACCGTGCCCGACCCTCTGGGCCTGCGTACTAGCGAGGACGAAGATCCGCTGGACCTGGAAGACGGCGAAACGCCGGAATTCGCCCAGGACTTCCTGGGCGAGCCGGAGAAGGCGGACGGCTAGGCGCTACGCCAGGATATCGGCGACGAGGCCCTTCTGACTCTTCTTGTCCGGGTCGTTCTGGACCTGCTGCTTGATCATGTCCTTGAGCTTGTCCTCGACCTTCTTGCGCTCCTCCGGGGACATGGCTTTCACATCCTCCTCGGTCAGGCCCAGCTTGGCCAGCATCATGGCCCGCATCTTCTGGGCCGGGCTCATGGCCTGGTACTTCAGGAACTCGTCCTTGGCCGACATTTCGCCCATCGGCGAGGCGGTCGAGGCGTTGACGCCGGCATAGGGGCTGTAGGCCGAAGAAGGACCGATCGAGGAAATCGACATGCGCGCGCGCTCTCGAACATGAGGGGTGCGGCATTCTGGCAAGAAGCGCGCCAGCCAAGCTAAGCGGGACTTTTCAAGGGTTTGCGGCGTAAGGGCTTGTGAGGAGCTTCACCAGTCGGTCAACTTGACCGAGCAGAACTTGCCGGCGCTCACGCGACCTCTCGCCCCATGGGGGAACGATGGTCGGCGGCCCCTCTAGCGCCTATATTCTCCGACATGTTGTAACGACGCGTCGCAGCGGCTATCTGGCGCTGTCGCAAGGAGTCTTAGGTATGGGAAGTTTCGGTCCTATCCACTGGATCATCGTCGCCGTCGTCGTGCTGCTGCTGTTCGGCGGCCGCGGCAAGCTGTCGGGCATCATGGGCGACGCGGCCAAGGGCATCCGGGCGTTCAAGGACGGCCTGAAGGATGACGTCAGCAGTGAAGTCGCCGACAACAAGGCCAAGGGCGCCCTGCCGCGCACCGAGTCCGAAGCCGAAGAGCTTCGCAAGTCGTAAGGCTTTGAGAGGCGCGCGGGGAGGGGTTCTCCGCGCGCGACGATCCAACCTCGCGGGGGGCCGCTGGGCTCCGCCGCTCTAAGGCGCGTCCATGCTTCCTGATATCGGCGGCACAGAACTCCTTGTCATCGCCGCCGTCGCTCTGATCGTGGTCGGACCCAAGGACCTGCCTGTTCTGTTGCGCAAGCTCGGCCAATTCGTCGCGCGCATGCGCGGAATGGCTTCTGAGTTCCGGGCCAGCTTCGACGAGATGGCGCGCCAGTCCGAGCTGGATGAGCTGCGCCGCGAGGTCCAGGCGATGCGCTCGGGCCAGTTCGCCAATCCGGTGCAGGAAGCCGCCGACGCGGCCAAGGATGCGGGCGTCGACCAGGTCTTCGCCGACATCGACGCCTCGCTGTCCAGCGGCGCGACCCAGATGCACCCGTACGCCGGGGCCGAGATCCATAATCCAGCGCTGACGACGGACAACTCGATCCTGCCCCCGGTGGACCAGGCGTCTCAGCCGGCCGTCGAAATCGTCGAGAAGCCCAAGCGCGCACCGCGCAAGAAGGTCGCCGCCGCGACAGAACCGGCCGTAGTCGAACCGGCCAAGGCCGCTCCGCGCAAGAAGGCCGCTCCTAAAGCCGCCGCCGCGAAGAAAGACATTACCGTCGAAGCCCCCAAGGCTGTCCGCGCGCCGCGTAAGCGCGCCGCCAAGGCCGGCGGCTCGACCGCTTCGGACATCGTCTCGTGAACGACAAGGCCATCGGATACGACCCCGAGGACGAGATCGAGTCCTCGCGCGCGCCGCTCCTGGATCACCTGATCGAGCTGCGCACCCGCCTGATCATCTGCGTCGGCGCGATCGCCGTCGCGTTCGGCGTCTGCTTCGCGTTCGTGAAGCCCATCTTCCTGTTCCTGGTTCGCCCGTTCACGGTGGCCGAGGGATTGAAGGCGGTGCAGGACGCGGGCGGCCATCACGGCTCGTTCGACCTGTTGCTGGCCCTGGTGGGCGTCAAGAAGGTCCCTGCCGCTTCCTTGGCCGACATCACCCTGCAGGCCACCGCGCCGCTGGAGCAGTTCTTCACCAACATCAAGCTGGCGGCGTTCGGGGCCATCATCCTGGCCTTCCCGATCATCGCCTGGCAGCTGTACCGCTTTGTCGCGCCGGGTCTGTACAAGAAGGAGCGCAACGCGTTCCTGCCGTTCCTGATCGCCTCGCCGGTGCTGTTCCTGATGGGCGCGTCGTTGGTCTATTACGTGATGCTGCCGTTCGTGCTGTGGTTCTCGCTGAGCCAGCAGATCGTCGGCGAGGGCGTGAAGGTGGTGCTGCAGACACGGGTGTCGGAGTACTTGACCCTGGTCACGACCCTGCTGCTGGCCTTCGGCCTCAGCTTCCAGCTGCCGGTGGTGCTGTCGCTGGGCGGCCTGGCGGGCCTGATCGACTCCAAGATGCTGCGGGCGGGCCGGCGCTATGCGATCGTCGCCGTCTTCGTGGTGGCGGCCATCGTCACCCCGCCGGATCCGATCAGCCAGATCACCCTGGCCGTGCCGCTGTGCCTGCTCTACGAAATCTCGATCTGGTGCGTGTGGCTGATTGAACGCCGCCGCAAGCAGGAAGAAGACGCCGAGGCCGGCACGGACATCGTCTCCGTCTGATCCGATCAGCCAGATCACCCTGGCCGTGCCGCTGTGCCTGCTCTACGAAATCTCGATCTGGTGCGTGTGGCTGATTGAACGCCGCCGCAAGCAGGAAGAAGACGCCGAGGCCGGCACGGACATCGTCTCCGTCTGATCCGGACACGAAAAAGGGCCCCGCGACTTAAGCCGCGGAGCCCTTCGTTCCACTCAGTAAGCGAGGGGACTTAGGCGGCGGCGCCGATGCGCGCTTGCAGCTGGGCCTTGGCGGCGCGCACCGTGTCGGTGACGCAGGCCTGATAGCCGGCGACGCTGTAGCGGGTCTGGGCCTTGCAGACGGTGGCGGCGGCGGTGCGGATCTCGGCGTGGATCTGGTCGCGGGTCTTGCCCTTCAGCGAGATGCGGACGACCGAGACGCTCTCGACGGCCGGGGTCTTGCCGGCTTCGCGAGCGCGCAGGATCGAGGCCAGTTGGCGGTGAGCGCTCATCTTGGCGCCGTCGATGCAGTCCTGGGCGGCCAGCTTCGAGCTTTCGGCGCAGACGGTCTCGGCGGCGGCCTTGATCTCGTTTTCGATCTGGACCGAGTTCTTGCCAGCGATCGAGACGCGCACTTCGGCGGTCTTGGCGGTGGCCGGAACGGCGACGGCGGCGGCGATGGCGAGGGCGGCGAAAGCGGCGAAGGTCTTCATGATGTTGCTTAAGTCCTGAATGATCGGAAGGGCCGGGGAGGGCCGTGAAAAGGACGCGTACTGAAGTTGGCGCGGCTTTTCGGCGATCGGGATTAAGCGCGCGTGTGGAAGTGCGGATAATTTCCGTTAACAGGCGGAATTTTCATGCAGCTTGACCGCTGTAGCGCGAAACGAATGGCTTTCCGTCCCTGCGTCAGCTGGTCGCATGTTTCACATTTTTCATGTTTCGCGCAATGGAAAGTTGATCGGGCGCGAGGCTTGTCGGATCACGAAGCTGTTGAGAGCCCGGTGGGCCGTCCGGAAAGCTTGGCGCCCCCGCCGACGCGCCTTAGAGAGGGCGTTTCTCCTGCCTCTTCCGAGCTAGCGTTCGATGCACGACATCAAGGCCATCCGCGATAATCCCGAAGCCTTCGACCGTCATTGGTCGGCCAAGGGCCGGTCGGGCGCGGCCGCCGAGGCGGTCAAGCTGGACGCCCAGCTGCGCGCGGCCCAGACCGCACTGCAGGAAGCCCAGGCCAGGCGCAACGAAAGCTCCAAGCTCATCGGCATGGCCAAGGCCAAGAAGGACGAGGCCGAGGCGCAGCGCCTGATGGCCGAGGTCGAGGCGCTGAAGGGCGTCATGGCGACTGCTTCGGAAGAGCAGGACATCGTCGGCGGCAAGCTCAAGGAGCTGCTGGCCAGCCTGCCCAACGTCCCGGCTCCGGAGGTTCCGGTCGGCGAGGACGAGCACGGCAATGTCGAGCAGCGCGCCTGGGGCGACGCCAAGGCCCTGCCGGCCGGCAAGCTGAACGCGCCCAAGGACCACGTCGACCTGGGCGCGGCCCTGGGCGGCATGGACTTCGAGGCCGCCGCCCGCATGAGCGGCGCGCGTTTCGTGGTCCTCAAAAGCCAGATCGCCCGCCTGGAGCGCGCCATCGGCCAGTTCATGCTGGACCTGCAGACGGTCGAGCACGGCTACACCGAGGTCAGCCCGCCGCTGCTGGTGAAGAGCGACGCTCTGTACGGCACTGGCCAGTTGCCGAAGTTTGCGGAGGACCTGTTCCACACCGACGACGACCGCTGGCTGATCCCGACCGCCGAGGTCTCCCTCACCAACATCGTCCGCGAGCAGCTGATGGCCGAGGAAGAGCTGCCGATGCGCCTGACGGCCCTGACGCCGTCGTTCCGCGCCGAGGCCGGCTCGGCCGGCCGCGACACGCGCGGCATGATCCGCCAGCACCAGTTCTACAAGGTCGAGCTGGTCTCGATCACCACGCCCGACCAGTCGGAAGCCGAGCACCAGCGCATGGTCGAGTGCGCCGAGGCGGTGCTCAAGAAGCTTGAGCTGCCCTTCCGCACCATGCTGCTGTGCACGGGCGACATGGGCTTCGGCGCCAGGAAGACCTATGACCTCGAGGTCTGGCTACCGTCGCAGAACATGTACCGCGAGATCAGCTCGTGCTCGAACTGCGGCGACTTCCAGGCCCGCCGCATGGACGCCCGTTACCGCAAGACCGGCGAGAAGGGCGGCCACTTCGTGCACACCCTGAACGGCTCGGGCCTGGCCGTCGGCCGCACCCTGGTGGCCGTGCTGGAGAACTATCAGGACGAGGGCGGTCGCATCCACGTCCCGACCGCGCTGCAGCCCTACATGGGCGGGATCACCCACATCGGAGGCGATGCGTGAGGATCCTCCTCACCAATGACGACGGCATCAACGCGCCGGGTCTGAAGGCCCTGGAGACGATCGCCCGCGCCCTGAGCGACGACGTCTGGATCTGCGCCCCCGAGTACGAGCAGTCGGGCGCAAGCCGGGCGCTGACCCTGTCGGATCCTATCCGGGTGCGGAAGTTGGACGACCGCCGCTTCGCCGTCGAGGGCACTCCGACCGACTGCGTGATGATAGCCGTGCAGCAGCTGATCGACGGCCCCGCGCCGGACCTGGTGCTGTCGGGCGTCAATCGCGGCCAGAACCTGGCCGAGGACGTGACCTTGTCGGGCACCGTGGCCGGCGCCATCGAGGGCATGGCCCACGGCATCCGCTCGATCGCGCTGTCTCAGACCATGACCTTCTTCCACGAGGAGATCGTCGCCCATTGGGAGACGGCCGAGCACTTCGGCCCGGGGATCGTCCAGCGCCTGCTGGAGGTGGGCTGGCCCGACGATGTGATCATGAACGTCAACTTCCCGGCCCTGCCGCCCGAGGAGGTCACGGCGGTCGAGGTGACCCGCCAGGGCTTCCGCGACGGCCTGCTGCGCAACATGGAAAAGCGCACGGACTTGCGCGGCCGCGATTACTACTGGATGGGCTTCTCGGCCAAGGCCTCGCAGCCTGCCGAGGGCACCGACCTGCGGGCGATCTACGAGGGGCGCATCTCGGTCACGCCGCTGCACATCGACCTCACGCACCACGAAAGCGTTCACAAGCTGAAGAGCGTCCTGGGCGGTGCTCCGCCGAAGTCTCGAAAGCCATTTGGGGTGGCCGAATGAGCGGACGGACGACCAAGGCCGCCGAGAACGCCAAGGCCGACCTGCCGCGCCTGATGCAGGCCCTGCGCGATCAGGGAGTCACCGATCCCCAGGTGCTGAAGGCCATCGAGACCACGCCGCGCGACCTGTTCACGCCGGACCTGTTCAAGGACCGCTCGTGGGAGGACTCGGCCCTGCCGATCGCCTGCGGCCAGACCATCAGCCAGCCCTACATCGTCGGCCTGATGACCCAGGCCCTGACCGTCGAGCCGCGCTCGCGGGTGCTGGAGATCGGCACCGGCTCGGGCTACCAGACTACGATCCTCAGCAAGGTCTCGCGTCTGGTCTACACGATCGAGCGCTATAGGACCCTGATGAAGGAGGCCGAGGGCCGTTTCCACAAACTGGGCCTGACCAACGTCATCACCAAGTTCGGCGACGGCGGCGAAGGTTGGGCCGAACAGGCGCCGTTCGACCGCATTATGGTCACGGCTGCGGCCGAAGATGATCCGAAGCGGCTGCTTTCGCAGCTGAAGCCCAACGGCGTGCTGGTCGCGCCCGTGGGGAAGGGGCCAGTTCAGAGCCTTCGCCGCTATGCCGGCGACGGCAAGGGGGGCTTCCGGGTCGAGATCCTGTGCGACGTGCGCTTCGTGCCGCTGCTGGCGGGCGTCGCCAAGGATCAGTGAGTTTGGAGGGCGCGGCTTTCGTGTCCTTCGGTGTTAAAGGTTGATTCACCCTGACGGAGCCCTCTGTTGGCTCCGGCGGGAAAGGAGACGTCATGAGGCAGTTGTGGACGCAAGCGGCGGTGATCGCCCTGACGGCTGGAACCCTCTCCGCCTGCGCGACCGACGCGCCGCAATATCCGGCGCGTGAAGGCCAGGCGCCGGCGCCGGCGCGCAGCATGCCCACGCCGAACTTCCCGATCAGCCAGGCGCCGGCGCAGCCTCAGGCCGCCGCGCCCGCTTCGAACAACGCCACCGAGACCGATGCGGCCGAGACTCTGCCGCCGCCCCAGGCGATCACGACGCAGCCGACGCCCGCCCCGGCGCAGCCGGCGGTGACGCGCTCGGATCTGCCGCCGCCGCCGGTCGCTTCTCAGCCGACCTATACGCCTGCTCCGCAGCCCGTGCTGCGCCCGGCGCCGCCCAGGACCGTGGTCACCACCACCGTCACCGGCCCCGTGGTCGAGGTCGCCGGCAAGCCGCAGGTGCATGTGGTGAAGTCCGGCGACACCCTGACCTCGATCGCCAAGAGCTTCGGCGTCAATGTCAACGACCTGGCCAAGGACAACGAGATCAAGAAGGGCCAGACCCTGCGTCTGGGCCAGAAGATCACCGGCCCCGCCAGCGAGCAGAAGGCCTATGTGGTCCAGACCGGCGACACCATCTTCGCTATCGCCAAGCGCTTCAATGTCACCGCCGCGGCCTTGGCCGACGAGAACGACCTGAAGACCGGTTCGGCGATCAAGAAGGGCCAGAAGCTGATCCTGCCGGACGGCTACAAGGACAAGGGGCCGATCAAGACCACGACGGTGGTCCCGGGCGCGTCGTCGAGCCTCGCCGCCGCCGAGTCGACTCCGACGACGACGGCGCCCTCGCGTCCGACGCCTTCGGCGTCGCGTCCGACCCGCCAACCCGTCGAGAACGAACCCGAGCCGACCACGGTCAGCACTACGTCGCTCAGCGTCACCGGCGCGGTCGTCTCGGTGGCCGGACCGCGCCAGGTCCACACGGTGAAGTCGGGCGACACCCTGACCTCGATCGCCCGCAAGTTCGACATGAGCGTCAGCGACCTGGCTGACGACAACAAGCTGGACACCGACAAGCCGCTGAAGCTGGGGACCAGGATCAAGGGCCCTGCGACCACGTCCAAGGCCTATGTCGCCCAGAGCGGCGATACGCTGAGCGCCGTCGCCAAGCGCTTCAATGTCAGCGTCAAGGAACTGGCCGCCGAGAACAACCTGCGCTCGACGGCTTCGCTCAAGAAGGGCCAGAAGCTGGTTCTGCCGGACGGCTACAAGGACAAGGGCCCGATCAAGACCACGACGACGGTGTCCCGCCCCGCGCCATCCACGCCGTCCAACACCTACGCGCGCGTCGAGACCCCGACGCCGACCCCCAGCCGCCCCGCGCCCACGCCGTCCGGCCCGGTCCCCTATACGCCCAGCGGCAACACCTATTCGCGGCCCAGCGCGCCGATCGCGGCCCAACCGGTGACGCCGCCGCCGTCGAACGCGCGTCCGATCATCGAGAGCAGCGCGGCCCCGACCGAGGCCGAGATCATCGCCTCGGGCAAGGGCAAGTTCGCCTGGCCGGTGCGCGGCGAGATCATCTCGGACTTCGGCGTCAAGGGCACGGGCCAGCGCAACGATGGCCTGGACATCCGCGCGGCCCAGGGCACGCCGGTCTTGTCGGCCGCCGATGGCGAGGTGGCCTATGCCGGCAACCAGGTCCCCAGCTTCGGCAATCTGGTGCTGGTCAAGCACGCGGACGGCTGGGTCACGGCCTACGCCCACCTCTCCAGCATCAACGTCAAGATGCGGCAGCAGGTGCGCCAGGGCGAGCCGCTTGGCGCGGTCGGCGCGACGGGGGGCGCCAACGAACCCAAGCTGCACTTCGAGATGCGCTATGCGCCCACCGCCAAGGACAAGGCCAAGCCGGTCGATCCCGGCCTGGTGCTGCCGCGCTGATCAGGGAAAGGCCCGCTTCGCAAGAGGCGGGCCTTCTGCCTTTCGAGCTTCAGAGCGTCCGGGTCATGAAGGCGCTGTTCGGATCGGGCTTGTAGCTTCCGAACGGCTCGCAGGTCTGAAAGCCGTTGCGAGCGTACATCGCTCGTGCGGGAACGAAAAAATCGCCAGCCCCGGTCTCAAGGCTCAGGCGCGACAGACCCAGGCCGGCGGCGTGCGTCACCAAGTGATCCAGGATCGCCTGGCCCACGCCGCGGCGGCGATAGGCGGCGGCCGTGTGCATGGATTTGATCTCGCCATGGGCGGCGTCCAGCCGCTTGACCGCGCCGACCCCGGCCAAGGTCTCGCCGTCCCAGGCGGCGAAGAAGTCGAGGTCGGCTTCGCGCATGGCGCCCAGCGGCATGACATGGCAGCTCTCCTCGGGGCCGGTGGAGCGCATGGCGGCGAAGTGGCCGGCCAACAGAGCGACGATCCGGGCGTCGTCGAAGTCGCCCGGGATGATGCGAAGGGTCATGGCGTTCACGTGGTCGTGGTGTTGATGATCAGATAGCGCGCGGGATCGTCACCGGGATTGCCGATGCGCGTGGCGTCCACACCGCGGTGACGCAGGCAGTCGCCGGACGTCAGGACATAGGTTTCGCCGTCGACGTCCAGGCTCAAGACGCCCTCCAGCAGATAGAAGAACTGCTCGCGCCCCGCCGCCTGGCGGCCGTCATAGTGGATTTCGGCGCCGGCCGGCAGCTCGCCCAGAGCCAGCTCGGTGGCGTAGTCCACGTTGGGGGGAGCGATCAGGGTGCGCAGATAGCCGCTTTCGGGATCGCGCCAGCGGGCCGCCTCGGTCCCGCGCAGCAGGCGGGGGCCGGTTCCCTCGACCGCCGCCATCAGTCGCGACATGGTGAGGCCATAGGCGCCGCAAAGCCGGCCCAGGGCGTTGGCGGTCGGACTGGTCTCGCCGCGCTCGATGCGCGAGATGGTGGCGCGGCTCAGGCCTGTGAGGGCTGCGACGACGTCCAGCGACAGGCCGCGCTCGCGGCGCAGGGCCTCCAGGCGTGTGGCGAGCGCCGAGTCGGAAACGTCGGACGGAACGTCGTGGTCAGCTGCGGGCATGCGGGCGCCACCTCGGGAAACCAGATTCTCATAAAAGAGAATTATTCCCGGATTTGATTGGCGTTCAAGGGGGGCTCGGCCCCTTAGCCGGGCAGCCTGACGCCCAGTTCACCGGCCAGGTCGCGGATGAACTGCCAAGCCACCCGGCCCGAGCGGCCGCCGCGTTGCGTCGACCATTGCAGGGCGCGACGGTCCAGGTTTTCGACGGCAAGGCCAAATTGCTCGGCGTAGCCGTGGATGGCGGCCAGATAGGTGTCCTGGTCCATCGGCGGGAAGCCGATCCATAGGCCGAAGCGGTCGGACACACTCATTTCCTCCTCCGCGTTCTCGGCGGCGGCGATGGCGCCCTGGCTCTCGACGTGGTCGCGCGGCATCAGGTGGCGCCGGTTCGAGGTGGCCACGAACAGCACGTTGTCCGGCGGGCCCGAGACCCCGCCCTCCAGCGCCGACTTCAGCGCCTTGGCCGCCGCCGCGCCGTCCTCGAACGAGAGGTCGTCGCACAGGACGACAAAGCGCTCGGAGCGCGCCCGCAGCAGGTCGAACAGGGGCGGCAGGGCCGTGACCTCGTCGCGATCGACCTCGATCAGCTTGAGGTCGGGAAACGCGTCGGCCAGGGTGACGAAGGCGGCCTTGGTCACCGAGCTCTTGCCCGTGCCGCGCACGCCCCACAGCAGCACGTGGTTGCTGGGCAGGCCCACGGCGAAGCGGCGCAGGTTCTCGACGAACCGCGCCTTTTGCCGATCGATGCCGACCAGCAGGTCCAGCGATAGGGGATAGTCCGGCGCGGGGGCGAAAGCGCCGTTGGCCGGCTCGTGCCGGAACAGGCGCGCGGCGCCGAAATCGGGGGCGGGCGCGGGCGGCGGCGCCAGGCGTTCCAGGGCGTCGGCGATGCGGGCGAGCAAGGGAGCGGTCGCTTCAGTCATAGCCCGCTCATACCGGGCGCGGTCGCATTGCAAAAGGGGAGGCGAACGCATAGCTTCCGCCGACTTGGCGCGACCCTATGTCAGGCGGCGCGCCGCACGGAATTTCTCGGAGTCCCTATGAACAACCTGAACGCCCAGATCATCCAGATCGCGCCCATCCTTCTGATGGTCGTCCTGTTCTACTTCATGCTGATCCGTCCGCAGCAGAAGCGCCAGAAAGAGCATCAGGCGATGCTCGGCAACCTGAAGCGCGGCGACAGCGTCGTCCTGTCGTCGGGCGTGCTGGGCAAGATCGTGCGCGTGGAGGACAAGGAAGTGGGCGTCGAGATCGCCCAGGGCGTCACGGTGAAGGTGCTGAAGGGCATGATCACCGAGGTCCGCGCCAAGGGCGAACCGGCGGCCGCCAACGACGCCAAGAACTAAGGCGAATACGAACCCCGTCTCGAGGCGTTCGTAGCGGCGCCGCCTGAAAAGTCCCGATCCATGCTGACCCTTTCCCGCTGGAAGATCATCGCCGTCACCCTGTCGGTGATCTTCGGCATTCTGTTCTCCCTGCCCAACGTGCTTCCGCAGAAGACGCTGGACGCCTTGCCCGGCTGGTTGCCGCACCAGAAGCTGAATCTCGGTCTCGACCTGCAGGGCGGCTCGTACCTGCTGTACGAGGTCGACACCGAGGCGCTGCACCGCGAGCGGCTGTCGAACCTGACGGAAGACGTCCGCACCCAGCTGCGCAACGAACAGATCCCGTTCGGCGAGCTGGCTCAGCAAGGCGAGATCGTCAGCGTCCGCATCGGCGACGCCGCCCGCTACAACGACGCCCTGAACGTGCTGCGCAAGAACATCGGCGCGCCGATGCCAGGCGTGATCGGCGGCAAGGACACGTCGATCTCGGGCAAGGGCGACAACCGGATCGAGATCCGCTTCGTACCGGAGGCCGCCCGCGCCGACGCCGCCAAGGCCGTCGACCAGTCGATCGAGACCATCCGTCGCCGCATCGACAGCCTGGGCACCAAGGAGCCGTCGATCAACCGCCAGGGCGATAACCGGATCATGATCCAGGCCCCGGGCGAGAGCGATCCCGAGAAGCTGCGCAGCATCATCGGCAAGACCGCCAAGCTGACCTTCCAGATGGTCGACGACACGGTCACCCCCGAAGACATCCAGGCCGGCCGCATTCCGCCGGGCTCGGAAGTCATATCGGGCGACCAGTACGCGCCGTACTACGTGGTCAAGAAGCGCGCCCTGGTCTCGGGCGAGGAACTGACCAACGCCTCGCAGGGCTTCGACCCGCAGAGCGGTCACCCGGTCGTGCAGTTCGCCTTCAATGGCGTGGGCGCCCGCAAGTTCGGTGACGCCACCGCCCGCAACGTCGGCAAGAAGTTCGCGATCGTCCTCGACAAGAAGGTGATCTCGGCGCCGGTCATCAACGGCCCGATCCCGGGCGGCAGCGGCATCATCACCGGCAACTTCACGGTCGAGAGCGCCAACGAGCTGTCGCTGCTGCTGCGTTCGGGCGCTCTGCCGGCGCCGCTGAACATCGAGGACCAGCGCACCGTGACCGCCGAGCTCGGCGCCGACGCCGTCAAGGCCGGCTCGATCTCGCTGGCCATCGGCGCCGCCGCCATGTTCGTGTTCGTGATCCTGGCCTATGGCCTGTTCGGCGGCTTCGCGGCTGTCGCCCTGGTGGTCAACGTGCTGCTGATCATCGGCATCATGTCGATGACCCAGGCGACCCTGACCTTCCCGGGCATCGCCGGCCTGATCCTGACCCTGGCCGTCGCGGTCGACGCCAACGTTCTGATCTACGAGCGCATGCGCGACGAAGCCAACGCCGGCCGCACGCCCATGGCGGCGGCCGACCACGGCTATCGCCTGGCCCTGACCTCGATCCTGGACGCCAACATCACCAGCCTGATTTCGGGCCTGATCATGTTCAGCTTCGGCTCCGGCCCGGTGAAGGGCTTCGCCTGGACCCTGGTGATCGGCGTGTTCACGTCGCTGTTCACCGCCATCTTCATCACCCAAGTGCTCATCGGTTGGTGGTTCAAGGCCACCAAGCCGAAGAAGCTGCCGATCGCATAGGAGACCCGACCATGCGTTGGCCCCTCATTCGTTACATCCCGCGCTCGACCCACTACCGCTTCGTGCGCTGGGCGCCCGTCGCGGCGGTCCTTTCGGCGGTCCTGATCGCCGGCGCGATCGCCTCGCTGTTCCTTCAAGGCCTGAACCTGGGCATCGACTTCAAGGGCGGCGTCTCGCTGGAAATCGCCATGTCGCGTCCGGCCCCGCTGGCGCAGCTGCGCACGGCGCTCGATCAGATCGGCGCTCACGATGGCCAGGTCCAGGGCTTCGGCGAACCGAACGCGGCGATGGTCAAGTTCCTGCCGGCCAAGGGCGAGGCGGCCAGCGCCGCCTCCAAGCACGTCGAGGCCGAACTGGTGAAGCGCTTCCCCGACCTGAAGGTGACCAGCCGCTCGGAAGTGGGCGCCAAGGTCTCGGGCGAGCTTCTGTTGTCCGGCTTCAAGGCCCTGGGCGTGGCTCTGCTGTTGACCCTGGGCTACATCTGGTTTCGCTTCGGCCTGTCTTACGGCACGGGCGCTGTCGTGGCCGTGATCCACGACATCATCCTGACCCTGGGCCTGCTGTCGATCACCCGCATCGAGTTCTCGATGACCGAGATCGCGGCTCTTCTGACGGTCATCGGCTATTCGATGAACGAGAAGGTCATCACCTTCGACCGTCTGAAAGAGAACCTGCGCAAGTACAAGACGACCCCGCTGCGCGATATCATCGACCTATCGGAGAACGAGCGTCTGTCGCGGACGATCATCACCGGCACCACGGCGCTCCTGGCCTTGGGCGGCACGATGGCGTTCGGCGGCCCGGTGCTGTTCCCGCTGGTCACCACCATGATCTTCGGCATTGTCATCGGCACCTATTCGTCGATCTACATCGCCCTGCCGATGATCCTCATTTGGGGCGTCAAGCGCGGCGACGAGGAAGCCACGCCGATCAAGCTCGGCGCGGCCTCGCGGCCCTGATGCGCCAGCCGCCGTCCATTGACGCCTGGGGCGGCGGCGGCTTTCGGGTCGCCGGCGACTGGCGGCCAGGCTCGCTGCTGATCCTCGAAGACCAGCCGCGCGACTGGTCCGCCACCAGCCTGGCGGACCTGACGCCCGACGCCTTCGCCGAGGTCTTCGCCGCGACCGGCAGCGTCGAGTTCGTCCTGCTGGGCACGGGCCTCGTCAACGCCCTGCCGCCGCGCCCCGTGCGGGACGCGCTGAAGGCGGCGGGCGTGGGCCTTGAGTTCATGAGCACCGAGGCCGCGGCGCGGACCTACAACGTGCTGGCCAGCGAAGGCCGCCGTCTGGCGGCGGCGCTGATCGCAGTCTGATCTCCAATCGCGCCTGCGCCGGAGAACGCTGTTTTTTCTAAGCTTTACCCGACTCTCGAAACCGCCCTAAGCTCTGGCCCCAGGAAAGAGGGATCCGAGGGGGAAACCGATGTCTGGACTGCTTTCGAACTTCCGCAACACCATCATCGTCAGCGTCATCCTGGGCCTGGTGATCGTCATCGGCTACGGGCACAGCCCGCACGGCCATGACAGCAGCTACTTCCAGGCCGTGTTCCGGCTGCTGCACGTCTGGTTCGGCATCCTGTGGATCGGGCTGCTGTACTACTTCAACTTCGTGCAGATCCGCGTGATGCCGCAGATCCCGGCCGAGCTGAAGCCGGCGGTCAGCAAGTACATCGCGCCTGAGGCCCTGTTCTGGTTCCGCTGGGCGGCGCTGGCGACCTGGGTCATGGGCGTCATCCTGGCCTTCAGCCGCGGCTATCTGTTGGAAGCAGCGACCCTGGGCCTGGCCGGCGGCTACACCCCCGGCGTCGACATGGGCTTCACCTTCATCGGCACCGGCATGTGGCTGGCCACGGTGATGTTCTTCAACGTCTGGGTCTTCATCTGGCCGAACCAGAAGATCGCCTTGGGTCTCGTCGAGGCCGATGCGGACGCCAAGGCCAAGGCCGCCAAGACGGCGATGCTGTTCTCGCGCACCAACACCCTGCTCAGCATCCCGATGCTGGCGACCATGGCGATGAACCAGACGCTGTTCGGCTAAACACTGGCCGAAAATGCTGTAAGGGGAGGGCCCGCTGCGAATCCGCCGGCGGGCCCTTTCCGTTGAAGACCATGGCCGACACCGAAACCCTCGACGACCTCGTCCGCCGCGTCGATCCAGACCGCTGGCTGGCCAGCCGCTTCATCGGCGACGCCGCCGCGCGGGCCGACGTCATCGCGCTGTACGCCATGAACTACGAACTGGCCCGGGTGGCCGGCGGCGTTTCCAACGCCCTGATGGGCGAGATCCGCCTGACCTGGTGGCGCGAGGCGATGGAAGAGATTGCGGCCGGCAAGGCCCCGCGCAAGCATCCCAATGTCGAGGCCCTGGCCGCCTCGAACTTCGACCCCAACGCCCTGGCGGCCTTGTCCGAGGCCCGCTTCGCCGACCTGGACGAAGGCCCGCTGAAGGATGAGGCGGCGGTGCTGGCCTATGTTGACGGCACGGCCGGGGCGCTGGCGGTGCTGGCGGCGCGTCGGCTGGACGCGAGCGCCGACCCGCACGCCGTCAAGGGCGCGGCGCGAGCCTGGGGGCTGTCGGGGCTGTGGCGGCTGAAGCAGGCCGGTCGCAGCCGATTGCCGGCCGAGTGGACGCAGGCCGACGTGAAGCGCCGCGTCGAGGATCAGCTGAAAGCCGCGCGCAGCGAGGTGAGGGGGCTGCCCGTGGCGGCCTTTCCGGCCGTGGCCCCGGCGGCCCTGGCGCGCGCCTATCTGGCCGGGCGCGAGATGGGCGATCTCGAAAAGAAGGCCCGCCTCACCTTCGCGGTGGCGACGGGCCGTCTCTAGCCTAGGAGATCATTTTCCCGGCCGGGCGTTCCCCGTCCACTGGTCCAGCCAGTCCAGCACCTCCTTGTGCCACTGGACCGAGTTCTGGGCCTTCAGCACCCAGTGGTTCTCGTTGGGGAAGTACAGCAGCTTGCTGGGCACGCCCTTGCGCTGCAGAGCGGTGAAGGCCGACAGCCCCTGCTCGACCGGGATGCGGTAGTCCAGCTGGCCTTGGATCACCAACTGCGGCTTGGTCCAGCTTGCGACATGATCGACCGGGTTGAAGGTCTGGTAGGTGTTGCCCGGCGCCCAGGGCGTGCCGCCGTTCTCCCATTCGGTGAACCACAGCTCCTCGGTGGCGTAGCCCATCGAGCGCGTGTCGAAGACGCCATCGTGATCGACCAGGCACTTCCAGGGCTGGTTCCAGTTGCCGGCGATCCAGTTGATCATGTAGCCGCCGTACGAGGCGCCGAGGGCGCAGGCGCGATCGGCGTCCAGGAATGAATACTTCTGGGTCGCGAAGGCCCAGCCCTTCTGCAGATCCTCCAGCGGGCGGTCGCCCCAATGTTGGCTGATCGCGTCGGTGAAGGCTTGGCCGTAGCCGGTCGAGCCGTGGAAATCGACCATCACCACGGCGTAGCCGGCATTGGCGTAGATCTGCGGATTCCAGCGGTAGGACCAGCTGTTGCTGAACGAGCCCTGCGGGCCGCCGTGGATCAGGAAGGCGACCGGATACTTCTTGGCAGGATCGAAGTTGGCGGGCTTCAGCACGAAGCCGTGCACGGTCTCGTCGTTCCAGCCCTTGAAGTCGAACTGCTCGGGCTCGCCCCAGGCGACGTCCTTCAACGCCTCGCTGCTGACGCTGGCCACGCGGATCGGCGGACCCTTCCTGGCCAGCTGGAACAGTTCCGACGGGCTCTTCAGCGAGTCGGACGCATAGACGAGGCCGGCGGGCGAAACGTCGAAGGCGGTGACGTGGCCGTCGCCTGTCAGGGCCGTAACCTTGCCGGTCTTGACGTCGATGGCGAACAGCTTGCCTTGCCCCACATCCAGGGCGGTGGCGTAGATCGTCTTGCCGTCGGCGCTCCAGGCGACGGCGTCGGCCGAGCGGTCCCAGGTCGGAGCCAGTTCTCGCGTCTGGCCGGTGGCCTCATCGCGGATCATGATCCCGAAGCGATCGGCCTCGAAGCCGGGACGCTTCATGGCGCGATAGGCGGCCCATTTGCCGTCCGGGGAAAAGACGGGCGCGGCGTCCCAGGCCTTGTTGGCCTCGGTCAGGTTGCGGACCTTTTCCGAACCGTCCAGCGGGGCGCTCCAGACGTCGTAGTTGGTGGTCCAGGGTTCATCCTTCCCGGCAACCTTCGCCGAGAACGCCACCGTCTTGCTGTCCGGCGTAATCGTGAAGTCCTCGTCGCCGCCATAGGGCTTGGTCGGCGTGTCGCCGTCGAAGCCCTTCATCAGGTCGATCGGCTGGCCGGTCGTCGCGCCGTCCGGGCCCAGGCTCCAGGCGAAAAGGTGGTTCTTGGTCCCGTCGTTCCACGTATCCCAGTGGCGTACGAACAGGCGATCATAGACCACGCCGGTGGCCTTGGTCGCGGTCCTGGCCGCCAGTTTCGCTTCGGTGCAGGCGAAGTCGGCGCAGTCCGGGAACACGGCCTGCGCCACGACGATGGTCTTGCCGTCCGGCGCGACCTTGTAGGCCAGCACGTCGAACGGGGCCTTGGTCACCTGGGTCGCCGTCTCGCCGCCGATATCGGTGCGAAACACCTGGTCGGTCCCGCCCGCGCGGCCGGAGGTGAAATAGATCGCCTTGCCATCGGCGCTCCAGCGGCCGCTCGATGCGCCGCCGTCGGAGATCTTCAGCCGGCGGGGGGCCATCTTGGTCTTCAAGTCGGCGATCCACAGCGACATCGACGCCTTGTTGGCCGGATAATCCAGGGTCCGCACCGCATAGAGCACATGGCGGCCGTCGGGCGAGATTCGGGGGTCGCTGAGTCGATCCAGGCTGGCCATGTCCTTGGCGGTGAAGACGTGGGCCTTCTGCGGCGGCGCCTGAGGAGCCTGCGCGTGGGCCGCGCCGAAGAAGGCTACGGAAAGGGCCGCGGCGGACACGGCGAAACGCAAGCTCTTGATCATGAAACCGAAATTCCCGGAAACGGTTATCCCTTTGGCGGCGGAGCCTAGTCTTGCTTTCGCCACATCGCTAGGGGAGCGAGGCAAGAAGATCCCGATCCCGGATCGTCGACCGGCGGTCTGTTTCGGCGCATGCGTCTGCGTAACAAAACTGTAATTAAGTCAGTCGCTTACGGCGTAACAATCCGAAACAGGACTTGCTTTGCCGCGACGCAGCATCCTTCCTACATGCTTAAGTCGGGGCGATAGGACGGCCATAGAGTCGTCCGTCCAACGATAAGGGTCTCTGGTGTCGGCTTCGGGTTATTTTCAGCACACGGTCGCAGGACCGGTGATCTTCGCGGGGATCGGCCTGCACACGGGCGCGCACGTGCGCGTCGCGGTGCGCCCGGCGGCCCCCGACGCGGGGATCGTCTTCGTGCGGACCGACGTACACGACCGTGACAATCGCGTCCCCGTGACTGCCCAGGCGGTCTGCCAGACGCAACTGGGCACGGTGATCAACAATGGCGACGACGTCCGCGTCTCGACCATCGAGCACCTGATGGCGGCCCTGGCGGCCCTGTCGATCGACAACTGCGTCGTCGAGCTGGACGGTCCGGAAGTGCCGATCATGGACGGCTCGTCAGAGCCTTTCGTCCAGATCCTGGACCGCGCCGGCCGCCGCAAGCAGGAGGCCGTCCGCCAGTACATCGAGATCCTGGCGCCGATCACGGTCGAGGAGGGCGACAAGCGCGCCAGCCTGCTGCCGGCCGATCGCTTCGAGGTCGCCTTCGAGATCGCCTTCGGCTCCAAGGCCATCGGCCGCCAGGCCGTCGACTTGGCGATCGACGAAGAATCGTTCCGCGCCGAGCTCTCCGACTGCCGCACCTTCGGCTTCGTCCGCGACGTCGAGGCCCTGCGCGTCATCGGCCTGGCCCGCGGCGGCTCGATGGAGAACGCCGTGGTCATCGACGGCGATCGCGTGCTGAACCCGGAAGGCCTGCGCCGTTCGGACGAGTTCGTGCGCCATAAGGCGCTGGACGCCATCGGCGACCTCTACGTGCTGGGCAAGCCGATCCTGGGCCGCTTCGAAGGCGTTCTGGCCGGCCACGGCCTCAATAACGCCGTGGTTCGAGCGTTGCTGTCCCAGCCGCGCGCCTGGCGCCTGCGCGCTCTCGCGCCGGCCCTCGCCGAAGCGGTTTAAGGGAAGCGCTCCCGAAACGCCGCGCTCGGCCTTCGCATTTGCGCCTTTGACGGCGTGGTGTAGAAGCCTTGCACGGCGCAGGGGCGCGCGTTTGCTTCGAAGGTGAGAGACTCCGTGCTTCGTAATTTCTCGGGACGTTCGGCCGTCACTATCGCCGCTGTGCTCGCCGCCGTGTCGGTGGCGGGCTGCGCCGGCAAGTCCAAGAAGCCGTCCCTGGCCTACGAAGAGCGCCCCGTCGAGCTGCTGTATTCCACCGGCGCCGATCGCCTGGACCGCGGCAACTGGAACGAGGCCGTCGACTATTTCCGCGAGGTCGAGCGCCAACACCCGTATTCGGAATGGTCGCGCCGCTCGATCCTGATGACCGGCTACGCCCACTACATGGGCAACCAGTACAACGAGGCCATCGGCGACGCCGACCGGTTCATCTCGCTGTATCCGGGCAATCCGTCGGCCCAGTACGCCTTCTACCTGAAGGCCATCTGCTACTTTGAACAGATCGTCGACGTGAACCGTGACCAAGCCGCCACCGAGCAGGCCCTGGCGGCTCTGCGCGACGTGGTCCAGCGCTATCCGAACACCGAATACGCCACCGACGCCCGCCTGAAGATCGACATGGTCAACGACCAACTGGCCGGCAAGGAAATGGCCATCGGTCGCTACTATCTGAAGAACGGCCAGACCCTGGCCGCCATCGGCCGCTTCAAGACCGTGATCGAGCGTCACCAGACGACCTCGCACACGCCTGAGGCCCTGTACCGTCTGGTCGAGGCCTATATGACCATCGGCCTGCTCGACGAGGCCAAGCGCAACGGCGCGGTCCTGGGCTACAACTTCCCGGGCGACCGCTGGTACGCCGACGCCTACAAGCTGCTGAACGACAACGGACTCAAGCCCGCCGTCGAGCCGCTGAAGGCCGGCGCCAAGCGCAACGCGCTGGAGCGCATCCTCTCCAAGGACAAGAGCACCACCCTGGCGCCGCCCGGCGAGAAGAAGTCCAAGAAGGGCGGCCTGATGGGCGTCCTGGGCATGTAACGGCGACAGGATCGGTCGCCTCAAAAGCTCGATCCTGTTTTGTTCTGCCTTTGCGCTTTGAAAAACTCTGATTCCCGGCGATCTTGCGCATCATGCTGATCGGCCTCTCCATCCGTGACGTCGTGCTCATCGAGAGCCTGGACCTCGCCATCGGCGAGGGCCTGACCGCGCTGACCGGCGAGACCGGGGCCGGCAAGTCGATCATCCTGGACGCCCTGGGTCTGGCCACCGGCGCGCGCGCCGACGCCGGGCTCGTGCGTCGAGGGGCCGCCGGCCACGCCTCGGCCACCGCCATCTTCGCCCTGCCGGCCGACCATCCTGCCTTCGCCTATCTGGACGAGAAGGGCCTGGACTACGCCCGCGACGAAGACCTGGTCCTGCGCCGGCAGCTGTCGCCGGACGGCCGCTCGCGCGCCTTCGTCAACGACCAGGCGACCAGCGTCGGGGTGCTAAAGGACCTGGGCGGCCTGCTGCTGGAGGTTCACGGCCAGCACGAGACCGTCGGCCTCCTGGATCCCAAGACCCACCGTGGCCTGCTGGACGCGTTCGGCGGCGTGTCGGTCGGCGCCGTGGTTTCGGCCTGGAGTGCTTGGCGCGCCGCTCGCGAGAAGGCCGACGACCTGCGCGACCTGGCCGGCCGCGCCGCCGCCGAGACCGAGGAACTGACCCTGCGCCTGTCCGAGCTGGACCGGCTGGATCCTCGCGACGGCGAAGAGCAGAGCCTGGCCGAGGAGCGGGCCCTGCTGAGCTCGGCCGAAAAGGCCATGGCCGATATCGCCGCCGCGCAGGACGCCCTGGGCGGTGACAACTTCACGGGCAAGCTGGCCCAGGCCTATCGCGCCCTGGAGCGGGCCCGCGATCGCGCCCTGCAGGCCGGCGCGCCCGCCGACGGCGCGGCCATGACCCGCCTGTCGGCCGCCTGCGAGGCGGTCGACCGCGCCATCGTCGAGGCTCAGGAGGCCAGCGCGGCCATCGACACCGTCGCCGAGACCTTCGAGTTCGACCCGGACCGGCTGGAGAAGGCCGAGGAGCGCCTGTTCGCCCTGCGCGGCATGGCCCGCAAGCTGAACGTGCTGGTCGAGGACCTGCCGGCCAAGCGCGCCGAGTTCGCCGCCCGCCTGCAAGCCATCGAAACCTCCGAGGACGCCCTGAAGGCCGCCGACAAGGAGGCCGCCGAGGCGCGCGAGGCCTATCTCTATGCCGCCGAGGCCCTGTCGGCCGAGCGCCGCGCCGCCGGCGACGCCCTGGCCAAGGCGGTCGAGGCCGAGCTGACGCCATTGAAGCTGGAAAAGGCCAAGTTCCGCGTCGCCGTTGAGGCGCTTCCCGAGGAGCGCGCCGGCCCGACGGGTCTGGACCGCATCGCCTTCGAGATCTCGACCAATCCCGGCGCGCCGTTCGGACCGATGGAAGCCATCGCCTCGGGCGGCGAACTGGCGCGCTTCGCCCTGGCCTTGAAGGCCGCCCTGGCCGCGAAGGGCGGCGGTCCGCAGCCGCTGATGATCTTCGACGAAGTGGATCAGGGCGTGGGTGGCGCCGTGGCCGACGCCGTCGGTTTGCGTCTGAAGCGCCTGGCGGCCAACGCCCAGGTGCTGGTGGTGACCCATTCGGCCCAGGTCGCCGCGCGCGGCGACGCCCACTGGCGAATCTCCAAGTCGGGCGACGACACCTCGACCCGGACCCAAGTCGAGCCCCTGACCCCGGCCCGGCGCGAGGAGGAGATCGCGCGGATGCTGTCGGGGGCCGAGGTCACCGAAGCCGCGCGGGCGGCGGCGCGGGCGTTGATGGCCTAGACGCCGACCGGCGTCGCGGCGGCCACCGGCGTCTTCACGCGGGCCCGGCGGTTCTTGATCCACGTCTGCAGCGGCGCGTCCACGCGCTTCTCAAACAGCCACGCCACAACGATCGTCGCCGGAATGGCCATCGCCCACAGCGCCCACTCGGCGGCGATCGGCAGGCCGAGCCTGGCCTCGGCCATGCGCACCACGCCGAACCACACGGCCGCCGTCAGCGAGTTGGTCAGGAACAGCGAGAACGACAGCTTGCCCGCCGCGCCGGCCCAGCGCCAGGCGCGTGGCCTCGACGCGCCGGCCGTGTAGATCAGAAAGCCCAGCAGAGCCAGGCTGAAGTGGTCGAAGTTCCCCAGCGCCTGGATGCCGAACACGATGCCCAGGGTCGCCGCGGCCAGCGGCAAGGCCTGCTGGCGGGCCAGGGCGGTGACGGGCAGGCGGGCGACCAGCAGGCCGAGCATGAACAGCGGCACGCCCCGGATCAGGCCAAAGCGCAGCGGCAGCTGGTAGCCGTGGACGCCGAACGCCATCAAGGCGGCGAAGTCGATGGCCACCCAGGCGCAAACGCCCATGGCCAGCAGTTGCACCGGACGCTTCGTCGCCGCGACCTTGCGCCAGACCAGCGGGAACAGGGCGTAGGCCACGATCAGGGCCGACAGGGTCCAGGTCGGGATGTTCCAGCCCGAGGTCCCCGGCACGAACCAGGCCTGGACCAGAAAGACCTGCGGCAGCAGCTGATCCCACTGGAACCACTGCGGGTTCTGCGGCGCCAGGCCGACGACGGTGGTGGAAACGAAGAACGCGACGAACAGAGCCAGCATCACCAGGTGCGGCGGCCAGATCCGCTGCAAGCGGCGCTTCAGGAAGGTCAGGGTGTCGACATCAGCGCTCAGCACGCGCGGGCCGTAGGTCCGAGCCAGCACATAGCCGGACAGCATCAGGAAAAAGTCCGTCGCCAGATAGCCGCGGCCGAAGGCGGGCGAGAGGCTGAACAGCGACACCGGCGCCCGCTCGGCCACGTGATAGAGCACGATGAACAGCGCCGCCAGGAAGCGCAGCGCGTCCAACGGACCGTCCCGCGACAGGATCGGCAGAGCGGGATTTGTGCCGGCTTTGGACATCGTGGACTCCTTCGAACCCCAGGTCGCAAGGTCCGCGCCACGTTGCTAACGTGTCCTACTTCCCGCCTTTCGGATTCGCCGCCCGTGTCCCAGATCCCCGTCGCCGATCTCACTGAAGCCCAGGCCGTCGAGGAACTGGAGCGCCTGGCCGACGATCTGGCCGCCCATGACCTGGCCTACCATCAGCAGGACGCGCCGACGATCAGCGACGGCGAGTACGACGCGCTGAAGCGCCGCAACCTCGATATCGAGACTCGCTTTCCGCATCTGATCCGCGACAACTCACCGTCGATGCGGGTGGGCGCGGCGCGGGCCGAGCAGTTCTCGCCGGTCGAGCACGGCGTGCCGATGCTGAGCCTGGACAACGCCTTCTCTAACGACGAGGCCACCGAGTTTGACGCCCGCATCCGCCGCTTTCTGCGCATCGCGCCGGGTGACGCCATCGCCTATACGGCCGAGCCCAAGATCGACGGTCTGTCGGCCTCTCTACGCTACGAGAAGGGCGTTCTGGTCCAAGGCGCGACACGCGGCGACGGCCGGGTGGGCGAGGACGTCACGGCGAACCTGCGCACCATCGCCGACATCCCCCATCGCCTGAAAGGCTCGGGTTGGCCCGACGTGATCGAGGTGCGCGGCGAGGTCTATGTCGAGCTGGCCGCCTTCGCCGCCTTCAATCAGGCCGCCGAGGCGGCCGGCCAGCGCACCTACGCCAACCCTCGCAACTTCGCCGCGGGTTCGCTGCGCCAGATCGATCCCAAGATCAGCGCCCAGCGGCCGCTGCGGTTCTTCGGCTATGCCTGGGGTCTGGCGTCCGAACCGTTCGCCGAGTCTCAGTGGGAGGCGCTGGAAAAGCTTTCCGAATGGGGCTTCGTGACGACGGCCCCGCCGGCAAAACGGGTCGAGAACGCGCAAGGCCTGCTGGATGTCTACGCCCAGTTCGAGACCCTGCGCCCGACCCTGGGCTTCGACATCGATGGCGTCGTCTACAAGGTCGACGACCTGGAGCAGCAGCGCCGCCTGGGCTTTGTCTCGCGCTCGCCGCGCTGGGCCATCGCTCGCAAGTTCCCCGCCCAGCGGGCCCGCACCATTCTCGAGGCTATCGACATCCAGGTTGGTCGGACGGGGGCCCACACGCCGGTCGCGCGCCTGAAGCCGGTCACCGTCGGCGGCGTCTCGGTGACCAACGCCACGCTGCACAATGGCGACGAGATCGCGCGCCTGGATGTCCGGATCGGCGACACCGTCGTCCTGCAACGCGCCGGCGACGTGATCCCGCAGATCGTCGAGGTCGACATCGCGGCGCGCCCTGAACCCGAGCCTCCGGTCTACGAATTCCCCCATCACTGCATATGCCCCCTCCGGACGCCGCTGGCTCGCGAGGTCACCGCGTCGGGCCAGGAATCGGTCGTGCGCCGCTGCACCGGCGAGTTCGCCTGTCCGTTCCAGCGGGTCGAGCACCTGCGCCACTTCGTGTCGCGTCGCGCCTTCGACATCGAGGGTTTGGGCGAGAAGCAGCTGCAAGCCTTCTTCGACGAGGGCTGGATCACCGAGCCGGCCGACATCTTCAAGCTGGCCAGGGATGGGGAGAAGCTGGCGGCGCTGCGCGAGCGCGACGGCTATGGCGAGACTTCGATCGCCAACCTGGTCAAGGGCATCGAGGCGCGCCGCACCATCGGCATGGACCGGATGATCTATGGCTTGGGCGCGCGCGATATCGGCGAGACGACATCGACCGTGCTGGCCCGTAACTTCGACCACTTCGAAGACCTGCAAGCCGCCGCCGAGGCCGCCGCCAAGGGCTTGCCGGGTGAGACCTATCTGGAACTCTCCACGGCTCAGGGCGTCGGTCCCAAGGCGCTGGACCTGCTGATCGAGGCGGGGAAGGGCGGCCTGATCGCCGATCCCTGGCCCCAGACCGACGACCTGGAGATCAAGATCGGCCATGCCGTGCCCAAGCTGACCAAGCCCGCCAAGGCGGCTCTGGCTCAGCGCTATGGGACCTGGGACGCCTTCGCTCAGGGCTTGGTCGAGGCCGCCTCTGGCGCGCCGGGCGACGACTATCTGCACCTGGCCGCGATCGACGGCGTCGGCCCTGCGGCTGCGCAGTCCCTGGCTCGGTTCTTCGCCGAGGAACACAACCGCCAGAAAGTCGCCAATCTGGTGACCGAGCTGGATATCCAGCCCGTCGCCAAGCCCAAAACCGACACGGCCGTCGCCGGCAAGACCATTGTCTTCACCGGCTCGTTGGAGAAGATGACCCGCGACGAGGCCAAGGCCCAGGCCGAGGGTCTGGGCGCCAAGGTCGCCTCGTCCGTATCCAAGAAGACCGATCTCGTGGTCGCGGGCCCCGGTGCGGGCTCCAAGCTTAAGACCGCTACCGAACTGGGCATCCAGGTAATGACCGAAGACGAGTGGCTGGCGATGGTGGGCGCCGGATGAAGGTTATCGCCCTGGACTTCGAGACCGCCAACGAGCAGCGCGCCAGCCCTTGTTCCATCGGCCTGGCTTGGATCGAGGACAGCCAGGTGGCGCGGATCGAGCACCACTACATTCGGCCGCCGGGCAACCGCTTCGCCAGTTTCAACATGGCCTTCCACGGCATCCGGCCCGAGCATGTCGCCGACGCCGACGAATGGCCGGACGTGCTGGAGCGCCTGCGCCCCGAACTGGAAGGCGCCCTGGTTCTGGCCCACAACGCCTCGTTCGACGTCAGCGTGATCCGGCGGACCTGCGAGCACTATGACGTCCGGCCGCCGGGCTTCGACTATCTGTGCACGGTGCAGGTGGCGCGCGGCGTTTGGCCCGACCTGCCGTCGCACAAGCTGAACGTGGTCTGCGGCCACCTGGGCGTCGACTTCGCCCACCACGACGCGGCGGCCGACGCTTATGCCTGCGGGCGAGTGGCGCTGGCTGCGGCCAGCTTGAACGGCCTGTCCCACGTTCGGGAACTGCCCAGCAGCCTGGGCATGACGGTCGGAAGGCTGGCCCACGACGGCTACACGCCGCCCAAGGGCGCGGTCAGCGCTCGGCGGCCGCGCGTCTTTGGCTGAGGCGCATCGCCGCAACCCGAAATACCGCCTCGTTTTCGCCTTGGGCCTTGTCCTGACTGAAGGGATCGCGCAACGAGGGACCCAAACGCGCGTTGGAAACGCGCACTAGGGAGACATACATGATCCGCACCGCCTTGATCGCCGCCGCCCTAACTCTCGTTTCGGGGACCCTGGTGTCGGGCTCGGCCTTCGCCGCCGATGTCACCGGCCTGTGGCAGACCCCCACCAACGGCGGCCAGGTCGAGATCGCCCGCTGCGGCAACAGCCTGTGCGGCAAGCTGGTCAGCTCGAACCATATTCGCGAGAACCCCGCCCTGAAGGACGTCAAGAACAAGGACGAGGCCCAGCGCGGCCGGACCTTGAAGAACCTGCAGATGCTGTACGACTTCACCGGTGGCCCGACCAAGTGGACCGGCGGCAAGGTCTACAACCCTGACGACGGGGGCACCTATTCAGGCACCATCGAATTGCTCAGCGACAACGAGCTGAAGCTGAAGGGTTGTATCGTCGCCCCGCTGTGCAAGACGCAGAAATGGACGCGGTTGAAGTAGCGTCGCGCTCATCGCTTTCATTGATCTCGGACCTTCCCGCCGATTTCTGGATCCGTATGCGGCGCGCACTGACGGATCCAGAGACGCAAACGGCGGCTCTTGACCACGGCGGACAGGGATCGACCTATGGTCGCGCGAAGGTTCGCGCGAATCCGTTGGCGGAGGGGCGGTGTCCGATCTCGACAAGTTGCAGCCCATTCTCAACACCGCGATCGACGCGGTCGTGGTGGCGGATGCACGCGGTCTGATCGTCGACTGGAGTCCCCGCGCCGAGGCGATGTTCGGCTGGACGCGGGCGGAGGTTCTGGGCCGATCCCTGGCTGACCTCATTGTCCCGTCGCCGCTCCGCCAGGCCCATCAGCAGGGGCTCGAGCGGTTCGTCGCGACCAGGGTCAACCATGTCCTGGACCGCATTCTGGAATTAAGCGCGCTGCGCCGGAGCGGCGAGGAATTCCCGGCGGAACTGTCCGTCACCTGCTGGGGATCGGACGAGGATCCGCTCTTTCTCGGCTTTATTCGCGACATTTCCGAGCGCCGCGAGACGGTCGCCAAGCTGGCCGCCAGCGAGGCGCGCTTTCGCGCGGCAGTAGATGCGGTGGAGGGGGTGCTATGGACCAACAACGCCGCGGGCGAGATGATCGGCGAGCAGCCCGGTTGGGAGAAGCTGACGGGGCAGACGCCGGCGGAGTACCATGGCTTTGGTTGGGCGAGCGCGATCCATCCCGATGACGCTCAGCCAACCCTCGAGGCCTGGCTGGCCGCCGTCGCCGAACGGCGCCCATTCCTGTTCGAGCATCGCGTGCGCCGTCATGACGGCGTCTGGCGCAGGTTTCAGGTTCGCGCCGTGCCTGTGCTCGAGGCGGATGATAGGGTCCGCGAATGGGTCGGGGTCCACACCGACGTCACTGAACAGAAGATCGCCGACGAGCGCTTGCGGGAGAGCGAGGCGCGTTTCCGGGTCATGGCCGACGCCGCGCCATCGCCGGTCTGGATGACGACTGCGGAGGGCGGGATCGAGTTCGTCAACGAGGCCTTCGCGGAGTTCGCCGGACTCGACCGCGAGGGCTTGCTGGGCAATGTGTGGATCAACCTGATCCATCCCGACGACATCGCCAGCGTGCTCGCCCGCCGCCTGGAGGCGCGCTCGACCCTCGCGTCCTACAGCTTCGAGGCTCGCTTTCGGTCCAGTCTTGGCGCCTACAAGTGGATGCTGGCCAACGCTCGCCCGCGGTTCGACGAGACGGGACGGTTCATCGGTTATCTGGGCATGGCCATGGACCTGACCGAGATCAAGCAGGCCCAGATCCATCAGCGGCTGCTGATCAACGAGCTGAATCACCGAGTCAAGAATACGCTGGCGGCGATCCAGTCCATCGTCCGCCAGACGCTGAAGCCGGGCGAAACCCCGCCCCAGGTGCGCGAGCAGCTGTTCGAACGTCTGATGGCGATGTCGGCCGCCCACGACGTCCTGACTCGCGAGAACTGGTCGAGCGCAGGTGTCGAGGAGGTCGTGCGTCAGGCCGTACGGCCGTTCATCGACAACAATGATCCGGCGCGGATCGCCTTGTCCGGACCTCCGATGCGAGTGGATCCCAGCGCGGCGCTGGCCCTGGCTCTGGCGCTTCATGAACTGGGCACGAACGCGGTCAAGTACGGCGCTCTTTCTGCGCCGGCGGGGGCGGTGCGGATCGATTGGTCGCGCACCGATCCGGGGCGAGGCCAGCTGACATGGCGCGAGAGAGGTGGGCCGGCGGTGAGCCCGCCCACGCATAGGGGGTTCGGCGCACGGCTGCTGAGCGGCGGTCTGGCGTCCGACCTCGGCGGACGGCCCGAGCTGATCTTCGCGCCGGACGGCGTCGAGGCGCATCTCGCGCTGAGGGTCGACTCCGGCAGTGACATCGGGTGAGGGGACGCCGCGTACGGTAGAAACGGCGGGATCGCGCGCCTGTTCAACGCCGCGCGGGCTGTCGAGTCGCTTGGCGGAAAAGCTCGGCCTCACGCTCCCGATAGGGACGCCCGTCACGATACATCAGGTCGTGAAACCAGATCGTCGGTTCCCGTAGCGTGTAAGGTCGCTCCCAGCTGTCCCAGGGCAAGCGGGTCTGGATGGCGCCGTCCACAAGGCCCCAATTGATCATGCCGATGTTCTCGCGTCGGGCGATCGGTAGGATGGTGTCGACGTTCGAGCCATTGCCGCGCGCCAGCCATTCCGTAGCGATCAGCGGTCGGCCGTAGGGACGCAACTGTGCGAGCCGCTGCTCGAAGGCCTTGGGCCACTCGTAGTTATGGAACGTTATGATGTCGGCGTTCTCCAGCTGGAGGCGCTGGATGGCCGTCAGGCTGGTCGAGCCCGGCGACCAATCCGGCCCGATCCACAAGCCGCTGGTCAGCGGCTGCGTCGGGCGCTGGCTACGCGCCCAGGCGAAGGCCTGCGGCAGCAGCGCCTCGATGCGGGCTTTCTCGTCTGGCAGTTGCGCGTCGTTGTAGCTGCCGCCGCCCGGATTGTCGGGCTCGTTCCAGATATCCCAAGCCAGGACGCGTCGGTCATTGGCGAAGGCCCCGACCACGCCCTGTACATAGGCCTTGAAGCGGTCGTCGTTGCGCGGATCCACGAGGTCATGGCGCCCGGGGCTTTGCACCCAGCCGGAGTTGTGGACGCCGGGAATCGGACGGCGCTGCGGACCCAGCCTTGGATCCGGGTCCCAGCAGCTGTCGAACAGAACGAAGATCGGCCGGACGCCATGACGGTCGGCGATGGACAGGAACTGGTCCAGGCGAGCGATCAGGCCCTGGGGGTCCTGCACCCACAGCAGGTCATGCAGATAGACGCGCATCGTGTTCATGCCGAACTTGTCGTGCGCCCATCCAAGTTCCCGGTCGATCGTTACCGGATCGAAGGTCTCGGCCTGGAACATCTCGAGCTGGTTGATGGCGGTCGAGGTGGCGTAGTTGGCCCCGACGATCCAGGGTTGGCGCCCATACCAGTCCTTGGCCTGCTGCACGGTCCACCGCGTCGCCTGCGACGTCGGGCCGGGCGCAGTCAATTGGACCGGCTCGGCCTGAACCTGTGGCGGCCAGGCGCAGAGCATGCATCCCACGATAACGGCCGTGGAAAGTTTGGCGACGCGCATGGAGCTTCCTTTCTCGACGGCGGGACCGTTCGAAAGACCGGAGGGGACTAGGCGTAGGCGCGCACATCGCCCGGGAAGGGTAGGGCGGCGGTCATGGTCAGCAAGGCGCATCGGATCAACATGCCCGATCTCGCCTCAAAGCACGACGCCGGCGATGGAGGTCGCCGGCGTCGCTCTGGAATCCGCGCCGCTCAATACGGGCGCGGACTCAGGATGAGGTCTGGCCTAGAACTTGTAGCGGACCCCGAGACGATAGTTGGGACCGCTGGCGCCGTACGACTGGATCACCGGGTCGGTGTAGCTGTAACGGGTCGCCTTCTCGTCGGTGATGTTCAGCGCCTCGAAGGTGATGCTCACCTGCTTCAGCGGCGACCAGCGCACCGACATGTCGACATTGGTCGTGGCGGCCGAGGCCCCGAACTCGTTGATCAGCGGGCTGTCGCATGCCGAGCCGTTGGCCTGCAGGCCCGGATCGCAGTTGCCGGAGGTCAGCGGGTAGGTCGTCTTGTAGCCGTCGCGCTTGGCCATCGAGACGCGGGCGTTGAATTTCCCGGTCTCGTAATAGACCGTCAGGTTCAGGCCCTTGGGCGAGGCGCCCAGCCACGGCCCCTTGCCGTAGGTCGGCGGCTTGGTGACCGTGCCCGCTCCCGCGACGACCGCGCCCGGGTCGAGGATGTAGGTCAGCTGGGTGTCCAGCTTGGTCATGTTGAACTGCACGCCCAGGTTCTTGAAGTACCAGGGCAGGAAGGTCAG
>CBIHOB010000024.1:0-61794 GCA_966211605.1 uncultured Caulobacter sp.
GGCGGGGTGATCCAGCAGGGCCACGTCGCGGCCAGCGCCAAGCACTTCCTGGGCGACGGCGGCACCGAGAACGGCGTCGACCAGGGCGACACCAAGGTGTCCGAGGACGAGCTGGTCCGCATCCATGCCCAGGGCTACGCGCCGGCGATCAATGCCGGGACCCTGACGATCATGGCCTCGTTCAACAGCTGGAACGGCCAGAAGATGCACGGCAACAAGAGCCTGCTGACCGACGTGCTGAAGGGCAGGATGGGCTTCGACGGCTTCGTCGTCGGCGACTGGAACGGCCACGGCCAGGTGCCGGGCTGCAAGCCGACCGACTGCCCGGCCTCGATCAATGCCGGCCTCGACATGTTCATGGCGCCCGACAGCTGGAAGGCGCTGTACGCCAACACCCTGGCCGAGGTGAAGTCGGGCGTGATCCCGATGGACCGCCTGGACGACGCGGTGCGCCGCATCCTGCGGGTGAAGGCCAAGATGGGCCTGTTCCAGGCCGCCCGTCCCTATGAGGGCCGCGCGGACGTGATCGGGTCGGCCGAGCACCGCGCCATCGCCCGCGAGGCGGTGCGCAAGTCTCTGGTCCTGCTGAAGAGCGACGGCGTCCTGCCGGTGAAGGCCAGCGCGAACGTGCTGGTCGCCGGCTCGGGGGCGGACGACATCGGCAAGCAATCGGGCGGCTGGACCCTGTCGTGGCAGGGCACGGGCAACACCAATGCCGACTTCCCCAACGCGGAGTCGATCTTCGCCGGCGTGAAGACGGCCGTGGAGGCCGGCGGCGGTTCGGCGACCCTGTCGGTCGACGGGGCGTTCGACAAGAAGCCCGACGTCGCCATCGTCGTCTTCGGTGAAAATCCGTATGCGGAAGGTGTCGGCGACCTGAAGACCACGCTGGAATACCAGCCGGGCGCCAAGACCGACCTGGCCTTGCTCAAGAGCCTGAAGGCCAGGGGCGTGCCGGTGGTGGCGGTGTTCCTCAGCGGCCGGCCGCTGTGGGTCAATCCCGAGATCAACGCCTCGGACGCCTTCGTGGCCGCCTGGCTGCCGGGTTCGGAGGGCGGCGGCGTCGCCGACGTGCTGGTGGGCGATGCGGCCGGCAAGCCGCGCAACGACTTCCAGGGCAAGCTGTCGTTCAGCTGGCCCAAGCGCGCCGACCAGTTCCGGCTGAACAAGGGCGACAAGACCTATGATCCGCTGTTCGCCTATGGCTACGGCCTGTCCTACGCCAAGCCGGGCAGGGTGGCCAAGCTGTCGGAAGTTTCGGGCGTAAAGGCCGTGGCCGACAACGCCGTGAACTACTTCGTGGGCGGCAAGACCCCGGCGCCGTTCGCCTTCAAGGCCTCGCCGTCGACCGCCGTGCAGTTGGCGCCGGTGGACGCCGGCAACGTCCAGGAGGCCGGCCGCCAGGTCACCTTCGCCGGCGAGACGACGGCTCGCCTGGCCATCGTCGGCGACAAGCCGCTGGACCTGTCGTTCCAGACCAACGCCGAGATGGCGCTGAGCTTCGACTATCGCCTCGACGCGCCGGCGACCCGGCCGGTGGTGCTGGCCATGGGGGCGGGCAAGCTGGACGTCACCCCGCCGGCGGGAACGCCGACGGGCCAATGGGCCAGCGTGAAGATCCCGCTGAAGTGCTTCCAGGCCGCGGGGACCGACGTGACCAAGGTGGTCGCGCCGTTCGACCTCTCCACGGCCGGGACCTTTCAAGTCTCGATCGCCAACGTGAAGCTGACGGCGGACCCAGCCGGGGCGGTCTGCCCGGCCAAGGCGCAATAGCGGCCCAAGAGAGCGGGGAAGAATCCATGCGGCTGAAGTCCTTGGCGGTCGTGGCCGCCTCCTTGTTCGCCACCGGCGCGGCGGCCGCGCCGCTGGCCTCGGTGTTCAGCGACCACGCGGTGTTGCAGCGCGACCAGCCCATCCGGGTGTGGGGGCGGACGGCGCCGAACGCGGCGGTCAGCATCGATCTCTCCGGAACCGCCGCCAGCGCCACGGCCGACGCCCAGGGTCGGTGGAGCGCGGCCCTGCCGGCGCGTCCGGCGGGCGGCGCGGCCCTGACCCTGACGGTCCAGGCCGGCGGCGAGCGGCAGGTGGTCTCGGACCTGGTCATGGGCGACGTCTGGCTGTGCTCGGGCCAGTCGAACATGGAATATCCGCTGCGCCGGGCCCTGGCCGGCGACGGCGAGGTGGCCGGCGCGGGCGACCCCGACATCCGCCTGCTGCAGACCGGCAAGATCAGCAAGCCTGCGCCGCAGGACGACCTGCCGGCCGGCGTCGTCTGGAAAGCCGCCACGCCCACGAGCGCCGCCGAGTTCAGCGCCGCCTGCTTCTTCCTGGGCAAGGACCTTCGCAAGAGCGCCGGCGTTCCCATCGGCCTGATCGACGCCACCTGGGGCGGCTCGGTGATCCAGGACTGGATCAGCCGCGAGGGCCTGACCGCGCTGAAGACCTACGACGAGGGCCTGGCGATCCTCGACGCCTATGCTCGCGACCCGGCCGACGGCCAGGCCAAGTGGGCGGCGACGCTGGACCGCTGGGCGGCCGCCAAGCTGGGCGCGGCCAATGACGGCTGGAAGCCGGACCTGGACGACCGGGCGTGGAAGACCATGCCGATGGAGCAGTTCTGGGAGAGCAATCCCGGGCTCGAGACCTTCGACGGCGCGATCTGGCTGCGCAGCGAGATCACCCTGACCAAGGCCCAGGCCGCACAGGGCGCGACCCTGGCCTTGGGGCCGGTCGACGACATGGACACCACCTTCGTCAACGGCCGCGCGGTCGGGGCGACGCAGGGCTGGAACACGCCCCGGAACTATCGTCTGGCGCCGGGCGTGCTGAAGGCCGGCCGCAACGTCATCGCCGTACGCGCCATCGACAGCGGCGGCGGCGGCGGCGCCTGGGGCAAGGCGGCCGACAAGGGGCTGAGGTTCGACGACGGATCCTTCGCGCCGCTCAGCGGAACCTGGCGCTACAGGATCGCCGCGCCGCTGTCGCAAACCGCCCTGCCGCCCAACACGCCGTGGCTGGGCGCCAGCGGCTTGTCGACCCTGCGCAATGGCATGATCGCGCCGCTGGTCCCGTTCGGGGTCAAGGGCTTCGCCTGGTACCAGGGGGAGGCCAATGTCAGCGAGGCCGACAACTACGCCCGCCTGATGCCGGCGATGATCGCCGACTGGCGCAAGGCGTTCGGGGGCGACGACAAGGCTTTCCTGCTCGTCCAACTGGCCGCCTTCGGGCCGCAGAAGCCCGGCGTGCAGGAGTCGAGCTGGGCCGCCCTGCGCGATGTCCAGCGCCGGACGGCCGCCGCCGATCCCAAGGTCGGCATGGCCAGCGCCGTGGATATCGGCTCGCCCTACGACATCCACCCGGCCGACAAGGCGCGGGTCGGCCAGCGCCTGGCCCTGCTGGCCCGCAAGCTGGCCTATGGCGAGACCGGCCTGATCGCCGCCGGGCCGGCCCCGCTGTCGGCGCGGCGCGAGGGCGCGGATGTCGTGGTCAGCCTGGACCAGCCGGCGGTGGTCTACGGGGCGGCGCGCCCGATCGGGTTCGAGGCCTGCGATACGGCCTGCCGCTTCCTCGACGCGACGGTGGAGGGCGGCAGGGTGCGTCTGGTCGGCGCGGGCGGCGCGAGCAAGATCCGCTACGCCTGGGCCGACAGCCCGATCATCAACCTGTACGGCGCCACGGGTTTGCCCGCGACGCCATTCGAGATGGCGGTCCAGTAGATGAATTTTCCTCCCTCTCTGGAGGAGGGGGCAGAGGGCCGGAGGGGGCAGCGCGGCCTATGCTGGCGACGCCCCTCATTCGCCCTGAACTCAGGCCCCAGCGGGGGAGCAGCAGAGTTCGGGGCGCAAGCTTCAGCACGATTCCTTGGTTACTCCGCCGTTAACCAGCAACCCTTTGTTCACACTGACATTTGGCTCTCGTCAGGAGCCCCGAATTGAGTTTGGACGAGCGTCAGGCGTGGATCGATCTGTGGGAGGCGGTGTTCGGCGAACCGCCGCCGATCGAGGCCGATTCCGACCTGACCGCGCGGATCCTCGTCGAGCACCTGCCGCCGATCGCCCCGTACGAATTCAAGTCCCGAACTGAGTGAAGGGGACCTGGTTGAAGAACTCGCGCTCGGCGCCGCGGGGGTCGTCTTCCATGCGCGAGGTGTTGTCGAACACCATCGTCTGGCGGCGGGGCAGGGTATAGGGCTCCCACCGGGGCAGGGCGCCGCCGTTCGGGTCGCCGTTGCGGGCGAAGTTGATGAAGGCGTCGCTCATCGTGTTCGACATCGCCACCGACTCCGGCCCCGTGCCGACGATCGAGCCCTTGGCGTCCAGCGTGCCGAACACCAGGCCGATGTCGATGGTGTGCGGCGCGCCGAAGACGCCGCCATCCCTGGGCGACTTCCAATTGACCTGATAGGCCCACGCCGGGGCGCCGGCCTTGGCCCGCTCCTCGTCCTGGATGATCGCCGCCTTCCACGAACGGCCGGCCGTCGAGGCGGCGAAATAGACGTCGGACGGCGAATAGTGGGGATAGGTCTTGCGGTAGAAGGCCACCACCGTCTCGGGATCGATGTCGATGCGGGCGGCGAACTGGCCGGGCAGCCTGGCGATCACCTCGTCCCAGGTCTGGGGGAAGGCCTTGGCGTCCCAGCCGATGAAGCCCTTGGTCTCATCGTGGGTGTTGCCGCACATCATCGGCACGGACAGGCCCACCGGCGAGGCGTCGGGGAAGAACGGGTGGCGGGTCAGGCTGCGCTGGTCCAGCACCGGGCCCATATAGACCCCGCCCTGGCCGGCGATCGGATCGACCGCCTTCAGGCCGTTCAGCAGCTGGTCGGCGGGCAGGGCGCGAAGACCGGCCAGGTCCTTGACCCCCAGCTTGTCCATGAACGCCTTGGCGCGCTTGGTGGCGTTGAACGGGCCGCCGACCGTGACCTGCTGGCCGCTCATGGTGGCGGCGCGGTGGAAGAGGCCCTTGGCGCTGGGCATGGCCATCAGGGTGGCGATCTTGGCTCCGCCGCCCGACTGGCCGAACAGCATCACGCGGTTCGGATCGCCGCCGAACCTCGCGATGTTGTCCCGCACCCATTGCAGGGCCAGGACGAGGTCCAGCTGGCCGGCGTTGCCGCTGTCGGCCACGGTCGGATCATTGAACAGGCGGGCCAGGTACAGATAGCCGAAGGCGTTCAGGCGGTGGTTGACCGTGACCACCACGACGTCGCCGCGCTTGGCCAGCTTGGTTCCGTCATACCAGGGGCTGGCGCCCGAGCCGCCGTTATAGGCGCCGCCGTGGATGTAGAACATCACCGGCCGCTTGGCCCCATCCGCCAGGCCGTCCTTCTTGCTCGCCTTGGCCGGCGTCCAGACGTTCAGGAACAGGCAGTCCTCCGAGAGCGTCTCGCCCTCTTCGCCCTTGCCGGTCTGCATCGAGGCCGCCCCATAGGCCAGGGCGTCCTTCACGTCGGTCCAGGGCTCGGGCTTCACGGGCGCGGCGAAGCGGCGCGCGCCGCCGGTGTCGGCCCCGTAGCGCAGGCCCTTGAAGACGCTGACCTCGCCGTCGACATAGCCGCGCACCTTGCCGTTGGTGGTCGTCACCACCGGTGAGCGCTTCTCGGCCGTGAAGCCGGCGGCCGGCAGGGCGGCGTAGGCGGCCAGGGCGGCGGCGCCGGTGATCAGGGTGCGGCGATTGGCGGTGGCCATGGGGCTTCCTCCGGCGCTTCTCGAGAGCGGTTCGACGGAAGCGGTATCATGGATGACACCGGTGACAATCCACTATTTCGGCGGAATTGCGGAACCGCCCGGCGCGGAAGTCGCGCCGGGCGGCCGGATCGTCGGGAGGGCTGGCTCAGCCGGCCTTCGGGGTGGGGAACAGGATCGGGATGTTGACCACGCCGCCGGCGGTTTGCGCGCCGTCCATGTCGACGGATTCCATCCGGAAGTGTTGGGTCAGCTTGATCGTGGCCTCGCCGAAGCCGTAGTCGGCCGGCTTCTCCATGCGCATCCGGCACTTGTCCAGATGGCCGTCGCCGGTGATGGCGCACTCGACCAGCACCTTGGCGTCGGTGACGCCGGCCCTGGTCGCGGCTGCGGGATAGTAGCGCGCCATGTCCTCGCCGTTCGGTTTCTGAACCCAAACCGGACGGGTGATCACCTTGGCCTCGGGCGGGTGGCGGCCCAGACGGTGCCGGCGGCGGTCAGGGCCAGGGTCCCGACCAGCAGGGCGCCCAGGGTCTTGCGGGCGGGCGTGGCGGAGGCGTTCTGCAGCATCATCAGTCTCTCCTTCAGGGGATGGAGGCCGACGGCGGGCCAGTGGCAGCCGAACGGCGGGGAAAGGGGCGTGAGCGCGCTGCCGAGCAAGGTCTCGGCATACAGGCGGCAGGCTTCGGGATGATGCTCGACCACGGCGGCGTCGCAGGCGATCTCCTGGTCGATGCGCAAGGCGCGGGAGGCCACGTGGACCAGCGGGTTAAACCAGGCCAGGCACCGCACGGCCACGACCAGGGCGTTCACGGCCGCGTCGCCGCGCGTCAGGTGCACGCGCTCGTGCGCCAGGACCAGGTCGCGGGCGGGCCCCCGGAAGCGGGTCTCGAAGTCGGCCGGGGCGACGATCCGGGGCCTCAGGGCGCCCAGCAGCAAGGGACCCGCGCCGGTGTGCTGGCCCAGCAGAACGCCCGGATCGGCGGGGGAGGGGGCCAGGCGCCCCAGGCGGCGGACGAAGCGGGCCTGGCGGGCGGCGAAGACGGCGGCCAGCGCGACCGCGCCCAGCATCCACACCGCCAGCAGGATCTCCGAAACGCCCAAGGCTTGGCGCATCACGGGCTTGGCCCGCCAGGCGGCTTCGGCGGCCAGGGAGACCACCGGCGCCAGGGCGCTCGAGGGGTTCGGACCCGGCGCGGGCAGCAGGGCGGCGATCCCGCACAGCGGTGCGACCAGCCACAACCGATAGGCCGCCAACGGACCGAAGGCGCGACGGACCGGACGGCGCAGGGCCAGGACCAGCACCGCGCCGATCGTCAGGGCCAGTTGACCGCGACCCAGCAGGACGAGCGCCGCGTCGCTCATTTGCCGATCTTCTCGATCAGCGCCTTCAGTTCGGCGACGTCCTCGTCGCTCAGCTTGTCGCTATCGGAGAAGTGCGCCACCAGCGGCGCCAGGCGACCGTCGAACAGCCGGTCCAGCAGCCCCTGGCTCTCGCTGCCCACATAGGCCTCGCGGGTCACCAGCGGCGAATAGAGATAGCGGCGGCCTTCCGCGGTCGCACCGATGGCCTTCTTCTTCAGGAGGCGGCTGATCAGCACCTTCACGGTGCCCTCGGTCCAGGCGTTGGGCGCGCAGACCTCGGCCATGATGGCCTCGGACGTCAGCGGACTGCGCCGCCACAGCGCCTCCATCACCACGCTTTCCGCCGAGCTGATCTTCATGGTCGCGCCTCATCGATGACAAGTGTCAACATAGCGACGTTGACACTTGTCATCGATATCGTCAACCGGTGGTCGACGAAGGTCTAGAGCGCCCGCACCGCCGCCGCGTGCGCGGCGATCACGGCCTTGGTCGAGGCGTCGGTGTCGAAGACGCCGTACAGACCCTGCTCCTCCTGGGGCGGATCGCCGACGAAGCTCCTGTCGCCGGCGACGAACCAGGCGTCCGAATGCTGGGCGCGGCCTTCGCCGTTCCAGGCCCAGAAGTTGGTCCCCGCTACCGGGCCGCCGGCCTTCATGTCGTCGAGGGCCAGGCCATAGATGGTCTTGTAGAACCGGTCCTTGTCAGCCGAGCCGGAGCCGGGGACGAACGAGCGCTCCTCGCGGATCAGGCCGAACTCCTCGATGACCAGCGGCTTGTTCAGCTGTTTGGCGAGAGCGATGTGGCGGGTGACGTACTCGCGGCACTTGGCCTCGCCTTCGGCATAGGTGGCCGGCTGGTTCTTGACATCGATCCAGCCCCAGTTGTTGGGCCACACGTGCAGCGTCAGGTAGTCGATGGTGGCCGGCTTGTGGGCCTCGACCACGCAGGTCTCGCTGTGCAGGCAGCCCATGCTGCCCTCGCTGCCGGTGCTGACCAGGTGGTTCTTGTCCAGGGTCTTGATGATGGTCGAGACCTCCTCGATCCACCGGTAGTAGGTCGGCAGGTTCTTGTTGCCGAACTCATCCGTGCCGCCCGGGCGGGGCTCGTTGGCCAGCTGCCAGGCCATGATCGTCGGGTCGTCGCGATAGGCCTTGCCGGTGACGGAGTTCTGGCGGCCGACCAGGCTGGTCAGGTAGCGGCGGAACAGGGCGTTGGCCTTCTGGTCGCCGTAGAAGCGGCCCGAATAGTCCGGAAACTCCGGCCAGGGGTGGGCCGGATCGCCCTGTTGGAACCATGGGCCGTTGCCGACCCAGTTCAGATAGGCCGGCATGCCGCCGGACCAGTCCCAGAAGTTGTTGACGTAGACCACCGCCTTCATGTCGCGCGCGGCCATCTCGGCCAGCAGCACGTCCAGGCCCTTGAGCAGGTCCTGGCTGTAGACGCCGGGCTGTTCCTGGAAGGTCGGGCTGACGGCGGCCTTGGCCGGGGAGCGCTCGCCCGCGCCCAGGACGCGCAGGTTGGTGACGCCCAAGGCCTTGAGCCGATCGAGCTCGCGCTTGAGGCGTTGGCGGTCGCCGGTGGCGCCGGGCGAGCCCAGCCAGGCCCCGTACCACAGGTTCGCGCCGGTGAAGCGATAGGGCTTGCCGTCGAGCGCGAGGCGGCCGTTCTCGACGGCCACGAAGCCTTTAGGCAGCGCTGTCTTTTTGGGGGCGGCGCCAGCGGCCGGCGCGGCGAACAGAGCGGCGGCCGAGCCGCCCAGCATGAAGCGTCTGGTGAACATGATCCGGCGTTTCCCCTGGAAGATCTCGATCTCGAAGATCCGTGTTTTCCAAGAGCCTAGCCGAGCGCACGCCAGGGTGGAAGGCGATTAAATAAAGATGATGAAATAAAGGCTCAGGGCCGGGTGGCTTGGCGACGGTCCAGTCAACGACGGCCGAGAGCGCCGACGGGGCGTGGGGCGACCTGGTCCTGATCGATATCGATAGTGCAGCCGTCGGCCATGGGCGAGAGGTCTCGCCCATGGCCGCGCGGGTCACGTCACAGATTCAGCAGCGCCGGGTCGCCGCCCTGGGCGGTGATGTTGACGCTGACGGCGCGCTCGACGGCGAAGCGGAGCAGGGCGTGGGGGCCGCCGGCCTTGGGGCCGGTGCCCGACAGGCCCTCGCCGCCGAACGGCTGGACGCCGACGACGGCGCCGGTCATCGAGCGATTGACATAGGCGTTGCCGGCCGGGACCAGGCGCTGGACATCGGCCGCGAAGCTTTCGATCCGCGAGTGGACGCCCAGGGTCAGGCCGTAGCGGCGGGCGGCCAGGGCGCCGGCGACCTGCTCCAGGGCCTCGGGCTTGTAGCGGACCACGTGCAGGATCGGACCGAACACCTCGCGCTCCAGGAAGTCGGCGGCCGGGATCTCGGCCAGGACCGGGGCGAAGAACGTCCCCTCGGCGGGGGCCGTCAGGGCGTGCAGCACCTTGGCCTCGCGGGTCAGGCGCGCCTGGTGCTTGTCGAGCGCCGCCTTGGCCTCGGCGTCGATGACCGGGCCGACGTCGGTGACGGCCAGGGCCGGATCGCCCAGCACCAGGGCGTCCATGGCGCCCTTCAGGCCGTCCACGATGTGGTCGGCGGTGTCTTCCGGCAGGAACAGCAGGCGCAGGGCCGAACAGCGCTGGCCGGCTGACCCGAAGGCGCTGACGATCACGTCGTCGATCACCTGCTCGCGCTGGGCCGTGGTGTCGACGAACATGCCGTTCAGGCCGCCGGTCTCGGCGATGAACGGCACGATCGGACCTTGCCGTTGGGCCAGGGTCTGGTTGATCCGCCAGGCGGTGTCGGTGCCGCCGGTGAAGGCGACGCCGTCCAAGCCCTCGTGTGCGGTCAGGGCCGCGCCGACGGTCTCGCCGCGACCCGGCAGAAGGGCCAGCAGGCGCGGATCGAGGCCGGCGGCATGGTAAAGCTTCACGGCCTCGAAGGCGATCAGCGGAGTCTGCTCGGCGGGCTTGGCCAGCACGGCGTTGCCGGCGGCCAGGGCGGCGGCGATCTGGCCGGTGAAGATGGCCAGCGGGAAGTTCCACGGGCTGATGCAGACGAAGACGCCGCGCCCGGCCAGGCGCAGGCTGTTGGTCTCGCCGACCGGGCCCTTCAGGATCTCGCCCGGACCGAACTGGTCTTCGGCCAGCATCGCGTAGTAGCGGCAGAAGTCGACGGCCTCGCGGACCTCGGCGATCCCGTCCGACAGGGTCTTGCCGGCCTCGCGCGACAGGATGGCGATCAGGCGGTCGATGTTGTTCTCCAGCGCGTCGGCCATGGCGCGCAAGGTCTTGGCGCGGGCTGGGCCGCCGGCCTGGTCCCAGGCGGGCTGGGCGGCGCGGGCCAGGCCGAAGGCCTCGTCGATCTGCGGACCTTGCGCTTCGGAGACCGCGCCCACGACCTTGTGCTCGTCGGCCGGGGCGACCACCGGCAGCGGCGGACCGCCGGCCGTCAGCTTGCCGCCGATCAGCGGACCGGCCGACAGGGTGACGCCGTCCAGGGCGGCGACGGCCGCCTGCAGGCGCTCGCGGTCGGCCTTCACCGACAGGTCGAGGCCGGCGCTGTTCCGGCGGCGCGGGCCATAGACATCGATCGGCGTCGGGATCTTGGCGTGGCGGTCCGGGTGGGCCTCGACCGCGTCGATCGGGTCGACCACGACCTTCTCGACCGGCACCCGCTCGTCCAGCAAGGCATGGACGAAGCTGGTGTTGGCGCCGTTTTCCAGCAGGCGACGGACCAGGTAGGGCAGCAGGTCCTCGTGGCCGCCGACCGGGGCGTAGGCCCGCAGGGTGATCCCGTCGTAGAGGTCGTCGGCGGCCTTATACAGAGCCTCGCCCATGCCGTGCAGGCGCTGGTGCTCGATGCGGACGCCGGCGTTCTTGGCCATGCGCACGACGGCCGCCAGGGTGTGGGCGTTGTGGGTGGCGAACTGGGCGTAGAGGTGCGGAGCGCCGTCGATCAGGGCCTTGGCGTTGACCAGATAGGACAGGTCCGTGGCCGGCTTGGTCGTATAGACCGGATAGTCCGGGCGGCCGGCGACCTGGGCGCGCTTGATCTCGCTGTCCCAATAGGCGCCCTTGACCAGGCGGACCATCAGGCGGCGGCCGGTCTCTTCCGACAGCGCGCGCAGGCGGGCGATCACCTCGCCGCAGCGCTTCTGGTAGGCCTGGACGGCCAGGCCCAAGCCCTTCCAGCCGCCGAGTTCCGGCTCGCGGCACAGGCGGTCCAGCAGCTTCAGCGACAGGGCCAGGCGGTCGGCCTCCTCGGCGTCGATGGTGAAGTTGATGTCGTGCCTGGCGGCGATCCGGGCGAGGCGCAGGGTGCGGGGATAGAGCTCTTCCCACACGCGGTCCTCGTGCGTGGCCTCATAGCGCGGGCACAGGGCCGACAGCTTGACCGACACGCCGTGGCCCTTCTCCGGGCCCGCGCCCTTCGACAGCTTGCCGACCGTCAGAATAGCGTCGGCATAGGCCTTCTCATAGCGCTCGGCGTCGGCCGCGGTGCGGGCGCCTTCGCCCAGCATGTCGAACGAGCACATGGTGTCTTCGTTGGCGGCGCGCTTGATGGCCGCTTCGATCGTCCGTCCCAGGACGAACTGCTCGCCCATGATACGGATCGCCTGGCCGACGGCGGCGCGGATCACCGGCTCGCCGATGCGGCCGGCCAGCTTCTTGATGAAGCCGGGCAGGTCCTTCTGGGCTTCGGCGTCGGGTTCGACGATCTTGCCGGTCAGCATCAGGCCCCAGGTCGAGGCGTTGACGAACAGGCTGTCGCTGCCGCCCAGGTGAGACGCCCAATCCGCCGAGCCGATCTTCTCGGCGATCAGCTTGTCGCGGGTTTCGTCGTCGGGCGTGCGCAGCAGGGCCTCGGCCAGGCACATCAGGGCCAGGCCCTCGCGCGTGCCCAGGCTGAACTCCTGCAGGAAACTCTCGACCACGCCTTGCTTGCGGACGGACCGGCGGGCGCCGCGGACCAGGGCCTCCGCCTCGGCGCGGACGGCTGCGCGGTCTTCGCTGGACAAGGGCTTGGCGGCCAGCAGGTCGGCGATGACGGCGGCTTCGTCGCGATACTTGCCGTCGTCCAGGCTGTCCCAGGTCGTCGAGGCGGTCATGGCGCTTCCTGAAGTTAGAATATCGTCGGTCTAACTCGACTTACGCCAAAGGTGCTTCGTTTGTTGATTGCAGGAGGCGTCTGTTCTTCGGCGAAAGTGCGGAAAATGATCGTTCGCTCCAGTCCGGACAAGGGCGGAGCCGTACGCGCGCGGATGGCGCACGAGACAGGATGCTCTGGAAGTGGGGAGGGAGGAAGGGGCGCGCTCTGGGGGGAGACGTCCGCGCCCCTTCCTCTCTGGCGCGACGGCCCGGTTAGGGACGGGCGTCGCGTTGGGTCCAGCCCTCGGTGGCTGACCGATCGCCCGGCGCCTTTTGAGGAGGGGGAGAGGCGCAAGGCGGGCTGGA
Source organism: uncultured Caulobacter sp. (assembly GCA_966211605.1). Lineage (GTDB taxonomy): Bacteria > Pseudomonadota > Alphaproteobacteria > Caulobacterales > Caulobacteraceae > Caulobacter. Next base: position 12,532 of record CBIHOB010000024.1, read on the forward strand.
ACGATCGAGGGTGTAACGCTAAGCTTGCCGAAGGTGCTCCGTTTGTGAGCGCTACTTTTCGAAGCTTCTTCGGTAATAATTCGCTATGGCCATTTCCGCTCTGGATGACACCGATCGCCGCCTGTTGAAGGTTCTGCAGGTCGACGGCCGCATCACCAACGCCGAGCTGGCCAAGCGCTGCAACCTGTCGCCGGCGGCCACGTTCGACCGCGTCCGGCGGCTGCGCGAGCGCGGCTACATCACCGGCTACGCGGCGCTGCTGGACCCGGCCAAGGTCGATCGCGCCCTTCTGATCTTCGTCGAGGTGGTGCTGGAGCGGACCACGGGCGAGACCTTCGAGGACTTCGCCGCCGCCGTGCGCCGTGCGCCCGAAATCCTGGAGTGCCACATGGTGGCCGGCGGCTTCGACTATCTGATCAAGGCCCGCGTCCGGGACATGGAGGCCTATCGCAACTTTCTGGGCGACATCCTGGTCAGGATGCCCGGCGTGCGCGAGACGCGGACCTATGCGGTGCTCGAGGAGGTCAAGAGCACCGTTCAGCTGCCGCTCTAGCCCTTTTCGCGTCCCCGGAAGGCGGCGACCTTGGCCCGGTTGCCGCAGGCGCTCATCGCGCACCAGCGACGGTCACCCTTGCGCGACGTATCCAGGAACAGGATGGCGCACGTCGGTCCCTGGCATTGGCGTATGCGGTCGCCGTCAGGCCCGCCCAGCAGCAGCACCGCCTCGCGCGCCACGCTGGCCAGCAGCGCCCGCGCTCCGCCGCTCAGCCGTGTCTCGCCCGAGGCGTCCAGCCAGGGGGCGGCGGCCGGCTGGGCGGCGAAGGCGTTGAGCGCTTCGCGCGGCCCTTCGGGCAAGGTGCGGCCTTCGGCGCGGGCCAAGGCCAGGGCGTAGAGCATTTCGCGGAGATCCCGCGCGGCCGAAAGATCTTCGGCGGATGCGCCGGCCTCCTTGTCGGTCAGACCGGCGGCGACCAGCCAGCGATCCAGGTCGGCCGGCGCGGCCAGGGCGTCGCGGTGGTTCCCGCTGACCCGTCCTGCCAGGGTGGCTGGCAGGTCCAGGGGCGCGCGGCCGCCTCGGAAACGGAAGCCGTCACGGGTGTCTTCAAGCTTGGGCGTCACGAAGTGTCTCGGAAAAACCGGCCAGGAAACCAGATTGACAGGTTAGCGGTGTTCGTCGAACCTGCGCCAGTAACCGACTTAACAGGTTACTATGCTATCCCTTGGGGAGACGACATGCGAACCGCGATGATGGGTTTGGCGCTTGTGCTGGCCAGCGCCGGCGCGGCCGCCGCCGCCGATTTCCCCCTGGCCGGGACCTGGACCCTGACAGCCGCCGACCGCATCACCCCCGCGGGGGTGCGCGAGCCCGACTACGGCGCCGCGCCCAAGGGCCGGCTAATCGTCGACGCGGCGGGCCGCTACAGCCTGCAGATCTTCAAGAGCGAGCGCACCGGCTTCGCCTCGGGGGACAAGAAGCGCGGCGCGGCCGAAGAATACGTCGACGCCACCCTGGGCTCGTCGACGCACTACGGGACCATCGCCATCGACGAGGCCGCCCACCAGCTGCTGTTCAAGATCGAGGGCGCGTCCTTCAAGAACTGGGAGGGGACGACCCAGCGGCGTTCCTATGCGCTGAAGGGCGACGTGCTCAGCTACCGCGTGCCGACCGCCCCGGACGGCAATACGCCGATCTCGGAATGGCGGCGCGAGCGGTAGGTCGACTTGCGCCCCTCACGCCAAACCGCAAGATCGGTCGAGCGCGATCCGGCGGCGGAGGGCTAGCTGACCTCGCCACGGAAAAGGGTGACGATGACGGCGGCGCTTCGGAATTATCGGGCTCGGATGCGGCGGGTGCTGGACTATGTCGACCAGCACCTGGACGGCGACCTGGATCTGGACACGGTGAGCCGCGTCGCGGCCTTCTCCAAGTTCCATTTCCATCGGCAGTTCACGGCGACCTTCGGGGTGTCCGTGCACCGTTACGTCCAGCTGGCCCGTTTGAAGCGGGCGTCGCACAGGCTGGCCGCGCACGACGCCCCCAGCGTGACCGAGATCGCGATGGAGGCCGGCTACGACGCGCCGGACGCCTTCGCCCGCGCCTTTCGGCGGCGGTTCGGCCAGTCGCCGTCATCGTTCCGGAAATCGCCCGACTGGGCGCCGTGGCTTGCGGCCTTCGGGCCCTTGGACAACGCCAGGAGCAAGCTGATGCAAGTAATCTACGAAGCCGGCGACGTGATGATCCGCGACGTGCCGCCGACCCCGGTGGCGGTGATGGAGCATCGCGGCGATCGCGCGACGCTGCCCGCCACGATCGAGCGGTTCATCGCCTGGCGCAAGGCCGCCGGCCTGTCGCCGCAGACCACCTCGACCTTCAACATCTTCCGGTCCGAACGGATCCCAGAGAACCCCGCGGACTACAGCATGGACATCTGCGTCGGGACCGACCGAGCGATCGATCCCCGCGACCCGGACATGAAGGCGGGCGTCATTCCGGGCGGGCGCTGCGCGGTGCTGCGGGTCGTGCACGACACCCATAATCTGGAGCCGGCCGCGCTGTATCTCTATCGCGACTGGCTGCCCGCCAGCGGCGAAGAGGCGCGCGACTTTCCGATCTACGCCCAGAGGCATTTCTCGTTCTTGCCGGACCGGCCGGCGCACGAGGTGGTGGTGGAGCTGTTCCTGCCGCTGAAATAGCGGCCTCCCCCCGCCTCAAAGCAGGCGGTGGAACGGGCGGCTCCGGGGATGGGGGGAGGAGCGCGCCCGTTCCGTTCGCGACCATCAAGGAGTGGGGGATGATGGCACGAACTTCCCCGGCCGAGGCCGGGGAACTCTAGGTCTCGTCAGCCCTTGTCGGCGGGAGCGCCGCCGCCGAGGGTCTTGTAGAGGGTGACCAGATTGGTCGCCCGGGCCAGGCGCGCGGTGATCAGGCCCTGCTGGGCCGTGTACAGCGTGCGCTGGGCGTCCAGCAGGGTCAGGGCGCTGTCGAGGCCCGCGTCGCGGCGTTGCTGCGACAGGCGCTGGCTATCCGTGGCGGCGGTGACCAGCCGTTCCTGGGCGCCCAGGCGGTCGGCGACCGTCTGGCGCACCGACAGGGCGTCGGAGACCTCGCGGAACGCCGTCTGCACCGTCTTCTCATAGGTGGCCACGGCGATGTCGCGGTCGGCCTTGGCGCTCTTCAGCCCCGCGACATTGGCCCCGCCGGCGAAGATCGGCAGGGTGATCGACGGGGTGAAGCTCCAGCTCTTGGTGCCGCTCTTGAACAGGCCGTCCAGGTCGCCGCTGGCCGAGCCGGTCGAGCCGGTCAGGGCGATGCGCGGGAAGAAGGCCGCGCGGGCCGCGCCGATATTGGCGTTGGCGCCCTGCAGCTGGTGTTCGGCCGCCAGCACGTCGGGACGACGGGTCAGGACGTCCGACGGCAGGCCGGCGGGCAGGTCGGCCAGGATGCTGGCCGAGGCCAGGTCGCCGCCCCTGTCGCCCGACGGCAGCAGATTGGCCGGCACGTCGGCCCCGGCCAGCAGCACCAGGGCGTTCAGGTCCTGGGCCGCCTGGGCGGTGAAGGTGGCCACGTCCGAGCGCGCGGTCTCGGCCAGGGTCTGGGCGTTGCGCAGGTCCATCAGCGAACCGACGCCGCCGTCGACCTGCTGCTGCACCAGGCGCAGCGACTCCTCGCGGGTCGCCAGGGTGCTCCTGGCCAGGGCCAGGCGCTCCTGGTCGGCCGCCAGGGTCAGCCAGGCGTTGGCCGTCTCGGCGATCAGGCTGACACGCACCGAGCGGGCGTTGTCCTGCTGGGCCAGGAAGCTCTGCAGGGCCGCCGCGTTCAGGCTGCGCACGCGGCCGAACAGGTCCAGTTCGTACGACGTGAAGCCGATGGTGGCGCTGTAGACCTCGGTGTCAATCGCGCCGCCGGCCGCGCCGGGGATCTGGCCGAACTGCGAGGCGCTGGCCGGGGTGTGGGTGCGCTGTTCGCTGAGGGTTCCGTTGATCCCCGGGAACAGGGCGGAGCGCTGGATGCCGTACTGGGCGCGGGCCTTCTCGATGTTCAGCACCGCCACGCGCAGGTCGCGGTTCTGCTTGAGGGCCAGGTCGACCACGCCCTGCAGGCGCGGGTCGACCAGCACCTGACGCCAGTCGAGGTCGGCGGCCGTGACCGAGCCCGTGGGCTCGGCGCTCGGCGTGGACCAGGTCTGGGCGACGGGCAGGGCCGGCCGTTCGTACTTCGGCGCCAGGGTGCAGGCGCCGACCGCCGTGGAGGCCAGCAGGATCAGGGTGAGGTTGCGGAACATGGTCAGTGGGCCTCCGTCGACGAGATCTCGCCCCCGTGGGCGGCGACGGCCTCGTCATGGCCTTTGTGTTTCGGTTTGAAGACCTTCTCGACGACCACGAAGAACAGCGGGACGAAGAAGATCGCCAGCAGGGTGGCCGAGATCATGCCGCCGATGACGCCGGTGCCGATGGCGTGCTGCGCCCCCGATCCGGCCCCGTTGGAGATCGCCAGCGGCAGCACGCCGAAGACGAAGGCCAGCGAGGTCATGATGATCGGGCGCAGACGGATGCGGACCGCCTCGAGCGTCGCCTCGACCAGGCCCATGCCCTTCTCGTACAGGTCCTTGGCGAACTCGACGATCAGGATGGCGTTCTTGGACGCCAGGCCCATGGTCGTCAGCAGGCCGACCTGGAAATAGATGTCGTTGCTGAGGCCGCGCACGAAGGTGGCCAGCAGGGCGCCGACGATGCCGAGCGGCACCACCATGATGACGGCCAGCGGGATCGACCAGCTCTCGTACAAGGCGGCCAGCAGCAGGAACACGACCAGGATCGAGATGCCATACAGGGCCGGGGCCTGGTTGCCGGACTCCAGTTCCTGGGCCGACAGGCCCGTCCACTCGTAGCTGATGCCGGCGGGCAGCTGGGCGGCCAGCTTCTCCATGGCGGCGATGGCTTGGCCCGAGCTCTTGCCCGGAGCCGGAGCGCCCTGGATGTTGACCGACGACAGGCCGTTGTAGCGTTCCAGGCGCGGCGAGCCGTAGGTCCACGACGAGGTGGCGAAGGCCGGGAAGGGCACCATCTGGCCGCTGCTGTTGCGCACGTACCAGCGGTTCAGGTCCTCGGGCGTCATGCGGAACGGCGCGTCGGCCTGCATGTAGACCTTCTTCACGCGACCACGGTCGATGAAGTCGTTCACGTACGAGCCGCCCCAGGCCGCGCTGAGCGCGCTGTTGATGTCGGCGGTGGTCAGGCCCAGGGCGCCGGCCTTGGCCTGGTCGACCTCGATCTTCAGCTGCGGGGTGTCGTCCTGACCGTTGGGGCGAACGCCCGCCAGGTCCGGATTCTGCGCCGCCATGCCCAGCATCTGGTTGCGGGCGTTCATCAGGGCCTCGTGACCGACGCCGCCGATGTCCTGCAGCTGGAAGTCGAAGCCCGACGAGGTGCCCAGTTCCGGAACGGCGGGCGGCACGACGGCGAACACCATGGCGTCGCGGATCTGCGAGAAGGCGCCCATGGCGCGGCCCGCGACGGCCGGGGCCTTCAGCTTGGCGGCCTTGCGCTCGTCGAAGTCGCGCAGGCGGACGAAGGCGAGGCCCGCGTTCTGGCCGGCGCCGGCGAAGCTGAAGCCCGAGACGGTGAACACCGCCTGCACGGCGTCCTTCTCCTGGACCAGGAAGTGCTCGCGCACCTGGTCCAGGACCTTGAGGGTCTTTTCCTCGGGCGCGCCGGGGGGCAGCTGGACCAGGGTGAACATCGTGCCCTGGTCTTCCTCGGGCAGGAAGGCGCTGGGCAGGCGGATGAACAGCAGGCCCATGGCGACGATGATGGCGGCGTAGACCGCCATCCAGCGGCCGCTCTTGCCCAGGATGCCCCGCACGGAGCCCTGGTAGCGCGACGACATGTCGTTGAAGCTGCGGTTGAACCAGCCGAAGAAGCCGGTCTTCTCGTCGTGGTGGCCGGCCTTGACCGGCTTCAGCAGGGTGGCGCACAGGGCCGGCGTCAGCACCAGGGCGACGATCACCGACAGGGCCATGGCCGAGACGATGGTGATCGAGAACTGGCGGTAGATCACGCCCTGCGAACCGCCGAAGAAGGCCATCGGCACGAACACCGCAGCCAGCACCAGGGCGATGCCGATCAGGGCGCCGGTGATCTCGTTCATCGACTTGCGGGTGGCCTCGACGGGCGACAGGCCCTCCTCGGACATCACGCGCTCGACGTTCTCGACCACGACGATGGCGTCGTCGACCAGCAGGCCGATGGCCAGCACCAGGCCGAACATGGTCAGGGTGTTGATCGAGTAGCCGAAGGCGGCCAGCACGCCGAAGGTGCCCAGGAGGACGACCGGCACGGCGATGGTCGGGATCAGGGTCGCGCGCCAGTTCTGCAGGAACAGGAACATGACGATGAAGACCAGCACGATGGCTTCGATCAGCGTCTTGACCACTTCCTCGATCGACAGCTTCACGAACGGCGTCGAGTCGTAGGGGACGACGTACTTGTAGTTGGCCGGGAAGTTCTTCTCGAGCTGGACCATCCGCGCCTTGACGGCCGCGGCCGTGTCGAGGGCGTTGGCGCCGGGGGCCAGGCGGATGGCGATGCCGGCGGCCGGGTGGCCGTTGTACTTGGCGGTCGAGACGTAGCTCTCGGCGCCCAGCTCGACGCGCGCGACGTCGGACAGGCGGACGGTGGCGCCGCCCGTGCTGTTCTTGACGATGATCTGGCGGAACTGCTCCGGCGTCTGCAGGCGCGACTGGGCCGTGATCGTGGCGTTCAGGCCCGTGCCCGGCAGGTTCGGCGTGCCGCCGATCTGGCCGGCCGAGACCTGGGCGTTCTGGGCCCGGATGGCGGCGGCGACGTCGGCGGGGGTCAGGCTGAAGCTGGCCAGCTTCTGCGGGTCCAGCCAGATGCGCATGGCGTACTGGGCGCCGAACAGCTGGATGTCGCCCACGCCGTCGACGCGGCTCAGCGGATCCTGGATGTTCGAGGCCAGATAGTCGGCCATGTCGGTGTTGGTGGTCTTGGGATCCTCGGAGTAGAGGCCCACGACCATCATGAAGTTACGGGCCGACTTGGCGACCGTCAGACCCTGTTGCTGCACTTCCTGCGGCAGCAGCGCGGTGGCCGTCTGCAGCTTGTTCTGGACCTGCACCTGGGCGATGTCGATGTTGGTGCCGGCCTTGAAGGTCAGGGTCACCGTGGCGGCGCCCGAGCTGTCGCTGGTCGAGGACATGTAGTCCAGACCGTCCAGGCCCTTCATCTTCTGTTCGATGACCTGGGTGACGCTGTCTTCCACCGTCTTGGCGGAGGCGCCCGGATAGACGGCCGAGATCGAGACCTGGGGCAGGGCGATTTCAGGATATTGCGCGATCGGCAGGCTTCGGATGGCGAGCGCCCCGGCCAGCATGATCACGATGGCGATGACCCATGCGAAGATGGGCCTGTCGATGAAGAAACGCGAAAGCATCGGGGACCCGCCTTAGTGTTGGGCTTGCGGGGCGGCGGGCTTGCTGCCGGCCGGGACGGGCTTGATCGGCGCGCCGGGACGCAGCTTCAGCAGGCCTTCGGTGATGACCTTGTCGCCGGTGGCCAGGCCGCTGGTGACCAGCCACTTGTCGCCCTGGGTCTGGCCCAGCGTGACCGGACGCGGTTCGGCCGCGCCCTTGGCGTTGATCACGGTGACCATGGCGTTGCCCTTGGGGTCGCGCTGCACGGCGCCCTGCGGGATCAGGATCCCGCCCGACGTGACCCCCTGGCTCAGCACCGCGCGGACGTACATGCCCGGCAGCAGCTTGCCGTCGGGATTGTCGAACACCGCGCGCAGGCCCACCGAGCCGGTGCCCGGATCGACGGTGATGTCCGAGAACTCCAGGCGGCCCGGGATCGGATAGGTCGAACCGTCTTCCAGCTTCAGGGTCACCTGGGCCGAGCCGGAACGACCGACCTTGCCCGAGGCGAACTGCTGCTGGAGCTTGAGCAGTTCGGCAGAGGTCTGGGTCAGGTCGACATAGATCTTCGACAGATCCTGGACGGTGGCCAAGGCCGTGGCCTGGCTGGCCGTGACCAGGGCGCCCGGGGTGACCGAGCTCTTGCCGATGCGGCCGGTGATCGGCGAGGCGACCCGGGTCCAGTTCAGGTTGATGCGGGCGTTGTCCAGGGCGGCCTTCTGCACGGCGACGGCGGCGGCCGTCTGGGCGGCGGCGGCCTGGGCGTCGTCGTTGTCCTGCTTGGACACCGCGCCGGTCTCGACCAGCGTGCGGTAGCGGTCGGCCTTCAGCTTGGCGGCGTTGGCTTGCGCCTGGGCCTGGGCGAGGGCGGCGGCGGCGCTGTTGACGCTGGCCTGATAGGTGGCGGGGTCGATCTGGTACAGCGACTGGCCGGCGCGAACGATCGAGCCTTCCTGGAACAGCCGGGCCTTGATGACGCCGCCGACCTGCGGGCGGACTTCCGAGACCAGGAAGGCCGAGGTGCGGCCGGCCAGTTCCGTGGTCAGGCCCACGGGCTGAGCCTGGGCGACGACGTAGCCGACCTCGGCGGGGCCGCCCATGCCCATGCCGCCGGCGCCGCCTTTCTGTCCGCAGGCGGCGAGGGTGAGGGCGATGGCGGCGAGCCCCACGGCCCCGATGGCCGCCGAGCGCTGGGTGGCCGAGCGTTGAAATTGCATGTTTGACCCCGGATGCGGTGGCTTCGCGAGCTATTGCTCTTGACGAAACCGGCATGATGAACAATTTGAGAATGAACGTTCATTCTCAAGCGGGCTGGACATAGGAGCGGTACTGTCGCAAGTCAACCACCCCAGCCGCAGCTTTGGGCTGACCTAACGGAAATGTAATGCCGATCGGGATTTTCCCAAATGGGACCTTCAATGGCTGACGAGCCGCATTCGAACAGACCGTCGCCGGAATCGCGCCGCCAGCAGATCCTGGACGCCGCCTGCGAGCGCGTGCGCCAGTCCGGTTTCCACGGCGCCAGCATGGCCGACATCGCCAAGGCCGCCGGTCTCAGCGTCGGGCAGATCTATCGCTACTTCGAGAACAAGGAAGCGATCATCGCCGCCATCGTGGCCCAGGATCTGGCCGAGATGCGCGACAAGTTCGACGAGATGGAGAGCCAGCCGGGCACGCTGCGCGACGCCATCGACGATCATCTGCCCGAGGCGATCGACAAGTGCTTCGACCCCCGCCGCGCCGCCCTGGCGCTCGAGGTCGTGGCCGAGGCCGCCCGCAATCCCAAGGTCGCCGCCATCGTCCGCGCCGCCGACCTGCAGGAGCGCGAACTGGCCAGGACCATGATGGAGCGCGATCGCCAGCCCCAATGGACCGAGGCCGAGTTCCAGGCCCGCTGCGAGGTCGTGGGCCTGCTGTTCGACGGTTTGCTGATGCGCGGCGTCAACCACCCCGACCTGGACCGCGAGGCGTTGACAGCGGTGCTGCGCTCGACCGTCCGCTACCTGCTGAGCTGACGCCGAGCGACTGGCGCGTGGCCGCTTTGTGTCTGAAATTAGCCAATAAAATCATAGCTTAAGCGTGGTTTTGCCGCGACGTCCGGTCGCATGGCGAAGGGGCTGTTAACCAAACATATCTGCCGGGCCGCAAGGCGCGGCCGGCTCCCTCTCCCTCGACAGAAAGTCCTCCATGACCGCAGCGCTCGCCAAGACCGTCAGTCCCGCCGCCGTGCGGTGCGCCCTGGGCTTGGCCGTGGTGTTCGCGCCGATGGTGGTGGCGGCCATGGAGCGGCCGGTCTCGCGCCGCGCCGGCCCGCCGCCGATCGTCAAGCTGCTGGCGGGCGTCGCGCCGGCCCGGCCCAAGCCGGCCCCGGTCATGACGCTGGTCTGGAAGGGCGCCGACATCGACGGCGACGGGGCCAGCGACTTCGCCAATCCGACGGGCGCGGCCCCGCGCGGCCACGACGACTTCGGCGACGGCTTCTTCGGCGCCCGCCGCGACGGCGGCAGCCGCGCCCACGAGGGCGTCGACTATGTCGCCACGGCCGGCCAAACGGTGCGTGCGCCAATGTCCGGCTATGTCACCAAGATCGGCTACGCCTATGCCGGCGACACCCAGCTGAAGTTCGTCGAGATCACCAATCCGGCCCTGGGCTACGCCGCTCGCGCCTTCTACGTGACCCCCGGCGTCGAGGTCGGCCAGACGGTCCGCCTGGGCCAGTCCATCGGCGCGGTCGAGAGCCTTCAGGGCCATTACCCCGGGATCACCGACCACGTGCACCTGGAGATCCTGGCCCCCGGCGGCGATCGCGTGAACGCCGCCCAACTGATCGCCCCGACCCTGGTGGCGAAGGCCGGCGCTCAGGCTTAGGACCCGTCGGGCAGGCGCAGGCCGCCGCGGACCAGTTCGGCCCAGACCGCTTCGGCGTCGTCGGCGAAGCGCAGCAGCTTCAAGTCGGCCGGATCGATCATGCCGTGCTCGGCCAGGGCGTCGAAGTTGATGATCGAGCGCCAGTAGGCCTCGTCGAACAGCACGATCGGGATCGGCGGGGCCTTGTCGGTCTGGCGCAGGGTCAGGATCTCGAACAGCTCGTCGAAGGTTCCGAAACCGCCCGGGAACACCACCAGGGCGTTGGCCCGCATCGCCAGGTGCATCTTGCGCATGGCGAAGTAATGGAAGCGGAAGGTCAGGTCCGGCGTGCAGTACGGGTTGGGCGTCTGCTCGCGCGGCAGGGTGATGTTGAAGCCGATGGTCGGCGCGCCGGCGTCGTAGGCGCCGCGGTTGGCGGCCTCCATCACGCCAGGACCCCCGCCGGTGGCGACCACGTTGTCGCGGACGTGCTCGCCGTTCTCCAGCTTGGCGCCGCCGCGTTCGGAGACGATGGCGCCGAGCCGGCGGGCCTCGGCGTACCAGTGCGCCTGCCGCCCCGGCCCGTCCTCGCGTACGCGGGCGCTGCCGAACACCACGACCGTCGAGCGCACGCCCCAGCGGCGGAGGGCCTCGTCCGCCTTGGCGAACTCCAGAAGGAACCGCACGCCGCGCATCGACTCGCCGAGCAGGAAATCCTGGTCCAGGGCGGCCAGCCGGTAGGACGGCGAGGTCAGCTGAGCGCGGTTGTCGGGCGCCTGGGTGGGCAGGGGGACTTCGGTCATGGCGGGCGCTCGGTGGCTTCTGGACGCAGACTACGCGGCGGACGCGCCGTCGGCTTGACCTAGATCAGGGCGCGGCGACGCTTCGCAAGCGGCGAGCGCGTCTTTTCCGCGTGCAGGCGGCGCCGTCGCCCGCCTTGATCTTGCCTTGTGGTCACGTTATGCCACCCTGGGTTGCGGCGAGACGGAGGGGCGCATGGGACGGCTTTCGATCGGCGTGCTGGCGGCTTTGCTGCTGGCCTTGCCGGCCTGGGCCGAGCCCGTCCGCTATGTCGTGTCGCCCGTCATCGAACACGGCGCGCTCAAGGCGCTGGCCGTCGATATCGACTTCACGGCCAATGCCGACGGCGTCACCCGGCTGCGGTTCGTCGACAGCTTCCAGGGCGACCTTCATCCAGGCCGGTTCGCCGAAGGCCTGGTGGTGACCGGCGCCGACCGGATCACGCCGCTGGACGGCGAACAGACCGAGATTCGCTCGGCGCCCGGAGCGGCGCTGCACGCGCGCTACCGGATCCGGTCGGGCTACGATGCGCCGCCGAACACCCAGGACGCCCGGCAGACCAAGCCGATCGTCCTGCCCGACTGGTTGTATGCGGCGGGTGAGGTGGTGTTCGCCTTTCCGGCCGGCCGGCGCGACGAGGGCGCGACCTTCGCCTGGACCGGCGCGCCCGAGAGCTTCCGGTTCGCCTCCGACCTGAGCCTGCCGCGCCAGCGGACGGTCGAGGACGTTCTGCACAGTGTTCTGATCGGTTCGCCGCGCCTGAGGCTCATCGACGGCGCGGGAGACGACGCCGAGACGCGGATCGCCGCCTTGGGAACCTACGACCACTTCGACGATGCGACCTTCGCCGACGCGACCTTCCGCATCATCAAGGCCGAGCGCGACTTCTGGGGCGACGGTCCCAGCCCGTTCCTGGTCACCCTGGCGCCGCTGGTCCCGAAGGTGTTCGAGCGCTACAGCGGTACGGGACGCACGGACGGCTTCGCGTTGTGGGTCGGCACCTCGCTGAGAATGGAAGAGCTCCTGCCCCTGCTCGCCCACGAGTATTTTCACACCTGGAACAACGGCCAGCTGGGCGCCCAGGCGCCGGACCGCTCGACCGCCTGGCTGTCGGAGGGCTTCACCGACTTCTATACCAAGCGGCTCTTGCTCCGGGCCGGGCTGTTTGACCTCGAGGCCTACGCCGCGTCCTGGAATGAATGGCTGCGCGCCTACGGGGTTTCGCCGGAACGCAACGTCACCGAGACGCGCATGACCAAGGTCTATTGGCAGGATCAGGCCGTCGAGGACATCGCCTACAAGCGCGGGGCGATGTTGGCCGCGCTGTTCGACGCCCAGCTGCGCAAGACCGGGCCTGGGCTGGACATGGTCATGCGCTGGATGCGCCTTCTGAACGTCAAGGATTCCAAGACCGGACTGCGGCCGAACTTCGAAGCGGCTTTCGAGAAGGTCGCCGGCCGCTCCGCCTTGCCGGACATCGACCGCTACCAGACGCGCGGCGAGACCCTAGTCATGCCCGCCGGCGCCTTCGCCTGCCTGACGGTTGGGACTGTCACCCAGCCCAGCTTCGACGTCGGCTTCGACACCGACGCCACGGCCGAGAAGGGCGTGTTCGCGGGCGTGGATCCTGCGGGTCCCGCCTACGCCGCCGGCCTGCGCGACGGCATGAAGCGCCTGGGGCGCGAGGGCGGGGCGGCGAACGATTCCAGCGTCGAACTGGCCTACCGCGTCGTTGACGCCGCCGGTGTCGAACGGGTGATCCGCTACAAGCCTGAGGGCAAGACGACGGTGACCTTCCAGAAGCTGTCGGTTCCGCCAGGCCTGTCACCGGAGGACGAAAAGGCCTGCGTGCGGACGCTGGCCGGCTTGCTGTTCTAAGGCAGCAGCTGCCGCCCCAGTTCCGGAACCGCTTGGGCCAGGGCCTTAGCCACGATGGCAGAGAAGTAGTCCGCGCCCTCGGGGCCGAGGTGGGTGTAGTCGAACACCGCCTTGAACTCGCCCATGGCCGAGGGGGGTGAAGGCGGGGCGGTCGGCGGACGGGGCGGGACGACGGCGCCGGGGATGGCCGGTTCGTAGAACATCGCGCCGGTCGTCGTGCCGGACTTGGCGGCGGCGACCACCTGGGGCGGCGGCGGGATCTCGGCGAATTTCAGGCTCTCGACGGGCCCCAGGGCCTGGACGGCGTCCTTCGACAGCTGGTGCAGGTCGACCAGCGGGGACTTGGTCTCGGCCGCGACCTTGCGGATCGCCTCGGCCCAGGGCGCGAGGTCGTCATGCACCTGGCCGTCCTTGAACTGGCGGCGGATCAGCGGCGTCACCAGGACCGGCGTCGCGCCGGCCGTTCGGGCCTCGTCAACGAAGCGCCGGATGTTGACCGGAAACTCGGTCGCCAGGTCCGTCGAGCGCTCGGGCCGGCCCGGCTGGTCGTTGTGGCCCAGCTGGATCAGGACATAGGTCTTTTCGAACCCGCCCGAGCTCATCTCCTTCACGGCCAGGGCCCAGGAGCCCTCCTCGCGATAGGTCCGCGTCGAGCGCCCGCCGCGTCCCAGGTTCACGCAGGCGACGTTCGAGCTGACGTGCCTGGCGCAGAAGCTGCCGCCCCAGCCGCTGTTCACGGCGGTGGTCGAGTCGCCCACGAGGACGATCTTCGAGGCCTTGAACAGGGGCTCGGCGGCCTGGGCGGGGCTGGTCAGCGCCGCCGCGGCCAGCGCCATCGCGAGGAGCACGGCGCGCATCAGTCCAGCGCCCGGTACTTGAAGTTCCTGAACCGCGCCGAGCCCTTGCCCGCCGCATAGATCCCCGGCTTCAGCATCAGGAAGCCGCCGCGGACATTGTGGTGGTAGCCGCTGACCTCCATGCCGCGGTCGAACCGCTTCCAGGTCTTCCCGCCGTCCCCGCTGGTGTGGAAGCTGACGATGTGACGGGTGTTGACCAGCTTCATCAGCATCTTCGACCCATGCGGGTTGGCGGGGCGGCCGCGCTCGATGCCGTACTGGTGGGTGACGAAGTTCTTCTGGTCGAAGCCCAGGCCCGCATAGAGCTGTCGGTCGTAGAACAGGATCAGGCCGGCGCGGGTCTCGGGATCGACCTCGATCTCGCACTCGATCTCGTAGGCCTGGTCGCCATTGACGAAGATCAGCGGCGCGCCGCTGGACGGGGCCTCGCCGGCGCCCTTCAGGGTCAGGACGCCGTTGGCGCGCGACAGGCGCTGGTGCTCGTCAGGCTTGGGGTCGAAGAAGTTCCACTGCACGCCGTACTTGTCGGTCTGGAAGTCGTCCGACAGGGCCATGCCGTGCGGGCCCGGTTTGCCGCCCTTGGGTTTCGGGATCGGCTTGGACAGGTCTCCGCCCCCCACCTCGAACCAGCCGTCGGCGGTCCAGGTCACCGGGGCCAGCAGGGTCTGGCGGCCCAGGGTGTAATAGCCGTTCTCGTAGCCGTGATAGACCGTCCACCAGTCGCCTTGCGTCGGACCTTCGACCAGCGTCGCGTGGCCGCGCGACCACCACTTCTCGCTGTTGTCGACCGTGCGGACGACGGGGTTGCGCGGATGATCCTCCCATGGGCCGGCCAGGGACTTGGCGCGGGCCACGATGACCATGTGGCCGGTCGGCGGGCCGGCCGTGCCGCCCACGGCGGTGACCAGGTAGAAGTACTCGCCCCGGCGCATGACCTTGGGGCCCTCGGGCGAGAAGCCCTCGACGTCCCAGGTGTCGGGATAGCGCCAGGGATTGTAGACGTGCTCGGGCTCGCCGACCGTCGACAGGCCGTCGGGCGCCAGCTTGATGCGATCGCCGCCCGACAGGAACAGCCAGCGCTCGCCCTTCTCGTCGACGACGTGGCCGGGGTCGATGTAGCGGGGCAGCTTCAGGTCGATCGGCTCGGACCACGGCCCCTCGATCCTGTCGGCCCAGATCACGTAGCTGGTGTTGTTGTTCGGCTTCTTGGCCGGCAGGTAGATGTAGTAGCGGCCCTTGTGCTTGCAGAGCTCGGGCGCCCAGATCGAGCCCACGTTCGTCTTCAGCGTCGTGGTGACCGGCGTCCAGTTCACCAGGTCCTGGCTGCGCCAGATCAGCAGGCCCGGATAGGCGTCGAACGACGAGTGGGTCATGTAGTAGTCGGCGCCGTCCTTCAGGATCGACGGGTCGGGATGGTCGCCGGCCAGGATCGGGTTGAGGAACGTACCGTCGCCCAGGTCGGCCTTGCGCTGGCCCTCGACTCCCTTGGCCCAGGCCGGGCCGGTCGCGCTCTTGGACGGCAGCAGACCCATCTGGCCGGCCGCTTCGCCGGAGGCGGGGATGGCGGCCAGGCCCGCGCCGGTCAGCAGCGAGCCCAGCGCGCCGCGGCGGTTGATATCGACCATGGGGTATTCCTCCCGACGAGTACGCTTACGTCTGTTGGCGCTCACTTAGCGGCAAGCGCGCGGCGATGTCCACCGGTGTCATGGTTTGTTGCGCTTGATTTCTAAGGCGTTTTTCTGGCGCGTGAGGGCGGGCCTTAACAACGTCGACGCCCGGAAGATCCGCACAAAAAAACGCCCGGGAGATGGCCCCGGGCGTTCTTGTCTTCGGCGAGCGAAAGGCCTCAGCCCTGCATCGCCTCCAGTTCCTTGCCACGGGTCTCGTGGATCAGCTTCTGGACCAGGAAGAACGAGACCACGGCGCTGGCCGCGTAGAAGCCGTAGGTCATCGGCAGGCTCTTGGCCGCCATGGACGGGAAGCTGACCGAGATCGCGAAGTTGGCGATCCACTGGGCGAAGCCGCAGACGGCCAGGGCCGAGCCGCGCATCTGGTTGGGGAACATCTCGCCCAGCATGACCCACATGACCGGGCCCCAGGAGAGGTTGAAGAAGATCACGTACAGATTGGCGGCGACCAGGGCGATCGGGCCGATCGACGGGTCCAGGTGCAGGGCGCCGTTGACCGTGGTGGCGGTCGAGAAGCACCAGGTCATCACGCCCAGGGTCACGGCCATGCCGGCCGAACCGATCAGCAGCAGCGGCTTGCGGCCGATGCGGTCGATCAGGGCGATGGTGGCCAGGCAGGCCAGGATCGAGAGCGAGCCCGACAGGATGTTGATCTTTAGGCTGTCGTCCTCGGTGAAGCCCACCGACTGCCACAGCACCGAGCCGTAATAGAAGACGATGTTGATGCCGACCAGCTGCTGGAACACGGCCAGGACCAGACCGGCCCACAGGATCACGCGCAGCTTCCTGGTCACCGGGTCCAGCAGGTCGGAGAACTTGGGCTGGTGGTCGACGGCGAGCGAGGCGCGGATCTCCTCGACCTTCCTGGCGCCCTGGCCCGCGCCGAACAGGCGCGAGAGGATGGCCTCGGCCTTGGCGTCCTGACCCTTGGCGACCAGGAAGCGCGGGCTTTCCGGAATGGCCAGCAGGCTGAAGAAGAACACGCCGGCCGGAATGGTCTGCATCCAGAACATCCAGCGCCAGGCGGGCAGGTCCAGCCAGAACGGGGCGGTCGAGCTGCCGGCGGTGTGGGCCAGGACGTAGTTGGCCACGAACGCGCCGGTCAGGCCGGTGATGATCATGATCTGCTGCACGGACGACAGGCGGCCGCGGATGTTCGCGGGCGTGACTTCCGAAATGTAGACGGGACAGAGCACCGAGGCGGCGCCGACGCCCAGGCCGCCGATCAGGCGGAAGGCGATGAAGACGATCGAGGTGTGCGCGGCGCCGGTGCCCAGGGCGCTGACCAGGAACAGCAGGGCCGAGATGATCATCACGGTCCGGCGGCCCCAGATGTCGGCCAGGCGGCCGGCGGCGAAGGCGCCCAGGGCGCAGCCGATCAGGATGGCGCCGACGTTCAGGCCGGTGCCCAGCTTGCTCAGGTTGAAGGCCTTTTCCAGGCCTTCCTGGGTGCCGTTGATGACACCGCTGTCGTAACCGAACATGAAGCCGCCAATCGTGGCGACGGCGACGATCGCCGCCACGAAGGCCATGTTCACCTTCGCGCCCTCGGCGCTCATGCCGGCGCTCGGGCCGGCGTTGGAAACAGAAGCCACAGATGTCCTCCCCGTTGAGCCTATCCGGCCCGTTGATGCCCTTTGATCCTTGTCGGACCTCAAGTTGAAGGCGACCTTAGTGTTACCGGTATCAGCACGCAAGCGGAGGTTCTGACGACCTCGTCTGCCGCGCGCGGGACTCACTCCTGCCGCCCCTGGATAGCAGAGGCGCGCAGGATCACGCGACGCCCGCTGTAGACGCGCCAGTTCCTTCCTCGCGCCATGGAAATATGTTGGCGAGGCGCTGGAGCTGTTCCTCGCGTCGGGCTTCGACTTGATCCCGATCACGCCACAGCAGGCGGTCCTGGTCGAGCAACTGCCCGCGATCCATGCCGATCCCTTCGACAGACTGCTGGTCGTCCAGGGTCTATCGGGCGCCCTGCGGCTGGTGACTCACGACGCCATCGTCGCCTCCTATAGCGCCCACATCATCCGCGTTTAGGCCCGCGAACATTGCGGAAAAGAAATTTGTCTTCCGCCAGGAAGTCGGGCTTAAACGGCGAAGCGTGTAGATTACACATGTACATTTTGTAATGTTACCGGTGTCGGCGGCGGAGGGCCGCCGGGCCGGATCGTGGTGGGGGATTTCCGTGCGCTTGAAGCTTGCTCTCCTGGCCGCCGCCGCGGCGCTGCTGCCCCCGGCCATGGGCCATGCCCAGGCGTCGCCCGCCGCCGCCCCCCAGGCCGCTGGGGTCGTGGCCAAGCCGGCCGCCAAGGAGGCGCCGACCGCCGTGGAAGGCGTGACCATCCGCTCGGACTCCACGGCCATGCGCACCTCGATCGACAGCCGCAGCTACAGCGTCGCCAACGACCTGTCGGCCAAGACCGGCTCGATCGCCGACGCCCTGCGCAACGTGCCTTCGGTCGAGGTCGACGTGCGCGGCAATGTCAGCCTGCGCGGCGACGCCAACGTCACGATCATGATCGACGGCAAGCCCAGCAACCAGTTCAGCGGCGAGGGCAAGGGCGACGCCCTGATGTCGATGCCGGCCGACCAGATCGACCGCGTCGAGGTGATGACCAACCCCTCGGCCGCCTTTCGCCCGGACGGCTCGGCGGGGATCATCAACCTGATCACCAAGAAGACCCAGAAGCCGGGGACCAACGGCACGCTGCGCCTCAACGTCGACACGCAAGGCCGTCACAACGGCGGGGTCACCGTCACCCGCCGCTCGGGCAAGCTGACCCTGACCGGCGACGCCAGCTATCGTCACGACACCCAGGACGCCCGCCAGCTGATCCAGCGCGAGACCCTGGATGCCGCCAGCGGCAAGTTCCTGGCCTCGACCCAGGACGCCGCCGTCGACAACAGCGGCGGGATGGTCAATCTGCGTGGCGGGCTGGACTACGACCTCGACAAGCAGAACCGCCTCTCCCTGGAGCTGCGCGGTCGCCGGATCGCCTTCGACACAGACATCGACGAGACCTATTCGGCCCTCAACGCGGCCGGCGGTCCGGCCCGCGCCTATGTCCGCACGCTGAGCGGCGACATGACCCGCGACAACGCCGCCATCAGCGGCGACTGGCGCCGGCAGCTGAAGGGAACCGACCACCTGCTGACCACGCACCTGGAGTACGAGGTCACCGACTTCCAGCGCGACAGCGACGCCCTGACCCGTAACACGCCGGGAGGCGACGTCTACGAGCGCATCGGCCTCGGCGTCGACCAGGAGCGGACCAACTTCAAGCTGGACTACGCCAAGCCGCTGCCCAAGGACGTCAAGCTGAAGACCGGCGTCGACTTCGAGGTCTCCAGCACCGACTTCACCAACTTCGGCGCCGATGGCGCGACGCCGGGCGGGCTTGTGGTCAATCCCAGCCGCACCAACCGCTATCTCTATGGCCAGGACGTCTACGCCGCCTATGTCACCTACGAGCGGCCGTTCGGCGACTTCACCGTGCAGGGCGGCCTGCGGGCCGAGCAGGTGCAGATCGACCTGAACGACGTGACCCACGCGGTGCGGGCCGACAACGACTACTTCAAGGTCTATCCGACCTTGCACACCGGCTATCGCCTCAGCGACAGCCAGACGCTGAGCGCCAGTTTCAGCCGCCGCGTCCAGCGGCCGGGCGCCCAGGATCTGCATCCGTATCGGGTCTATATCGACCCCTACAACTATCGGCAGGGCAATCCGAACCTGAAGCCCCAGATCACGGACTCCTACGAGCTGGGCTGGCAATACCGGAAAGGGCCGACCACCTACCTGGCGACGGCCTATTTCCGCAACGCCCGCGACGGCGTGACCGACGTGATCAACGACCTGGGCGGCGGCGTCTTCCTGACCACCCGCGAGAACCTGGGCAAGAGCCGCAGCGGCGGGGTCGAGCTGGTGGCCAACGGCCGGCTGACCAAGACCCTGAGCTATAACCTCTCGGGCAACGCCTTCTGGAACGAGATCGACGCGGCGAACCTGGGCTTTTCCGGCACGCGGTCGGGCACCACCCTGTCGGGCCGCGCCAACCTGAACTGGCAGGCCACGCCGAAGGACTTCTTCCAGGCCAACATCTTCAGCTCGGGCAAGCGCCTGACGCCGCAGGGCCACCGCGAGCCGTTCAAGATGCTGAACCTGGGCTATCGCCGGAAGGTCAACGACAAGCTCTCGTTCGTGGTCACCGTCCAGGACGCCGCCGACTGGTTCCAGGAGGTGATCGTCACCGACACCGCGACGCTACATGATCGTACGCGGCGCAGCGCCAATGTGCGGTCGGCGTTCTTCGGGTTCAGCTACGCGTTCGGCGGCGGCAAGCCGCGGCCAGAGCAGTTCGATTTCAGCGCGGGCGGTCCAGGCTGACGGCTGGGCCAGCCGCTTCTCGTAGCGCCAGATCTTGAGCGGGTACCAGCCCGCCGGGATCTCGGTCGGCACGATCTGGGTCCGGGCCATCGTCCAGCCGGCCTTCTCGTAGAAGCGCGCGGCGCGGGCGTTGCCGATGGCGCAGGCCAGCCAGGGCGTAGTGACGCCCGCTTCCAGGAAGCGGTCCTCGGCGTCGACCATCAGCATGGTGGCGATGCCGGCGCCGCGCGCCTCCTCGTCGACGTAAAGCTGATGCAGCTCGTCGTCCTTGATCAGGTGGAAGCCCAGCGGCTCGCCGACGGGACCCAGCGTGCGGATCCGGGGCAGGGCCACGGCCATGCGGTCGATGAAGCTGTCCAGAGTGCGTCGCGCCGCCAGGGGTTTGGGCACGATCGGCAGGTGGGCGTCGCGCCAGCCTTGCCACCACAGACGGGCCAGCGGCGCGAGATCGGGAGTCTGGGCGGGGCGAACGGTCATGCCTTGTCCCCTTTGGCGGAGGAGGGCGCGGCCACGGCCTTCCGGAAGGCGGCGCGCACGGTTTTCACCGTCAGGACGGTTAAGGCGGCGATCGCCGCCGGGACGAGGGCGATGAGCCAGACCACCACCACCAGGGCGAGTTGCAGCACCGTCGTCACGACCACCAGGGTCGGCGATTCACGATGCTGATCGAGTGCTCGGTTCAATGACAACATCTTGTTTGCGTTGCTAAAAATGAACCCCCGGTGGCCTTTGTTATACTCCCTGTTTTGGGTTCAACCTACAGGAGAATTTTACAATTCACTGCAGGTTTTTTAAGGAATATTTAATTATTCCTGGAATGGTCAGGTTTCTTTACTGTGTCGGCAAGCAGACGTTGAGTTGAGGTTGAATTTTGCCGATTTCTTAAGCGGGAGTGACTGCCAAGCTGCCGCCTTGAGGCCATTTTTAGTGACAAGGATGGCCGCGAGTACGAGCGCGCCGCATGACCGACCAGAGTCGACAACTTTCCGTCCGCCGTTATGGCGACCGCTGGGCCGTGGCGGTCGGCGACGAGGTCGTGCTGGTTTCGCCCTCCCGCCGAGACGCCGAGGCTGTGGTGGCGACCGCCAACGACGTGCTGGAGCAGAGCGGCATCGATCCCGAACGGCGCTCGTTCGCGGAGGACTAAGTCCCTTCCCCTCTTGTGGAGAAGCTTGACCCGCAGGGCCGGATGAGGGGGCGCCCGAACAGAAACGCCGCGACGGCCCCTCGGCCGGTCGCGGCGTTTTGCGTTCATCGATCCCTCTCCCGCGAGGGGAGAGGGTGGCGACCTTTAGTGATTGTGCCGGGGCAGCTTGGCCGCCAGGTCCTGGTACTTGACCGCGAACTCCAGCACCCCGCCGGTCTCCAGCTGGCCGGTGTGGGCGCGATAGATCTCCTGCCAGGGCGTCATGGTCTCGGGGACGGCGGGGATGCCTTCCTTCTTGCGCTCGGCGATCGTCGCCTCGTCCACCAGGGCGTCGCAGCGCCCGGTATTGATGTCGATCCGGATGGTGTCGCCGGTGCGCAGCCACGACAGGCCGCCGCCGACCGCGCTCTCGGGCGAGGCGTTCAGGATCGACGGACTGTCGGCGGTGCCCGACTGGCGGCCGTCGCCCAGGGTCGGCAGGCTCATGATCCCCTTCTTCAGCAGGTGATCCGGCGGCTGCATGTTCACGACCTCGGCCGAGCCCGGCCAGCCGATCGGACCGGCCCCGCGAATGACGAGGATGCATTTCTCGTCGATGTTCAGGGCCGGGTCGTTGATCCGGTGGTGATAGTCGTCCGAGCCGTCGAACACGATGGCGCGGGCCTCGAAGATTCCCTCCTGGCCCGGCTGGGACAGGTAGCGTTCGCGGAAGTCGGCGCCGATGACGCTGGCCTTCATGATCGCGAAGTCGAACAGATTGCCCTTCAGCACCAGGAAGCCGGCCTTTTCGGCCAGGGGCTGGCCGTAGGGGAAGATCACCTCGCGATCGCTGGTCTCGCGGCCTTCCAGGTTCTGGGCCATCGTCTTGCCGGTCACGGTCAGCACGTCGCCGTGCAGGCGGCCGTTCTGCAGCAGCTCCCACAGCACGGCGGGGGCGCCGCCGGCGCGGTGGAAGCGCTCGCCCAGGTACTTGCCGGCCGGCTGCATGTTGACGATCAGCGGGATGTCGTAGGCCGCGCGCCAGTCGTCGGCGGTGACCTCGAGACCCGCATGCCGCGCCATGGCCGCGATGTGGGGCTGGGCGTTGGTCGAGCCGCCGGCCGCCGCCACCAGGGCGATGGCGTTCTCGAACGCCTTCTTGGTCAGGATGTCCTTGGGCTTGATGTCCTCATAAGCCAGGTCGACAATGCGCTGGCCCGTCTTGTAGGCCATCTGGCCGCGCTCGCGGTACGGGGCCGGAATGGCCGCGCAGCCGGTCAGCGACAGGCCCAGGGCCTCGGCGACGGCGTTCATGGTCGAGGCCGTGCCCATGGTGTTGCAGTGGCCGGCCGAGGGCGCCGACGAGGCCGCGCGCTGGATGAACTCTTCCTCGGTGATCTCCCCGGCCGCCAGCTTGCGGCGCGAGCGCCAGATCACCGTGCCCGAGCCGACCAGTTCGTTCTCGTGCCAGCCGTCCAGCATCGGGCCGCCCGACAGCACGATGGCCGGGATGTTGACCGTGGTGGCGGCCATGATGCCGGCCGGGGTGGTCTTGTCGCAGCCGGTGGTCAGGACGACGGCGTCGATCGGATAGCCGTGCAGGGTCTCGACCAGACCCAGATACGAAAGGTTCCGGTCCAGCGCCGCCGTCGGGCGACGGCAGTTCTCGAAGATCGGATGGACCGGAAACTCCATGGGGATGCCCCCGGCGTCGCGAATCCCGTCGCGCACCCGCTGGACCAGGTCCAGGTGGATGCGGTTGCACGGCGAGATGTCGCTGCCGGTCTGGGCGATGCCGATGATCGGCTTGCCGCTGCGCAGCTCCTCCGGCGTGATCCCGTAGTTCATGAAGCGCTCCAGATAGAGCGCGGTCATGTCGATATGGTCGGGATTATCGAACCAATCGCGGGACCGGAACCGGCGGGGCGTGCGTTCAGGCAAGGCGAACCTCGTATTGCGGCTGGCCCGCGACGTCGACCTGAACCGCGAACAGGCCGCCGGCCAGCGGATACTGGGCCAGGGTCTCGTCGCTCAGGCCCTTGCGGGCGGTGGTGAAGTAAAGGGTCTTCAGGTCGGGCCCGCCGAAGCAGGGCTTGGTGACGTTGGGAGCCGGCAGCTCGATGCGGCCCACGGCCTCGCCGGCCGGCGAGAAGCGGACGGCGCCGAAGCCGCCCCACAGGGCCGTCCAGACATGGCCTTCGGCGTCGACCACCGAACCGTCCGGATAGATGTCGTCGCCCAGGGCGATCTTCACGAAGACCCGCTTGTTCGACAGGGTCCCGTCTTCGGCCAGGTCATAGGCCCAGATGGTCTTTTCCAGGGTGTCGGTATTGTAGAAGGTCTTGCCGTCGGGCGAGACGCACGGGCCGTTGGTGATGCAGATGTCCTTGTCCATCTTGGCCACGCCGGCGGCGTCCATGCGGTACAGCGCGCCGCTCTTGGTCTCCTCGCCGTCGTGCATGGTGCCGAACCACAGGCGGCCCTGGGCGTCGACGGTGGCGTCGTTGGGGCGGTTGTCCAGCGCGGGGTCCTCGATCTCGGCGATCTTCTGGAAGCCCGTCAGCGGGTGGAACTTGTAAACGCCCGACTTGAGGCCGGCGACGAAGCCGCCGCCGATGGCCAGGGGCGCCAGGAAGGTCACTTGTTCGGGCGCTTCGACCGCCAGGGCCTCGCCGGTAGCGGGCTCGTAGCGGTGGATCTTGTGGCCCTTGATGTCCACGAACCACAGCGCATTGCCGGTCCAGATGGGGCCTTCGCCCAGAGTGGCCTTCAGATCCCAGACGCAGGTGGCGGCGCTCATACTCGCAAAGTCTCCGTAAAGCCGATGTCGGCCCGTTCGATAAGGTGCTGAGAGCCTCCAGGGAAGGCCCTCAGCGCATCATCCCGCGGCCGACGCCGGTCCTTAGCGCCAGCCCGCGTCGATCCAGTACTCGTGGCCGGTGCACAGCGAGGCGTCGTCCGAGGCCAGGAACAGCACCAGCGAGGCGACATTGTCCGGGACGATGCGGCCCTTCAGGCACTGGGCCTTGACGATCTCGGCCTCGCCTTCCGGCGTGTACCACTTCTCCTGGCGCTTGGTCTTGACGTTGCCGGGCACCACGCAGGTGACGCGGATGTCGTCGGGGCCCAGCTCGCGGGCCAGGGCCCGGGTCATGCCCTCGATGCCGGCCTTGGCGGTCTCGTAGAGGACCAGGTCCTCCAGGCCCAGGTGCCAGCTGATCGAGCCGAAGTTGATGATCGCCCCGCCGCCGCGCCTGGCCATGCCGGGCGCGACCGCCTGGGCGGCGAACACCATGTGGCGCAGGTTCACGCCGATGCGGTTGTCCCAGTAGGCCGGGGTCAGGTCGGCCAGGCTGTGGCGATCGTCGTTGCCGGCGTTGTTGACCAGCACGTCGACGTCGCCGATCTCGGCGAAGGTCGCCTTCAGCGCGTCCAGGTCCATCAGGTCGCAGCGCTTGTAGACCGGCGCGATCGCCGCGTCCTTCGACAGCTCGGCGACCAGGGCGGTCGAGTCCTCGTCGACGATGTCGAGGAAGACCACTTCCGCGCCCTGGCGCACGAAGCCGGCGACCAGGCCGGCCCCGATGCCCGAGCCGCCGCCGGTAATGACGACGCGCTTGCCCTTCAGGCTGGGATAGATGGCGGAGGACATGCTGCTCAGGACCACGAGTAGGAGGTTTTGGTCTGGGTGAAGAACTCGACCGCGGCGAAGCCCTGCTCGCGGGCGCCGTAGCTGGAGCTCTTCGTGCCGCCGAACGGCACGTGGTAGTCGACGCCGGCCGTGGCCAGGTTGACCATGGTCATGCCGGCCTTGGCGTGGCGCTGGAAGTGGCGGGCGTACTTCAGCGAGGTCGTGGCGATGCCGGCCGACAGGCCGAACTCGACGCCGTTGGCGATCTCCAGGGCCTCTTCGTACGAGCCGACGCGGATGGTCGAGGCGACGGGGCCGAAGACTTCCTCGTTGTTGATCCGCATGCCGGCCTGGGTGTCGGCGATCAGGGTCGGCTGCACGTACCAGCCCGGATTGTCCAGCTTCAGGCGATCGCCGCCGGTGACCAGGCGGCCGCCTTCGCCCTTGGCGATGTCGATGTACTTGTACGACGTCTCCATCTGGTCTTCGGAGACGGCCGGGCCGATCTGGGTGTTGGGGTCCAGAGCGTCGCCGACGCGCAGGGCGGCGACCTTCTCGGCCAGCAGGGCCACGAACCGATCGTGGATGCCGTCCTGGACGATCAGGCGCGAGCTGGCGGTGCAGCGTTGGCCGGTGGCGTAGAACGAGCCGTCCAGGGCGATGGCGACGGCGCGTTCCAGGTCGGCGTCGTCCAGGATGATCAGCGGGTTCTTGCCGCCCATCTCCAGCTGCACGCGGGCCTGGCGGGCCACGGCGGCGGCGGCGACCTGCGCGCCCACGCCCTGCGAGCCGGTGAACGAGACGCCGTCGACGTCCTTGTGCTTGATCAGGGCGTCGCCCATCGAGCCGCGGCCGAACAGCATGTTGAACACGCCCGCCGGCGCGCCGCACTCGACCATGATGTCGGCCAGCACGTTGGCGGTGGCCGGCGTCGGGCCGGCCGGCTTGATCACCACGGTGTTGCCGAAGGCCAGGGCGGGCGCGGCCTTCCAGGCAGGGATGGCGATCGGGAAGTTCCAGGGCGTGATCAGGCCGAACACGCCGACGGCCTGGCGATAGGTCTGGACCTCGACTCCCGGACGGGTGCTTTCCAGGTTCTGGCCGTGGCGGCGCAACGCCTCGCCGGCGAAGTACTTGAAGATGCGGCCGGCGCGGACAGTCTCGCCGACGCCTTCCGCGACCGTCTTGCCTTCTTCGCGGGCCAGCAGCTTACCGATCTCGGCGCTGCGGGCGATGATGGTCGAGCCGACCTTGTCCAGCAGGTCCGAGCGGACCTCCGGCGAGGCTTCCGACCACGAGGGGAAGGCCTTGCGGGCCGCGTCGACGGCGGCGTCGACTTCCGCCTGGCCGCCCATCGGCACCTTGGCGACGACGTCGTTGGTGTTCGACGGGTTCAGGCTCTCGGCCGGGGCGTCGGCGGCGACGCGTTCGCCGCCGATATAGTGGCGCAGGGTGTCGGTCATCGCCGAGCTCCTTGGGTCTTCGGGATTAGAGGAGGCCGCGGCCGGCCAGGTTGCGGATCAGGGCCGAGATGCCGAACGTCCACGGCTGGGCCTTGTCGCAGGTGGTGACTTCGTTCTCGAGCACGCCCAGCTTGGCGGTCGAGACGCGGACCCGGTCGCCGACCTTGTGGGTGAAGCCCTGGCCGGGCGTGTCGCGGTCCTGGATCGGGGCGAACATGGTGCCCAGGAACAGGGCGAAGCCGTCCGGATACTGGTGCTGCTTGCCGTAGGCCTGACCCGCCAGGACGGCGGGATCGCGGCTGATCAGGCTCATGTTCGACTTGCCGTCGAGCACGAAGTTGTCGCGGCCGGTGATCTTCAGTTCGACCTCGGCCGAGCGGACGTCGTCCAAGGCGAAGGTCTCGTCGAACAACCGGAAGAACGGGCCGATCGCGCACGAGGCGTTGTTGTCCTTGGCCTTGCTGAGCAGCAGGGCCGAGCGGCCTTCGAAGTCGCGCAGGTTGACGTCGTTGCCCAGCGACGCACCGCGGATCTGGCCCTGGCCGTCGCACAGCAGCACGACCTCGGGCTCCGGATTGTTCCAGTGGCTGTCATAGCGGACGCCGACGTGATCGCCCCAGCCCATGGACGACAGCGTCGGGCCCTTGGTGAAGATCTCGGCGTCCGGGCCGATGGCGACTTCCAGGTACTGCGACCAGAGGCCGTCCTTGATCAGGGTCTGCTTCAGGCGCTCGGCGCCTTCCGAACCCGGGTTCACGCTCTTGAGGTCGCCGCCCATGCTGGCCGACAGCTGCTCGCGGATCTTCAGGGCGGCGGCGGCGTCGCCGCGGGCGCGCTCCTCGATCACCCGCTCCAGGGTCGAGACGGCGAAGGTCACGCCGGCGGCCTTCAGCACCTGCAGGTCGACGGGCGCCAAGAGCTTCACGGGCGCGGCGCCGTCGGGATCTTCCCAGACGGGGCGGATGTCGAGGGCTTCCAGCGGGCCCTTGTCCTCGCCGCGCGGAATCTCCGCGCCGGGACCGTAGGCGTTCATCAGGTCGGCGACGGTGGGAGCGATCTTCGAGACGTCCTCGACGCGGCCGCCGCGCACCAGCACGGGCGTCGGGCCGTCGCCGAAGTCGATACGGCCCAGCAGGGTCGCGTTTTGCCAGTCTTCCGGAAGGAATTCACTCACGCCCACGGCGTCGTCTCCCCATTGTCGAGCGTCTCAAGACTGCCGCTACGATCGGCGGCGCTCGTTCGTCAGATGCTTGGTAGCGCTAACATGTCGCGACGGCAAGCGCGTTGTCTGACCAATCTTTGAATCCCTCTCCCAGGGCAGAGGGCGCTATTCGCTTAGAGGTCCCGACGAATCCCGCACGATCAGCGTATGCGGATGCATCAGCTGCCGGGGCTCGCCGCCGCCGTCGCGGTGGCGGCGGATTTCCTCCAGCACCAGGTCCACGGCCGCGCGGGCCATGGCGGCGATCGGCTGGTGGACGGTGGTCAGGGCCGGCCAGATATTGTCGGCGATCGAGGTGTCGTCGAAGCCGACGATCGAGACGTCGCCCGGCACGTCCAGGCCCAGGCGGTGAGCCAGGCCGGCGGCGGCGGCGGCCATGTCGTCGTTGGCCGCGAAGATCGCCGTTGGCCGCTGTTCGACGCCCAGCAGCCGCTCGGCCGCCTCAAGGCCCGAGCGATAGGTGAAATAGCCCTGCTCGACCCGGATGTCCTCCATGGGAACATTGGCGGCCTTCAGGGCGGCCATGAAGCCGTCCAGGCGCTGCTGGCTGACGGTCTGGTTCGGGTGGCCCTTGATGAAGCCGAAGCGCTTGTGGCCCAGGCCGATCAGGTGCTGGGTCAGCTCAAAGGCGGCCGCCTCGTTGTCGATGCGGATGGTGGCCATGTCGCTGCTGGCCATGCCCGGCGCGACGGCCACCGCGGCGGCGCCGGCGGCGCGGACCTCGGCCAGCACCTGCGGCGACTCGCACAGGGGCGGCGGCAGGATCAGGCCATCGACGCCGGTCTTCAGAAGGCGGGTCAGGGTGGCGCCGGCCAGTTCAGGCTCGGCGCACTTCTCGATGACGATCTGGGCTCCGGTGCGGCTGCTCTCGTCCAGGGCGCCGACCAGGAACTCCGACAGATAGCCCGTCGAGGGGTTGTCGTAGAGCAGGCCGATGCGGAAGGGCGCTGAGCCGGCCAGGCTGCGGGCGGCGGGGTTTGGGGCGTAGTTGAGGTCGGCGATGGCCTTCTCGACCAGGGCGCGGGTCTCTTCCTTGACCGTGCTCTCGCGATTGATGACCCGCGACACGGTCATCGGCGACACGCCCGCGCGGGCGGCCACGTCACGGATCGTGGCGCTCTGGGTCGTGCGACGACGCTGGCGCTCGGCAGGCTGGCTCATTCTTTTCCGTCCCTTTGCGGGCCGGACACTAGACCGCTTCGGGCAGAGCTTGGAAGAGCGGGCGAAAATCCTGCTAAGACGAGGGCATGGCTTCTCTCGATGCTTCTCTGGGCGCGATCATCCTGTGCGGCGGGGGTTCGCGGCGGATGGGACGCGACAAGGCTTTGCTGGACTGGGACGGCCAGCGAGCGGTGGACCGGGTGGCGGCCCTGGCGCGCGCCGTCGGGGCGCAGGGTCTGGTCACGGCGGGGGCCGACCTGGGGCTGCCGTGGGTTCCGGACGACGAGGCGGGCGCGGGCCCGGTCGGCGGGGTGCTGGCCGGCGCGCGGGCTTTGGGGACCGCGCGGCTGCTGGTGCTGGCGGTCGATGCGCCGACCCTGACGGCCCAGGACCTGGCGCCGTTGCTGGCGGCCGGCGGCTACTACGAAGGGCTGCCCGTGCCGATGGTGATGAAAGCCGGCGCTCTGCCCGCCGACGCCGAGGCCGGCTGGCCGCTGCGACGGCTGGTGGAACGGGCGGGGCTCGTGGCGTTGCCGGTTCCGGAGGGCGCGATGGCGCGTCTGCGGGGGGCCAATACGCCGGAAGAGCGGGAGGCTCTGCGGCGCTAGTAAACGTCTCGCCGATACCGGCCCTCATCCGTCAGGCGTTCGAGCACATCGTCGCCCAGCACCTCGACCAGCGCGGCGTGCACGTCCCGCGACATGCCTTCCAGCGATCCGCAGACATAGATCGCCGCCCCGTTGGCCACCCACCGGCGCAGCACGTCCGCCGCCGCGCGCAGGCGGTGCTGGACGTAGGTCCGCTCGGCCTGGTCGCGGGAGAAGGCCAGATCCAGGCGGTCCAGCAGGCCGGACGCCCGCCAGCGCTCGATCTCGGCGCGATGGAAGTAGTCGTGCGCGACGGTGCGCTCGCCGAAGACCAGCCAGTTCCAGCGCACGCCCAGGGCCGCGCGGGCCTTCAGGTGGGCCCGGAGTCCTGCCAGACCCGTGCCCGCGCCGATCAGGATCAGCGGCCGCTTGGCGTCGGGCGCGTGGAAGCTGCGGTTGGTCCGCACGCGGGCGTCGATCGTTCCGCCGACCTCGGCGAAGCGGCACAGCCAGCCCGAGCCCAGGCCCGGCTGGCCGTCGGCGCGGTGCGTCAGTCGGACGATCAGCTCGACGCCGCCGTCGGAGGGCAGGGAGGCGATCGAGTACTCCCGGTGCGGCAGGGCCGGATTGTTGCGCGGGCCGATCTCCAGGATGTCGCCGGCCTGCCATGTGACGCCGTCGGGCGGGGTGAGGCGAATGTGCCAGGCCTCGCCGCCAGGGCTGCCGGGGTTCAGCAGGGTCCGCTCGGCCAGGATCCAGCGCTCATAGGCGGGACGGCTCCAGTCCGGCGCGTCGGTGACGCCGGTGAGCAGGGCCAGTTGCCCTTGCCAGTGGCGCAGGGCGGCCGGGTCGCCGTCGTCGACCTCGACCCGGTCGAACAGCGGTGAGCCGCCCGAGCGGGCCAGCCAACCGTCCAGCGACCGGCCGAAGGCGCAGAACTCGGCGTAGCCGGAATCGCCCAGGGCGAGCACGCCGTAGCGCAGGGCCGAAAGGTCGGCGCCGTCCTTCATCACGTCGCGAATGAAGGCGCGGGCGGAATCGGGAGCGTCGCCCTCGCCGGTGGTGCTGACCACGAACAGGGCGCGGCCCTTGAGGTCGGCGCCGGTGACGGCGGACAGCTCGCGCAGGGCGACGGGCGCCCCGGCTTGCGCGATTGCCTGGGCCGTGGCGTTGGCGAGTTCCTCGGCGAAGCCGGTCTGGCTGGCATAGGCCACGAGGACGGGATCGCCCGCGCCTTGCGACAGGGCCTCGGCCTCGCGGCGGACGGCGGCGCGGCGCAGGGTCTCGCGCAGGGCGACGCCGCCGCAGAACAGGACGTAGATCCCGGCGACGGCGCCGGCGGCGACCAAGCGGCGGATCTCCGGCGCGACGGTAGAAAGGTCGAACATCAGTCCAACATCGCCTGCAGGGCGGGCGACAGGCGCTCTTCCAGCCCGCCGGGGCTTTTGGAGACGATCAGCGCGGCCAGGTCGTGTTCGGCGGCGAAGGCCAGGGCGGCGTCCGGAGGCGTCACGGTCAGGGCGGTGGCCCAGGCGTCGGCGCTCATGCAATCCTTGGCCAGCACGGTGACGCTGACGGTCGCGTGGGTCACGGGCGCGCCGGTGGCGGGATCCAGGGTGTGGGCGTAGCGGCGGCCCGCGTGCTCGAAGAACCGGCGGTAGTCGCCCGAGGTGGCGACGGACAGATCATGCAGGGCGACGACCGTCTTGTCCGCGTCATTGGCCGAGGGCGGCCGCTCCAGCTCGACCCACCAGGGTTGGCCGTCGGGCCTGGCCCCCGTTCCGCGCAGCTCGCCGCCGACCTCGACGAGGTAGCTCTTCACCCCGGCGCGATCCAGGGCGGCGGCGGCCTGGTCGACGCCGAAGCCCTTGGCGATGCCGTTGAGGTCCAGCTTCAGTCCTCCCGGCTGGAACAGGGCGTCGCCGTCCAGCGCCAGGCGCTTCCAGCCGCCGGCGGCCCTCAGGGCGGCGACGGCGTCAGCCTCGGGCGGGCCGCCGGAGAAGGGGCGGGGGCCAAAGCCCCAGAGATCGGCCAGGGCGCCCAGGGTCGGGTCGAAGGCGCCGTCGCTGGCCTGGGCGATCGCGATCGCGCGGCGAAGGACCGTTGCGGTCGCGGGAGGCAGGGGCGTCCAGCTCCCGGGCGAGGCGCGGTTGTAGCGCGAAAGGTCCGACAGCGGCTCCCACGGGCTCATCTCGCGCACTACGGCGTCGAGGGCCCGCTGGACCATGGCTCCGAGGGCGGACAGGTCGGTCGTGGCCGGCAACACCGCCTTGACCGACCAGGTCGTCCCCATGGTCGCGCCGCCGAACGCGCGCACGATCCCGCCCACGGGACGGGCGGGCGGCGTGGTCAGGGCGGGGACGAGGACGCGGGGCATGAACGATCGACCCCTTCCCCCACTGAAGGGGGAAGGGCGTTTCCTTACGGCCGCTGGGCTTCGATCACGGCGGTGTAGCTGGCGCTTTGGCCGTTGCCGGCCAGAGGCTGGGCCGGGCCCTGCGGCGGGCCGCCCGGAGCGCCCATGCCGGGCCCGCCCGGACCCCGACCGGTCTCGCCCGAGCGGACCGTGGCGTTGACCCAGTACATGCCGGCTTCGGGCAGGGTGAACTTCACCGCGCCGTCGGCGCCGGTCTTGACCTTGATCTCGCCGGGGCTGGCGCGCCAGCGGGCGCCGCCGGGAATGAAGGTCACCTCCAGGTCCGCGGCCGGCTTGCCGTCCAGCACGAACTTGAACGTCGCGGCTTCCGTGGCCACCACGTCGGTCGGGTTGGTCACCGGGACCAGCTCCAGCCCCTTGCCCGTCGGCGCCAGGGCGCCGGCCGAGGGCTTGTCGCGGGTCACGAACGTCTCGTTGCGGCTGGCCATCCGGATGGTCTTCAGGTCGGCGGCGCCGGCCGGGACCTGCTTGGCGAAGTCCTCCGCCGAACCGCGGAAGCGCTTGACCTCGCCGTTCTCGGTGTAGCTGGCCATCACCGAATTGCTGGCCGTGAAGATCTTGTAGGTGCCAGGCTTGGTCAGCTGGACGTCGAAGGTCGAGCGGAACTGGCCGGTCGAGGCGTTCTGGATCCTGTCGGCCGCGCCGTCCGGGCCCAGCACCTGGATGCCGTCGGTGCGCATCGGGCGGTGGTCGGGATAGAACAGCTCGTTCGAGACGGCCGCGTCGACCGTCACCCACGCGCCGTCGCCCGACAGGGTGGTGAAGGCGGGCAGCATCCAGCCGCGGTGGGCCGAGGCGGCCATCGGCAGGGCCAGGGCCACGCCGCCGATGAGCAGCGGGGCGGCGAGGGCCAGGAGGCGCTTCTTGAAGGTCATGGCTTTTCTCACTTCACGGAAACGGTGACGGCGCCCAGCTCGGACGCGCCCTTGGCCGAGGCCGGCTTGCCGGGTTTGCCCCAGGTGAAGGGCACGCGGACGGCCTCATGGCCGCCGACCTCGCGGGCGGCCTCGACGACCAGGTTGTACTGGCCGGGCTTCAAGGCCTTCAGGGCGCCCTTCGAGCCGGCGAAGACCAGCTTCTGCGGGCCCGGCGCGCGCGTGGCGCCCGAGACGCCGTCGGCCGGGAAGGTCATCTCGCGGCCGGCCTTGCGCCACCACTGGCGCATGTCCTTCAGCCACTTGGCGCCGTGATCTTCCTTGTTGTCGGCGTCGTACCAGACGGCCAGGGTGCCGGCGGCAGTGCTGTCGGCCGGGTTCTCGATCCAGATCGAGACGTAGGGCTTGTGGTACTCGGCCACCGTCAGCTTGGGCACCTCGACGGTGACGTTCAGGTCGGCGGCGAGGGCCGGCGCGGCGCCGACGGCGGCGCCAGCGAAAGTCAGCAGGGAGATCGAACGCTTCACGGGTCTGCCTCTAAAGGTGGACGAACAGGATGACGAGAATGACGGGCGCGGCCAGGCCCAGCCCGACCAGCGGCCAGGTCAGCGGCCGGGCGCGGGCGTGGAACTGCAGCAGAATCAGGCCGGTGACGGTGAAGATCACGCAGGCGGCGGCGAAGATGTCGATGAACCAGCCCCAGGCCTTGCCGGCGTTGCGGCCCTTGTGCAGGTCGTTGAGCAGGGAAACGACGCCGCGCGTGGTCTTCTCGTGCTCGACGGCGCCGGTCTCGCGGTCGATCGACACCCAGGCGTCGCCGCCCGGCCGGGCCAGGGCGACATAGACCTCGTCGGCCGACCACTCGCCCTCGCGTCCGGCGACGTCGGCCCCGACGGCCTGGTCCAGGAAGGGTTCCAGCTGGACGGGCAGGGGGCGCTTGCCCTCTTCCGGCCCCTTGGCCAGCAGAGCCTTGAGGTCGGGCGGCAGGGTCGCCTTGCGCGAAGCCACCACCGGCTTGGCCTCGATCTGGCCGGCGTGGTTCAGGGTGATGCCGGTGATCGCGAACAGCAGCATGCCGATCAAGGACAGAGCCGCGCTGATCCAGTGCCACTGACGCAGCTGCTTCAGCCAGAACGAACGGCGGTGCTGATCGGCGGCGGACTTCACGAGGGCGAGCATAACCTTGGAGGTAGGACGCTCGTCCATACTTGAGAACGAATTGCAATTTCAAGCCACTTAACCGGACCCGGGGACCGACAGCCAAAAACTGTCGCTTCCTGGCCTCGCGCCCGGAAGGCAGGCTCGGCTAAAGGTCGCGCTTTCTAACGGGCCGCGACGGGCGCGCCGCGGACCAGGGCGCCCAGCAGGGCGCTGGGCGCGACGGGCTTGCGCAGGATCGGGCCGTCGTCGACGTCGGGTTCCTGGTAGCCGGTCAGATAGACGAACGGAATGCGGCGGCGGGTCAGGGCGCGGGCCACCGGGGTGATCAGCCGGCCGCCCAGATTGACGTCCAGCAGGGCGCGGTCGATCGGCTGGTCGTCCAGCAGGTTCAGCGCCTCCTCGATCGTGCCGGCGGGGCCGACGACCTTGGCGCCGGCGGCGGTCAGCACGCGGGTCAGCTCCATGGCCACCACGGCCTCGTCCTCGACGATCAGCACCCGCTGGTCGCGCAAGGCGGGGCTCTCGTCGGTCGAGAGGCCGGGGCGATAGGCGGGGGTGCTTTCAGTCGCCCGGTGCTGGGCGCCCTTCAGGATGTCGAGGCGCACCTTAAGCCCCTGCGGACGCCAGGTCAGCTCGACGCGGCCGCCCAGCTGCTTGACCGCGCTTTCGATCAGGGTCGAGCCGAAGCCGCGGCGGGCCGGCGCGGCTACATGGGCCCCGGCGTCCTCGCGCCAGATCAGGTTGAGCGCGTTCTCGACCCCCCAGCTCCAGCTGACGTTCAGCCGGCCCAGGGGACGCGACAGCGCGCCGTACTTGCTGGCGTTGGTGGCCAGCTCGTGGACGACCAGGGCCAGGGACTGGGCGGCCTGGGCGTCGATCAGGGCCGGCGGCCCGTCGAGGGTCACCTGGCCCTCGCCCTCCACGCCGTAGGGATCCAGTTCCAGCCGCAGGAGGTCGTGCAGGTCGACGCCGCTCCAGCGGGCGGTCGACAGCAGGCTGTGGGCGCGGGCCAGCGAGCCGATGCGACCCGACAGCGCCTGGACGTACTGGGCCTTGTTCTCGAACGGAGTCAGCTGGGCCAGCGACTGGACGACGGCCAGCACGTTCTTGGCGCGGTGATCGACCTCGCGGATCAGAAGGCGTTCGGTCTCCTCGGCGCGCTTGAGCGCCAGGTCCGCGCGGGCGCGCTCGCTGGCGGTCCAGATCAGCTCGGCGACATTGGCCACGAAGGCCGCCTCGTCGTCGGTGAAGGCGCGCGGTTCGTCATGGGCCACGAACAGATAGGCCGACAGCGCGCCGGCCTTGATCAGGGAGATGGTCATGAAGGCCCGCACGCCGATCGCGGCGTAGGCTTCCAGGGCGTCCGGCGCGTTGGTCCGCGCGTCCAGGGCGACGTCGCCGATCGACAAGGCGCGGCCCGCGCGCATGTCGGCGCTCATCGAGGGGCCGAAATCTTCCAGCCGGAACTGGCGGCCCTTCATCGGGACCACGCGACCGCCGGTCCCGCCGTCGTCGGCGACGATGTCGGCCACGTCCGCGTCGAGGTCCATCTCGGCGTAGCCCGCGCGGGCCACGCCCAGCTGTTCGGTCAGCAGCTGGGCGGCCGTCCGGGCGATGGCGACCGGATCGGCCTCGTCGCGCAGAGTCTGGCGCAGGTCCAGCAGGGCCGCGCGCCGGCGTTCGCCGGCCAGCATCCGCTCCAGCTCGGCGGCGGCCTGCTTGCGGTCCGAGATGTCGGTGACCAGCACGTAGTAGCCGGGGATCTGGCCGTCCCGGGGGAGGTCCGGCACATACTGGGCCTCGATCTGGCGCAGCCCCGCGTCGCGATACCGGATCTCGCCCTCGAAGGTGACGCTTTCGCCGGCCAGGGCGCGGGCCACGTGGCGCCGCAGGCGTTCGTAGGCTTCATCGCCCAGCACCTCGATCAGGGTCTTGCCCTCGATCTCCGAGCGATCCACGCCGAACCAGCGCTCATAGGCGCGATTGACGAAGCGATAGCGCTCCTCGCGGTCGACATAGCTGATCAGGATTGGCACCGCGTCGGCCATCGCGCTGGAAAAGACGGCGCGTCTTTCCAGGGACGGCGGCGGCAAGGCTTGGTCGTCTTCAGACATACGCGACCGGCGCTCGATCCTGCTGGCGGGAGAAGCCTCACCGTGGCACGCCGTGATCACAGTCTAAATGGTTAGCGCGTGCGACACGCGGTCGCAGAGGCAACCGGGGCGCTAATCCGCCGAGGGCTCGCGCCTGTAGGTGACCACCAGCACGTCGCGGACGGCCGGCAAGGCGGGATCCAGCGGCCGGATCGGCGTGACCCCGTGCAGCACCCGGTGATCGTCCAGGAACACCGCGTCGCCGGGGGCCGTCAGGGTGAACGAGCCCAGGCTGGTCCCGTCCGGCGCATAGATGTCGGTGACGCCGCTGTCGACATTCTGGCGGTCCACCAGCATGACGATCACCCAGTCGACGCCGTCGCGGTGCGCGCCCTCGGGGGTGGGCTGACCCGTCTCGCCGGCCCGGGCCTCGATGCGGAACTGGTGCAGCTCGACGTGCCAGGGACCCTCGTATTCAGAAATCGGGCCGAACCGGTCGAGGCCCGCCCGGATCACGCCTTGCGTCACCGGATGCTCGGCGATCGCCTCGGCGACCGGCTCGAACCAGCGCTGCACGCCGCCGTTCAGCGGGTTGTAGTCGCGGCTCTGCCAATGGGGCTGGTGCGGCTTGCGCGTGACGCCGCCCGGCGTAGCGGCGAAGGCGGCGAACCGGCGCCGGCGATAGCGGCCGCCGTCGGCCATGAAGGTGTCGAGGCCCAGGTCGTTCCAGCTGTCGGCGAAGGTCGCCCACGCGGCCACGGCATCGGGACCCAGCAGGCGGCGGGTCTCGTCGGCCTCGAAACGGACGAAGCCCTGATCACGGAGACCGCTCAAGCGACCGCGTCCGGCTTGAAGAACAGGCCGAGCTTCAGGCTGGCGGCGATGCGCTCGGCCTTCTGGCCCACGAGGGCGGCGCGCGGGGCGTCGAACAGCTCGACGCAGGTCTGGTGGAACAGGTTCAGCCACGGCATGAACAGACCCTCGGTCAGGCCCTCGACGTGCTGGTGCACGACCATCGGCTGGCCCTTGTAGCGGCCTGTGGTGTTCAGCACCGAAGACCAGAAGTCCTTCAGCGTCGCCAGGTGCGCCGGCCAGCCATCCTCGCCGATCGCCTTCTCGAAGATCGGTCCCAGGCGGTGGTGTTGGCGGACGCGCGCGTAGAACCGCTCGACCAGCAGGTCGATCTCTTCGTCGGTGAATTGAGCGGGCGGAACGGACATGGCCGGAACATGGGACTTTCAGCCCCCGGACTGAACCCCGCGCCGATCAAACTTCACTTCGAATTCTTACTTAAGGGCCGTGCGAGACCTCTACTGG
Organism: uncultured Caulobacter sp.; assembly: GCA_966211605.1. Classification (GTDB taxonomy): domain Bacteria; phylum Pseudomonadota; class Alphaproteobacteria; order Caulobacterales; family Caulobacteraceae; genus Caulobacter. The sequence goes on from CBIHOB010000024.1 coordinate 49,496, forward strand.
ACCGGAACCTCGAACGGTCCCGCCGGCAGGCCCGAGGCGTCGAACAGGTTGAAGGTCGGGCTGTCGGCCCAGGCGAAGCGGACCTTGGTTCCCGCGCCGGAAAGCGCCACCCCCGAGCCCTCGATCCTTCCATCCGCCCATCGGCAGGCGCCGGCTGCGTCGCACAGTTCGAAGCCGATCACGTGGTCGGACTGGCGGGCGACCAGGCGTCCGCCGCCGACCTGGGCGAAGGTCACCACGACGCGGTCGCCGTCGCGTTTGGCCGAGACGACCTCGGGTCCCGTGGTCACGGCCTCGCCATAGAGGCGGCGGGCGGCCAGGGCCAGGCGGCGGCCCACTTCCTGCTTCTCGCCCGGATGGATGTCATAGGGGTTGCCGATGTCGTGAGTCACCGCCAGTCCCGCATGGCCGTCGGCGGCGACGGCGCGGCGCTGGGCGTCGCGCAGGGCGGCGGTGGCCGAGGGACCCGGCCGCTCGGCGAAGGCGCCGTAGTTGGCCAGCTGCACCACCAGGAACGGCAGGTCGGCGGCCTGGCCCTGGCGCCGTTCGGACATCAGGGCCTGCAGCAGCGGCGCGTAGGTCTTGTCGCGACCGACATTGGTCTCGCCCTGGTACCAGGCCACGCCGGCATAGGCGTAGGGGCCCATGGGCGCCAGCATGCCATTGTACAGCGTCGAGACCCCCGCCAGGGTGTCCCACGGCGCGCGGGGCTGATCCTCGCCTACGCGCGGCTCGATGCGGTAGGTCCAGGCGGTCAGCGGCAGGCGCGTCCCGTCGGCCAGGGTCAGGGCGCGCTTGGCCGGATCGCCGTACATCCCCCCGTTCGCATAGGTGTCGTAGGCCGAGACGACGATGATGTTCTTGCCGGCCTTCAGGGCGCCAGGCGCCAGCGGATAGGACCGCTCCAGCCACGAGCCCGAGGTCGCGCCGATCCCCGCGCCGTTGACGTAGGTGGTGTCCATCTCGTCGACCTGGCCGACGGTCAGGGTCGCGCCCTGCTTGGCCTGGGCGGGCGTCAGCTCGACCTCGGCCTTGAACCAGACCACGCCGTTGAAGTCGGACAGGGCAGGCACGCCCCAGCGCTCCCAGACGCCCAGGCCGTCGGGCGCGGCCGTCCACGAACCGGCGCCGGTCCAGGGCGCGACGGCGGCCTCGGTCGGATGCTTGGCGCTCCACCAGGCCTTGATGGTCTCGCCCCAGCGGCGGTTGGCGGCGGCGGGGTTCTTGATCGACAGCTCCAGGGTCTGGAGGGCGTCGTCATAGCCGCCGACCTTGCGCAGGGCGGTCGGCGTCAGCCACGCCTCGATGCCCGACCCGCCCCACGAGGCGTGGACCAGACCCAGCGGGACATGCCGCGTCTTCTGCAGCTCGCGGGCGAAGTAGAAGCAGGCGGCCGAGAAGCCGCCGACCGTGTCCTTGTTGGTCGGTTTCCAGACCGGCGGCTTCTTGTAGTCGGCGGCGGGCGCGCGCCCGTCGGCCTTCTCGATCGTCGCCATGCGGATCGTGTCGTTCGGCGCGCCGTTGTTGATCTGGTTCCAGGCGTCGCCCGAGGCGCCGACCTGCATCTCCATGTTCGACTGGCCCGAGCACAGCCATACGTCGCCGACCAGGATGTCGTTGGCGCTGGCGGCACCCGAGGGCGCCGAGGCGGTCAGGGTATAGGGGCCGCCGGCCGGCGTGGCCGGGAAATCGACGCGCCAGGCGCCGTCGGGGCCAGCCTTGGCGCTCAGTGTCTGGCCGGCGAACGACGCGGTCACCGTCTCGCCCGGCTTGGCGGTCCCGAACACGGGCAGGGGCCGATCGCGCTGCACAACCGCGTGATCGGAGAGGAGGCCGTTCAGGAGAGACTGGGCGGACGCCGGCGTCGCGGCGAGGGCGGCCAGCAGGATCAGCGCGCTGCGCATGGGGTTTCCTCCACTATATCTCCTCCCCTCTCGGGGAGGGGCGGAGGACCGGAAGGGGCGAACGCGGTCTATGCCGAGCAGCCCCCCAGTCGCTCCGCGACAGCTCCCCCAAAAAGGAGGAGCAGAGTTATCACGCCACCGTCAGCGTCGCCTTCTTCAGATCCACGGAGTTCGGGCCGACCAGGATCGAGAAGGCGCCCGGCTCGACCACCCGCTTCATGTCCAGGTTCCACATGGAGAGGTCCGACGGCTTGATCTCGAAGGTCACCGTGGTCTTGGCGCCGGGGGCCAGGGTCACGCGCTTGAAGTGCTTCAGCTCCAGAACCGGACGGGTGACGCTGGCCTCCTCGTCGTGGACATAGAGCTGCACCACCTCGTCGCCGGCGACATTGCCGGTATTGGCCACGTCGACCTCGACCTTGACGCTCTCGCCCTGGCCGATGCTGGCCTTGGCCAGGCGCGGGGCGGAGATGTCGAAGGTGGTGTACGACAGGCCGAAGCCGAACGGGTACAACGGGCTGGTGTCGCCCAGCAGATAGCCGCGACGGGCCGTGGGCTTGCGGTTGTAGTAGATCGGCAGCTGGCCGACGTCGCGAGCGATGCTGACCGGCAGCTTGCCGCCCGGATTGGCCCGGCCGAACAGCACGTCGGCCGCGGCGTTGCCGGTTTCCTGGCCCAGGTACCAGCCCTCGATGACGGCGTCGGCGCGCTGGGCCAGCAGGTTGATCGACAGCGGCCGGCCGTTCAGCAGGAACACCACGGTCGGCTTGCCCAGGTCGAAGATCGCCTTGGCCAGGTCGTTCTGCTGGCCGACCAGGTCCAGGCTGTCACGGTCGCCCAGATGGGCGTCGGCCCAGGCCTCGCGGCTGGTCTGCTCGTTGTCGCCCAGCACCATGACCACCACGTCCGCCTTCCTGGCGACCTCGACGGCTTCGGCGATCAGCTTGGCGTTGACGGCCGGGTCGACAAGCTTGACCTCGTCGGCGGCCCAGATGCGCTTCTCGGTGATCCGCACGGCCTCGGCGTAGTCCAGCTGGAAGCCCTGCGCCTTGGCCTCGGCGGTCAGGCCTTCGTGGATCGAGACGACGTGGCGCGGGATGTCCGAATAGCCGCCGATCGGCGTGTCCTTGGCGTGCGTGCCCAGCAGCGCCAGGCGCTTGATCTTCTTGCCGTCCAGCGGCAGCAGGCCCCCGCCGTTCTTGCTTTCGTTCTTCAGCAGGACCACGGCCTTGCGGGCGGCCTCGCGGGCCAGGGCGACGGCGTCGGGCGTCGCCGTCTTGGCGTCGGCCGTCTTCTCGTCGCAATAGGGGTTCTCGAACAGGCCGCCTTCGAACTTCATCTTCAGGACGCGGGCGACGGCGGCGTCGACCTCGAACTGGGGGATGCGGCCGGCCTTCACCAGCTCGGGGATCAGGGCGTAGGCCTCGCCGTCGGGCAGCTCCACGTCGACGCCGGCGTGCATGGCCATCACGGCGGTCTGGCCCAGGTCGTTGGTCAGCTTGTGGCGGGCGATCAGCTCCTTGATCGCGAAATAGTCGCTCTGGACCGAGCCCTTGTAGCCCCACTCCTCGCGCAGGACCTTGGTCAGCAGCCAGCGGTTGGCGTGCGAGGGAACGCCGTCGATCTCGTTGTACGACGGCATGACCGACCGCACCGGCAGCTCGGTGACCGCGCGCTCGAACGGCGGGAAGAAGTTCTCGCGCAGGGTGCGCTCGGCGATCTGGGCCGGGCCGACATTGGTGCCGTTCTCAGGCTGGCCATGGCCGGTCATGTGCTTGAGGGTGACGAAGACCTTGTCCTTGGCCAGCGGCAGGGTGGTCCCCTGGAAGCCGCGGATGGCGGCCAGGCCGATCTCGGCGCAGACGTGCGGGTCCTCGCCATAGGTCTCCTCGATGCGGCCCCAGCGCGGGTCGCGGGCCACGTCGACCACGGGGGCCAGGGCCAGGTTCGAGCCCCGGGCGCGCATCTCGCGGGCGGCGACGGCGAAGATCTTCTCGGTCAGCTCGGTGTCGAAGGTCGAGGCCAGGGCGATGGCCTGCGGGAAGCTGGTGGCGTCGCGGGCGACATAGCCGTGCAGGGCCTCGTCGTGCATCAGCAGCGGGATGCCCAGGCGGGTCTGCTCGACCGCCCACTTCTGGGCGGCGTTGGTGTAGCGGGCGGTTTCCCTGGCGTTGCGGTTGACCGCGCCGTCGTCGGCGCCGGCCGCCGCGTCGATCACCGCGGCGGGCTTGGCGCCCTTGCGGTCGGAGGGGCGCGAGATCTGGCCCAGGCCGTTGGGGAAGTTCTTCGACGCCTGCTCGGCCGAGAACTCGCCTTCCGGGGTCTGGATCTTGTTCTTGGTCAGCCAGATGCCGATCAGCTGGGCGGCCTTTTCCTCCAGCGTCATGCGGGCGAGCAGGTCCTGGATGCGGGCGTCGATCGGCTGGGCCGGATCCTTGTAGAGCGGCTTGTCGCCAGCCCTCTTCGCGGCCTTCTCGGCGGCTTGCGCCAGGCCCGGCATGGCGGCCGCCGACATTCCCGTGGACAGGGCGGCGAGGCTCGCGCCGAACAGGCGGCGGGTGATGGCGGTGGTCATCCTGGTGTTTCCCCGAGGCTGCGCAATGGCGTTGGCGGCTCTCAAGGGCCGCGGTTGGCGGGCACTATGGGGGCAGTTGTCAGACCACTCAAGCCAGAAATGGTACCGGTCTCATTTCTGTATGCGCCTTGCGGACGCTAGTGCAGCGCCGCGCCGGACGGCTTGGCCGGCAGGGCGTGGGTCTCGCCCATCCAGGTCGGCCAGGCGTCCACCGGCCATCCGCCCGTCAGGTACTGGCCGCGCACGATGCCCAGCCATTGCCGCAAGGGCTGGGTCAGCAGGGCCAGACGGGCGATCTCCGTGTCTCCGGACTTGAACGCCAGCACCACGCCGTCGCTCCCGGCGTGGATATCGACCGAGTCGACCAGCCAGCCGCCGACGGCGGCCTCGACGGCCGGCTCGGGTCCCAATGCGGCCTCGGCGGCCTCCTGGGCGAAGCTCTGGACCAGCTCGCTGTCGATCAGGTCCGAGGCGCCTTGCCGCTCCAGCCATCCGGTCAGCTGCGGGACCAGCAGGTTCAGCAGGCGCTGGGTCAGCCACATCGTCACGGTCTGGTCGCCAGCGCTCGCGCCGGACAGCCGGATGCGGTCCTCGGCGATCACGTATTGCGTCGTGACGCGCTGAAGCTCTGGAGAGTCGTGCATTGGAACGTCGAAGGCCCTCGTCTCCCTTGAACAGGCGACAGATATCGGGGGCGCGCGCCGCAAGCCAAGGACCTGCGCGGGTTCCAGGCGCAAAAAAGGGCCCGCCTGGGAGAGGGGCGGGCCCTTTTCGGTACGCGTTCAGAGGGATTGAACAGTCGGAAAGGTGACACACGCGCCGCCTTTCCGCATGTCCCCAAAAGGTCGCAGGCTGCGAACCGATCGCAACCCTGCCGGGAGTACCAGGATCTACTTGCGCGGCGTCAGGATGTCGTCCAGGCGCGACGGAACGCCGGGGATCTTCTCCAGGCGCGGATAGCGCAGGCCGTCGCGGTAATCGATCTTGACCATCCTGTAGCGGCTTCCGTCCTTGACCAGCAGCTCGACCAGCGGGTTCTCGGGCTTCTTGGCGGCGGTGACGGCCGCCTTGAGCTTGTCGCTGTCGAAGGCCTCGCCGTTGACGGCCACCACGGTCAGGCCCTGGGTCAGGCCGGCCTTGAACGCCGGGCCGCCCCACTGCACGTCGGTCAGCACGCCGTCCGAGCCGACCGTCAGGCCCAGCGAGTAGCTGAGGGCGGTGCTCTTGGACTTGCTTTCGGCCGACTTCATGAATTCCGAAGGGGCGTCGGTATAGACCACCTTGTAGCCGCCGCGCGCAAAGCCATCCAGCGGGGCCTTTTCCTGGACGTCCTGGATGCGGGTCTTCAGGAAGGTCGCCCAGTCATAGGCGTAGACGCCGTTCAGGGTGCTGACCACGTCGTCGAAGGTATAGGTGCGCGGCACGTACGAACCGTTGTCGACGCCGAAGAAGGCCTTGGCGAAGTCGTCCAGCGACTTCTTGCCGCCGGTCTTCTCCCGGATCAGGGTGTCGGCGTCCAGCCAGACCAGCAGGCCTTCGGAATAGTAGTCCTCGCTGCGCTGCCAGCTGAGCCAAGACAGCGGCTTGCGGTTGGCGATGATCGGGTCGTTGGTGGTGTCCTGCACCGGACGCCAGTCGCGGCCGCGGCGGTTGTCGTAGGCGGCGGCGGTCAAGGCCAGGCTGTCCAGCGCCTGTTGCTTGGTCAGCAGGCCCGAGCGGGCGGCCAGAACGTTGCCCCAGTACTGGGTCTGGCCTTCGTAGACCCACATCATGCTGTCGCGCATCGGCACGTTCAGGTTCGGGGTCCACAGGTCGGCGGCGCGGCGGAACTTGCCGTTCCACGAGTGGGTGTATTCGTGGCTCAGCAGATCGCGGCCGACGAAGCTCTTGTCCCACTCGGTGAAGTACTTGGGGACCACGCGGTTTTCGGAACTGCGGTGGTGCTCCAGGCCGATGCCGCCGAGCTTGTCCGACAGGGCGACCAGGAAGTCGTAGTGGTCGTAGTGGTGCGCGCCGTACAGCTTGTAGGCCTGCTGCACGAGATCCTTGTGGATCTGGATCTGCTCGGGCTTGGCCTCCAGCAGCTCGGGACTGTCGGCGACCAGGTTCAGGCGCACCGGAGCCGGGCCGTTGGGGTCCAGCTCGATCGACTTGAAGTACTTGCCGGCGAAGATGGGGCTGTCGACCAGGGTCTCGACCGTGGTCGGCTTGAAGGTCGTGACCTGGCCCGAGGTCGAGGCGGTCTCGAGCGCCGTGGCCAGCTTCCAGCCTTCCGGCAGCTTGACGCTGGCCTCGATGGGGATCTGGCGGGTGTAGTAGCCGGCCGGGTACATCGTCACCTGCAGCCACTGCAGGTTCAGCATCTCGGGCGTGACCTCGGTGCGGCCGACCTTGGCCTCGACGGCGGTCAGGAACTGGTAGCTGATCGAAAGCTCGGTGACGCCGGCCGGGACGTCGACATGGAAGGCGTTGACGTTGACGACGTCGCGCGTCCACGGGATGCGCTTGCCATTGGCGGTGACCACCAGGCCCGCCAGCTTGTCCAGGTCGTTGCGCGGCGAGTGGCCCCCCGGAACCCACTGCGGATACAGGAACACGAAGTCGCCAGTCTTGGCGACCGGCATGGTCGTGGTGACGTTCCAGATCTTGCGGTCCAGGTCGGTGGCGTCGACGCTCAGCTTCAACGGGCCGACATAGGGGACGTCACGCGGGGCCTCGATCGGCGCCGTCGCGGGGGCGGATTCCGGCAGGGGCTGGTTGGCGGCCGGGGTCTGGGCCAGCGCGGCGGTGGCGGCCAGGGACAGAACGGAGACGGAGAAGAACAGCGCTTTCACGAAACACCCCAATGCGGTGCGCGGGCGTGCTCCGCGCGACGAGAAGCCGGGATGTTTGTGGCGTTAAGACCCGCTTGTCGAGGGCAAGTTGGCCCGAGGGGCAAGAACCAGGCGCGCGGCCCATTCTCTGCTCCCTGCCAGGGCGCTGTCGCGGGGCGACTGAGGGGGCGGCGCCGGCTTATGTCGCGCCGCCCCCTCCGGCCCTCCCTCGGAAGGGAGGGGAAATCATGCCGCTACAGCGGATCCGACAGCGGCACCGTCGAAGCCGTCGTGGTCGTCCCACGGTCGACCCGAAGGTTGTTCTGGACGTTCTCGACGCCGGCGATGCTTTCCGCCAGGGCTTCGGCGCGCTTCTTGTCCTCGCGCGAGCGGACGGAGCCAGCCAGGGTCACGTCGCCGTTCGCCACCGCGACCTCGATGCCGTTGGCGTCCAGCCACGAGTCGTCGGTGAGACGGTCGTTGATGTCCTCGCGGATGCGGTCGTCCGAGCGGCGGTAGCCCTTCGGGCCGCGGCCGCGATGCTCGCCATCCGCCTGGCGGCGGTGCAGGGCGTCCTGGTCGCCCATCCACGAGGAGACCTCGTCGCGAGCGCGGTCGAACCAGGTGCGCTCTTCGTGGTGGGGCCGATGCGCCCCGTCGCTGCGGAACGAGCGATAAGGCTGGTGATCGCCATAGGCTCCCTCGTAGCGCTGGCCGTAGCCATAGCGATCGCGGTCGCGGTGGTCGAAGTAGCGCTCGTCGCCATAGTCGGCGGTGCGGCTGGAATAGCCGCTCGAGCCGTAGTCGCCGGTCGCGCCGCCGAAGTCGTGGCCGCCCACGCGGCCATAGTCGCCTGGCGAGCGATAGCCCGTCGCGCCGGCGCCATAGTCGGCGCCCGATCGTGTGCGGCCGTAGCCGATGTCGCCGCCCGCTTGCGCCGCGCGCAGGAACTCGCCGCCGTGCCGGCGGGGCCGGTCGCCGCGATAGCCTTCGCCGCGATAGCCCTCGGACCCGTAGGTCCGGTCATAGCCTGAATTGGCGTAGGTGGTCGGTTCAGGGTCGCGACGGCGCGAGGCGTCATAGCCGTAGCCGCGATCGCGGTCGAAATCGCCATCCGGCTCGACGTCGAAGCGGCCTTCGCGGTCATTCCATCTCTGGGGCATGGGTCTTCTCCGTGGCGTTCTTGGGAAGCTGCGGGCGCGTCGAGGCGCCCCGGCTTCAAAAACGGGCGGCGGCGGAGGGGTGTTCCTAGCGTGGAGCTTGCCGAGGCGGTTTAGCGAGCCAATTATCCAGCCGACGAACAATATGCCTGACAGACATATCCGCTGGCCCTATTGACCGCCCCTCCATGCGTTTCGACGATCGTTTCCTCGAAGAACTGAAGTCCCGCCTTCGCCCGTCCGACGTCGTCGGCAAGACGGTGAAGCTGCGACGGCAGGGGCGCGAGTACGCGGGCCTGTCGCCGTTCACCAAGGAAAAGAGCCCGTCGTTCTTCGTCAACGACGAGAAGGGCTTCTATCACTGCTTCTCCAGCGGCAAGCACGGCGACATCATCAGCTTCCTGCAGGAGACCGAGCGGCTGACCTTCAGCGAGGCGGTCGAGCGTCTGGCGGCCGAGGCCGGCATGAGCCTGCCCGCCGTTGATCCGCAGACGGCCCGGGAGGAACAGAAGCGCTCGTCCCTCGGCGACTGGATGGAGCTGGCGACGGCCTGGTTCGAGGCCGAGCTGCGCCGGCCGGTCGGCGAGGCCGCGCGCGCCTATCTGGAGAAGCGCGGCCTGCCGGAGAAGGAATGGAGCCGCTTCCGCATCGGCTTTGCGCCCAACAATCGCACGGGGCTCAAGGACTACCTTGTCGCCAAGGGCGCCAAGCCGGGCGATCTCGTGGACGCCGGAGTGCTGATCTCGCCCGAGGACGGCGGCCAGCCCTATGACCGCTTTCGCGACCGCATCATCTTTCCGATCACCGACAGCCGGGGCAAGGTCGTCTCGTTCGGCGGCCGGGCCATGGACCCGAACGCCCGCGCCAAATACCTGAACGGCCCCGAGACGGGGCTCTTCCACAAGGGACGGGTGCTGTACGGCCTGGTCGAGGCCCGCAAGATCCTGCACGCCAACCAGAGCGCAGCGCCCAACGCCCGTACGCCAATGGTGGTGGTCGAGGGCTATATGGACGTCATCGCCTGCCAGCGCGCCAATGTGCCGGCCGTCGCGGCGATGGGCACGGCCCTGACCGAGGAGCAGATGGAGGCCCTTTGGCGCCTGCATCCCGAGCCGACCCTGTGCTTCGACGGTGACAAGGCCGGCCAGCGCGCCGCCCACCGCGCCATCGACCGCGCCCTGCCGCTGCTCAAGCCCGGCCGCTCGTTCCGTTTCTCGATGCCGGTCGGCGGCAAGGATCCCGACGACGTGCTGCGCGAGCAGGGCGCCGACGCTTTGCGCGAGCAGCTGGCCGACACCAAGCCCTTCGTCGTGGCCCTGTTCGAACGCGAGCGCGACCTGGAGGAGCTGGACACCCCCGAGCGCAAGGCCGGCCTGCGCCAGCGCCTGCGCGCGGCGGCCGGGACCATAGCCGACAAGGACCTGGCCCAGGCCTACAAGGACGACCTGCGCGAACGCTACGACGAGCTGTTCCAGCGCCGACGGCCGGGACCGTCCGACGGCGGGGCGGCGGAAGGCGGCTATGGCGGCGGCTTCCGCGACCGGCCGTTCACGCCCCGCAACGGCGGGGGCGGCGGGACCTGGCGCAACGGCAAGCGCGAGCCGCCGGATCCGGGCCTGCGGCCGATCGCCCGCGCGCAGATCGTCGGCCGCATCAAGCCCTTTCACGCCGCCATCGCCCTGGCCGCCATCGACCATCCCGGCTGGGCGAGGGCCTATGACGAGGCGATCGAGCGCGTCGGCTTCGGCGACCCGCGTTTGCAGCCCCTGGCCCATGAGCTGTTCCTGGCGCTGTGCGACGACTGCCCGGACGACACGCCGCTGCGCGAGCGCCTGGGCCGCAAGGGCCTCTCCGAGCCGTTGGCCGAGATCGCGCGCATCGCCCAGCCTGACGCGCCCTTCCTGGACGCCCGTTTCGATCCGGCCAAGGCGCGGGCGCTGTGGGCGGCCTGCTACGAGGCGGTGATCGAGATCGCCGATAGCGAGCGGGCCCTGGACGGCATGCGCCGCGAGGAGGTCACCGCCGCCAGTCTGGCGGCCACCCGCGACCTGCGCGACCGCATCGCCGTCCTCCAGCGCCAGATCAGCAACCTGGAGTTCTGGCGGGCGCAATGACGGCGGGTACGCGTCGCAAATCTTTGCGACGACATCGTCGTCCCATCTTGACACCGGCGTCACCCAAAGCCACATGCCGACTCAAGGAACTGCCAAGCAGCTGACTGACATCGGCCGGGCCGCCGGAGCGCGCGCCCTCTATCGAAACAGGATGTCACCCTCGCCGCCGCCACAGGTCCCCAGCGGTCGCTGATCCCCGGTGGGAAAGCGCCAGGCCGCGCCGACGCCTCACCGTCTCCGCCGGGCCTCCCGCGGAGCGTTCGGACATGGCGAAAGGCGCGCTGGTGCGAATTCTGACGGGAACGTGATCTCTGGGCGTGCGCTGAATCACAGCGCCGACCGTGCAGGACAGCGCCTTTTCGAAACGGATTTTCTCGGCGCCGCTCTTGCAGAGGGTCAGGCGTCGATTTCGGAGAGCTTGATGAGCACCAATTCCTCGGCCGAGACGGAAGCGCCCGAAGCCACCGGTGGCGATGGTCCGCTGCTCGACCTGACCGACGCCGGCGTCAAGAAGTTCATCAAGCAGGCGAAAGCCCGCGGCTACGTCACGATGGACGAGCTGAACAAGGTGCTGCCGTCCGAGGAAGTCAGCCCCGACGCCATCGAAGACACGCTGGCCATGCTCAGCGAGATGGGCGTCAACGTCGTCGAGGCCGAAGAGGACGCCGAGGGCGGCGAGGGCGGCGAGGTCGCGACCCGCGACGAGAGCACGGCTGTCATCACCAGCGACAAGCCGGCCGCCTACGACCGCACCGACGACCCGGTGCGCATGTACCTGCGCGAGATGGGCTCGGTGGAGCTGCTGTCGCGCGAGGGCGAAATCGCCATCGCCAAGCGCATCGAGGCCGGCCGCGACACGATGATCCGCGGTCTCTGCGAAAGCGCTCTGACCTTCGAAGCCATCATGGTGTGGCGCGAGGAGCTGGGCACTGGCCGCATCCTGCTGCGCGAAGTGATCGACCTGGAAGCCACCTACGCCGCGATCAACGGCGTGGCGGCCCAGCCGGCCGCTGAGGACGAGGCCGAGCCGGCCGAGCCCGTCGACGACGAAGCCGGCGGCGAGCAGAAGGCCGAGGGCGAAGGCGGCGAGGACGAGGACGATTTCGACGACGGCGCCGGCCCCACCGTCAGCGCCATGGAAGGCGAGCTGCGCGAAGGCGTGATGGCCATCCTGGACGCCATCGCCAGCGAGTTCGAAAGCTTCCGCAAGCTGCAGGACAAGCTGGTCGGCAGCCGCCTGAAGGGCGAGGACCTGTCAGACGCCGACCGCAAGGCCTATGAAGGCCTGTCGGCCACGATCATCCAGCACCTGAAGACGCTGAAGCTGAACAACAACCGCATCGAGGCTCTGGTCGAGCAGCTGTATGCGATCAACAAGCGCCTGATCGGCCTGGAAGGCCGCCTGCTGCGCCTGGCCGACAGCTATGGGATCAGCCGGGCTGAATTCCTGAAGGCCTATTTCGGCTCGGAGCTGAACCCGACCTGGGCCGAGCAGGTCAAGGGCATGGGCGTGCGCTGGACCAAGTTCGTCGAGAACGACAGCCAGTCGGTCCTGGACATCCGCCAGGAGATCGCCGCCCTGGCCACCGAGACCGGCGTGCCGATCGACGACTACCGCCGCATCGTCCAGACCGTTCAGAAGGGCGAGCGCGAGGCCCGTCAGGCCAAGAAGGAGATGGTCGAGGCCAACCTGCGCCTCGTGATCTCGATCGCCAAGAAGTACACCAACCGCG
>CBIHOB010000025.1:0-61254 GCA_966211605.1 uncultured Caulobacter sp.
TCTAAACGATGATGTTCAGCAGCGAGCCCGGGCGCAGGATCTTCTGCGGCTGGGCGTCGGGCTGCACGAACGGCTTCTGCGGGGCCGGGCGCTGCTGGGGCTGGGCCATGGTCTGCATCTGCACCGTCGACGGCGCGGCGGTCGGACGGGCGGGAGCGGCGTCGCCCAGGGCCTGCTGGAAAAAGGCCGCGCGCGTCTGCGCCGCCTGACCCGTGGAGGGGGTCGAGGCAGGCTTCGACGGAACGGTCGGCCAACCGGCGGGACGGACGTTACTCATGACGCGCAGTCTAACATGGTTAATGGAGCGTCGGCGAGTATGGTCAACGCGAGGTTAACAGGTTAGCTCCGCGACCTGTGCGCGCACCCCTGGCGCCTGGCTCGACGTCTGGAGACCTCCGTGAACCGGCAGAAGATAATCTTCCTGATCGTCCTGGTCGCGGTCGGGCTGCTGATCGCCTCGATGGTCGGCTCGATGTTCGCGACCAAGCAGGCCCTGCCGAACGGCTACGAAATCTCGATGGGCGGCAGGGGCGAGACGTGGCTGCGGTCGCCGGACCGCCAGATCCTGGTGACGGACGTCTCGTCCGTCTGGACCTCGACCGACAAGATGCTGGTCGAGCGTCATCAGACCGACGAGAAGCCGCCCTTCAACCTGCTTGACTGCGACTACCAGCTCGCCGAGAGGCGCGGCGCCCTGCGGCCGATCGCCAAGGCCGACGCCCTGGCCATGCTGCCGGGCCTGGAGCGCCAGGCGGCCTCGCCCAAGACCTGCGTGAAGTAGAGCCTAGCGGGCCTTCTTCAGCAGATCCTCGGCCGCGTCCGGCGTCAGCGGGCCGGTGTGCTTGGCGATGATCATGCCGTCCGAGCCGACCAGATAGGTCTCGGGCACGCCGGTGACGCCGAATTCCAGCCCTGCGCGGCCGTCGCGGTCGACCAGGCGCTGGGCGAAGGGATCGCCCAGGCGGCTCAGGAAGGCCTGGGTATTGGCCGGAGCGTCCTTGTAGGCGATGCCGACCACCTTCACGCCCTGGGCCTTCAAGGCCATCAGCTGCGGGTGCTCGACCTCGCACGGCGCGCACCACGAGGCGAAGAAGTTGACCAGGATGGGACCCTCGCCCGCCGCACGGATCGGGGCCGGACGGCCGGTGGTCAGGTCGGGCAGGGACAGGGTCGGCATCGGCTTGCCGACCAGGGCGTGCGGCTGGACGCGCGGATCGCGCTGCAGGGCGTAGCCCGCGAACAGGGCGGCCAGGGCGACCAGGATCAGCAGGGGGGCGAAGGCCAGCCAGCGCTTCATGACCGCAGCTCGTCCAGCTCGGCCTGCAGGCGCTGGGCCTCGCGCTTCCAGCGGCGGGCGGTCAGGATGCTGTCGGCGACCATCCAGACGAAGGCGACCGCCGAGATGGCGAAGGCGGGCCACAGATAAGGCGCGTACTTGCCGGCGTCGAAGTCGAAGCTCATCGCGCGGTCTCCGCCAGCTTCAGGGCCAGGCTCCGGGCCTTGCGCCGCCAGACCAGGGCGCGGATGCGGACCAGCCAAAGGGCGCCGAAGGTCCCCAGATAGGCCAGGCCCATCAGCGCGGCCGGCCAGGCGTAGATCGCCGGCAGGCCGTCGCCGCGCTTGGCGAAGAAGGTCGAGGAGCCTTGGTGCAGGGTGTTCCACCACTCAACCGAGAACTTGACGATCGGCAGGTTGATCAGCCCGACCAGGGCCAGGATGGCTGCGGCGCGGGCGGCCTTCTGCTCGTCGTCCAGCGCCCCGCGCAAGGCCATGTAGCCCAGATAGAACAGCAGCAGGACCAGCACCGAGGTCAGGCGCGCGTCCCAGACCCACCAGGTCCCCCACATCGGCTTGCCCCACAGGGAACCGGTGATCAGGGCCAGCGCCGTATAGACCGCGCCGATCGGAGCGCAGGCCTGGGCGGCCAGGTCGGCGAGCGCCTGGCGGAAGACCAGGCCCAGGAAGCTGGCCACGCCCAGGCAGACATAGATGAAGATCGAGATCGAGGCGGCGGGGATGTGGATGAACATCATCCGCACCGTATCGCCCTGCTGATAGTCCTCGGGGACCAGGAAGGTCATGACCAGGCCGGCGATCCCGGCGGCGGCGGACAGGACGCCGAGCAACGGCGCGGCCCATCGCGAGAAGGCCATGAACCGCTCGGGGTTGCTCAGGAAGTCGAACGTGTGGCGCGCGTCCATGATCACGCTCTAGAGCGGCGCGTCGGCGCGGGCAATGGCCGTATATCTACGGAAGCGGAAGAAGGCGCGGCGGTTGCAGGCTCGCCGCGCCTCCGCGCGGGGTCGGGGTCAGCCGACCTTGCGTTGCTGGACGATCACCTTGCGCTCGCCGTCCTTGAAGGCGCGAGGGCCGCGGACGTCGAGCCGATGGACGTGGAAGCCGCCGCCGTCGCGACCATCCAGGTCCAGGACGTCGAAGGTTTTCTGCTGGCTGGGCGACAGCGACAGATAGAAGGCGCGTGTCGCTTCGGCGCGCGCCTTCATGGCGTCGGCGGCCTTGGCCATGTGATCCAGGCGCTCCAGCGTGGTGGGCGGCGCAGGTTCGGCCCCGTCCTTGTCCCCGGTGCGGGCCTCTTCCTTCTTGATCACGAAGGGTTTGGGGCTGGTGGCCTCGACATAGGCCTTCAGCGCGCGATCCTGGTCGGGGCGCAGCTGCAGCACGTCCCGCAGGCGCTGGGCCCGTTTTTCCGGATCTGGCGCGCGGAAGTGCTCGCGCATGAAGCCCATGTCAGGACCGGCGGCCATCAGGACGTCCAGCGGCGGAAGCGGCGGAGCCGGGGGCGCCGGCGGGGCGGGCGGAGGCGGCGGGGCGGGAATCTGGGCCACGGCCGCGCCGGCGGCGATGGCGGTGACGGCGGCGCCCGCGAGCGCCAGGCGAACAAGCGATTTACGCATGGTTGTGAGCTCCCTGTCGTTGACGGGCGAGAGCTTGGCCACGGCGTTATGGCGCGAAAATGTCAGACTTCATGAACAATGTTACATGATCGAGAGGCGCCGGCGACACCAAGCTTGGCGGCTTGCATCCGTGTCGCCGATCGCTATGTCAGCTGCCAGATCCGGGACACACGATGATCTAGGACTCGCGCGGCCGCCGCGTGAGGCGATCCGGCCGTCCTCTTCCAACGGCGCGGAGTTCGCATGAAGTCGCTCGCTTTCGTCGCCCTGGCCCTTGCGGGGATCTGCTGGGGCCTGGGCTTCCCCACCGGCAAGCTGATCCTGACCGAGACCGACGCGGCCCACATGGTGCTGCTGCGCTTCGGAGTCGCCGCCCTCGCCGCCGCGCCATTCGCCCTGCGCCGCGCGGAGGTCCGAGCGTTGTTCAGGTCGCCGACGGTGCTGCTGTCGGGCGTGCTGTACGGGATCGCCTTCATGGTCCAGTTCGAGGGCCTGGCCCATGTCAGCGTCACGGTGGCGGCGCTGCTGGTCGGCGCGATGCCGGCCCTGATCGCGGTTAGCGCCAAGGTGCTGGGCGAGAAGGTGACGCCGGTCTCGTGGGCGGGGGTGGCGGCGGCGACGCTGGGCGCGGCCCTGATCGCAGGTAAGCCGGACGGGGCCAGCTCCGCGCTGGGCGTCGCTCTGTCGATCGGCGCGCTCTTTCTGTTCCTGGCCTGGCTGCTTGTCCTGCGCCGCGCGCCCAAGGCTCCGAACGCCATGGCCATTCCGGCCGTGTCGATCATCGTGGCGGCCTTCACGATCCTGCCGATCGCCTTGGTCATGCACGGTCCGCCGAAGCTGGCGCTCAGCGCGCCGGTCTGGGCCGGCGTGCTGGCCCAAGGCGTCCTGGCCACCCTGCTGGCCACCGCCGCCTGGCAGTTCGGCGCCTCGCGGGTCGGGGCGGCCAGCGCCGGGGTGTTCATCAATATCGAGCCGCTGATCGGCGCGACCTGCGGGGTGCTGCTGTTCGGCGACCACCTGACCGCCTTCCTGGTGGCCGGCGGAGCGCTGATCATCGGCGGCAGCCTGGCGGTGGTGCTGGGCGAGAAGCATGCCGCGCCGGGCGAGCTGCAGGCCACCGTGGCGCCGACTCCCTAGTCCAGCGCGTTCCGGCACGCCGCGCCCATGGCCAGAGGCGACAGGGCCACGGCTCCGACGCAGTAGGCCAGCATCAGCATCAGGCCGCCGGTCCAGGGCAGGTCAGCCGCATAGCCGTCCAGCGCCCCGGCCCCGAAGATCACCGGCGGTGCGAACAGCGGCAGGACGATCACGGCGACCAGCAGGCCGCCGCGCTTGCTGCCCAGGGCCAGGGCCGCGCCCAGCCCGCCGAGGAAGGCGAACGCCAGGCCTCCGGCCAGGGCGCACAGCACCAGAAGGGGTACGACCTTGGGCTCCGCGCCCAGCATCAGGGCCGCGACCGGTGCGGCCAGCGCCAGGGGAGCGCCAGTGGCCAGCCACTGGGCCAGGCATTTGGCGACGGCGACGGCTTCCAGCGGCGCGGGGCCCAGGGCCAGCAGGTCCAGCGTTCCGTCCTCGTAGTCGCGCTCGAAAAGCCGTTCCAGCGACAGAAGCGCCGCGAGGGCCAGGGCCAGCCAGGCGATGCCGGGGGCGATGGCGGCCAGGCGCTCGGGCGCGCGACCGGCGGCCATCGGCAGCAGCACCACGACGCAGGCGTAGAAGGTCAGGGCCAGCAGCGGTCCGCCGCCCTTGCCCCAGGCCAGGGCCAGTTCGCGCCGCAGGAGGACGCCGAACGCCTTCATTGGCCGATCTCCACCTGGCGGGCCGGGATGGGCAGCGGGTCGTGCACCGAAGCCAGGATCATCCCGCCGGCGGCCAGGTGCTCGGCCATCACGGCGCCGAACGCCTCGCGCTGACCGGCGTCCAGCGGCGCCATCGGTTCGTCCAGCAGCCACAGCGACCGAGGGCTGGCGGCCAGCCGGGCCAGGGCCAGGCGGCGGCGCTGGCCAGCCGAGAGGCGACGCACCTCGAGGTCCAGCAGGCGGTTCAGGTCGAAGCGCCTGGCCGCCGCCCGGGCGGAAGCCTCGGTCCCCCCGGTCCAAAGGGCCTGGAAGCGCAGCTCTTCCCAGGCGGTGCGGCTGGATTTCAGTCCGTCCTGATGGCCCAGCAGGTGCAGGTGCTCGGCCCGCGCCGTGTCGGCCTCGATCGGGCCCGTGTCGGTCTCGAAGCTCACCGCGCCTTCAATCGGGCGCAGCAGGCCCGCGACGGCTCGCAGCAGACTGGTCTTGCCCGCCCCGTTGCGGCCGACCAGCACCGCGGCCTCGCCGGCGGCCAGGGTCAGGTCCAGATGCGAAAACAGCCGCCGCTCGCCGCGTGAAATCGCCAGATCCTTAATGAGAACAACTCTCAACATGGCAAGACCCCGCGCGCGACATGGACGTTGCGCGGCGCTAGCGCTAAGAAGCGGCCGGTCGCCCCCCTCCAGTCGTTCAGGGTGGTACGCGGCGCGGAGGCGGAACCTGTGTGTCCCTTCCGATTAGCGCGTGATCCCGGGAGTGGTTTTCGGGCGGCCGTGGACAGAGAAGGATCCTCAGAATGGCGTCTGTTGACAGCCTGAAAGCCCGCCGCGAACTGAAGGTGGGCAACAAGTCTTACGTCTATTACAGCCTTCGCGCCGCCGAGGAAGCCGGTCTTGCCGGAACTTCGTCGCTGCCGGTCTCGATGAAGGTGCTGCTGGAAAACCTGCTGCGCAACGAAGACGGCGTCTCGGTCAGCGAACCGGACCTGAAGGCCGTCGCCGCCTGGCTGGAAAACAAGGGCTCGGTCGAGCACGAGATCAGCTTCCGTCCGGCCCGCGTGCTGATGCAGGACTTCACCGGCGTTCCCGCCGTCGTCGACCTGGCCGCGATGCGCGACGCCATGGTCGCCCTGGGCGCCAACCCGGCCAAGATCAACCCGCTGAACCCCGTCGACCTGGTCATCGACCACTCGGTCATGGTCGACAACTTCGGCAACCCCAAGGCCTACGACGACAACGTCAAGCGCGAGTACGAGCGCAACATCGAGCGCTACCGCTTCCTGCGCTGGGGCTCGTCGGCCTTCAACAACTTCCGCGTCGTGCCCCCCGGCACCGGGATCTGCCACCAGGTGAACCTGGAATACCTGGCCCAGACGGTCTGGACGAACGAAGTCGACGGCGCCGAAGTCGCCTATCCCGACACCGTCGTCGGCACCGACAGCCACACGACCATGGTCAACGGCCTGGCTGTCTTGGGCTGGGGCGTCGGCGGCATCGAGGCCGAAGCGGCCATGCTGGGCCAGCCGATTCCGATGCTGATCCCGGAAGTCATCGGTTTCAAGCTGACCGGCGCCCTGCCGGAAGGCGCGACGGCCACCGACCTGGTGCTGACCGTCACCCAGATGCTGCGCAAGAAGGGCGTGGTCGGCAAGTTCGTCGAATTCTACGGCGACGCCCTGGCCAACCTGACCCTCGAAGACCAGGCGACCATCGCCAACATGGCCCCGGAATACGGCGCCACCTGCGGCTTCTTCCCGATCTCGGCCGCGACCATCGCCTTCCTGAAAGGCACCGGCCGCACCGCCGAGCGCGTCGCCCTGGTTGAGGCCTACGCCAAGGAACAGGGCCTGTGGTGGGAGCCCGGCGTCGCCGAGCCGACCTTCTCGGACACCCTGGAGCTGGACCTGTCGTCGGTGCAGCCGTCGCTGGCCGGTCCGAAGCGCCCGCAGGACCGCGTCCTGCTGGCCGACGCCTCGGTCAAGTTCGCCGAGTCGCTGGCCGGTGAGTTCGGCAAGGCCGAGCAGCCAGACCTGCGCGCCCCGGTGGAAGGCGAGAACTTCGACGTCGGCCACGGCGACGTGGTCATCGCCGCCATCACCTCGTGCACCAACACGTCCAACCCCTCGGTGCTGATCGCCGCCGGCCTGCTGGCCAAGAACGCGGTCGCCAAGGGCCTGAAGACCAAGCCCTGGGTGAAGACCTCGCTGGCCCCCGGCTCGCAGGTCGTCACCGACTATCTGGCCAAGGCCGGGCTGACCAAGCACCTCGACGCCCTGGGCTTCAACCTCGTGGGCTATGGCTGCACCACCTGCATCGGCAACTCGGGTCCCCTGCCGGAAGCCATCAGCAAGACGATCAACGACAACGACCTGGTCGCCTGCTCGGTGCTGTCGGGCAACCGCAACTTCGAAGGCCGCGTGAACCCGGACGTCCGCGCCAACTACCTGGCCTCGCCGCCGCTGGTGGTGGCTTACGCCCTGGCCGGCAGCCTGAAGATCGACCTGGCCACCCAGCCGATCGGCCAGGACAAGAAGGGCAACGACGTCTACCTGAAGGACATCTGGCCCTCGAACGAGGACATCGCCGCTCTGCAGCGCAAGGCGATCAACGAGAAGATGTTCGCCAGCCGCTACGGCGACGTCTTCAAGGGCGACAAGAACTGGCAGGGCATCAAGGTGACCGGCGGCCAGACCTACGCCTGGGAAGGCGACTCCACCTACGTCCAGAACCCGCCGTACTTCCCGAACATGTCCATGACCCCGGCTCCGGTCACCGACATCGTGGAAGCCCGCATTCTGGCCGTCTTCGGCGACTCGATCACCACCGACCACATCAGCCCGGCCGGTTCGATCAAGACGACCAGCCCGGCCGGCAAGTTCCTGATCGACCACGGCGTCGAGCCGGTGGACTTCAACGGCTACGGCGCCCGTCGCGGCAACCACCAGGTCATGATGCGCGGCACGTTCGCCAACATCCGCATCCGCAACAAGATCACCCCGGAGATCGAAGGCGGCGTGACCAAGCACTTCCCGACCGGCGAAGTGATGTCGATCTACGACGCGGCCATGAAGTACCAGGAAGAAGGCCGCCCGGCGGTCGTCTTCGGCGGCAAGGAATACGGCACCGGTTCGTCGCGTGACTGGGCCGCCAAGGGCACCAAGCTGCTGGGCGTCCGCGCCGTCATCTGCGAGAGCTTCGAGCGCATCCACCGCTCGAACCTGGTCGGCATGGGTGTGCTGCCGCTGCAGTTCGTCCAGGACGGCTGGCAGAAGCTGGAGCTGACCGGTGAGGAGATCGTCTCGATCCGCGGCCTCACCGACCTGGCGCCGCGCAAGCAGCTGATCGTCGAGCTCTATCGCCCGACCGATGGCCGCATCGCCCGCTTCCCGGTCCGCTGCCGCATCGATACGCCGACCGAGCTGGAATACTTCAAGAACGGCGGCGTCCTGAACTACGTGCTGCGCAACCTGGCCCGCGCCGGCTGAGCGGCAGGTTCGGACCTGTGAGAAAGGCGGCCGG
Source organism: uncultured Caulobacter sp. (assembly GCA_966211605.1). GTDB lineage: Bacteria > Pseudomonadota > Alphaproteobacteria > Caulobacterales > Caulobacteraceae > Caulobacter. The sequence continues at coordinate 8,230 of CBIHOB010000025.1, forward strand.
CTCCCTCGGGGGCCGGCCGTTTTTCATTGACGGCGGGCGTGACAACGATGTCTCCGCCTTTTCTCCCCATGGACCGGCGCTATTCACGGCCTCGTGAACGGATAAACCGGGCGTTCTTGGCTTAAGTGACCCGCAATGCGTAAGGCCGCCCTCTCTCTGCTCTGCCTGGCCCTGTCCGGCGCTCTGGTACCCGCCGCTCAGGCCCAACCCGTCAGGGGACCGGCCGTGAAGGTCGTGCCGGCGCGGGCCAGGACGCCCGTGGTGGTGGAGCTGTTCACCGCCCAGGGCTGTTCGTCGTGCGGCAAGGCCAACCAGCTGGCGGCCGAGCTGTCGCAGCGCGACGGGGTCCTGGCCCTGACCTATTCCGTCGACTACTGGGATTATCTGGGCTGGAAGGACACCTTCGCCAAGCCGGTCTTCGCCGAGCGCCAGCGCGCCTACGCCAAGAAGTTCGCCCTGCGCGACGTGCCCACGCCGCAGATCGTGGTCGGCGGCCGCGTCCAGGCGTCGGGGACCAAGGCCGAGGCGGTCGAGGACCTGGTGAAATCCGCCGCGCGTATGCCCTCGAACCCGCCCGACATGCAGTTCGTCGGTAAGAACCGGGTCGCGGTGGGCTCCGCCCCCGCCCCACGCGGGGGGGGCGAGGTCTGGCTGGTCCGGTACGACCCGCGCGAGCAGGACATCGCCGTCAAGCGCGGCGACAACAAGGGTCAGACGCTGGTCCACCGCAACGTGGTTCGGGAGCTGGTGCGCCTGGGCCCCTGGGCCGGCCGGCCCAAGCTCTATCGCCTGCCGACCGCGATCGGCGCCGATTCCGACCTGGAGACGGTGATCCTCCTGCAGGGCGCCAAGGGCGGCCGCATCCTGGGCGTGCTGGAAACCACCAAGCTCGAGCGCTGAACCCGGCGTCCTTGACGTCCGGACAAAGGAAAACCCGCGCGGCTGGAGGGGATTAGCCGCGCGGGTCCTTTTGCATGTCGGCGAGAAGCGTCTCGTGACCGGGTGGGCTGGGGGGGCTGGACAGGACCCCGGTCCGCTCTTCGTCGACACTGTCCTTATCGCGGACCGATCAGGCGAGGGCTGGGCCGGACCAAGGTCGTTTCGGGGCGGTTCGTGGCCGCTATGCGGCGTGCTTTTCCGGTCCGACAAACGCGCGGACGCAAAAAACCCGCGCGGTGGGGGAGGGGATCCGCGCGGGTTCATTTGGGGAGGGGATATAGAGTTTGTCGGCTGACCGGCCCGCGATCTGGGGGGCTGGGGGGGCTGTTCAGGATCCGAGACCGAAGGATGTCCGATCAGCCGACGATGTCGTTATCGACCCGCAAACGGGCGGGCGAAGGACCGAATTAAGGTCATATCGGGGCGCACCTTGACCGTGTCATGTCATTTTCCGCGGGCGTGACCGGACGGACACGGATGAATGGCGAGGCCCCTCATTTGTGAGCCTGCCTGTTCCAATCGACTGATTTGGGATTAGATTCCGCCGATGCCTCTGGACACCCAGCCCACCTCGCCCGTCGGCGGCGTCGTCTTTTTCGAGCGGCGCGAGCTCGATCAGCTGATGCGCCTCTATGGCCGCATGGTCGCGGCTGGCGAATGGCGCGACTACGGGATCGCGGGCCTGTCCGAAAGCGCCGTCTTCTCGATCTTCCGTCACGCGGCCGAGGCGCCGCTGTATCGCGTGGAAAAGCGCCCGGCCCTGGCCCGCAAGCAGGGCGCCTGGGCGGTGATTGGCCAGGGCGGTCAGATCCTCAAGCGCGGCCACGAGTTGGCCCAGGTGCTGCGGGTCTTCGAGAAGGGCAGGTTCTCGGTCGTCGACTAAAAGGAAAAGCCGAGCTTGGCGCCGACGAAGCGGCCATCGTTGTCATAGCCGCGGGCCGCGCCCACGCCGCTGGTGTCGGCGCTGGGCTGGATGCCGCACAACACGCCGATCCCACCCGAAACGCCGCCCTCGCGGCGCTCGATCGCCGTACGGGCGACGCCCCTGGGCAGCGGGGCTGGCGCCTGGGCGTAGCGCAGCTCGATCGGGCCGGCCGGTTTCAGGTTCAGAGGCATGGAGAGGTTGGGTGTCCTGGCGACCGGCGGATAGGCCGGCGGCCGGGCCTCGGCATGGGCGGCGCTTGCGAACACCAGCCCTGCGGCGGCCTGGGCGGTGGTTTGGGCCAGTGTCCGGATCATGGGCGTCTCCATCACCGCCAATGTGGGCCCGGCGCGGTCAAAGAAAAAGCCCCGGCGGTTTTCCGCCGGGGCTTCTCGTTGCAGGCTTGGACTCGGTTTTAGCGACGGCTGCCCAGGATGCTGAGCAGGAAGCTGAACAGGTTGTAGAAGTTCAGATACAGGTTCAGCGCGCCGTAGTTGGTGGCCACCGCCATCGACTGCTGGTCGCCGCCCATCTGGTAGTAGGTCATCTTCAGGTTCTGGGTGTCGTAGGCGATCAGGCCCGCGAAGATGAACACGCCCAGGATGCTGATGATGAAGCTGAGGCCCGGCAGGTGCAGGAACATCTGCACAAGCGAGGCCAGCACCAGACCGATCAGGCCCATGATCAGGAAGCTGCCGAAACCGGTCAGGTCCTTCTTGGTCGTGTAGCCGAACAGGCTAAGGCCGCCGAAGGCGATCGCCGTGATCAGGAAGGTCGAGGCGACCGAGGCGCCGGTATAGGCCAGCAGCCACACGCCCGCGCCCGCGCCGATCGAGGCGACCAAGGCCCAGTACAGGATGCCCGACGAGCGGCCCGTGGGGTTACGCATCGCGAACATCGAGACCAGCAGCATGGCCAGCGGGGCGAAGCGAATGATCGTGCCCAGCATGGTGAAACCGGCCAGACGGCCGTCCGGGGTCAGCACGTACAGCTGGCTGGCGACCGGCGCATAGGCGCTGGTCAGGAAGGCCAGGCCCGCCGACAGCAGGAGACCCAGCGCCACCTTGTTGTAGACGCCGAGCATGAAACTACGCAGGCCGGCGTCAACCGACATGTCGGCGCGATCCGCCGGGATCGAGCGCGCGTAGCCGCGGTTGAAGTCGTTCATCGAATTAAGCCCTTGAGCTAGAGCGTCCACGATGGACGCCCCATGAATATCGGGTGTCCCGGGCGGTCGCGCAATCCCCTCGTGAAAGTGTTCATGGTATGCGTTCGTGAAAGCGGCTGATCACGCGCGCGCCTTGCGGGACAACGGCTGACGCCCTTAGAAAGCTCGCCAGACAAGGCAAAAGAGGGGCGACCGTCGATGGAATACGCCAAGCTGGGTCGGACCGACGTGACGGTCTCGCGCTGTTGCCTGGGCACCATGACCTGGGGCTCGCAGAACTCGGAAGCCGAGGCCCACGAACAGATGGACTACGCCCTGGGTCGCGGCGTGACCTTCTGGGACACGGCCGAGATGTACGCCAGCCCGCCCAATCCCGAGACCCAGGGGCGCACCGAGGAATACATCGGCTCCTGGCTGGCCAAGACCGGCAAGCGCGCCGAGATCGTGCTGGCGTCCAAGGTCGCTGGCCGGGGTTCGGCCTTCGGCGGGCTGCCGTGGATGCGCAAGGACGGCCAGAGCACCCGCCAGACCCGCGCCCAGATCGACGAGGCCGTCGAGGGCTCGCTGCGGCGGCTCAAGACCGACTATCTGGACCTTTACCAGCTCCACTGGCCCGACCGCCCGGTGCGGGTGTTCGGCGGCCAGACCTTCAAGGACTACGAGCAGGACTACGAGGCGTTCGGCGATATCCTCGAGGCGCTGGACGCCCACGTGAAGAAGGGCTCGATCCGCCATGTCGGCGTCTCGAACGAGTTTCCCTGGGGCGTGATGAAGTTCCTGGCCGAAAGCGAGAGCAAGGGCTTGCCCCGCATCGCCTCGATCCAGAACGCCTACCATCTGGCCAACCGCACCTTCGAATACGGCCTGGCCGAGATCGCCATGCGCGAGCAGGTGGGCCTCCTGGCCTATTCGCCGCTGGCCCAGGGCCAACTGACCGGCAAGTACCTGGACGGCGCCCTGCCGGAAGGCTCTCGCAAGGCGCTGTACAACCGCATGCAGCGCTATGAGGGCCCTGGCGCTCAGGAGGCCTTCCGCGCCTATGTCGACCTGGCCAGGGCCCATGGCCTGGACCCGGCCCAGCTGGCCCTTAAGTTCTGCGACGCGCGGCCGTTCGTGACCGCCACGATCATCGGCGCCACCTCGATGGCTCAGCTGAAGACCGATATCGACGCCTTCGACCTGGCCTGGACGGACGAACTGGAAAAGGCCGTCGACGCCATCCACGCCCGCCAGCCCAATCCGTGTCCGTAGGCGTTGTTCAGCAATGATCCGTCTCTTCACCGCCATCGCCATACCGCCTGAAATCGGCCAGGGCCTGCTCTCGCGCCAGCACGGCGTCGAGGGCGCGCGCTGGCGGCCGCAGGAGGCTTTCCACATCACGCTCCGGTTCATCGGCGACGTGCAGGAGCCGGTGGCGGCGGATCTGGACGAGGCCCTGACGGAGATTTCCGCGCCGGCCTTCGACCTGACCCTTGCCGGCGTCGGCTGCTTCGGCGAGGGGGCCGACATTCATGCCGTCTGGGCCGGCGTCGAGGACAGCGCGCCTCTGCGCCGGTTGCAGAAGGCCCATGAGAGCGCCGCCCGCAAGGCCGAGCTCAAGCCCGAGACGCGGGTCTACACGCCCCATGTCACCCTGGCCTATCTGAAGAAGCCGGCCGTTCCCGAGGTGGGCGCCTGGATCCAGGCCAACAACCTGCTGCAGTCGCCCGGCTTCCACGTCGACCGGTTCGGCCTCTATTCCAGCTGGCGGACGAGCGAGGGCTCGGCCTACCGGCTGGAACGCGAGTATCCGCTGGGGGGGTGACCTCAGTCGTGGCCGATAGTGGCGAAGCCGTGGGCCTGGACCAGGGTCTCGCCCGCCGCGATCCGCGCCGAGGGATTGGGCCGGGGCTCGGCCACCTTGACCAGGGTGTTGCGGTCGATGTGCTTGAACGGTTCGTCGCGGCCCCGGACCTGCAGCATGGTGGTCGAGACGTAGGACCAGCCGCCGTCCGCCTCGAACTTGACGTCCAGCTGGTAGGACTCCGTACGGAACGCCCACTCGAGGAAGTCGGTCGAGCAGATGCCGTACTGGGGGCTGTCCCGCTCGGCGCGCACCGTCAGGCCCGAGCCGTCCTCCAGCGCCCGGCCGCCGGCCAGGGCCGTCTGGCCGCGCGGAATGGCCAGAGTCTGCATGATCAGGCCCGTCTTGGGTTCGTACAGCCAGTAGCCGATCTGGTCGTGGAACGTGGTGTCCTCGTCCGAGGCGACGATGTGGACGTGATAGCGCAGGCCGTAGAGCAACTGCGGACCGTTGGCCTGCGGGTCGATCGGCTGGATCTCGATGCGCTCCAGGAACTCGCGCCGCTCCGGTCCCTCGGCCTTGGGATTGACGTCGACGCCCTTGCGGCCTTCCCAGACCCCGGCCAGGCGCCGCAGCGGACCCAGATTGGCCAGGGCGTCCGGATCGACGTCCTCGGGTTCGGTGAAGATATCGTCGGGAAAGTCGTGCATGTCGCGCCTCAGGCCAAGCTTGCGCCTGGCTCTACCGCGGCGCGTCTTTTCGTCAAGCGCGGCCGACAGCCGAACGCGCTAGTTCGGGAACGTGGTGGGATTGGCGGCCAAGCGGAATTCGACATGAAACGGCCATCGACGAGGCTGCCGCCGCTCCGGTCGAAGGGCCAGGGCGCGTAGACGAAGCCCAGTCTGCCGCGTCCGGAATTAAAGACGCGTGGCGCGTAGGATGGACGCCGACGCTAGACCACCGCGTGATCCTTCAGCACGCCCAGGGTGACGATGGCCAGCATCTCCTCGTGGGTGGCTTCCAGCACGACCTGCGGGGCCATGCCGGCGTCCAGGGCCTCCTTCCACCGGCCGGCGCACAGGCACCAGCGATCACCGGCCTTCAGGCCCGGAAAGGCCAGTTCGGGCCGAGGGGTGGAGAGATCGTTGCCTTGCGCCTTGGAGAAGGCCAGGAAATCGTCGGTCATGACCGCGCAGACGGTGTGCAGGCCCAGATCGTGCGGTCCCGTCTCGCAACAGCCGTTGCGATAGAAGCCGGTCACCGGGTTCAGCGAGCAGGAAGCCAGCTCGCCGCCCAGGACGTTCTTGGCGCTCTTGTCGTACCGCGTGCTCATGAGGCGACCTTAGACCCGCGGGAGCCGGGAACAAGCCGGGAAGTTGTTCCCGGGGAAGGCTTCTGCTGCGCCGCAGCGATGCTAGGGTCGTGGGAAGAGACCAGCCCAGGGGAGCTTCCCATGACCGATCGCCCGCGCCGCAGCGCCCTCTACATGCCGGCCTCGAACGCCAAGGCGGTCGAGAAGGCGCGCACCCTGGACGCCGACGTCGTTATCCTGGACCTGGAGGACGCCGTCGCTCCGGAAGCCAAGCTGGCGGCGCGCGCGGCGGCCGTGGCCGCGGTCAAGGCCGGAGGCTTCGGCGCGCGCGAGGTGGTCATCCGGGTGAACGGTATCGACACCCCCTGGGGCGCTGAGGACCTGCGCGCCGCCGCCGAGGCGGGGCCGGACGCAGTGCTGGTTCCCAAGGTCGACGACGCGGACGACGTGCGGCTCTATGACCAGCACCTTAACGCCGCCCCGCCGCATACGCGCCTCTGGACCATGATCGAGACGGCCAAGGCCGCTTTCCATCTGTGGGAGATCGCCGGCGCGGTCCATGGCACGCGGCTGTCGGCTTGGGTGATGGGCGTCAACGACTTCGCCAAGGAGATGCGGGCCCGCCAGACGCCCGACCGTACGCCGTTCCTGCCGTTGCTGACCCTGTCGGTCGCCGCCGCCCGCGCTCATGGCCTGACCATCCTGGATGGCGTGCACAACGACATCGAGGATCTGGCGGCGCTGGAGGCCGTCTGCGTTCAGGGCGTCGACTTCGGCTTCGACGGCAAGACCCTGATCCACCCCAAGCATCTTCCGATCTGCAACCGCGTCTTCTCGCCCTCGCCCGAGGACATCGCCTGGAGCCACGCGGTGATCGCGGCCTTCAACGCGCCCGAAAATTCTGGCAAAGGCGCCTTGCGAGTGGACGGCAAGATGGCCGAACGTCTGCATCTGGCGCAGGCCGAGCGTCTGGTCGCGGTGGCTGAGGCCATTGCGGCGCGATCGGGCTCCGCCTAGGGGGAATTCGAAGGTTTCTGATGCGGGCTATCGTTCTTTCCGTCGTCCTGGTCGCCAGCCCGGCGCTGGCGCAGACTCCGGCGACGATCCCGCAGGTCGCCGCACCGCCTGTCGTCTCGGCGGCCGACGCGCCCGTCAGCACAGCAATTGCGCAGGCCCCTCCTCAAACTGCGACCGACGCCGCCCAGGTTCCTCAGGCTCTGGATCCGCTGGGCGACCTGATCTCGCAGAGCAACCAGACCACCGACGAGGAAGAGGCCGAGACGGCCGCCAGCAGGCCGGCCCCCAAGCACCGGGGGACCATCCTGCCGATCCCGCCGCCGGAAGCCTCCAGCGCGCCGGACGGCGGTCCGACCAAGGCCCAGGTCTATGAGCTGCGGGTCAAGGGGTCGGTCGCGGCCGCCCAGAACCTGCAAGGGCCGCTGGACGGGGGCTGGAACATCGCGGGCGCCGACGGGACCCAGCTCTACGCCTTGCAGATCGTCGACAAGGCCGGCGGTTCTGGCGAGTTGGAAGGCGCCTGGCGCGACGTTCGGCGACCGGGAACCGTCGGGTCGACCGGCCTGATCGAGGATCTGCGCCGCGACGGCGAGACGATCGTCGCCCGCTTCAGCCCTAAGGGCGGCCAGTCCTCGACCCTGACCCTGCGGCCGGCCGGCTACGAGCGGTGGTCGGGCGAACTAGCCGAGAACGGCGCCAGCGTGGCGGTGGTCGCCGAGCATGTGCTGCCCCAGGCGCCGCCCGGCTACGAGACCGAGCGGCGCGGGCCCTATGTCTGGCCCGTCGCCCAGCGGGTCGCCGTCAGCCGTCCCGAACCCGCCGCCCCGGCCTGCTCGACGAAGGGCAAGAAGGGCAAGGCGCTGAAGGCCGCCAAGGCCAAGTGCGCGGCCGCCGCGCGCAAGAGCGGCAAGGCCTCGGCCAAGGCCAAGAAGGGCAAGGCCTCCAAGGCGACCGCGGCCAAGCGCGGCAAGGCGACGGCGACCAAGAAAAAGAAGAAGCGCTAGGTCTTCAGCGCCTCGCGCGCCGCCGCGATCGGGGCGGCCAGGTCTTTGGTCGAATAGACGTTGGCGGGGCTGTGACCCCAGACCGGGCCGGGCCAGGCCGGATCGCCAGCGCGGCGGCCGACCACATGGACGTGCAGCTGGGCCGTGACATTGCCCAGGGCGCCGATGTTCAGCTTGTCGACCGCCAGGCCCAGGGCCGCGCCCACCGCGCGGACAGCGGTTCCGGCCAGGACGACCTCCTCCATCAGCTGGATCCGGTGGCCGACATTCAGCTCCTCGATCTCGCGCAGGTCGGGCAGGCGGGGGATCAGGACCAGCCACGGGTAGCGGACGTCGTCCTGCAGGCGCGCCTCGCACAGCGGCAAGTCGGCGATCTTGTGCGAGGTGGCGACGAAGGCCGGGTCGAGTCGAAAGTCTTCAGCCACGTTTCGGAACCGCCGCCCAATAGTCGAAGTCGAGAATGACGGCGGGATTGTAGGCTTCGCCGTCCTTGTCCGGGAAGTCGTCGCAGGGACGGTCCTTGGCGGCGACCAGGCGCAGGCGCAGGGCGCCGACAGATCCCAGATCCGCCTTGTCCAGCACCTGGCTCCAGGCGAACACCGTGGCGCCCGCGAAGAACGGGGCCACGTGCCGGCCGCCGTTGATCGCCAGGATCAGGCCGGCGTTCTGCAGGCCGTTGAACGATAGCGCCTTGGCCGTCGAGATCACCACGCCGCCATAGACCAGGCGCTTGCCGGAAGGGTCCTTGCTCCGCTCGAACTGGTTGAAATGGACCTTGGCGGTGTTCTGCCACAGCCGGGTGGCCATCTGGTGCTCAGCCTCCTCGACCGCCATGCCGTCGACGTGGTCGACTTTCTCGCCGATCGCATAATCTTCGAAGGCGTGCGGCGCGCCGGCCAGGGCCCAGTCGTAGCCGGAGAGATCCAGGCCCGGCGGGACCACCAGATCGGCCGGGGCGACCGCCGCTGACAGGGTCGGGACCATCTGTTCGGCGATCTCGATGTCCGGATCGCGTTTCCTGACCATCACCCAGCGCACATAGCTCAGCACCGCCTCGCCGCGCTGGTTGCTTCCGGTCGTGCGCACGTAGACGACGCCGGTCTTGCGGTTTGAGTTCTCCCTCAGCCCGATCACGTCCGAGACGGCGGTCAGGGTGTCGCCCGGAAACACCGGGGCCAGGAACCGGCCCTCGGCATAGCCCAGATTGGCCACCGCGTTCAGGCTGATGTCGGGCACGGTCTTGCCGAACACCATGTGGAAGGCGATCAGCGGGTCGACCGGCGCGGCCGAAAGGCCACAGGTGCGGGCGAATTCGTCCGACGAGAACAGCGCGAAGCGCGGCCCATACAGCGCGGTATACAGCGCGACATCGCCCGCTGAGATCGTGCGTGGGGTCGCATGGACCAAGCGCTGGCCCAGCTTGAAGTCCTCGAAGAAATGGCCCGGATCGGTCTTGCTCATCCCCGGTTCCTCTTATCGTTGTTCACCCATCTTTGCCGCAGTGCAGCGAAACGGGAAAGAGGGCTTGAGGCCGGGGCCCGACAGGTCTAGACCGCGCCGCGACATTCCACTGTCCACAGCCTTGATGGAGACCCCATGGCTCGCGCGAAGATCGCCCTTATCGGCGCCGGCATGATCGGCGGCACCCTGGCCCACATCGCCGCTCGCGAAGAGCTGGGCGACGTGATCCTGTTCGACATCGCCGAAGGCACCCCGCAGGGCAAGGCGCTCGACATCGCCGAAGCCTCGGCCGTGTTCGGCAAGGACGTGGCCCTGAAGGGCGCCAACGACTACGCCGACATCGCCGGCGCCGACGTCTGCATCGTGACCGCCGGCGTGCCGCGCAAGCCGGGCATGAGCCGCGACGACCTGCTGGGCATCAACCTGAAGGTCATGAAGGCCGTCGGCGAAGGCATCAAGGCCCACGCCCCGAACGCCTTCGTCATCTGCATCACCAACCCGCTGGACGCGATGGTCTGGGCCCTGCAGCAGTTCTCGGGCCTGCCGAAGGAAAAGGTCATCGGCATGGCCGGCGTCCTCGACTCGGCCCGCTTCGCCTACTTCCTGGCCGAAGCCACCGGCGTGTCGGTGGAGGACATCCACGCCTGGACCCTGGGCGGTCACGGCGACGACATGGTGCCGATGGTCCGTCACTCCACGGTCGGCGGCCTGCCGCTGCCGGAACTGGTCAAGCAAGGCTGGCTGACGCAGGAAAAGCTGGACGCCATCGTCGAGCGCACCCGCAAGGGCGGCGGCGAGATCGTCGCCCTGCTGAAGACCGGCTCGGCCTTCTACGCCCCGGCCGAGAGCGCCATCGCCATGGCGACCTCCTACCTGAAGGACAAGAAGCGCGTCCTGCCGTGCGCCACCTACCTGACCGGCCAGTACGGCCTGAACGACCTGTACGTGGGCGTTCCGGTGGTCATCGGCGCCGGCGGCGCCGAGAAGATCGTCGAGTTCGAAACCAACGACGCCGAGAAGGCCATGTTCGCCAAGTCGGTCGAGTCGGTGCAGGGCCTGATGGAAGCCTGCAAGGCCATCGACGGCTCGCTGAAGTAGGCTTCGGCGTTTAACGGATCCGAGAAGGGCGGCTCCGCGCGAGCCGCCCTTTTTCTTTGGGCGCTACGGCAGGGCCGGAGGTGAGGCGGTGAAGCCTCCGCCCGCCGCCAGCACGCCGTCATAGTGAGCGCCGCGGGGTGTCAGGTGAATCCCGCGCGCCAGATCGTCGGCGCGGTACAGGGCGCGGGGACCGCAGTCCGCGCCCTCGCAGCTCCAGGCCTCGCCCCCGGCCGACGCGGCGATCAAGCTAAGGGTCTTGGCGGCGGGCAGCGAGGCTATGGCGACGGTTCGACCGCCCGGCGGCGCGCGGTCGGCGTGGACATTGCCGACCAGCACTAGAACCCGGGCCTTGGGATGCGCTGATCCGGCGTCGCGCCAGCAGAGGCCCATCGCCTTCTCGTAGTCGACCATCTGCTCGGGCTTGAAGGGCTGGCAGGCCACGACCGTCAGATCTGCGCCTTGGCGGCGCAAGCGCCGAAGGCGCTCGATCAGGTCCAGCATGGCGAGGCTGGTTCGGCCATCGTGAATGGTCCAGACATGGCCCGCCAGAAGGGCCTGTCGGTCAGCGGGAGCGCCGTTGGAGCGGAGATAGGCGTCCAGCAGCGGCTGATCTCCGCCCGAAAGCTCCAGCGCCGCCACCACAGAACCCCGACGTGCGGCGAAGGTGACGAGATCCCCGAAGGCCGCCGGCATCTGGGCGGTCCCATGAGACTCGCCCACCACGATGTAGCGAAGATCGTCCCTGTCGAGCAGGGTGTCGGCGCCAGGCAGGGGCGTGATCGCCAAGGCCTGAGCCAGCAATGCGGTGACCAGGATCTTTATGACGCGCCCTCCCGAAACCCTGCGCGAGCTTGGGAGGGAACGGCGACACAATCAAGACGAGCGGGCGTGTGGCGATCGCCTTTTAGGCGACGACGTCAATGCGCCGCCTCGCCCGGCTCCTGGGAGATCTCTTCCAGGGTCTTGCCGACCTGCTTGGCGCCATAGTCCTTGGCGACGTCGCCCAGGGACAGGATGCCGGTCAGATTGCCGGACTCGTTGAGCACGACCAGGCGGCGGACCTGGTTATTGGCCATCTTGGCCGTGGCGTCGGCCAGGACGTCGTCCTCCTTCACGCTCAGCACCTCGCCGTCGGACATCACGTCCGAGACGGCGCTGTCGAAGCTGCGGCCCTCGGCGACGACCCGCAGGACGATGTCGCGGTCGGTGACAAGGCCGACCACCTTGCCGTTGTCGACCACGGGCACCACGCCGCTGTCGACCTTGGCCATGGTCTCGGCGACCTTGCGGATGCTGTCGGTGGGGCGGGCGACCGAGACCTGGCTGGTCATGGCGTCGCTGACTTTCATGGCAGGACCTCGTGGGTTGCGAATTCGAAGCCCCTAAAACCCACAGCTTGCGCGAACCGTTCCGCTTCCGGTCGTTGCACGGCGGGCCTATCTAGGCGCATCTCGTCTTCCGGAGCTTCCCATGTCGATCTCGATCCACCAGGCCAGCGTGCCCGTCTTCGTCCAGGGCCTGAAGGGTCTGAAGGGGGTGCTGGGCAAGGCCGCCGCCCTCGTCGAGGCCAAGAAGTGGGACCCCGACGCCTTGCTGAAGGCCCGGCTCTATCCGGACATGTTCCCGCTGATCCGCCAGGTGCAGATCGCCACCGACTTCGCCAAGGGCGGCGCCGCGCGCCTGGCCGCCCAGGAGGTTCCGGCCTGGGACGACGTCGAGACCTCGTTCGACGAGCTGATCGCCCGTGTCGACCGCGCCATCGCCTATCTGGAGGGTCTGGACCCGCTCGCCTTCGAGGGCGGCCACGAGCGCGACGTCCAGCTGGTCCGCCGCGGCGAGACCTACACTTTCAAGGGCCTGGACTATCTGCAGGGCCAGGCGATGCCGAACTTCTTCTTCCACATCACCACCGCCTACGCGATCCTGCGCCACAACGGCGTCGAGGTCGGCAAGCGCGACTTCCTGGGCACGGCGTGACCCAAAACCCGAGGGGCGGGCCGAAAAGTCCGCCCCTATGGACTCTTCCGCCTTTTCTGTGCATAAGCCCCGGCTTCCGGCGCTTTATCAGCAGCGCCTCCACCGTCACGACCCCGGCCTGTTAGCGCAGGATCCATCCGGACGAGGACGGCGAGGACCCCCGTCGACGTGATCGTCCACGGGGGCTGACGGCGTTTGGCCCCGGTCTGTTCGGAGAACAGACCGGGCCTTCAGGAAAGAGTTCGAAACGTGACCGGTCACGTTTCGAGGGTATTTTACTCAGGGTTCGACATGTTCGACGGCCTTACAGAGCGACTTTCAGGCGTCTTCGATCGCCTCGGCGGTCGCGGCGTGCTGTCCGAAAAGGACATCGACGAGGCGCTGCGCGAGGTTCGCGTCGCCCTGCTCGAGGCCGACGTCGCCCTGCCGGTCGTCAAGGACTTCATCAGCAAGGCCAAGGAAGCCGCCTCGGGCGAGGCGATCATCCGCTCGGTCAAGCCGGCCGACCAGGTGGTCAAGATCGTCTATGACGGCCTGGTCGACATGCTGGGCGGCGAGGCGCCGACCGGCCTGAACCTGGCCCTCAACCCGCCATCGGTGATCCTGATGGCCGGTCTCCAGGGCTCGGGCAAGACCACCACCACCGGCAAGCTGGCCCTGCGCCTGTCCAGGACAGAGCGCAAGAAGGTGCTGGTCGCCTCGCTCGACACCCGTCGCCCGGCCGCCATGGAGCAGCTGGCGACCCTGGCCAAGCAGGTCGAGGTTGAGAGCCTGCCGATCGTCGCCGGCCAGAGCGCCCCGGACATCGCCAAGCGCGCCATGACGGCCGCCAAGCTGGGCGGCTACGACGTCCTCATCCTGGACACCGCCGGCCGCACCACGCTGGATGAGGCGATGATGAGCGAGGCGGCGGAAATCGCCCGCATCGCCAGCCCGTCCGAGACCATCCTGGTCGCCGACAGCCTGACCGGCCAGGACGCCGTGCGCACGGCCAAGGCGTTCCACGAGCGCCTGCCGCTGACGGGCCTGATCCTGACCCGCGCCGATGGCGACGGCCGTGGCGGCGCGGCGCTGTCGATGCGCCACGTCACCGGCCTGCCGATCAAGTTCCTGGGCGCCGGCGAGAAGATCGACCAGCTGGACGTCTTCGACGCCCGCCGCGTCGCCGGCCGCATCCTGGGCCAAGGCGACGTCGTCGCCCTGGTCGAGAAGGCCGCCGCCGACCTGGACGCGGCCGAAGCCGAGCGCATGGCCAAGAAGCTGGCCAAGGGCAAGTTCGACCTGGACGACCTGTCGGCCCAGCTGAACCAGATGCAGAAGCTGGGCGGCATGGAAGGCATCATGGGCCTGCTGCCTGGCGTCCAGAAGGTCAAGAAGCAGATCGCCGAGAGCGGCATCGACGACAGCATCTTCCGTCGCCAGCAGGCGATCATCAGCTCGATGACCAAGGAAGAGCGCAAGAAGCCCGACATTCTGGCCGCCTCGCGCAAGCGCCGCATCGCGGCCGGCGCCGGGGTGGACGTGGCCGAGGTCAACCGTCTGCTGAAACAGCACCGCCAGATGGCCGACATGTTCAAGGCCATGTCCAAGGACGGCGGCAAGGGCCTGGCCCGCATGGCCCAGATGATGGGCGGCGGCGACATGGCCCGTCTCAAGACCATGGGCGGCGGCAAGACGCCGGCGCCCGATCCCAATGCAGCGGGAGGCCCTGGCGGCGTCCCGGGGCTGCCCGGTCTGCCGGGCCTTGGGGGCGGCGGCGACGCCAAGCCCAACCCTCTCTCCGGCCTGGGCCTGCCCGGCTTCAACCCGTTCAAGAAATAGAACTTAAGACCAAGGACTACTGAAAATGCTGAAGATCCGTCTCGCCCGTGGCGGCGCCAAGAAGCGTCCGTACTACTCGATCGTCGTCGCCGACAGCCACTCGCCGCGCGATGGCCGCTTCATCGAGAAGGTGGGCACCTACAACCCGCTGCTCAAGAAGGACGACGCCAACCGCGTCACCCTGAAGGTCGAAGCGATCCAGGAGTGGCTGAAGAAGGGCGCCCAGCCGACCGATCGCGTCGCGCGCTTCCTGGCCGCCCAAGGCCTGACCACCTGGGCCCATGGCAACAACCCGCAGAAGGGCGCCCCGGGCAAGAAGGCGCAAGAGCGTCTGGCCGAGCGCGCTCAGCGCGAAGAAGAGCGCAAGCAAGCCGAGGAAGACGCCAAGGCCGCCGCCGCTGAAGCCGCCGCCGCCGCGGCTGCCGCTCCGGCCGTGGAAGAAGCCCCCGCTGAAGAGGCTCCGGCCGCCGAAGCTCCGGCTGAAGAAGCCTCGGAAGGCTAATCAGGGTATCCGCGCCGCCGTCTCTTCCCGAGGCGGCGGCGCGACTCTGTCCGCGCCATGGCCAGTTCTCCCGATGATCCGCTGATCCTGGTCGGCCGCGTGGCCGGCGGCTTCGGCGTGCGCGGCGAGGTGCGGATCTCGACCTATACCGAAGACCCGATGAGCATCGCGGGCTTCAAGACGCTGAAGCGTCAGGACGGATCGCCGGCCCTGACCATTGCGTCCGCCCGCAAGACCAAGGACGGCGTCGTCTGCCGCTGTCCCGGCGTCGACAGCAAGGAAGCCGCCGACGCCTTACGCGGCCTGCGCCTGTACGTTGCTCGCTCGGCCCTGCCGGAACCCGACGAGGACGAGTTCTATCTGACCGACCTGGTGGGGCTTGCCGTCCGCCACATCCAGACCGACGTCCTGCTGGGCCGCGTGAAGAGCGTCCAGAACTTCGGCGCCGGCGACATTCTCGAGATCACCCCCGACCTGGGCGGTCCGACCTGGTACCTGCCGTTCACACGGGCGGCGGTCCCCGAGGTTAAGATCGGCGAAGGGGTGATTCTCGCCGACCCGCCCGCCCTGGTGGGCGAGCAGGAAGGCCCCGCCGAAGAGTAGTTTTCGAAGGAGCGCCGCGTGTCGGACGGAAAGTGGCGGGTCACCGCCTCGCGGGTTGTTCACCAGGACCGCTGGATCCATCTGCGCGCCGACGACTGCGTGACCGACGAAGGCGCGGTGATCGCGCCCTATTACGTCTTGGAATATCGCGACTGGATCGAGTTGGTGGCGCTGGACGCCGACAACAACGTGCTTCTGGTCAAGCAGTACCGTCACGCCTTGGGCGATCTCTCGATCGAACTGCCGGCCGGCGGCATGGACGCCGGAGAGACCGATCCGGTCGAGGCCGCTCGACGCGAACTGCTCGAGGAGGCCGGCTGCGCCGGAAACCTGACTCTGCTGGGCGAGACCCGGCCCAACGCCGGCACCCACACCAACCGCATCCACATCATTCTGGCTCGCGACGTGGTGAAGGTCGCCGAACCCAAGGACGATCCGCACGAACGGATCGAGACCGTCTGGGTCTCGGCCGCCGAGGCGCTGCGCATGGCCCTGGCCGGCGAGATCACCGTGGGCATGCAGGCCGCCTCGCTGCTGCGCGGCCTGGCCGCAGCCGGCGTGGTCCGGATCGCGTTGGATGACAATAAGGTCATGACGCGACCTTAACTGGCGTCGCCACCCGGTCGGTGCGACCGATCCTTCCCGCGTTTCCAAGGGGGATCCATGCGCTTTCTCGCTGCGACGGCCGTCGTCGCCCTGTTGTCCGCCGCCTCGCCCGTCCTGGCCGCCGAGGACTTGACCACGAAGCAAGCCGGCCAGGTGGTGGACGCCCTGATCACCGACCTGAACGGCTATTTCGATCCCGCCAAGGCCGCGCGGGTCCAGGCCGCCCTACGCGCCGACCGTGCGCGCTTGGCGGGGATCCATGACCGCGCCGCCTTGGCAGAGGCGCTGAGCGCCATCACGCTGAAGGTCTCTCAGGACCAGCATCTGAAGGTTTCGGTGGCGACCGCCAATGCCGGGGCTTCCGAACTGAGCGAAGCCGAACAGGCGCTGGTGGACCAGCGCATCGCCTACGGTCTGATGGCCGTCCGACGACTGCCGGGCAATATCGGCTATCTGAAGCTGCGCTACTTCGAGCAGGGACCGGAAGGTGCGGCGATGATCGACGCGGCGCTGGGCCTGCTGCGATACACCGACGCCCTGATCATCGACCTGCGCGAGAACACCGGCGGCGGCGGGGCCTCGGATGAGCGCTTGCTGGGTCATCTGTCGAAGACGCCGCTGGTGATGGCGCGGCTGCACTGGCGCAAGGCGGACGGCGGCGAAGAGGTTGAGCAGCGCCGGGCGGACACGCCGGCGGGCGGCCCGCTGTATGCCGACAAGCCGGTCTTCGTGCTGACCGCGAACCGCACCTTCTCGGCCGCCGAGGGCTTTGCCTACGACATCCAGGCCAACAAGCGTGGGCTGCTGATCGGGACGCGGACACGCGGCGGCGGCAATCCCTCGAACCGTCCGGCCCCGCCGCTGGGCTTCGGCCTGAGGGTGTTCGTGCCCAACGGCCAGGCCATTCACCCGCTGACCGGCAAGGGCTGGGAGGGCGTTGGCGTCCAGCCCGACGTCGAGACGGCCTCGGAAGGGGCGCTGACCGAGGCCTATCGCCGGGCCTTGGCCGTGGCCAGGCCGCTGGTCTCGACGCCGAAGTCGGAAAAGGAGCGCGCCGACGCCATCGCCGATCCGGCGGCGGCGCTGCGGGCCGATCAGGCGTTGTAGCCGATAGGGCCTACTTCCGCACCCGCATCAGGCACTCCTGCGCCACCGAGGCCAGCAGCTTGCCGTCGCGGCTGAACATCTGGCCGCGCACCAGGCCCCGGCCCTGCGAGGCGCTGGGACTGTCCTGGGCGAACAGGGTCCAGTCGTTGAAGTCGAACGGATGGTGGAACCACATGGCGTGGTCCAGGCTGGCGGCCTGCAGGCCCGGCGTGGTCCAGATCAGGCCGTGCGGGCGCAGGGCGCTTTCCATGAACGCCATGTCGGAGGCGTAGGCCAGGGCGGCCTGCTGCATCCGGACGTCATTGCCCAGCGGGGCCTTGGCGCGCATCCAGACGTTCTTGGTCCCCGACTTCCGGACGGGGGCGACGGGGTTCTGCGGATCCTCCCATCGGATGTCGACCGGACGCGGCTTGGAGGCGATGGCCAGCATCTTGGGATGGATCTGGTCGCCCAGGCTCTTCAGGAACTCGACCTCTGTCGGCAGGGTCTCGGGGTCCGGCGCGGCCGGCATGTCCGACTGGTGCTCGAAGCCGTCTTCCGGCGTCTGGAACGAGGCGGCCAGGTTGAAGATCTGCTCGCCGTGCTGGATGGCGGCCACCCGCCGCGTGGTGAAGGTGCCGCCGTCACGGGCCCGCTCCACCTCGTAGAGCACGGGCGCGTTCACATCGCCGGGGCGGATGAAATAGGCGTGCAGCGAGTGGCAGACCCGGTCCGGCACGGTCTTGTAGGCCGCCAGCAGGGCCTGGGCGATCACCAGCCCGCCGAAGATGCGCGGGAAGCCGTCGTTGGGGCTGACGCCGCGAAACAGGTTCACCTCGATCGGTTCGAGGTCGAGGATGTCGGCGAGGGTCTCGGTGGTCTGCATGACGCAGTGCGATAGGCCCGCCGCGGCGCCGCCGCAAGCCGTCACCTTGCGTCAGGCGAGCCGGCTCTCCATCGTGGGGCGATGTCACGCTTCCCGCCCGTCGTCCATCATCCCGCCTTCCGCGCCGAAATGCCGGCCGGGCACCGCTTCCCGATGGACAAGTTCTCGCGCCTGGCCACGCTGCTGGAGGCCGAAGGCGTACCGGGGCCGGAGGGTTTTGCGCGACCGGAGATCATTGATGTCGAGACCCTGAGACTGGCGCATACGGAAGATTATGTGCGGGGGGTGATCGAGCTGACCTTGCCTCCCGACGTGGTCCGGCGGATCGGCATGCCCAATACCGAGAGCGTCGCGACCCGGGCCCGCGCGGCGACCGGCGGGACCCTGCTGGCGGCGCGGCTGGCGCTGGAACACGGAATCGCCTGCAACACCGCCGGCGGCAGCCATCACGCTTCGGCGGAAAGCGGGGCGGGGTTCTGCGTGTTCAACGACGTGGCGGTGGCGGCGCGGCGGCTGCTGGCGGAGGGCGCGATCGGCCAGGCCCTGGTCATCGACCTCGACGTCCACCAGGGTGACGGCACGGCGCGGATCTTCGAGGGCGACTCCAGCGTCTTCACCGTCTCGATGCATGCCGAGAAAAACTTCCCACACCGCAAGGCCGTCAGCGACCTGGATGTCGAACTGGCCGACGGGATGGGCGATGGCGAGTATCTGGAAAAATTGGAGGCGATCCTGCCGGCGCTGCTTCGCAGCGTCCGGCCGGACATCGTCTTTTTCAATGCGGGGGTCGATCCGCACGCGGACGACAAGCTGGGCCGCCTGTCGCTGACCGACGAGGGTCTGGGGCGACGAGAGGCCTATGTCCTGGGCGCTTGTCTTGCTCTTGAGATCCCCGTGGTCGGGGTTATCGGCGGCGGCTACGACGCGGATGTCGATCGTCTGGCGGCTCGCCACGCCATCCTGCATCGGACAGCGAAAAGTCTTTATTATCTATAGCTTAGTCTTTCGCCTTCTCCGTCGAGGCGGCCCTTGCGGGCGGCCCGACGGAGCTATGCGGCGATCACTTACAGGCTCGAAGCGAGCGAACCGGCGATGACGACCAGCGGCAGGACCGCGAGAACGAGCGAGGCGAGGCCGGCGACGGCGTTGGTCTTGAAAGTCATGGTCTTGATCCCTGTTTTCTTTAGGTCGGCGCCACGTCGGCGTCCGATGAGCAAGGATATAGGCGCTGACTCTCGTTAATGCACGTTACCCTTGCTTCATGACGCCGATTTAAGAAAATTTGTCGCACCTAAACGACATTACAGGGGATTAATGTGGTCGTCTGTAACTGTTTCTCGCGAAACTTTATCCTTTGAGACGATCGCGCCGATAAACCATGCTCACTCTTCGCTCGGGGCCACCAAGAACAGCCCCCGCAGCGTCGCGATCGGGGCCGAGCGCGTTTCCTGCCAGGCCTCGACGTGAACATTGGCGATGCGCCGGCCCAGCTTCTTGATGCTGGCGCGGGCGTAGGTGGTCAGCGGCCGGCCCGAGCGCAGATACTCGATCGAGACGTCGATCGTGCGCGGCTGGCGCTTCATCGGCGCGGCGGCCGACAGCTGGGCCAGGGCGGTCATTTCCATGAAGGCCCCCAGCACGCCGCCGTGGATGGCGGGCAGCATCGGATTGCCGACAATGTGCTGGGCGAACGGCAGGATGGCGGTCATCTCGTCCCCGGCCAGTTCGGCCTTCACGCCCAGGAAGCGGGCGTAGGGGATGGCGTCCAGCATCGAGACCAGGCGGGTGTCGGCGTCGCTCATCAGTCCACGCTTCCCGTCTTGGCGCGCGGCTCGCGCGAGGGCTTGAGGTTGGCGCCGGGCTTCTTGCCGGCGCTGCTGTCCAGCATGAAGGCCGCCTGGGCGGTGGCGACGGGATCCTCCGGGTCGCGATCGTAAGCGACGGCGCGGACGAAGGCGACCGAGCGGGTCAGCTTGTAGCAGTGGGCGCGGGCCAGGACGTCGAGCCCCGGCTCGGCGGGGCGCATGTAGTCGATGCGCAAATCCAGGGTCGCGATCGAGGTCCAGGTCTCCATGGCCGCGTGGACGGCCTGGCCGCTGGCGTGGTCCAGCAAGGTGGTGACCACTCCGCCGGCGATGACCCCCGTCTCGGGATCGCCGACGATCTCGGGACGATAGGGGACCTTCAGGACCGCGACCGCGTCGCCGATCTCCAGGGTCGAGAAGCCCAGCGCCTTGGCCTGGGGGCTGCCCTCGTTCATCGCCGTGGCGATCATGCGGCTCTGTTCGTTATCGCTCATGCCTGCTCCCTTGTGGGGATAGGCTTAGCGCTTTCGGCGTTGTCATATCCAGACGTGATCAAGCCCGAAGACCTTCTGTGTCCTCGTCCGGACGGCCTCTACTGTCCGCCGGGAGACTTTTACATCGACCCGGTCCGCCCCGTGGACCGGGCGGTCATCACCCATGGCCACGCCGACCATGCCCGCGCCGGGCATGGCGTGGTGGCGGCCACGCCCGAGACCCTGGCGATCATGGCCGTGCGTTATGGCGAGGACTTCGCCGGCCGCCGCGAGTCCGTGGCCTACGGCCAGAGCTTCACCCACAACGGTGTCGAGGTGACCCTGGTCCCCGCCGGCCACGTACTGGGCTCGGCCCAGGCGGTGGTGCGCTGGAAAGGCCTGACCATGGTGGTCTCCGGCGACTACAAGCGCCGCCGCGACCCGACCTGCGCCCGGTTCGAGCCGGTCCCCTGCGACGTCTTCATCACCGAGGCGACCTTCGGCCTGCCGGTCTTCCGCCATCCGGACGACGCGGGCGAAATCCGGAGCCTTCTGGCCTCGATCGAGCAGTTTCCCGAACGCTGCCACATCGTCGGCGCCTATGCCCTGGGTAAGGCCCAGCGGGTGATCCGGCTGCTGCGCGAGGCCGGTTGGGACAGGCCGATCTTCGTCCATGGCGCGCTGGAGCGGTTGAACGCCCTGTACGAGGCTCACGGCGTCGAGCTGGGACCACTGGCTCCGGCGACGTCGTCCGGCCCCAAGGACGCCTTCGCCGGCCAGATCGTCATCGCGCCGCCCAGTGCGGTGGCCGATCGCTGGTCGCGGCGGTTCCCGGACCCGGTCGACTGCTTCGCCTCGGGCTGGATGCGGGTGCGGGCAAGGGCCCGGCAGCGCGGCGTCGAGCTGCCGCTGATCCTGTCCGACCACGCCGATTGGGACGAGCTAACCGCGACCCTGACCGAGCTGCGGCCCGGCGAGGTCTGGATCACCCACGGCCGCGAGGAGGCGTTGGAGCGGTGGTGCGAATTGAAGGGGCTGCCGGCGCGAGCGCTGCGGCTGGTCGGCTATGACGAGGAGGAGGGGGAATAGTCTGCTTGCTAGGAGGGCGGCGCTTCCCCCACGTACCGCGCGCGCGGCCGGATCAGCCGTCCCGTCTGCAGCTGTTCGATCGCGTGCGCCGCCCAGCCGGCGCTGCGGGCCGTGGCGAACAGGATGAACGGCGCGTCCGGCGGCAGTTTCAGGGTCCGGGCCAGGCTGACCAAGGCAAAGTCGATATTGGGCGAGAGGCCGGTGACGGTCTCGGTCTCCGTGCGCAGCTCGGCCAGCAGGGGCGGGGCCTCGAAGGCCATCAGCAGCGCCGCCGCGCGCGGGTCGCCGTCGGGATAGAGCGGATGATCGAAGCCCGGCATGGACGCGCCTCTGGCCAGCCTCGCGGACACCGCGTGGCTGGGATCGCGACGCTCGGCCTCCTCGACGAAGGCCTCGACCCGCGCGGCCATGCCGCCGTGCAAGGGGCCCGACAAGGCCGAGAGGCCCGCCAGGCAGGCCGCCGACAGCGACGCCCCGGTCGAGGCCGCCACGCGGGCGGCGAAGGTCGAGGCGTTCAGCTCGTGGTCGGCCAGCAGCACCAGGGTCCGGCGGACCAGATCCGCGCCCTCGGCCTCCAGGCCCCAGGCGGTGGCGAAGCGGGTGTGGGCAGGCCCTTCGCCGGTCTGGCCGGTGGCGGCGTCGACCACGGCTTCCAGCAGGTCGGCGGCCTCCATGGCGAGCGCGAGCGGCGCGCGGCCCCTGGCCGGGGGCTCGCGACCGGCGCGGGCGGCCAGGGTCAGGAAAAGGCGCGCCCGGGCGCTGTCGGCGACGGGCGGCTGCGACCGGCGGGACGACTTCAGCGCCGCGCCATGGCCGCCGCGCAGCAGTCGGCCGACATTCTCCAGCGTCAGCCCCTGTTCGGCCAGGAGGGCGGCATCGCGGCCGCGATACCAGAGCCGGCCGCCCGCGACGGTGGTGATGGCCGAAGGCAGCACCGGCTCGCCCCAGGCGATGGCCTCGGCCGCGACGTCGGCGGCGCGGCGCCCGCGCGCCTTCCTCTGGGCCAGGGCGGCGACGTCTGAGGCGCGATAGAGGCTGCGGCGGGGATCGTGCGGATGGGGGGCGGCCTCGATCCGGCCTCGGCTGACATAGGCGTACAGCGTCTGCGGCCGGATCCCCAACCGCTCCAGAACCTGATCCGCGTCGAGCCAATCCGCCATATAGATTGATTATATTGATCAAGATTGACGATCAAGAGCGCGCGGCGCTTTCTCGCGGCGAAAGAGAGGAGAGACCGCACATGTCCGATGGTCTTGAGGGCGTCATCGCCGCCCGCACCGTTCTGTCCGATGTCGACGGCGCCAAGGGCCGCCTGGTGATCCGCGGCTACGCCGTCGAGGATCTGTCGGGCCGCACCCGCTACGAGGAGGCCGCTCACCTGCTGTTCGACGGCTTCTTCGAGGACGCGCCCAGCGATCTGGCGCCGGCCTTGGGCGAGGCCCGGGTCCGCGCCTTCGCCGAGGTCGCCGCCCTGGACGAGGGCCTGGCCCGCCGCGATCCGGTCGAGGCCATGCGCGCCCTGCTGGCCCGGCTGCCCGACGGCGACGACCTGAAGACGGCCTTGCTGCTGATCGCCGCGCCAGCCGTCTTCACACCCGCGGTGCTGCGCGTGGCCAGGGGCGAGACACCGGTTGCGCCCGATCCGGCCTTGTCACATGCCGCCGACATCCTGCGCATGACGCGAGGCGCGCCGGCGACCGACGCCGAGGCCGCCGCCCTGGACGCCTATCTGGTCACGGTCTGCGACCACGGCCTCAACGCCTCGACCTTCGCCGCTCGGGTGGTGGCCTCGACCCGCGCGGGCCTGACCTCGGCGGTGCTGGCCGGACTTTCGGCGCTGAAGGGCCCGCTGCACGGCGGCGCGCCGGGACCGGTGATCGAGATGCTGGACGCGATCGGCGCGCCGGAGAACGCCCGCCCCTGGCTGGAGAAGGCCCTGGCGCGCGGCGACCGGCTGATGGGCTTCGGCCATCGTATCTATCGTGTCCGCGACCCGCGCGCCGACGCCTTGAAGGCCGCCGTCCGCAAGCTGGCCGACGCCTCGCCCAGTCTGCCCGGCCGCGTGGCCTTTGCCGAGGCGGTCGAGACGGCGGCTCTGGCCATTCTGCGCGAGCACAAGCCCGACCGGCCGCTGGACACCAATGTCGAGTTCTACACGGCGCTGCTGTTGGAAGCCCTGGGCCTGCCGCCCGCCAGCTTCACCTGCGTGTTCGCCATGGGCCGCGTCGCCGGCTGGCTGGCCCACGCCCGCGAGCAACTGGCCGGGGGGCGGCTGATCCGGCCTCAGTCGGTCTATGTGGGCCCCGAAGTCCGCGCGGCGGCTTAGGTTTCGACGCGGGGTGCGGTAGATAGGGACCATGTCCTCGTCCTCCGCCGATCCGAAAGCCGCCCGCAACGTCGCCCTGCTGTCCGTCGCCACGGCGACCATCCTGATCGTCGTCAAGGCGATCGCCTGGCGGGCCAGCGACAGCGTGGCGATCCTGGCCTCCCTGTCCGACTCCGCGTTGGACCTGGTGGCCTCGCTGATCACGCTCTACGCCGTGCGCTACGCCGCCGCGCCGCCCGACGCCGAGCACCGCTTCGGCCACGGCAAGGCCGAGGCGTTCTCCAGCCTGCTGCAAGGCGGGCTGGTGTTCGCCTCGGGAGCGCTGATCGGGCGCGAGGCCTTCCACGCCATCTTCAATCCGCGCCCCGTCGAGCACGGCCTGGCCGGGGTGATCGTGATGATTGTCTCGATCGTCCTGACCCTGGCGCTGATCACGGCCCAGAGCCGGGTGCTGAAGGCCAGCGGCTCGATCGCCATCGCCGGTGATCGGGCCCACTACGCCGCCGACCTGGGCTCGAACGCCGTCGCCCTGATCGGCGTCGGGGCGGCGTCGTGGCTGGGCCTGTCCTGGGTGGATGCGGCGGCGGGCCTGCTGGTGGCGCTGTGGCTGATCTGGGGCGCGATCGTGGTGTTCCGCGACGCCTCCGACCAGCTGCTGGACCGCGAACTGCCCGAGGCGGACCGCGAGCGGATCGTGACCCTGGCCACGGCGGATCCGCGCCTGCTGGGCGTCCACCAGCTGCGCACCCGCGCCTCAGGCCCCTATATCCACATGCAGATGCATGCCGACCTGGCCTCGGACATCTCGCTGGCCGAGGCCCACGCCATCATCGTCGCCGCCGAGAACCGCCTGCTGCAAGCCTTTCCCTCGGCCGACATCATCATCCATCCCGACCCGCGCGGCCTGGCCGAGAAGCACGGCGGCGTCTTCGCCGAAACCGTCGAGGGTTGAGTTTTCGGGGCGGGTAGGTACGGAACGCCTATGGACGACATCCTGGCTCACCTTCCCCGCGCGTTCGCCGGCAAGACCGTGCTGGTCCTCGGCGACGTGATGCTGGACCGCTTCATCTACGGCGCGGTCGACCGCATCTCGCCCGAGGCGCCGGTGCCGGTGATCGCGGTCGAGAAGGAGACCGCCATGCTGGGCGGGGCGGGCAATGTCGCCCGCAACGTCGCGGCCCTCGGGGCCAGGGCGGTGCTGATCGGCCTGGTGGGCCAGGACGACGCCGGCGTGACCCTGCGTGGCATGATCGACGCTGAACACGGCCTCGAGGCCGAACTTGTCGCCGATCCGAAGCGGCGCACCACCGAGAAGGTCCGCTACATCTCCGGCTCGCACCAGATGCTGCGCGTCGACCGCGAGGATCGCGGGCCCGGCGACGCCGCCACGCTGCTGGGCGCCTTCAAGGCGCGCCTAGCTTCGGCCGACGTCGTGGTGCTGTCCGACTACGCCAAGGGCGTGCTGACTCCCGAGGTCGTGCGGAGGGCGATCGACGCCGCCCGCGCCCTGGGCAAGCCGGTGATCGTCGACCCCAAGAGCCGCGATTTCGCGCGCTATGACGGCGCGACCCTGATCAAGCCCAACCGCAAGGAGGCCGCCGAGGCCACCGGCATAATCGACAACTCCGACGAGGCGTCGGAAGAGGCCGGCGCAGCGATCCTGGCCATGGCCCCGGACCTGGAGGCGGCCCTGATCACGCGAGGCGGCGCCGGCATGACCCTGTCGGTGCGGGGCCAGCCGCATGTCCACCTGCCAGCGACCGCCATCGAGGTGTTCGACGTCTCGGGGGCCGGCGACACCGTGGCCGCGACCCTGGCCCTGTCGGTGGCGGCGGGGGCCAGCCTGGCTGACGCGGCCCACTTGGCCAACCTTGCCGGCGGCCTGGTGGTCGCCAAGCTGGGCACCGACGTCGTCACCGCCGCCGAGCTGGCGGCCGTCGCCGGCGCCGCAGAGCCCGGCGAGATCAAGATCGCCGACCGCGACCAGGCAAGGCAGATCGTCGAGGGCTGGCGCGCGCGGGGTCTGAAGGTCGGCTTCACCAACGGCTGCTTCGACCTGCTGCATCCCGGCCACGTCTCGCTGCTCAGCCAGGCCAAGGCCGCCTGCGACCGGCTGATCGTCGGCCTCAACACCGACGCCTCGGTCTCGAAGCTGAAGGGCCCGACCCGCCCGGTGCAGAAGGAACAGGGCCGCGCCACGGTGCTGGCCTCGCTCTCGTCGGTGGACCTGGTGGTGCTGTTCGACGAGGACACGCCGCTGGACCTGATCAAGGCGTTCCGTCCCGACGTGCTGGTCAAGGGCGCCGACTACACGGTCGAGACGGTGGTCGGCTCGGACGTCGTGCTGGGCTATGGCGGCAAGGTGGTGCTGGCCGACCTCAAGCCGGGCCAGAGCACGACCAACCTGATCGCGCGGATGAACAGCTGACCGCGCCGATATTCAACCAAAACGCCGTGCAAAAGCCTGGATTCCCAGGCTAAACGCCGTTCAGCAATCTCTTGTTAAGCAAAGCGGCGCATCGCTCTTTCGATGCAGCCTGAGCACACCTGGGCATGAGCGTCGAACGCACCCTTCACCATTTCCCCCTGGACCCGGCCTCGCGGCAGGTGCGTCTTGCGCTGGGCGAGAAGCGGCTGCCGTTCGTCGAGATCCAGGTCCGCTATTGGGAAATGCCGCCCGAGTTCACGGCGCTGAACCCGTCGGGCCTGCCGCCGGTGCTGGTCGAGACCCGCAACCAGCGCAACCTCGTCGTCTGCGAGACGCGGGCCATTCTCGAGCACATCGAGGAGACCGAGACCGAGCCGCCGCTGCTGGGTCGCGACGCCGGCGAGCGCGCCGAGGCCCGTCGCCTGCTGCAGTGGTTCGATCGCAAGTTCGACAACGAGGTCAACGGCTTCCTCCTGCACGAGAAGATGGAGAAGCGCCTGCTGCGCATGGGCGCGCCGGATCTAGCCGCCCTGCGCCAGGGCCGCGAGGCGCTGCGGGCGCACCTCGGCTATATCGACGGCCTGTTGCAGACCCGCGACTGGCTGGCCGGCCGCCGCATGAGCCTGGCCGACTTCGCCGCCGCCGCCCACCTGTCGGTGATCGACTATTTCGGCGATGTGCCCTGGAAGGACTTCCAGACTGCCAAGACCTGGTACATGAAGCTGAAGTCGAGGCCGGCCTTCCGTCCGATCCTGGCCGACCGCTGGCCCGGCCTCGCGCCGGCCGCGCACTATGACGATCTCGATTTCTGAGCTCAGCCCACAAGCGATCAAGGACGAGATCCGCGCCGAGGCCTTGATCCTGGGGTTCTCGACCTGCGGCTTCGCCGATGCGTCGGCGGCCTGGCCGAACGGGGGATGGCTGCGGGAATTCGTCGAGGCCGAGCGCCATGGCGACATGGGCTGGATGGAAGAGACGCTGGAGCGGCGCTCCCACCCCACGGCCATGTGGACGCAGGCCAAGTCGGCGGTGGTGCTGGGCGTCAACTACGGCCCCGACATCGACCCCCTCGAACAACTCAAGGCGACCAGCGACGCGGCGATCTCGGTCTACGCCCAGGGCGACGACTATCACGATGTCATCAAGAAGCGGCTGAAGGTGCTGGCCGGCTGGATGCATCGCCGGTTCGGCCAAGACGTGAAGGTCTTCGTCGACACGGCGCCGCTGATGGAAAAGCCGCTGGCCCAGCGGGCCGGCCTGGGCTGGCAGGGCAAGCACACCAACCTGGTCTCGCGACAGTTCGGCTCGTGGCTGTTCCTGGGCAGCGTGCTGACCACCCTCGATTTGCCGCCCGACGAGGCCGAGGTCGATCACTGCGGCCGCTGCAGCGCCTGCCTGGACATCTGCCCGACCAACGCCTTTCCGGCTCCGCGCCAGTTGGATGCGCGGCGGTGCATCTCATACCTCACCATCGAGTTCTCTGGCCCGATCCCGGCCGAGTTCCGGCCGGCGCTGGGCAACCGGATTTATGGCTGCGACGACTGCCTAGCGGTCTGCCCGTGGAACAAGTTCGCGTCGCTTTCCAGCGAGGCCAAGCTGCAGGCGCGCGAGGCGCTGAAGCAGCCGTCCTTGGCGCAGCTGGCGGTGCTGGACGACACGGAATTCCGGACGCTGTTCTCGAAGAACCCGATCAAGCGGATCGGGCGGGACCGCTTCGTGCGCAACGTGCTCTATGCGATCGGCAACAGCGGTGACGCCGACCTGATGGCCGTGGTCGAACCGCTGTTGCGGGATCCGGCGCCGGTGGTGCGCGGGGCTGCCGCCTGGGCCGCGCGGCGGCTCGTGGGAGACGCGGCGCTGGCTTTCAAGGCCGCAGAGAGCGATCCCGAGGTGCTAGCGGAGTGGGGATAAGCTCTGCCGGCCGAGGGGGCTGCTTGGCGCAGGCCGAGCCGCCCCCTCCGGCCCTCTGGGCCACTTCCCCTGAGGGGAGCAAAGTTCAGCGCTACGCCTTCAGCGCGGCCTC
This sequence comes from uncultured Caulobacter sp., assembly GCA_966211605.1. Taxonomy (GTDB): domain Bacteria; phylum Pseudomonadota; class Alphaproteobacteria; order Caulobacterales; family Caulobacteraceae; genus Caulobacter. The sequence continues at coordinate 36,559 of CBIHOB010000025.1, forward strand.
CACCGCCGAACGCGCGGCGGCGCCCAGGTCGGGGCGCTTCAGGGCCAGGGCCACATTGGCGCGCAGCAGGCCGATCTTGTCGCCGCAATCGTGGGTGACGCCCTCGTAGACATAGGCGTGGAACTTCTGCCGGGTCATCAGCTTGGCCATCGAGTCCGTCAGCTGGATCTCGTTGCCGGCGCCCTTCTCCTGGCTGGCCAGCAGTTCGAAGATCTCGGGCTGCAGGATGTAGCGGCCGGCGATCGACCAGTTCGAGGGGGCCGTGCCCTGGGCCGGCTTCTCGACCATGCCGGTCATGGTGGCCAGGCGCCCGTTCACCTCGCCCGGGGCGACGATGCCGTACTTGTGGGTCTCGCTGGCGGGGACTTCCTCGACGCCGATGACGTTGCCGCCGCCGACCTTGTCATAGACCTCGATCAGCTGGCCCAGGGCCGAGGGGTCGGCATCCACGATGACGTCGGGCAGCATGACGGCGAAGGGCTCGTCGCCGATGATGTCGCGCGCGCACCAGACGGCGTGGCCCAGGCCCAGCGGGGCCATCTGGCGCACGAAGCTCATCTCGCCGGGACGGGGCAGCTCGTCGCGCAGCTTCTGCAGGATATCGGTCTTGCCCTTGGCTTCCAGCTGGGCTTCCAGTTCGACCTGATGGTCGAAATAGTCCTCGATCGCGCCCTTGCTGCGGCCGGTGACGAAGACGAAGTGCTCGATGCCCGCCTTGCGGCCTTCCTCGACGATGTATGACAGGATCGGCCGGTCGACCACGTTCAGCAGTTCCTTCGGGGTCGTCTTGGTGCCCGGCAGGACGCGGGTGCCGAGGCCAGCGACGGGAAGAACGGCTTTACGAACGGGTTTCATGAGCAGCTCGTCTTAAGTATTGGGTGGGTGTTTCTAGAAAAGGTCGCCGACGAAAGCCACCATTGTTCCGTGAAAATTTGGCCGGAGCGGTTCCAGGCGGTCGGCGGGTGGCATTTGGCGCGTGACGTGCTAGCTCAACGGCCACTTTCATAGAGGTTTCCCGGGATCATCATGCACCGCCGCGCCCTGCTCCTCACCGTCGCCGCCGCCGGCCTGACCCTGGCCGCCTGCGGTCCCAGCAAGAAGGCGCAGGAGAACCTGAGCATCGCCGACGCCTTCATGGCCAAGAACGCCAAGGAGCCGGGCGTCGTCACCCTGCCGCAGGGCCTGCAGTACAAGGTGGTGCGCGAGGGACCCCAGGGCGGCCTGCATCCGACGACGGCCGACGAGGTCAAGGTCCACTACGAGGGCAAGCTGCTGGACGGCACGGTGTTCGACAGCAGCTACGAGCGCGGCGTGCCGGCGGTGTTCCCCCTGGACGGCCTGGTGCCGGCCTGGGTCATCGCCCTGCAGCGCATGAAGGCCGGCGACGAGTGGATCCTCTACGTGCCGCCGGCCCTGGGCTACGGCGCGCAGGACAAGGGTCCGATCCCGGCCAACAGCGTGATGATCTTCAGGATCGAGCTCTTGGACGTGAACCGGATCGGGCCGGGCAAGCCGAAGGAATAGGGCTCAGACGACGCGGGGCGGGTAGCCGCTCTCGCGCAGGGCGTCCATGACTTCCTGGGTGTGCTGGGCGTCGCGGGTCTCGATGGTGATATCGAACTCCGCGCCCTTGGCCGGGACGTCCAGGGCCAGGCGGTTATGGTTCACCTCGATGATGTTCGCGCCCATGGTCCCGATCACCGAGGCCACGGTCGACAGCAGGCCGGGGCGGTCGTCGCCGATGATCCGCAGAGAGGCCAGGCGTTGGGCGCGAACCAGCTCGCGGGTCAGGACCGAGGCCAGCAGGCGGGTGTCGATATTGCCTCCGCACAGGATCAGGCCGCACTTCTTGCCCCGGAAGCGTTCCGGATAGGCCAACAGCGCCGCCAGCGAAGCCGCGCCGGCGCCCTCGGCGATGGTCTTCTCGACATTGCAGTACAGCGAGACGGCCTGCTCCAGGTGCGGCTCTTCCAGCAGCAGCACGTCGTCGATCAGCGGGCGCACGACGCCGTAGGTCAGGTCGCCGACCTGCTTGACCGCCACCCCTTCGGCGATGGTCTGGCCGCCGCAGTGGGCGGCGACGCCGCGCATGCGGGCGGTGAAGGACGGGTACATGGCCGGCTCGCAGCCGACGATGCGGATGTCGGGGTTCAGGGCCTTGGCCGCCGTGGCCACGCCGCTGATCAGGCCGCCGCCGCCGATCGGCACGGGCAGGACCTCCAGGTCTGGCGCGTCCTCCAGCATCTCCAAGGCGATCGTGCCCTGGCCGGCCATGATGTCGTAATCGTCGAACGGGTGGACGAAGGTCAGGCCCTGCTCGTCGCGCAGCTTGCGGGCGTGGGCGTTGGCGTCGTCATAGGTCTCGCCCTCGATGACCACGGTCGCGCCGAAGTCGCGGGTGTGCTGCACCTTAACGAAGGGCGTGGTCTTGGGCATGACGATGGTGACGGGCACGCCCAGGCGGGCGCCGTGGTAGGCGAGCCCTTGAGCGTGGTTGCCGGCGCTGGCGGCGATGACGCCGCGGGCCTTTTCGGCCTCGGACAGCAGCATCAGCTTGTTCAGGGCGCCGCGCTCCTTGTAGGCGGCGGTGAACTGCAGGTTCTCGAACTTCACCCACACCTCGGCGCCGGTGATCTTCGACAGGGTCTTTGAGTGACGGCAGGGCGTGCGCTCGATCTGACCCTTCAGGCGGCCGGCGGCGGCTTGGATGGCGGCGAGGTCGAGGGTCATCGGATCAGCACTCTGTCGCGGCGAGGAACGGGCCGTGGCCGGGCCTCTACCACGGCCAAGCCATTCGGGCACACCCCTTTAAGGCGCGGTTTGGAGGAGCTTTTCTATCGCCGCCCAGGCTTTCGGCTCGGTCAGCATGGGCGCGTGACCGACGCCGGGGACCTCGGCGTAGGCCATGTGCGGCGCGGCGGCGCGCATGCGCTCGGCGATCGCGGGGTCGATCAGGTCGGAGATCCCGCCGCGCACCAGCAGCAGCGGACGGTCCTTGGCCAGAGCCCGGAACAGCGGATACATGTCCGGCGGGGCCAGGGCCTGCCCGCCCTCGGCCTGAGATTTCGCCGCGGCTTCGGTGGCGGCCCTGATGGGCGCCGAGATGTCCGGATCGTAGGCCAGGACGAAGGCGCCCTCCTTCTCGTCGAACAGTCGCCGGGCGAAGACCTCCCAGTCCTTTGCCGTGTAGGCGGGGAACGCAGCCTCGTTGATCGCCTTGGCGTAGGCGACGGCCTGGTTCCAGGTCTCGAACCGGCTGGCCATGCCAGTATAGCCGGCGATGCGGGCCAGGCCGACCGGCGACAGCTCGGGACCGACGTCGTTCAGCACCGCAGCCGCGATCGCCTGGGGCGCGATCGAGGTCAGCACCAAGGTGATCAGCCCGCCCATGCTGGTGCCGACGAACACGGCCTTCTCGATCCCGGCCGCCTGCAGCAGCGATACGACGTCGGCGGCGTAGGTTCCCGGATGATAGTTCATCGGGTCGGGGTCGCGGGCCGAAAGGCCCCGGCCGCGCACGTCGACCGCCAAGACACGGCGACCCAGGGCGGCGATCCGCGGCGCCAGGTCCTCGAAGTCGCGGGCGTTGCGGGTCAGGCCGTGGATGCAGATCACCGGCAGCTTTCGGGTCTCGCCAGCAGCGGCATAGTCCCGCGCGTGCAGCGGCAGGCCTTCGTGCGAGGTCCAGAAGAAGTCGGTGAAGCGCATGATCAGCCCTGGTACGTGAACGGCGACTCGATCTCGCTCAGCAGCGGCGCGGCGTTGTCGCGGTCGTTGGCGGTGATCTCGGAGGCCGGGATCGGCCAGTCGACGCCGACGGCCGGGTCGCTCCAGCGCACCGCGCCTTCGGCCTGGGGGGCGTAGTAGTCGGTGACCTTGTACAGCACCTCGCAGGCGTCGGTCAGGGTGACGTAGCCGTGGGCGAAGCCTTTGGGAACCAGCAGTTGCTGGCGGTTCTCGGCCGACAGCTCGGCCCCGACCCACTGGCCGTAGGTCGGCGAGCCTTTGCGGATGTCGACCGCGACGTCGAAGATCGATCCGACCACGCAGCGCAGCAGCTTGTCCTGGGCGTGCGGCGGCTTCTGATAGTGCAGGCCGCGCTGGATGCCGCGCGTCGTCGAGCGCACGTGATTGTCCTGGACGAAGGCGGCCTTGAACCCGGCCTCCTCCAGCGCCGACTGGCGGAAGGTCTCGGAAAACCATCCCCGCTCATCGCCATGGCGTGCGGGCGTGATAAGCAGCACTTCGGGGATCGCCAGCGGCGTGATCTTCATGACGCGTACTTTGATCTGAGAAACGAACTGGCCACCGATGCCGCCTGAGACGATGGAAAACAAGACCGGGCCGGCCGTTACCGTGGTGATCGTGTCGTATCAGAGCGGCCCGACCCTGGAACCGTGCCTGGCGCGTCTGGCTGCGCAGACCTTCCGTGACTTCGAGACGATCCTGATCGACAACGCCTCGACCGACGGTGCGCCGCAGGCGGCGGCCAAGGCTCATCCTTGGGTCGATTTCGTCGAGGCGGGCGCGAACCTGGGCTTCGCCGCCGGCAACAATCTGGCCGCCCGGCGCGCCAGGGGGCGATGGCTGGTCCTGCTGAATCCCGACGCCTACGCCGAGCCCGACTGGCTGGCCGAACTGATGGCCGGGGCCGAGCGCCACCCGACCGTCAAGAGCTTCGCCTCGCTGCAGCTGTCGGCCGACCGGCCGGGCCTGCTGGACGGGGCTGGCGACAACGTCACCAGCGCGGGCATACCGTTCCGCGGCGGGTATGGCCGTAAGATCCCGCCGGTCCTACCCGAGGGGGAGGTGTTTTCGGCCTGTGGGGCGGCCATGCTGATCGATCGCGACCTGTTCCTGCAGGCCGGCGGCTTCGACGAGCGCTATTTCTGCTATTGCGAGGATGTCGACCTGGGCTATCGCCTGCGCCTCTACGGCCAGCCGACCTTGCTGCTGCCCAAGGCGAAGGTCGCCCACGTCGGCTCGGCCAGCACCGGCGTACGGTCGGACTTCTCGATCTTCCACGGTTCGCGCAACCGCGTCTGGACCTTCGTCAAGAACACGCCGGGCTGGCTGTTTCCGTTGACCTTGCCGCTGCATGTGGCGGTCACGGCGGGCCTGCTGCTGCTGCACTGGCGACGCGGCGATGCGGCTCCGGCCATCCGGGGGATCAAGGCGGCGCTGAAGCGCGACGATCTCGACCAGGTCCTGGCCGCGCGCCGCGCGATCCAGGCCCGGCGCAAGGCCTCGCCGGGCGCGATCCTGCGGGTGATGTCGATCGATCCGGCCGCCTTCATCGGGCGGCGGTTCGTAATCCGGAAGGCGCGGGGCCTCTAGGCGGTCAGGTCCTCGATCAGCCGACGCATGAAGGCCGCGCCGCGCTGCATCTGGCTGATCTCGACGTATTCGTCGGGCTGGTGAGCCTGGTCGATCGAGCCGGGACCGCAGATCACGGTCGAGAAGCCGGCCCCCTGGAACTGCCCGGCCTCGGCGGCATAAGGCACGACGCGCGGCGGGCCATTGTCGCCGGCCAGCTTGCGGGCGAAGGCCTCGGCGACGCCGTCCTCCTCCGGCGCGAAGGCCGGGGTCAGCGAGCGGCGCTCGACCTTGACGCCGCCTTCCGGGGCCCTGGCCTTGATCTCGGCGTCCATGGCGTCGGCGGCGGCGAAGAAGTCGGCCAGCAGCGCCATCGGGTCCTGGCCGGGCGGGGTGCGCAGGTCGAACAGGAACTTGCACTCGCGGGCCAGGATGTTCCCGGCCGTGCCGCCATGGACCATGCCGACGGTCAGGGTCGCGCCCTTGGGCGTGAACGGCGAGGCGGGATCGGCTTCGCGCTCCAGCGTCTCGGAAAGTTCGACCAGCATCGCCATCAGCTTGATCGCGACAGTATTGGCCGAGACGCCCAGATGGGTGAGGCTGGAATGGGCTTCGCGCCCGGTGACGGTGACCGTGAAGGTGGCGATGCCCTTGTGGCCGCGCACGGCGACCATGTCGGTGGGCTCGCCGACAACCACCAGGGCCGGTTTGGGCGCTTCCTTGGCGATTACCTCGATCATGTCCGGCGCGCCCAGGCAGCCAACCTCCTCGTCATAGGAGAAGGCCAGGTGGACGGGCCTGGACAGCGTGGCCCGGGCCAGGTCCGGCGCGGCCGCCAGGGCCAGGGCCAGGAAGCCTTTCATGTCGCAGGTCCCGCGGCCGTACAGCCGTCCGTCGCGCTCGGTCAGCACCCATGGATCGCTGGACCAGGGCTGACCGTCGACCGGCACGACGTCGGTATGGCCGGAGAGCACCACCCCGCCCTCGACCGCCGGACCGATGGTGGCCATCAGGTTCGCCTTCGTCCCGTCGGCGTTCGGCACCCGGCGGGAGGGAATGTCCAGGTGGGCCAGGTACTGCTCGACCCACTGGATCAGTTCCAGGTTGGAGCGCCGCGAGGTGGTGTCGAACGCCACCAGCTTGGCCAGCAGGTCAATCGCGCGGTCGGACAGGACTTCGGAGGAGGAAACCATGGCCCGAGCCTAGACCCGTTCTCGCCGGCGCGGCCACCCCAGGACGGCAAGTTCGCGACGCTTGCTCGCGCGTGGGGCATGACCGTGCCGTCCGGGCGGCGGTTTTCGCAGCCTGCGGGCGATTTCATGCTCGCCCGCCAGGAAGAGGCGCTTTTCTTCGGCGCCGCGGTTCTCTAGAGGGAGCGGACCATGATCCTGACCCTCTCCTGCCCCGACCAGCGCGGCATCGTCGCCAAGGTCTCCGCCTTCCTCTATGAGCGCGGCTGCAACATCCTCGACGCGCAGCAGTTCGACGACCAGGAGACCGGTCAGTTCTTCATGCGCGTCGTCTTCGACGCCGACGGCGCGGATCGCGAAGCCTTGCGTGAGGCATTCGGCGCGTTGGCCGAGCCGCTCAGGATGAAGTGGACGCTGCGCAATCGCGCCGAGCGCTATCGCGTGCTGCTGCTGGCCAGCAAGTTCGACCACTGCCTGGCCGACCTGGTCTATCGCTGGCGCATCGGCGAACTGCCGATGGACATCACCGGCGTGGTCTCCAACCATCCCGCCGAGACCTACGCCCACATCGACCTGTCGGACCTGCCGTTCCATCACCTGCCGGTGACCAAGGAGACCAAGTTCGAGCAGGAAGCCGAGCTCTGGAAGCTCATCCAGGAGACCAGGACCGACATCGTCGTGCTGGCCCGCTACATGCAGGTGCTGTCGGACGGCCTGTCGGCCAAGCTGCAGGGGCGCTGCATCAACATCCACCACTCGTTCCTGCCAGGCTTCAAGGGGGCCAAGCCCTACCACCAAGCCCACGCGCGCGGGGTGAAGCTGATCGGGGCCTCCGCCCACTACGTGACCGGCGACCTCGACGAGGGGCCGATCATCGAGCAGGACGTGGAGCGCATCAGCCACCGCGACACGCCCGAGGACCTGGTCCGCAAGGGCCGCGACATCGAGCGCCGCGTGCTGGCCCGGGCCCTGCGCTATCGCCTTGAGGACCGCGTGCTGCTGAACGGCCGCAAGACGGTGGTGTTTACCGACTAGGCTCCCCTTCGGGGCTCGGCTGTTGCGCGTACACTAAAAACTGGAGTACGGGGCTTTCCTTCGAGAAGGCCGAGGCTACCCAGCGCATGTCGCAGCAGAATCTCCGCGTGATGGTGACCGGCGGGTCGGGCTTTATCGGCTCGGCCGTGTGCCGCCACCTGGCGGGCCAGAATGACGTCGCGATCCTCAACTACGACAAGCTGACCTACGCCGCCTCACCGGCCAGCCTGGCCATGCTGGAGGGCAAGGCTGACTATAGCTTCGTGCAGGGGGACGTCGCCGACGCCGCGGCCGTCTCGAAGGCCATCGAGGCCTTCCAGCCCAATGTCGTCATGCACCTGGCCGCCGAAAGCCATGTCGACCGCTCGATCACCGGCCCCGGCGACTTCGTCCAGACCAACATCGTCGGCACATATGTCATGTTGCAGGCGGCGCTGGAGCATTGGCAGGGCCTGGACGGCGCCGAGAAGGAGGCTTTCCGCTTTCACCACATCTCGACCGACGAGGTGTTCGGCAGCCTGGGCGCGGACGGCCTGTTCAGCGAGACCACGCCCTACGACCCGCGTTCGCCCTATTCGGCCTCGAAGGCTTCGTCCGATCACCTGGCGCGGGCGTGGCATCATACGTATGGCCTGCCGGTGGTGGTCTCGAACTGCTCGAACAACTACGGACCCTATCACTTTCCCGAGAAGCTGATCCCGCTGGTCACGCTGAACGCGCTGGAGGGCAAGCCGCTGCCCGTCTACGGCAAGGGCGACAATGTCCGTGATTGGCTGCACGTCGAGGATCACGCCCGCGCCCTGCACCTGATCGCCACCCGGGGCGTTCCCGGCGAGAGCTACAACGTCGGCGGTCGCAACGAGCGGACCAACCTGCAGGTGGTCGAGGCGATCTGCGACGTGCTGGATGAACTGCGCCCTGCGCCCGGGCTCAAGCGTCGCGATCTGATCACCTTCGTCGCCGACCGCCCGGGCCACGACGCCCGCTACGCCATCGACGCGACCAAGCTGGAAACCGAGCTGGGCTGGAAGGCCCAGGAGACCTTCGACACCGGCCTGCGCAAGACCGTCCAGTGGTACTTGGACAACGAGGCCTGGTGGGCCCCGCTGCGCGAACGCTACGCCGGCCAGCGCCTGGGGCTGAAGACCGCCTGATGCCGCGCATCGCCCTTTTCGGCGCCAACGGCCAGCTGGGGTCTGACCTGGTCGCGCTAGCCGGTCGGCGCGGCCTGGAGCTCGTCCCTGTCACCCGCGCGCAGCTCGACGCCGCCGACCCTGAAGCGAGCTTCGAGGGCCTGGCTTTCGACATCGCCATCAACTGCGTGGCCGCCACCCGCGTCGACGATTGCGAGAGGGATCCGGCTCCGGCCGTGGCGATCAACGCCCACTTCGCCGGCCGCCTGGCCCTGGCCTGCGCCGCCAGAGGCGCGCGCCTGGTTCAGGTTTCGACCGACTATGTCTTTGGCGGGCAAGGCGAGCGCGAGCCGTTGTCCGAGGACGTCGGCCGCGCGCCGGTCAATGTCTACGGCGCCACCAAGGCGCTGGCCGAGGACCTGATCCGGCTGGACCACGACGACGTCATCGTCGCCCGCGTCGCCTCGCTGTTCGGCGTGGCCGGGGCCAGCGGCAAGGGCGGCAACTTCGTCGAGACCATGCTCCGCTTCGGCAAGGAGCGCGGCCGCCTGACCGTGGTCGACGACCAGGTGATGTCGCCGACCGCCTCGTGGGACGCCGGCGAAGCGATCCTGGACCTGATCGCGGCCCGGGCGCCGGCCGGAACCTATCACGTGGTCAATTCCGGCGTCGCCAGCTGGTATGCGTTCGCCCGCCAGATCGTCACCAGGGCCGGCGTCGCCGCCGAGGTGCTGCCGATCCCGACCCGCCAGTTCCCGACTCCGGCGCGCCGGCCGCCCTACAGCGCGCTCTCCAACGCCAAGCTGGAGGCGGCCCTGGGGCGGCCGATGCCGCACTGGACGGACGCGCTGGATCGCTACCTGGCCGCCAAGGGTCACGCCAGGCGCGGCGATTGACACCGCTATCGCCAAAATTTCTTCGAAATCATCGCGTTGAAACGCCAACCCTTGAGCGAAAGCACTGACAACGCCGTGATTTCAGCTCTAGGGTCGATCGTCAGGACTGAAGAAGAAGACGTATGAAGGGCATCATTCTCGCGGGCGGGTCGGGCACGCGCCTCCATCCCGTGACCATGGCGATCAGCAAGCAGCTGCTGCCGGTCTTCGACAAACCCATGATCTACTATCCGCTGTCGGTGCTGATGATGGCCGGCGTGCGCGACGTGCTGATCATCTCCACGCCCAGAGACCTGCCGCTGTTCGAGGGCCTTCTGGGCGATGGCGCGCGCTGGGGGATCAACATCACCTATGCCGAGCAGGCCAATCCGAACGGCCTGGCCGAGGCCTATCGCATCGGCGCGGACTTTGTCGGCAACGAGCCGTCCGTCCTCGTCCTGGGCGACAACCTGTTCTACGGCGCGGGCCTGGGCCGCATGCTGCAGGGCGCCAAGGAGCGCTCCAGGAGCGGCGCCAGCGTCTTCGCTTATTTCGTCAACGATCCCCAGCGCTACGGCGTCGTCGAGTTCGACGCCGCGGGCAAGGCCGTATCGATCGAGGAGAAGCCCCAGACGCCGCGCTCGAACTGGGCGGTCACGGGCCTCTACATGTACGACCACCGCGTCGTCGACTTCGCCCGCGATCTCAAGGCCTCGGCGCGGGGCGAACTGGAGATCACCGACATCAACCGTCTGTATCTCGAGGCCGGCGCCCTGTCGGTCGAGCGGATGGGCCGGGGGTTCGCCTGGCTGGACACCGGGACCCACGACAGCCTCCTGGAGGCTTCCGAGTTCGTCCGGACCTTGGAGCACCGCCAGGGCCTGAAGATCGGCTGCGTCGAGGAGGTCGCCTACCAGAACGGCTGGATCTCGACCGAACAGTTGCTGGGTCTGGCCCACGATCTGGCCAAGTCGCCGTACGGCGTCTACCTGAAGATGGTGGCCTCCCAGCCCGACCGGTCCTGACCGCCTACGACCACGACGGGCTGGAAAAGCCGAGCGCCCTCGGCGAAAGTCCCTCCGCGTCATGACCAACGTTGTCATGAGAGAAGCGTGGGGAGGCCGCGTGTCCAAGAAGTTCATCCTCGCCGCCGTCGCGGCGGCGTTGCTGGCCGTCCCGGCTGCACCAGCCGTGGCGCGCGCCGCGCCGGCCGCCGAAGCCTTCCAGCCCGTGAAGGTCGATAGGAAGCGCATCGACGCGGCTCTGAAGGCCATGGTCGACAGCGGCCGCGCCGTCGGCGTCTCGGCCCTGGTCTGGAAGGATGGCCAGGAGCGCTATTTCGGGACCGCCGGCATGGCCGACCGCGAGGGCGGCAAGCCGATGCGCCGAGATACGCTGGTGCAGATCTTCTCGATGACCAAGCCGGTCACCGGCGTGGCCCTGATGCAGCTGTGGGAACAGGGCAAGTTCGGGCTCGACGATCCGCTGTCGCGCTACCTCCCCGAATTCGCCGACATGAAGGTCATGGACGCCCAGGGCCAGACGCGTCCGGCCAGCCGGCCGATCCTGATCCGCGACATCCTGCGCCACACGGCGGGCTTCTCGTACGGCGGGACCGCCACACCGGCTGACGCCGCGTTCTCGGCGCTCGACCCGATGAACCAGGCCAACGATCTGACCGAGTTCGGCCATCGCATCGCCAAGGCCCCGCTACTGTTCGATCCGGGCGCGGAATGGAGCTACAGCGCCGCCGTCGACGTCCAGGCGCTGCTGGTCGAGACCCTGACCGGCCAGCCGTTCGAAGCCTATGTGAGGGCCCATGTCCTGGAGCCGCTGGGCATGAAGGAAACGGCCTGGACCCAGCCGGAAAGCGCTTTCGCGCGCCTGGCCGCCACCTACAACAAGGGGCCCGACGGCAAGCTGGCCCGCCAGGCCGACGCCGAGACCCGCCGCCTGAACTTCGACCCCGCCCGCCGCCTGACCATGGGCGGCGCCGGTCTGGTGGCCTCGATCGACGACTACGCCCGCTTCTCGCGCATGCTGCTGGGCGAGGGGGCGCTGGACGGCGTGCGGATTCTCAAGCCCTCGACCGTGCGCCTGATGGCCACCGACCACCTGGACGCCCGCGTGACCCAGCGCCGTTGGCTGCCCAGCAAGGGCACGGTGGGCTTCGGCTTCGACTTCACGGTCCGCAAGAGCCAGCCCCAGACGGCGGCGGAGAATCGCGGCGCCGTCGGTGAATTCTTCTGGGATGGCCGCGAGACCACCCTGTTCTGGGTCGATCCGGTCAACAGGCTGACGGCCGTGTTCTTCGTCCAGACCTATCCGTTCGACGGCACGCTGCACCACGACTTCCGCGAGGCCGTTTACGGCAAGGACTACCTGGGTCCCAAGGGCGACTGAAGAGCACGGTCGAAAGGGCTGCGATCAAGGCTTGGGCTGCGCCGACAGGTCCCGGGTCTTCGAAGCGCAGCCGCGCAGGGTCTCGCCGTCGATCCAGACTTCGGCCTGATAGCCGTAGCGGCGATCCGACATGCCGTCCGAGCACTCGGCGGGCGTCAGACGCAGGACGAGGCGCTGCTCGCCGGCCGTGGCGTCGAACACACCCTGTTCACCGTCGATGCGCACGCCGGAATTGGCGGTGACGACGTCGGGACGGTCGGGACGGGTCAGGGTTATGCCCTGGTTGCGGACCTTGATGTTCCAGAAGGGCTCGGTCCCCGCCGCATCGAAGTCGCCCGAATAGTCGGGACCGAGGGTGATCGGCGCATCGGCTGGCGGCGGCGCTTCCTCGGTCGAGCCCATGGGCGACTGTCCGCAGGCCGTTATCAACAGGGCCGCGGCGATCACAACAACGGTACGCATGTCTTTGGCTATCCCCTCCAGGCCCGATGAAGCTAGACTCACGGGCGATGAATCGGAACGCTTCTCCCTCCTTCCTTGAGTTCTTCGCCGGCGGCGGCATGGCCCGGATCGGCCTGGGAGACGGCTGGACCTGCGCCTTCGCCAACGACTTCGACGCGGTGAAGGCCGACGTCTATCGCGCCAACTTCGCCGACGCGGGCTCCTCGCATGGCGATGGGCACTTCCATGCGGGCGACGTCTTCGCCCTGACGGCGGCCGAAATACCGAGCGCCGACCTGGCCTGGGCCTCCAGCCCCTGCCAGGACTTCAGCCTGGCCGGGGCCCGCGCGGGCCTCGCGGGCGGCAAGTCGTCGGCCTTCTTCGGCTTCTGGACCCTGATGAAGACGATGTCGGCCGAAGGCCGCGCCCCGCCGGTGATCGTCATCGAGAACGTCGTGGGCCTTCTGACCTCGCACCATGGCGACGACTTCACCGCCCTGTGCGGCGCGCTGTCGGAAGAGGGCTATCGCTTCGGGGCGCTGGAGATCGACGCCGCCGCCTTCGTCCCTCAGTCGCGGCCCCGCGTGTTCGTGGTCGCCACCCGCCTGCCGACCGCCGACCTGGAGGGCCCCAGCGCCTTCCACACCCGCGCCGTGCGCGAGGCCGCCGCCCGTTTGCCCGACGATCTGAAGGCGCGCTGGATCTGGTGGGGCGTGGCCTCGCCGCCGGCCCGCAACACCGACCTGGCCGTCGTGCTCGAGCCCGACGAAGCCGTGACCTGGAACCCGCAGGAACGCACCGACGCCCTGCTGGGGCTCATGGCCGACAGCCACCGCGAGGCGGTCGAGCGCCGCGTGAAGTCGGGCGAACGGGCGGTCGGCGCGGTGTTCCGCAGGATGCGCGGCGGCGACCAGCGGGCCGAGGTGCGCTTCGACGGCCTCGCCGGCTGCCTGCGCACCCCGCGCGGCGGCTCCTCGCGGCAGACCCTGCTGGTCATCGAGAACGGCCAGGTCCGTTCGCGCCTGGTCACCCCGCGCGAGGGCGCGCGACTGATGGGCCTGCCCGACGGCTATTGGCTGCCGCGTTCGCAGACGGCGGGCCTGCAGGTGATCGGCGACGGCGTCGCGGTCCCGGCCGTCCGCTGGCTGGCCCAAACCCTGCTGGAGCCCCTGCTCGATAGCAAAACTGCAAGCCTCGCCGCCGAATGACCCCCTGACAGCTGGGGTTTGCGGGTCTAGGGTGCCGCCGCTTCCCGCAACCTAGGCTCTCAGGTGCTCCGATGGACGACGCTTCCTCCCTCTACGACGCTTCGCGCTTCAAGCGCGCCGGTCGCGGCAAGATCTACGACTCGATCATCGACACGATCGGCGACACCCCGATCGTCCGCCTGCCGCGCCTGATGGCCGAGCTGAAGCCCAAGGGCGAGGTCGTCGCCAAGCTGGAGTTCTTCAACCCGATCGCCTCGGTCAAGGACCGCATCGGCGTGGCGATGATCGAATCGCTGGAAGCGCAGGGGTTGCTGAAGCCCGGTGCCACCATCATCGAGCCGACCTCGGGCAATACCGGCATCGCTCTGGCCTTCGTCGCCGCCGCCAAGGGCTACAAGCTGATCCTGGTCATGCCCGAGAGCATGTCGATCGAGCGCCGCAAGATGCTGCTGCTGCTGGGCGCCAAGCTGGAGCTGACGCCGGCCGAAAAGGGCATGCGCGGGGCCGTCTCGCGCGCTCAGGAGCTGATCGAGGCGACGCCGGGTTCGGTGATGCCCCAGCAGTTCGAGAACGGCGCCAACCCGCTGATCCATCGCGTCTCGACCGCCGAGGAGATCTGGAACGACACGGCCGGCGCCGTGGACGCCGTGGTCTCGGGCGTTGGCACCGGCGGCACGATCAGCGGCGTCGGCCAGGTGCTGAAAGCCCGCAAACCCGGCCTGAAAATGGTCGCGGTCGAACCGGAAGCCTCTGCGGTGCTGTCGGGCGGCGCGCCCGGTCCACACAAGATCCAGGGCATCGGCGCCGGGTTCGTGCCGGGCATCCTGGATCGGGGCGTGATCGACGACATCGTCCAGGTGTCGAACGACGACGCCTTCGCCATGGCGCGCCGCGCGGCGGCCACCGAGGGGCTGCCGGTCGGCATCAGCTCGGGCGCGGCCCTGACCGCCGCCTTCGACCTGGCCCTGCGCGAGGAGTACGCCGGCAAGCTGATCGTGACGATCATTCCCAGCTTCGCCGAACGCTACCTGTCCACGGCCCTGTTCGAGGGCCTCTGATCCCCTTGCGCATCGGCGTCGTCGGATGCGGCGTCGGCGGCATGGCCGCCGCCCTGGCCCTGGCGCGCCGAGGCCACGCGGTCACGCTTCTGGAGGCGTTCGCCCAGCCGCGTCCGTTGGGTTCGGGGCTGCTGCTGCAGCCGACGGGCCTGGCGGCGCTGCGGGCGCTGAAGCTGGACGAGGCCATCTGCGCCGCCGGGGCTCGTGTCGATCGGCTGCAAGGCAAGGATACGCACGGGCGTCGAGTCATGGACCTGGACTACGGCGATTGGCGACCCGGCGCGCATGGCGTGGGAATCCACCGCGCGGTGCTGTTCGACACCCTGCTCGGCCAGCTGGCTCCGGCGGGCGTCGAGGTGATCACCGACGCCCGGGTCGTCCGCATCGAGAACCCCGCCCGGCCCGTGCTGCACGACCATCACGGCCGGATCTTCGGGCCGTTCGACCTGGCCGTCGTCGGCGACGGCTCGGGTTCGACCCTTCGGACGGCGATCCGGCCGGGCGCGAGGGCGCCGGTCTATCCGTGGGGGGCGGTCTGGACCAACGCGGCCGATCCGGAAGGTCGCTTCGCCGGCGCCTTGCGGCAGGTCTATCACCGCGCGGAGGTGATGAGCGGCGTCCTGCCGGTCGGACGTGGCCCCGAGGGTGAGACCGGCCAGGTCAGCCTGTTCTGGTCCCTGCCGATCGCGGACATGGACGCTTTCCTCGCGGGCGACTTCGCGGCCTGGCGAGACACGCGTCTGGCGCCGCTGTGGCCCGAGGCCGCCGCCCTGCTGGCTGGCCGGACCGATTGGGAGGGCTTCTCGCGCGCGGTCTATCGCGACGTCTCGGTGGGGCGCTGGAATCGCCAGGCCTGCGTGCTGATCGGCGACGCCGCCCATGGCACCAGCCCGCAACTGGGGCAAGGCGCGAACCTGGCCCTGGTTGACGCCGTCGAACTGGCGGGACGCCTGGACCGCGATCGTCGCGGGACCGCCGTGGCCGTCGGCGCCTGGCAGGCCGACCGGCGGCGGCATACGGGCGTCTATCAGCTGGTCTCCAAGGGGCTGACGCCGCTCTTCCAGGCCCATGGCGCATTCTGGCCCCTGATGCGAAACCTGTTCTTCACGCCGATGTCGCGGTGGCCGGGCCTGAAGCAGCTGGGCGTGCTGCTGCTGACCGGGACCTTGCGCCTGGGCCGCTTTCCGCCGGAGACGCGGCCTTGAGCACCGACGTCTACGACAAGGCCAAGCGATCGGCCGTCATGGCCCGGGTGAAGAGCAAGGACACGACGCCCGAAAAGGCTCTGCGCCGCGTCCTCACAGGCTTGGGCGCGCGCTACCGCCTGCACCGCAAGGACCTGCCCGGCAATCCCGATGTGGTGATGCCGGGACGCAGGCTGGCCTTCTTCGTCCACGGCTGCTTCTGGCACGGCCATGACTGCGCCCGCGGCTCGCGGGTGCCAAAGGCCAATCGCGACTACTGGCTGGCCAAGGTCGCCCGCAACGTGGCGCGCGACGAACGCTCGATCGCGGCGCTGGAAACGGCCGGCTGGCGTGTCGAGGTCGTATGGGAGTGTGACCTGAAGGACGAGGCGGCCCTGACGGCGCGGCTTCGGACCGTGCTGGATCAGGCTGCGGCCTCGCCGCCGGCGACGGTCGAGACGCCGCCCAGCACCTGAGCCAGGGCGCCGAACAGCTCGGCCGGATCGATCGGCTTGGCCACGTGTCCGTTCATGCCGGCGGCGGCGCAGGCGTCCCAGTCCTTGGGCGTCGCCGAAGCGGTGACGGCGATCACCGGCGTCCCGCGGTTCGGGCCGGCGCCGGCCCGGAGGATGCGCGTGGCCTCGCGACCGTCCATGCCGGGCATGTAGACGTCCATCAGCACCGCGTCGAACCTCTCTGAACCCAGCAGCTCCAGGGCCTCCTCGCCGGACTCGGCCAGGGTGGCGTCGACGCCGAACGGTTGCAGCACGAGCTCGATGGCCCGGCGATTGACGACATGATCGTCAACCACCAGCACGCGCAGGCCCGTGATCGAGCGGCCGGGCTCCTCGACGCGCGGCGCCTCGGCCAGGTCCAGGGCTGTGGTCAGGGTGAAGCGGGCCCCACGACCCGGAGCGCTGGCGGCGGTCAGGTCGCCGCCCATCAGCCGGGCCAGTTCCCGGCTGATCGCCAGGCCCAGGCCCGAGCCGCCGTGCTGGCGCACGACGGCCGCGTGCAGCTGGTCGAACGGGGTGAACAGCCGCGGCAACAGGACGTCGGGGATGCCCTGGCCGGTGTCGATCACCTCGATCGACAGCACCAGGCGTTCAGGCCCCGGCCGGGCGTTCAGCAAGACGACGATCTCGCCGCGCTCGGTGAACTTGATGGCGTTGCTGAGCAGGTTGTTCAGCACCTGCTTCAGGCGGGTGACGTCGCCAGCGACCCAGCGGGGCAGGCTGGCCGATCCCTGGACGCGCAGCTTCAGGCCCTTGCGGGCGATCTCGGGCCGCCAGAGCCGCAGGGTGTCCGACAGCGCCTGGCGCAGGTTGAACGCGGCGCGCTCGACGCTCATGCGGCCCGCTTCCAGCCGCGAGAAGTCCAGCAGGTCGTTCAGCAGGGTGCGCATCAGGCCGCCCGCGTCGGCGATCAGCTGGGCATGGATCTTGGAGCTGGCCTCGGGGACCTCGCTGTGCAGGCGGGCCGCGCCGGCCAGGATGGCGCTGATCGGCGTGCGCAGTTCGTGGCTGATCATCGCGACGAAGGCCGATTTTGCGGCGACGGCCTCCTCGGCCTCATGGCGCCGGCGTTCGGCCTCGGCCTTGGCGTCGGCCTCGGCCTGGAGGGCGGCGTTCAGGGTGCGGCTGGCGACGGTGACCGAGACGATCATCAGCAGCGCCCCGAACCACAGCACGTCGGCCAGGTTGGCGCCGGGATTGGCGGCCTTGGCGATGAAGGGCGCGATCAGCAGATAGATCGCGTGGGGCGCGGCGGCCATCAGGGTGGCCCGGCGGCTGCCGGCGTTGACGACCACCACGTTCAGCAGGGCGCCGGCCAGCAGCATGCCGCCCAGGGTCGGCGCGAAGCGGACGTGCGAAGCGAACAGCGGTATCGACAGCGCGCCGAACGCCGCCGAAGTGATGAACGGTGCGACGAACGCGATCGCGCGGCGCCAGGCGGCCGGACGCTCGCCGTCCTTCAGCGGGCGGTTCGCCCAGAGCTCAAAGCTATGGCACAGCGTGTAGACGGCGCCCCACAGCCAGCCCCAGGCCGCGCCGATGTAGATCTGCAGCAGGCCCGCGATGGCCAGGGTGGCGCTGAGGCGCAGATAGCTGTTCGCACGCCGCGATGCGGCGGCGCGAGCCACGTCTATCTGCTCCTCGGTGCTCATGGACGCCCATGCCCCTTCGAGACCCCCCGGTCCCTGCCCGCGACCAGGCTAATCGCGAACACCTAAAGGGAACTGAAAGAACGCCGTGTCGTCAATGGCTTGGCTCAATTTGCCGCAAGGCAAGATCGTGCGTGGGGCGACCTCCAGCGACGTGCAGGAGAAAGGATTTGCCTCGACGCGTCTAGGAGCGCGGTCCGAAGGCCTTGGCCAGGTCTTCGGCGGTGACGCCGTCCAGCTCCAACCGCTTGAGGCGGGCGGTGTCGCCCGCCGCCAGGCGCACGGCCGAACGAGGGATCTTCAGCGTCTTGGCCAGGAACGCCAGCAGGGCGGCATTGGCCGCGCCGTCCACCGGCGGGCTGGCCACGCGCACCTTCAGATAGGGGCGGCCGTCCGCGTCGGCCGCCCAGCCTTCGACCGCGTCCCGTCCGCCGCGCGGCGTCAGGCGAACGGCCAGGACCTCAGCCAAGAACGTTCAGCAGGGTGTTCTGCAGGGCCGGCAGAATGAAGATCTGAACGCCGCGCAGCAGCAGCAAGACGATGATCGGGCTGATGTCGACGCCGCCGATCGCCGGAATGATCCGACGGAAGGGCCGCAGAATCGGGTCGGTGACGCGATCCAGAAAGGTCGCCACGTTGTAGACGAACTGGTTGCGGCGGTTGATCACGTCGAACGCGAACAGCCAGCTCAGGACCGCCGAGATGATGATCGCCCACCAGAGCAGGTCCAGCAGGGCGTTGAGGATGAAGAAGACGAGATTGATGATCGGGGCCATGAGGTTTCCGTCCGGACGCCCGAGCTTCTTGCCGCGCCTGGAGGTTGCTGGCAAGGCAGGTTGAGAACCCCGCTTGACGGGAGGCTTCAAGGGCCGTATCTCCGCCGCTCCTTGGGGCCGTAGCTCAGATGGTAGAGCGCCTCGTTCGCAATGAGGAGGTCAGGGGTTCGATTCCCCTCGGCTCCACCAAGGACCTTCCCGCCACGTGCAAATGAACGGACTTGGCCTGCGCAAGCTTGGCCATGCACGTTCATGCCCTTCACGTCCGCGTCAGCGGCATCTCGCCGCAGGCCTTCGGAAATCCCTGATCTTGCGGCGGTCTGCGACGACTCGCCACGGACGTGGTTTACCGGATGGCGCCCCGCCCCGCGGAAGGCTGGTCTCTCGCCTGATCGAACGTCGGGCCAGCGGGGGGCTAGAATGCGCCAGATCAAGACTAACCGAACCACGCGACTCGCCTATCGCCTGGCGGCCGGATCCTTCTTCATCGCCGCGGCGCTGCTGGCGGCCGACGCCGCCTCGGCCGAGGAGGGCCCGGCGCTGCGGCTGGGCGGCGGCTACACCGTCGACGTGACCGGGACGGTCAGCGGCGGCCTCGCCAAGCGCGGGCGGGTGCTGGACGACCTGCAGGTTTCGGCGGACCTCGATCTGGACAGGGCCGTCGGCTGGACAGGCGCGACCGCCCACGTCCTTCTGTTGAACAACAGCGGCGCCATGCCGAACGACGACGCCGGCACGCTGCAGGGCGTCGACAATATCGAGGTCACGCGCCAGCGCGCCCGGCTGTTCGAGGCCTGGGTCGAGCAGGGCTTCGGCGACAAGGGCTCTATCCGCGCCGGTCTCTACGACCTGAACAGCGAATTCTATTCGAACGACAGCGCCGGTCTGCTGATCGCTCCGGCCTTCGGCATCGGCTCGGAGCTGGCGGCCACCGGTCCGAACGGTCCGTCGATCTTCCCGTCCACCGCTCTGGCGGTCCGCGCCCGCTGGACCCCGAACGAGCACGTCTACGCCCAGGCCGCCGTGCTGAACGCCAATGCCGGCGTGCTGGGCGATCCGGGCGGGGTTCACACCTCTTTCGACAACGGCGTGCTGCTGATCGCCGAGGCCGGCTGGCAGGGGCGCGGCAAGGTGGCCTTCGGGACCTGGCGGTATACCGACAAGCAGGACGACATTCGCGCCGTCACGCCCGCCGGTGGTCCGGTCCACGCCACCGCCAAGGGGGCCTATGTCCTGCTGGAGCGGCAGCTGGCCGGCGGCGACGAGGGTCGCAAGACCACCGCCTTCGCCCGCCTGGGCGTCTCGGACGGCGACACCACCGCCTTCAAGGGCGGCTGGCAGGCCGGGGTGCTGGTCGAGCACGTGTTCGACAGGCGCCCGGACAGCGCCTTCTCGGTGGGCGTCAACCAGGCGTTCCTGTCGGGCAAGTTCCGCGACAACGCCTTCGACGCGGGGCAGCGCCTGACGCACTCGGAGAGCGCGATCGAGATGACCTATTCGGACAAGATCGGGCCGGTCACGATCCAGCCGGATATTCAATACGTGAAGGACCCGGGCGCCGACGGCGGCGTCGGCCACGCCCTGGTGGCGATCCTGCGGGTCGGGGTGGAGTTCTAGCTCCACCCCTTCCGGGATCCTAGGCCGACGCGGCTTCGGCGACGGCTTCGGCGGTGATGCCGAATTCCTTGTAGAGGCGCTCGAAGGGGGCCGATGCGCCGAAGCTCTTCATGCCGACGAACTTGCCGTCTTCGCCGATGAAGCGCTCCCAGCCCATGCGGATGCCGGCTTCCACGGCCACGCGCACCGGCGCTGTCCCGATGACGGAGGCCTGGTAGGCGGCGTCCTGCTTGTCGAACAGCTCCCAGCAGGGGGTCGAGACGACGCGGGTCGGCCTGCCCTGGGCCTGCAGGATGTCGCGGGCGGCGACGGCGACGCCGACTTCCGTGCCCGAGGCGAAGATGGTGACCTGGGCCTCGCCGCCCTCGGCGGCCAGCAGTTCGTAGGCGCCCTTGGCCGACAGATCGCCGCCGGCCGTGCGCACGTGCGGGGTCTTCTGGCGCGACAGGGTCATCACCGACGGGGTGCGAGCGCTTTGCAGGGCGACCTTCCAGCACTCGGCGGCTTCCACCGCGTCGGCCGGGCGGAAGACCAGCAGGTTGGGAATGGCGCGCAGGGAGGCGACCTGCTCCACCGGCTGGTGGGTCGGGCCGTCCTCGCCCAGGCCGATGGAGTCGTGGGTCATCACGTGGATGACGCGGGCCTCCATCAGGGCGCCCAGGCGGATCGCCGCGCGGCTGTAGTCGGCGAAGGCCAGGAAGGTGCCCGAATACGGGATGATCCCGCCGTGCAGGGCCATGCCGTTCATGGCCGCGGCCATGCCGAACTCGCGCACGCCGTAGTGGACGTAGCGGCCGGTGTAGTCGGGGGCGTCGAACGCGCCCATGCCCTTGACCAGGGTGTTGTTCGAGCCGGTCAGGTCGGCCGAGCCGCCGATCATCTCGGGGATCGACGGGATCAGGTGGTCCAGGGCGGCGCCGGAGTGGACGCGGGTGGCGTTGACCGGCTTGGCCTCGAGGGCCTTGGCGATGTGGGCGTCGACGGCCTCGAAGGCGCTCGCCGGCAGCTCGCCCTTCATGGCGCGGGTGAAGTCGCTGGCGTGAATCGAGCCCGCGACCTTGGCTTCCCAGGCCTTGCGCACCTTGGCGCCGCGGCGGCCGACGCTCTTCCAGGCCTTGGCGATCTCGTCGGGCACGGTGAACGGCGCGGCGTCCCAGCCCATCGCCTCGCGGGCGGCTTTGATCTGGTCGTCGAACAGGGTGTAGCCGTGGCTGTGGGGGTCGCCTTCCTTGGGACCCGCGCCCTTCGAGATCAGCGTCTTGCACGCGATCATAGTCGGGCGGTCCTGCTTGGTGGCCCAGCGCAGGGCGGCGGCGATCTTGCCGTGGTCGTGGCCGTCCACGACCTTTACGGCCCAGCCGGCCGCCTTGAAGCGGGCGACCTGGTCGCCGGTCTCGGCGATCGTGGCCTCGCCGTCGATGGTGGTGTTGTTGTCGTCGAACAGCACCGTCAGCTTCTTTAGGCGCAGGCGGCCGGCGATGCTGATGGCCTCGTGGCTGACGCCTTCCATCAGACAGCCGTCGCCGGCGATCACCCAGGTGCGGTGGTCGACCAGGTCAGAGCCGAAGCGGCCGGCCAGATGCGCCTCGGCCATCGCCATGCCGACAGCTGTGG
Source organism: uncultured Caulobacter sp. (assembly GCA_966211605.1). GTDB lineage: Bacteria > Pseudomonadota > Alphaproteobacteria > Caulobacterales > Caulobacteraceae > Caulobacter. The sequence continues at coordinate 58,573 of CBIHOB010000025.1, forward strand.
CCAGGCCCTGGCCCAGAGGCCCGGTCGTAGTCTCGACGCCCGGGGTGTGATGCACTTCCGGGTGACCGGGGGTCAGCGAACCCCATTGGCGGAAGTTCTCGATCTCCTTCATCGTCACGGCCTTGAAGCCGGTCAGGTGGAGCAAGCTGTACAGCAGCATCGAACCGTGGCCGGCCGACAGCACGAAGCGGTCGCGGTCGGCCCAGTCGGGCTTGCTCGCGTCGAACTTCAGGAACTTGCCCCACAGCACGGTCGCCACGTCGGCCATGCCCATCGGCATGCCCTGGTGGCCGGACTTGGCCTTGTGCACGGCGTCCATGGAAAGGACGCGGATCGCGTCGGCCATCTTGATGGGCGAAACGGGCATGGAGGCTTCCGTCTTGTCTTTGTTTTGCAGGGCTGCGCGAGGGGCGCAGTCGCATGGGAACCCCCGGGGGTCAACCCGCGACGCAGGCTTAAACGGGGAGCCGAACGCGGGCCGTGGGCGCTATGCAACATCGTCCGCAGGCGCTATAGCTGGAGCATAGCTTATGCTCACTTTCAGCATAACTCGGAAAGGCGCGTCACTTGGGTAGTCCGTCGTTCTTCTCACCCTACCGCCATGGTTTCGTCCGCGTGGCCACCGCAGTGCCCAAGGTGAAGCTGGCCGATCCGGTCGCAAACGCCCAAAGCGTCCTGGCCCTGGCTCGCGAGGCGCACGAGGCCGGCGTGGCGCTGATCGTGTTCCCGGAGCTGGGCCTGACCGGCTACACGATCGACGATCTGCTGCAGCAGGAGGTGCTGCTGAACGCCGTCGAGGCGGCGATCGCGACCCTGGCGCGGGAAAGCGCGACCTTGGCCCCGATGATCGTCGTCGGCGCCCCGCTGCGCGACGCTGGGCGGCTGTACAACACCGGCGTCGCCATCCAAGGCGGCAAGGTCCTGGGCGTGATCCCCAAGAGCTTCCTGCCCAACTACCGCGAGTTCTATGAGCGCCGCTGGTTCACGCCCGGCGCCGGGGTCGCCGGCAAGATCCTGACCCTGGCCGGCCAGACGGTCCCGTTCGGGACCGATGTCCTGTTCCGCGCCGACGCTCCGATCCCGTTCACGGTCGGCGTCGAGATCTGCGAGGACGTCTGGACGCCCAACCCGCCCAGCACCGCCCAGGCCCTGGCCGGGGCCGAGATCCTGCTGAACCTCTCGGCCAGCAACATCACCATCGGCAAGTCCGAGACCCGCCGCCTGCTGTGCGCCAGCCAGTCGGAGCGGGCGATCGCAGCCTATGTCTATTCCGCCGCCGGGGCGGGCGAGAGCTCGACGGACCTGGCCTGGGACGGCCATGTCGACATCCACGAGATGGGCCACCTGCTGGCCGAGACGCAGCGGTTCTCGACCGGCCCGGCCTGGACCTTCGCCGATGTCGACGTCGAGCGGATCCGTCAGGAACGCATGCGGGTCGGCAGCTTCGGCGACTCCATGGCTCTGGCGCCGGCCAAGGTTCCGTTCCGGGTCGTCTCGTTCACGTTCGAGGCGCCGAAAGGCGACCTGGCCCTGGCGCGTGGGATCGAGCGCTTCCCGTTCACGCCCTCGGATCCCGCCAAGCTGCGCGAGAACTGCTATGAGGCCTACAACATCCAGGTCCAGGGCCTGGCGCGGCGCGTCGAGGCGACCGGGTCCAAGAGCCTGGTGATCGGCGTTTCGGGCGGCCTGGACTCGACCCACGCCCTGATCGTCGCGGCCAAGGCCATGGACCAGCTAGGCCGGCCGCGCTCGGACATACGCGGCTACACCCTGCCGGGCTTCGCCACGTCGGATCGCACCAAGTCCAACGCCTGGAAGCTGATGAAGGCGATGGGGATCACGGCCGAGGAGATCGACATCCGTCCGGCCGCCAGGCAGATGCTGGCCGACCTGGGCCATCCGTTCGCCAAGGGCGAGCCCGTCTATGACGTGACCTTCGAGAACGTCCAGGCAGGCCTGCGCACCGACTATCTGTTCCGCCTGGCCAACCACTTCAAGGGCATGGTCGTGGGCACTGGCGACCTGTCGGAGCTGGCCCTGGGCTGGTGCACCTACGGCGTCGGCGACCAGATGAGCCACTACAACCCCAATGGCGGCGTGCCCAAGACGCTGATCCAGCACCTGATCCGCTTCGTGGCTCATTCCGGCGACGTCGACGCGGCCACGACGGCCCTGCTGGAAGACATCCTGGCCACCGAGATCTCCCCCGAACTGATTCCGGGCGAGGCGGTCCAGGCCACCGAGAGCTTCGTCGGCCCCTACGCCCTGCAGGACTTCAACCTCTATTACCTGACCCGCTACGGCATGGCGCCGTCCAAGATCGCCTTCCTGGCCTGGAGCGCCTGGCATGACGAAAACACGGGCGCCTGGCCGGCTGGCCTGCCGAACAGCGCCCGCCGGGCCTATGACCTGGCCGAGATCAAGAAATGGCTCGAGCTGTTCCTGAAACGGTTCTTCGCCAATCAGTTCAAGCGCTCCGCCGTGCCGAACGGGCCGAAGATCTCATCGGGCGGCGCCCTGTCTCCGCGCGGCGACTGGCGGATGCCGTCCGACGCCACGCCCGACGCCTGGCTGGCCGAACTGCGCGCCAACACGCCAGAAGGATGAAAACTCTTCGTTCCTGCCCGCTTTGGCTTTAAGCACCCTTCGCAATGACCCTCTATCAGGAGGGCAAAGACTTGA
>CBIHOB010000026.1:0-60706 GCA_966211605.1 uncultured Caulobacter sp.
TTGTCCACCCAGTTCAAACTGCCGCTGGCTTCGCCGCTGACCTATGCTCGCGAGGACTTCGCCGTCTCGCCGAGCAATGCGGCGGCCGTGACGCGGCTGGACGCCTGGCCGGACTGGGCCGAGGGGCGGCTGGCGCTGGTCGGGCCGGCCGGGTGCGGCAAGAGCCATCTGGCGCGCAGCTGGGCGGCGGCGACCGACGCGGTGGTGATCGAGGCGGCCGATCCGGCGGCGGCGGCCGTGGACCTGCCCGCCCTGCGCGGCCGGGCCGTGCTGGTCGAGGACGCCGATCGGAGATCGGACGGCGCCCACGTCGACGACGAAGCGCTGTTCCACATCCTCAACATGGCCGGGGTCGACGGCGGGACCGTGCTCTTGACCGCGCGGACGACGCCGGTGGGCTGGACGGCGTCGGTGGCCGACCTGCGCTCGCGGCTGAACGCCCTGTCGGTGGCCGAGATCGACGAGCCCGACGACGCGGTGCTGAAGGCGGTGCTGAAGCGCGCCTTCGCCGCCGCCTGGTGGAACCCCGAGCCCGACCTCTATCCCTATCTGATCTCGCGCCTGCCCCGCTCGGCGGCCGAGGCCCAGGCCGCCGCCGCCCTGCTGGCCGAGGCGGCCGAGGACGGCCGGCGCGAGATGACCAAGGCGCTGGCCCGCGAGGTGCTGGGCGACTTCGAGGGCGAGGAGTAGCGGTCGCCCCCCTACCCCCTTGCTGGGGGGAGGGCTCCGAAGGTGTCTTCGTCCCGTCACTTGCCTCGTTCACCATGGCGGAACACACTTCGCCTATAAGTGAAACCATGACCGACGCAGCCGCCTTGCCAGTCACATCCCCCGGGCCCGCCATCGTTCCGCAGACTGAGGGTCCCGCGCCGCTCGCGCTCGACGCCGAGTGGATGGCCTCGCCCGAGCGGTTCTTCAATCGCGAGCTGTCGTGGCTGGCCTTCAACCAGCGGGTGCTGGAGGAGAGCGGCAATCCGCGCCACCCGCTGCTGGAGCGCCTAAGGTTCCTGTCGATCTCGGCCAACAACCTCGACGAATTCTACATGGTCCGGGTGGCCGGCCTGAAGGGCCAGGTGCGCGAGGGCGTGCGGGTGGTCAGCCAGGACGGCCTGACGCCCGGCGAGCAGCTGACCCGCATCAACGCCTCGGCCGCCGAGCTGATGGCCGAGCAGCAGAAGATCTGGCGCCAGGTCCGCACCCAGCTGTGGGACGAGGGCCTGAAGCTGCTGGACGCCAAGGACATCGAGGGCGAGGACCGCAAGCTGGCCGAGGAGATCTTCAAGAACCAGATCTTCCCGGTGCTGACGCCGCTGGCCATCGACCCGGCCCACCCGTTCCCGTTCATCCCGAACCTGGGCTTCTGCCTGGCCTTGAAGCTGCGTCGCATCGCCGACGACAAGCACCTGTACGCCCTGGCGCCGGTGCCCTCGCAGGTGCGGCGGTTCTGGGAGCTCTCCAGCGTCGTGGCGCGCGGCAAGAAGCGCCAGCGCAAGATCGTGGCGCTGGAAAGCTTCATCATCCTCTTTCTGGACCACCTGTTCCCCGGCTACGAGGTCGAGGGCCGCGGCCTGTTCCGCCTGATCCGCGACAGCGACCTGGAGATCGAGGAAGAGGCCGAGGACCTGGTGCGCGAGTTCGAGGCGCGGCTGAAGAAGCGCCGCCTGGGCCGCGTGGTGCGGGTCAAGATCCAGACGACCATGCCGCCGGACCTGCGCGACTTCATCATCGAGGGCCTGCGCGCCGAGCCCGAGGACGTCGTGCTGGTCGACGGCAAGCTGGGTCTGGCCCAGATGTCGGAGCTGATCCCGCCGGACCGTCCGGACCTGAAGTTTCCGCCCTTCAACGCCCGCTTCCCCGAGCGGATCCGCGACCACGGCGGCGACTGCTTCGCGGCGATCCGCGAGAAGGACATCCTGGTCCATCACCCGTTCGAGAGCTTCGACGTGGTGGTGCAGTTCCTGCGCCAGGCCGCGCGCGACCCGAACGTGCTGGCGATCAAGCAGACCCTGTACCGCACCTCCAAGGACAGCCCGATCGTGGCGGCCCTGATCGAGGCGGCCGACAACGGCAAGAACGTCACGGCCCTGGTCGAGATCAAGGCCCGCTTCGACGAGGAGAATAACCTGAAGTGGGCGCGCGACCTGGAGCGCGCCGGCGTGCACGTGGTGTTCGGCTTCGTCGACTGGAAGACCCACGCCAAGCTGTCGGTCGTGGTGCGCCGCGAGGCCGACAGCAGCCTGCGCACCTACTGCCACTTCGGGACCGGCAACTACCACCCGCAGACGGCGCGGGTCTACACCGACCTCAGCCTGTTCACCTGCGACCCGGCCCTGGGGCGCGACGGGGGCAAGCTGTTCAACTTCATCACCGGCTACGCCCAGCCCGGGCGGCTGGAGAAGCTGTCGTTCTCGCCCCAGACCCTGAAGCCCGACCTGCTGCGGATGATCGATCAGGAGGCGGAAGCCGCGCGCGCGGGCAAGCCGGCCGGCATCTGGGCCAAGATGAACGCCGTGGTGGATCCGCAGATCATCGACGCCCTCTACGCCGCCAGCCAGGCCGGGGTGCAGATCGACCTGGTCGTGCGCGGCATCTGCTGCCTGCGGCCGGGCATTGCGGGCCTGTCGGAGAACATCCGGGTCAAGTCGATCGTCGGCCGCTTCCTCGAGCACGCCCGCGTGGTGGCCTTCGCCAACGGCGCGCCGATGCCCAGCGCCCAGACGCGGCTCTTCATCAGCTCGGCCGACTGGATGCCGCGCAACCTCGATCGCCGGGTCGAGAGCCTGGTGCCGGTCGAGAATCCGACCGTGCACCAGCAGGTGCTGGACCAGATCATGGTCGCCAACCTCAACGACGAGGCCCAGAGCTGGAAGCTGGACAGCGAGGGCGACTACGCCCGCGACCCGGCCTGGAACAGCAAGGGCGCCTTCTCGGCCCACGACTACTTCATGACCAATCCCAGCCTGTCGGGCCGCGGCCACGGCGCCCGCGACCTGCCGCGCGCCTTCGACCACGTGGGGCCCAAGCGCAAGGGGTGAGACGTCCAGCGCTCGTCCTGCCGCTGATGCTGCTGACGGCCTGCGGGCCGACGGGCCAGCGGCGGTCGGACATCTGCGCCGTCCAGGCCCTGCCCGCCCGCCCCGGCGTCGACCGCTTCGGCGCGCCGCCGGGGGTGGAGCGGAAAGCCCAGCGCGAGGGCGCGGTCTACGGGCCGGGCGTGTTCGGCGGCTATCACATCCGCTGGTGGGGCCTGTGCGGCCCCAAGCCCGACACCACCGACATGCTGCTGCTGGGCCCCGAGCCCTGGGCCCTGACCAAGGGCGGCGAGCGCGCCCACGGCCGCCAGGTCAGCTACGGCGCCTGCTATCATCGCCGCACGGGCGACGGCTGGCGCACGGTGGCCTGCCGGATCAACCCCTAGGCCGCCGTCCGCGCCGCCTCGGCGAAGGCCGGCGAGGCCAGGTTGGCGTTCGCCGTCCGCAGCCGCGCCAGGCCGTAGGCCAGGCGCCCCGCCGGCGTGTCCAGCAGCGGCTCGCCAAGGGACAGGCCGGCATGGATCGCCTCCAGCTCGGGTCCGTCCAGGCTGTCCGCCCTCGCCTGGCCCGCGACGCCCGCGATGAAGATCGCCGCGTGGAAGACGTGGCTGACCTGCCGGAACAGCCACAGCCGCGCCCGCTCGGCGTCGGTGGCCTCGCGGTTGAAATAGGTGCGCAGCAGCAGGGCTTCGCTCTCCGGATCGGCGGCGAAGGTGTTGGCGATGGCGGCGAGGTCGACATAACGATCGGCCCGGAACGCCGCCTCCCAGTCGATCAGCCAGATCCGCCGGCCGTCATAGAGCAGGTTGCGCGGATTGAGATCGTTGTGGCTGGACACCGGCTGCGGCGTGAGCCGCCGGCAGACTTCGTACAGAGCGGGCCAGGCGTCGAAGGCGCCCAGCGGGACGGCGCCGCCGCGCCCCGCCGCGCCGACCAGCGCCTCCAGCCCGTCCAGATAGTCGACCAGGGGCGGGAAGCCCGGGATCTGGTGCAGCGTCCGCACCGCCCGGGCCAACTCGACCACCCGGTCGGCGCGGGTCCCGGCATAGTCCAGCATCAGCGAGCGCGTCTCGACGTGCTCCAGGATCGCCACCCCGTCGTCGGGATCGGCGTAGCGCACGCGCGGCGCCAGGCAGGCCTCGGCCGCCAGCCGCATGCAGGCCTGGCCGCGACGCGGATCCCGCAGGCCGTCCCGCCCCGGCCCCTCGACCTTCAGCAGATAGGCGATTCCACCGACGCGGATGCGCCAGACGCCGGCGCCCGACAGCCCGCCGGACAGCGGCGTCCAGCCGTCCAGAACCTCCGTCCCGAACGCCGCGCGCAGGGCCTTGGCGACGGCGGGATATGCGGCGGGCGAAACGGACATGGGCGGAACCTCCCTGAAAGCGGCCGCCTTATTCACCCGGATGAAAATAGAGTCAATATCATCCGGATAATATTTCAACCCCATTTGCGGCAAGCGCTTCCGCCGCGGTCATCCCCATGGAAAATGGCGGAGCGGATCGCGCGGCCGCTTCCCCTGTCCCTCGAATAGGCTAAACCAGCCCCATGCCCTTCCCGGCGCCGCGCGACGCGGCCGTGATCGATATCGGCTCCAACTCGGTCCGCCTGGTGGTGTACCGGCTGGAAGGCCGCGCCATCTGGACCGTGTTCAACGAGAAGGTCCTGGCCGGCCTGGGCCGCGACCTGGCCAAGACCGGCCGGCTGTCGCCCGACGGCGTCGGCCAGACCCTGCAGGCGCTCAAGCGCTTCCGCGCGGTGCTGGAGGCGGTGGACCCCGCCGAGACCTTCGTCGTCGCCACCGCCGCCGCCCGCGACGCCGAGGACGGCCCCGACTTCATCGCCCGGGTGAAGGCCGAGACCGGCTTCACCGTGCGCGTGCTGACCGGCGAGGAAGAGGCCCACTACGCCGCGGTCGGCGTGCTGGCCGGCGCGCCGGACGCCACCGGCGTGGTCGGCGACCTGGGCGGCGCCAGCCTGGAGCTGATCCGCCTCAACGCCACGGGCGCGGGCCAGGGCGTGACCCTGCCGCTGGGCCCCTTCAGCCTGGCCGGTCCCAACGGCGCCCAGGGCGGGTTCGACGCCGAGCGGGTCCGCCGCCTGGCCCGCGCGCGCATCGGCGCCGTGGCCGGCGACTTCAGGACCGAGACCTTCCATGCCGTCGGCGGCGCCTGGCGCAACCTGGCCCTGCTGCACATGCGGCTATCCGGCTATCCGCTGCATGTCGTCCACCAGTACGAGATCCCGGCCGCCGAGGCCCTGGAGGCCGCCCGCCTGGTCAGCCACCAGTCCAAGAGCTCGCTGGAACGCATCGAGGGCATGAGCAAGAAGCGCTCGGAGACCCTGCCCTACGCCGCCGTGGTGCTGGAAATCCTGATCGAGCAGCTGGCCCTCAAGCGCATCGAGATCTCGGCCTTCGGCGTGCGCGAAGGCCTGCTGTTCGAGGCCATGCCGCCGCGCGTGCGCGGCCTGGACCCGCTGATCGAGGGCTGCACGGCGCTGGGCGCCCGGCAAGGCGTGGCCGACGACCTGGGCGTGGCGCTGGACGCGTGGATCACCCCGGCCTTCCGCACCCTGCCGCCGCTGTTCGGCGAGCGCGACGGCGTCCTGGTCTCGGCCGCCTGCCGCCTGTCGGACGTCGGGGCCCGCCTGCACCCCGACCACCGCGCCGACCTGGTCTTCGAACAGGTCCTGCGCGCCCCGATCGCCGGCCAGAGCCACGCCGAGCGCTGCTTCCTGGCCGTCGCCGCCCATGCGCGCCACGCCACCAACTTCAATCCGCCCGAGCTGACCACGCTGGAGCGGCTGCTAGCCCCCGCCCAGCTGAAGCGCGCCCGCGCGCTGGGCGCCACGATCCGTCTGGCCTGCGACCTCTCCGGTCGCAGCCCCAGCCTATTGGCCCATTCGCGCCTGGCCCTGGACAAGAGGCATCTGGTGCTAACGGCGGAGCCCGGCTTCGCCGATCTGCTTCTGGGCGAACAGACCAACAAGCGCGCCAATACGGCAGCTCAACATCTTGGGCTGAAACCCAAGATCATTACTGGATAGCTCAGGTATAGACGCCCGCATAAACATGCTTAATCGGCCCTGAACCTCCCCGATACGGGGCTAAAGACAAGTTGTCGCAGCCAATCGACGTTCACTGAGCATGGTTTGTTAGCTTTACCGCCCGCATCGTGCCTCCAACGACATAAACGGAGGTCAGTGATGTTGCAGCGTAAGTTCGACTACCTGGACGCCATCGCCCCCTTGGCCGACGTGCGCCCGCCCACCGAGCTGCGGGTCGCCAACGATCACGACGCCCCCGTCTCCAGCGGCGCGCGGACCTTGCAATCGGAACTGGGCCGCGTCTTCGCCCAGGAGAGCAAATGGTCGGTCCGCCGCACCGTCGCCCTCGGCGTGGTCTTCCACCTGGGCGTCTTCTGCGCTCTGGGCCTGGCCGCCGGCGGCGCGCTGGCGCAATTCGGGCAGCACTAGATCCTCGCACGCTCAATTCCTGAAGCCGGGAATTGAGCGACCGCCCTGGACGCTGTGGCGCCATGCCGCAACCCCATGGGGCCATCGGCCAATAGGCTGTAAAGCGTAGCAACCCCAAACTGTCACGATGACGGCGCACGCCTACAGACCCTACTCGCAGCAGGCGTTCGAGAAGTACTACGCTCGGACCTATTCCGGTCACGTATCGATGCGGATCGGCAGCATCGCCATCGTCGCGTCGGTCCTGCTTTTCCTGAAGGCGATCTCCCCGTGGGTGGCGCTGGGCTGGCTGGCCGCATACGTGTCGTCCGAACTCGCGACCATCGCCTGGTGGCGTCGGATCGTGCCGCGTCTGGCCGCGGCGACGCAGGAACAGCTTCGCGTCTTCCAGAACCAGCTGATCGCCATCACAATCCTGCTGACGTCAACTTCAGCCGGCCCGCTGTTGCTGGCCCGTCCGACCACAAGCACCGCCGTCCTGACCCTGGTGCTGGTCAGCGCGGGAATCCTGATGACCTGCGCCGCCCAGCACACCCTGACGCGCGGCATGATCCTGTGGACCGCGCCGGTCCCGGCCATCGCGCTTCTCTACAGCGTGACCCGCTTGCAGTCGGGCCTCGAGGCCTGGATCCTGGCCGCGCTGGGGATCTGCTTCGTCATCAACGCCCGCGACCTGCAGGTCGCCAACGCGGCGTCCTACGACGAGGTGATCCAGGACCAGCTCCGGGCCGAAGAGGCCAACCAGGCAAAAAGCGCCTTCCTGGCCACGATCTCCCACGAGATCCGCACGCCGCTCAACGGTATTCTGGGCATGGCCCAGGCGATGTCGCGCGAACCGATGACCGGGCGCCAGCAAGAGCGCCTGCGCGTGCTGCAGCAATCGGGCGGGACCCTGCTGACCCTGCTCAACGACATGCTGGACATGGCCAAGATCGAGGCCGGCAAGATCCAGCTCGAGGCCCTGGACTTCGATCCCGAGGCGCTGGGTCGCGACGCTTGCGACGCCTTCGGCGCCATCGCGGCGGAAAAGGGCCTGGCCCTTTCCTTCGAGGCGCGGGGACAGCCGGCGCTCTATCGAGGCGATCCCACCCGGGTTCGGCAGATCCTGTACAATCTGATCGGCAACGGCGTGAAGTTCACGGACCAGGGCCGCGTCGAGGTTCGACTGGTGTTCGAGGCGGCGGGTTTCGCCTTCGTCATCGAAGACACGGGAGTCGGCTTGTCGGACACGGCGCGGGCCAGTCTGTTCGAGAAGTTCAGCCAGGGCGACGCCACGATGACCCGGCGCTTCGGCGGCTCCGGCCTCGGCCTGCCGATCTCGCGTGACCTGGCTCGCCTGATGGGCGGCGACATCACGGTCGAAAGCCGGCTGGGCGTGGGGTCGGCGTTCCGCGTCGCTCTGCCCCTGGCGCGCGCCGGCCTGGCTCCCGCGCCGTCGATGGCGCCGGCGATCGCACGCCCGGTCGCGCCCTCCGAGAAGGGCCTGGCGATCCTGGTCGCCGAGGACAATCCGACCAATCAGCTGGTGCTGCGCAGCCTGCTCTCCGGCGCGGGAGTCGACCTGGAGGTGGTCGAGGACGGCAGCCTGGCGCTGGAGGCCTGGCGACGGCGGGCGTTCGATCTGATCCTGATGGACATCAACATGCCGGTCATGGACGGGGTCAGCGCCACACGGGCGATCAGGACGGAAGAGCGCGCCAGCGCGCGCATTCGAACGCCGATCATCGCCTTGACCGCCAACGCCATGGACCATCAGAAGCACGACTATCTCGCCGCTGGCCTGGACGCCCATGTCAGCAAGCCGATCGACCTGAGCGCTCTCTTCGCCGCCATCGCCGAGGCCTTGGCGACCCCGCCGACCGAGCGGGTGATCGCCGGCTAGCCCCCTAAAGCGCCCCGGCCACCGCGCTGAGCAGAGCCCGCTCGTCGAACGGCTTGCGCAGCACCGCCGCGCCGCTGATGCCGTCCAGGGCCAGGGTGTCGTAATAGCCGCTGACGAACAGGATCGGCAATTCGGGCAGGCTGCGCTGCAGGCGTCGCCCGACCTCGTCGCCGTTCATGCCCGGCATCAGGAAGTCGACCACGGCGACGTCGGGCCGGACGTCGTCCAGCCGGGCCAGGCCCTGGAGACCGTCGGCGGCCTCGACCACGCTGTAGCCGGCGCCGCGCAGGGTCTCGACCAGCACGGCGCGGACACTGTCGTCATCGTCGATCACCAGGACGGTCTGGCCGGCGCCGCCCACCACCTCGATCGGCCGGCTGACCGGTTCGGCCGCCGGCGCTTCAGGCGCGTCGGCCCGTTTCAGGCGCAGCTCGATCGTCGTTCCGGCGCCGGGCGCGCTTTCGATGCGCAAGCTGCCGCCGCACTGGGTGACGAAGCCGTAGACCTGGGCCAGGCCCAGCCCGGTGCCCTTGCCGCGCTCCTTGGTGGTGAAAAACGGCTCGACCGCCTGGCGCGCCACCTCGGGAGTCATGCCGCCGCCTGTGTCGATCACGCGGACCAGATAATGATCGGGACCGTCGGCGCGGCTTTCCACCCGCAGCGCGCCGCCGCCAGGCATGGCGTCGCGCGCGTTCAAGGCCAGGTTCAGGATCGCCAACTCCAGCTGGTCGGGATCGGTGAAGACCGAGGCGCGACCGCCATCCAGCACGAAGGTCATCTCGATCGCCGGCGGCAGGGCCGTGCGCACCAACTCTCGCGCCTTCTCCAGCACCGGGTCCAGAACGGTTGGTCTCAGGTGCAGTTTCTGGGTGCGCGAGAACGCCAGCAGCTGGCCGGTCAGCTTCGATCCCTTGTCGGCGGCCAAGGCGGCGCTGTCGACGAACCGGCGCCCCGGATGATCCTCGGGGATCCGCTTGGCCAGCAGCTGCAGATTGCCGACGATGGCCATCAGGAGGTTGTTGAAGTCGTGGGCGATGCCGCCCGTCAGCTGGCCGACCGCCTCCATCTTCTGGGCCTGGCGCAGGGCGTCCTGGGCGGCCGACAGGTCGACCTGCAGCCGCAAACGGGCCGAGATGTCCTGCGCGTGGTGGAAGGCGCCGACGATCTGGCCGTCCTCGTCCCGCAACGGCGCGTACCAGATCTCCCAATAGGGCCGATCGAAGGTCGGGTCGCCGAACTCCTCGACGACGCTGAACACCTCGCCGGCCAGGGCCCGGGCCATGAAGCCGCGGATGATGGGCGCCTGCTCGGGCAGGAACAGGTCGGGAAAGACGTCGCCCAACTTCACCCGGTAGCCGTAGATCCGGAAGAACTCGTCGCTGTGGGCCTGGTTGAAGCCGATCAGCTTGAACGCATGATCGAAGGCGCAGATCGGCGAGCGATCCGACTGGCCGATGATCTCCCAGAGCTTGTCCGTAACGACCGCGCCCATTCGACTCCCGGAGGCGCCTGTCGCTTTGTCGCGCGCCCTGGTTGCAGGTTGTAGAGGAGCTAACGTTACGTCGCCAAGAGCGATCCCCCTGCGCCAAACGGTCGCAGCTCAGATCACGAGGCGTCGGCCGCGCTCGAGGTCGTCGCGCCGCTGTCCAGGTCGAGATAGTCGGTGAACGGCAGCTGGTAGGCGCGGTCGAAGACCTCGGCCTGGAAGCGGAACGGCAGGTTGGCGTCGCTGTTCCACAGCATGACCACGCCGGTCTTGGTCGCCGGGTCGAACATCATGGTCGAGCGATAGCCCGATACCCCGCCGCTGTGACCGATCAGGTGATGGCCCTTGTAGTCGAAGCTGCGCATGCCCAGGCCATAGCCGGGATCCTTGAGCTCGCGGGCGATGTTCAGGCGGCCGTAGGGCCGACCGGTGGCGACGCGGGCGCGCTGCACCTCGTCCAGCACGGCGGGCGGCAGCACGTCGGGCCGCAGCCCCATCTGGGCCTGCATCCAGGTGGCCAGGTCGACGATGGTCGAGTTGACCCCGGCGGCGGCGGGTACGTGGTAGTAGGCTTCCGACAGCGGCAGCGCGTTGCCGTGCCGATGCGGCTTGGCCCAATGGCCGGACGCCTTCAGGCCCGACAGGCCGATGGTCGCGCCCTTCATGCCCAGGGGCTCGAACACCCGGCGACGGACCACCTCGGCATAGGATTGGCCGGTGCGGGCCTGGATGACCTCGCTGATCGTGTCGTAGGCGATATTCTGGTAGGTGTGGCAGGTCCCCGGCGGGCAGACGGGCTTCAGCGTCCCCAGCGTGCTCCGGATCCTGGCCGGATCCTGGCCGTCCTCCAGCTGACCGTCATAGGCGTTGCGGCCCAGGCCCGTGCGCTGCGACAGCAGTTGCTCGACCGTCAGGTGGTTCTGGGCGTCCCCTGGCAGGCGCAGGCTGGTGCCGAAGGCGCTCAGGGGGTCGTTCAGCGAGAACGCCCCGTCGGCCGCCAGCCGGGCCGACAGCGTGCCGGCTATGGTCTTGGATAGCGAGGCCCAGCGAAAAGCGGTGTGGGCGTCGACCGGCTCGCCGTTCACCGTGGCGGTGACGCCATAGCCCTTCACGAACGAGAGGCGGCCCTTCTCGACGACGGCGACGGCCAGGCCCTCCATCGAGGGATCGGTCATCATTTCGCGGATGCGGCCGTCCAGGCCCTTGTAGTCGATGCTGCCATGCCAGTCGGCCGGCGTCTCGGGCAGCTTGGAGGCCTCGGCCGTAGCAGCGGGCCCGATCTTGGGCAGGCCGTCCTTGGCGCGGGGCAGCAGCACGGCCCCGACGATGGTCAGCAACACGCCGCCGGCGATCAGCCACTGGGCGTGGCGCTTCCTGGTGATGACGTTTTCCGTCCCGACTTCCGACACGCCGCCCGTACTCTTCGAACTGTCCTGGATCGCGGGCGACTCGCACGCGGCCCGCCCTTGCTAATAGGCAAGAACGGCAGGCCTGTGCGGCGAAAATGCGTGCGGCTACTCGAAAAGGGCCGCGTAGAGCTCGCGGGCGTTCACCGGCTTCTCGACCCAGCCGGTCATGCCCGCCTCGCGGCAGGCGGCGACTTCCTCGGGCGAGACCGCGCCGGTGACGGCGATCACCGGCGTGGCCTTGTTGGCCCGGCTGGCGCGCAGGCGGCGGGTGGCCTCCAGCCCGTCGACGCCGGGCATGCGCACGTCCATCAGGATGGCGTCGAACACGCTGCGCTCGGCCATGGCCAGGGCGGTCAGGGCGTCCTCGGCGGTCTCGACCCGGGCGCCGAAGGCCTCCAGCATCTGGCGCAGCGCCCGGCGGTTGATGTCGTGATCGTCGACCACCAGCACCAGCGGGGCCTCGTCGCGGGGGACCAAGGCTTCGTCCGGCTCCGGCGCGGCCGGGGCCACGCCCGGCGGGGCCGGCAGGCGAAGGGTGAAGCGCGCTCCGCCCTCGGCCGCGTTGACGGCGTAGAGCTCTCCGCCCATCAGCCGGGCCAGGTCGCGGCTGATCGCCAGACCCAGACCCGTGCCGCCGAACGCCCGGGCGGTCTCGACGCCCAACTGCTCGTAAGGACTGAAAAGGCGCTCGATCTGCTCGCCGGAGAGGCCCGGCCCGGTGTCGCGGACGTCGATGCCGATCATCTCCGGACCCTTCACCCGGACACCGACCGTCACCGCGCCCTCGGCGGTGAACTTGATGGCGTTGCTGAGCAGGTTGTTCAGCACCTGACGCACCCGCATGGGATCGCCGCGCACCCACTGCGGCAACGCCTCGACGCCTTCGAGCTCCAGCCGCACGCCCTTGGCCTCGGCGGCCCGGCGCCAGAAGCCGACGGCGTCGGCGACCAGGCCGGGAAGGTCGTAGTCGACCACCTCGACGCCCATGCGCCCGGCCTCGATCTTCGAAAGGTCGAGAAGGTCGTTCAGCAGGGTCCGCATCATGGCCCCCGCATCGGCGATCAGCGAGGCGTCGGCCTGGTGGCGCTCCAGGGCCTCGGCGCCGTTCAGGATGGCGTTGATCGGCGTGCGCAGCTCGTGGCTGACCATGGCGACGAAGGCGGACTTGGCCGCCGTCTGCGCCTCGGCGGCGCGGCGGGCCTCGCGCTCGGCCTCCAGGGTCCGGCGCGACCACAGGAACACCAGCGACACCGTCAGACAGAACAGGCCGACGCCGGCGGCGAAGAACGGCATGACCGGATCGTGGATCCCTCCGCCGACCAGCGGCGTGGCCAGGATATAGGCCAGGTGCGGCGTCGCCGAGGCGGCGAAGGCCAGGAGGCAGCCCTCGGCGCCCATCAGCGCCGTGATCACCGATCCCGACAACAGCAGCACCGCCCCGGCCGCGCCGACCGGCGTGCCGGTGGCCCAGACCGGAATGGCCAGCCAGCCGAACACGGCCGCCAGAGCGAAATCGGCCAGCAGGTTCAGGGTGAGGGTTCCGCGTCCCGGCTTATCGCGGCGCAGGAAATTGTTGAGCGCCAGCACCTCGGCCGTCTGGACGATCAGATAGAGCACCGCCCAGGTGAAGACAAAGCCCATGCCGGGCTTCACCAGGGCCAGGGCCGCCAGCACCAGGACGACGAAGAGCCGGAGAGAGACCTGCTTGCGCCGCGACACGGCGGCAGGGCGATACGCGACCGCCAGTTTCTCCCAGAACGCAACCAACGCGACCCCCTACTCGACGCGCTCGCCTTCCACGGAAGGCCGAAAGCTTCGCCGCAGTACGCCAGCAAACCTTTGCACGGCGTTTACCAGGACCAGATCAGAGCTTCAAAAGCGCGACGCCCCGCAAGGTTTCTTCCCTTAAGGGCGTCGCGCGTCCCGATGAGGAGAAAATGGGCGGCGCGGCCGCCCTACTCCGCCTTCGGGGCGCGGCGGACCTCGACGACACGCACCTTGGCGCCGTCCAGCACCAGAGCCAGCTCGCCGCGCTTGATCTTCAGGGCGTCGGCCCCGAAGGCGTCGCGCCGCCAGCCGGCCAGGGCCGGAGTGGCGGCGTTGTCGTCGGCGGCGATCTTCTCCAGGTCCGAGACCGTGGCGATCAGCTTGGAGGCGACGCCCGCCTCTTCGGCGCGCGCCTTGAGCAGCACCTTGAGCAGCTCGACCACGGCGCCGGCGTTCTGGGGCGGCGGCGGGCCAGGCTTGTCGACGACCGGGGCGTAGCCTTCGGGGTCGGCCAGGGCGGCCTTGATCGCGGCCAACAGGTCCGGGCCGAACTTGCTGCCGCCGAAGCCCTTGGGCACGCCGCGCAGGTTGTTCAGGGCGTCAAGGCTGGTCGGCGCCTGGGTCGCCAGTTCGTCGATGGCCTCGTCCTTCAGGATGCGGCCGCGCGGCTGGTCGCGGTTCTGGGCGGTGCGCTCGCGCCAGGCGGCGACGGCCTTGAACACGGCCAGATACTTCGGCGCGGTCTTGCGCGGACGCAGGCGACGCCACGCCTTTTCCGGGTCGACGTCGTAAGCGGCCGGGTCCGAGATGGCGGTCATCTCTTCCTCGACCCAGGCCAGGCGCCCGGAGGTCTCCAGGCGCTCGCGCAGGATCGGGAAAAGTTTCGCCAGGTGCGTGACGTCGGCCAGGGCGTAGGTCAGCTGGGCCTCGGTCAGCGGCCGGCGGGCCCAGTCGGTGAAGCGGCTGGACTTGTCGATCTCGATGCGCAGCATCTGGCGGACCAGGGCGTCATAGGCGATCTGCTCGCCGAAGCCGGCCGCCATCCCAGCCACCTGGGTGTCGAAAAGCGGCCTCGGCATGGCCTTGAGATTGTTGAAGATCTCGACGTCCTGACGAGCGGCGTGGAACACCTTGAGGATGCTGGTGTCGCGCATCACGGCCAGCAGGGGCTCCAGGTCGATGCCGTCGGCCAGCGGGTCGATGACGGCTTCGTGCGTGGGCGACGCGACCTGGATCAGGCACAGCTTGGGCCAGTAGGTCGTCTCGCGCATGAACTCGGTGTCCACGGCGACGAAGGGCTCGCCCGCGAGCGCATTACAGAACGCCGCCAGCTCGGCGGTGGTGGTGATCGGCTTCATCGGCTGCTAATAGCCTCGCGCACCCCCGAGTCTGCAAGCGTCAAGACGCGCCCAGCGTACCGGGAAAGCAAATTTTCCGCGTGTTCGGAGGATCTTGGCGACCTCCGATAGACCAGAGCGAGCTCATGAGCGATCAGCCCAACGGCCTTACCTACGCCCAGGCGGGTGTCGATATCGACGCGGGCAATGCGCTCGTCGACGCCATCAAGCCGCTTGCGAAAGCGACCCGCCGCCCCGGCGCGGAAGCCAGCCTGGGCGGCTTCGGCGCCCTGTTCGACCTGAAGGCGGCCGGTTACGACGATCCGCTGCTGGTCACCACCACCGATGGCGTGGGCACCAAGCTGCGCATCGCCATCGACACGGGCATGCACGCCACGGTCGGCATCGACCTGGTGGCCATGTGCGTCAACGACCTCTTGGCGCAGGGCGCCGAGCCGCTGATGTTCCTGGACTACTTCGCCACCGGCAAGCTGGACGTCGAGACCGCCAAGAGCGTGGTCGCCGGCATCGCCGAGGGCTGCAAGCTGGCCGGCGCGGCCCTGGTCGGCGGCGAGACGGCCGAGATGCCGGGCATGTACGACGACGGCGAATACGACCTGGCCGGCTTCTCGGTCGGCGCGGTCGACCGCGAGGACGTCCTGCCCAAGCTGGACAAGCAGCGCGCCGGCGACGTCATCATCGGCCTGGGCTCGTCGGGCCCGCACTCGAACGGCTATTCGCTGGTGCGCCGGGTGGTCGAGCGCTCGGGCCTGGCGTGGGACGCTCCGGCGCCGTTCGAGGACGGCAAGACGCTGGCGGAAGCGCTGATGGCCCCGACCCGCATCTATGTGAAGTCGCTGCTGCCCCTGCTGCAGTCGGGTCGCGTCAAGGGCGGCGCCCACATCACCGGCGGCGGCCTGATCGAGAACCCGCCCCGCGCCATCGCCGAGGGCCTGGCCGCCGAGTTCGACTGGAACGCCTGGCCCCTGCCGCCGGTGTTCGAGTGGATGGCCCAAGTCGGCGGCGTCTCGGAGCATGAGATGCGCCGCACGTTCAACTGTGGCGTCGGTTTCATCATCATCGTCGCGCAAGCCGACGCCGAGCCGGTCCTGGCCGCCCTGCTGAACGCCGGCGAGGACGCCTTCATCTGCGGCCAGCTGGTGAAGGCTTGATGGTCGACAAGACCAAGGTCGCTGTCCTGATCTCGGGCCGGGGCTCCAACATGGAGGCCCTGGTCCGCGCAGCCAGGGCGGCGGACTGCCCGTTCGAGATCGCCCTCGTCCTGGCCAACAAGCCGGACGCCAAGGGCCTGGAGATCGCCGCCGAGGCCGGGGTCGAGGCGCTGTGCGTGGACCAGAAGCCGTTCGGCAAGGACCGCGAGGCCCACGAACGCGCGATCGACGCCGCCTTGCGCGCGCGGGCGATCCAGGTCATCGCCCTGGCGGGCTATATGCGAATCCTGACCCCGTTCCTGGTCGACGCGTGGGCGGGCCGGATGCTGAACATCCACCCCTCCCTGCTGCCCGCCTATCCGGGCCTGGACACCCACGCCCGGGCCATCGCCGCCGGCGAGGTCGAGGCGGGCTGCACGGTTCACCTGGTCACGGCCGGCGTCGACGAAGGCCCGATCCTGGGCCAGGCGCGTGTGCCGATCCTGCCCGACGACGATGACCACACGCTGTCGGCCCGCGTGCTGGAACAGGAGCACAAGCTGTACGCCGAGACGCTGGCCGACTTCGTCAGGTCGCTCTAGACGGACGCGACGACCACGTCGGACTCTGCGCCGAAGTACCGGTTGGACTGCTCGTCCCAGGCATAGTCGGCGCTGCCGATCTGCGCGCGGTCGTAGCTGGGCGAGCCCTTGAACTGGTCCTTCGAAACATCGGCCTGAAACGTCTTGGCCATGGGTTCGTAGCGGACGATCGTCCACGGCACCGGATGGTACTTGCCGGATCCGCCGATCAATCCCGGCGCCTCCACGATCAGGAACTCGATCCTTCCCGTGTCGAGATCGACAAAGGTCTCGCGAATGACGCCCAGCTTCGCGCCGCCCTGACCGATCAGATCCTGGTCCAGGATGTCCTTGCTCTTCGTCAGCGGCATGGGGCCCTCGCGTTTTCGGCTCGTCATCGAGCCCGGTCACCGGGAGATAGCGCCTTCGCCCGCCGCAGGTTTCCTGGCCGCCCTGCGCTCGCGTGTCGCACGCGGAAAAGCTGGCGCGTCAGAACTTCGTCACCATCTGGCGCCACGATGCCCCTCATGGACGCCGTGACCGCCGATCTCTTCCGCGCCGCCGCCGACAACGCCGGCCTGGCCGGCGCCGTGCTGTTCGCCATGACCCTGCTGGAGGCCTTGCTGGTCGTGGGCCTGCTGATCCCCATCCTGGGCGTCATGCTGGGGGCCGGCGCCCTGGTCGCGCAGGGCGTGCTGCATCCGGTAGAGGCGGTGCTGTGGTGCAGCGCCGGCGCGGCGGTCGGCGACTTCATCTCCTATCTGATGGGCCGAGGCCTGGGCGGTCGCCGCGCCACGCGCCTTCTGTTCGCCGGCCCGTCGAACAAGAAGAAGGGGCGTCGTCTCCTGGCGCGCGCCAAGCTGCTGACCCGTCGCCACGGCGTCCTGGCCATCGCCGCCGCCCGCTATCTGGGCCCGGCCCGTCCCTTCATCCCGATCCTGGCCGGCATGTCGCGCTCGGGCGGCTGGAGCTTCCAGCTGGCCAATGTGCTGTCGGCCCCGCTGTGGGTGATCTCGCTGCTGGCGCCTGGCTATCTGGCCGCGAGAAACCTGGGGATGTTCGGCGCCAACCCGGCCCTGGCCAGCGGCATCGCCCTGGCGCTGGTCCTGGCGCTCGGTCTGGGAATGCTGTGGCTGAAGCGCGAGCGTTCGCGCGCCGTCTGAGACGGCCGCCCCTCCCTCAAACCGACCGCCAGCGCCGCTCGGCCCAGAGCGCGCCGCCCAGCACCACCGCCACGGCCAGCCACAGGGCGGCCGGGCCGATCGTGACATAGGTCAGGGCGCCCAGAGCGCCGCCGGCCGCCAGACCCGTCCAGAGAAACACATAGCGCGGCCAGTCCGAAGGCTCGCCGCCGACGAGGGCCCCGGCGATGCGCTGACCGGCCTTGACCAGGGCGCCGGTCATGTAGGTCAGGCCCACGGCCACGTCGCCATTGCGCTGGAAGACCGCGTTCTCGGCCCCCATGGCCATGGCCACGGCCGTCACCCCTGCGGTGTCGAACCCGAAGGCCAGCAGCCCAGCGCCCGCCGCCAGCAGCGCCGCCTCCAGCGCCAGCACCGGCGAGCGGCGGTTCTCACCGCACGCCCGCGCCGTCAGGGCGCCCAGCACAACGCCGGCCACGAACGAGCCCACCAGGGTCAGGACGGTCAGCACCGCGTGCCAGTTGGCGGTCGCCAAACCCACGCCCAGGCGCGTGGAGTTGCCGCTCATGAACGAGACGAAGAACCCGCCCAGCTTCAGGAAGCCGATCGCGTCGACATAGCCGGCTACGCCCGACAGCGTGACCGCCAGGGCCACCTCGCCTCGCTCGTAATGCTTCACGGCGTCTCCTTCGACACGGCTCTTCCCGACACGCCTCTCTGGCGCAAAAGAAAACGGCCGGATCGTCTCCGATCCGGCCGCTCTGCGTCATCCAAAAAAGTCGCGCTGGGATCAGCCGACGATCTGGTCTTCGGTGAAGAACTGCTCGATCTCGATCTTGGCGTTCTCCAGGCTGTCCGAGCCGTGGACCGAGTTTTCGCCGATCGACAGAGCGAACTGCTTGCGGATGGTGCCTTCGTCGGCGTTGGCCGGGTTCGTGGCGCCCATGACTTCGCGATACTTGGCGACGGCGTTTTCGCCTTCCAGAACCTGGACGACGACCGGCTCGGCGGTCATCTGGGCGACGAGTTCGCCGTAGAACGGACGCTCGGCGTGCACTTCGTAGAACTTCTTGGCTTGGGCTTCGGTCAGCTTCACGCGGCGCTGAGCGACGATGCGCAGGCCGGCGGCCTCGATCACGGCGTTGACGGCGCCGGTCAGGTTACGACGGGTGGCGTCCGGCTTGATGATCGAGAAGGTGCGTTCGGTCACGAGAGATCTCACACAAGAGTTGTGAATTGGGAGGTTGCGGGCTTATAGCCGTGCGCCTCCTCCCCGCCAACCCCGCCGCGTAACCTTCACAAAAATGCTCCAGATCAACGACCTGACCTTCGACGCCTGGGGTCGACGGTTCTTCGACCATGCGAGCGTGAGCCTGCCGCCGGGGGCCAAGGTCGGGCTGATCGGCCGCAACGGCGTGGGCAAGTCGACGCTGTTCAAGCTGATCCTGGGACACCTGCACGCGGGTGACGACGAGATCAGCCTGCCCAAGACGGCGCGGGTCGGGTCGGTGGACCAGGAACACCCGGCCACGCCCTTCACGCTTCTGGAGACGGTGCTGGAGGCCGACGAGGAGCGCCACAGCCTGACGACGCGGCTGGAGACGGCGGATCCCGAGGAGATGGGCGAGATCTGGGCTCGCCTGATCGAGATCGACGCCGACGCCGCGCCGGCCCGAGCCTCGGAAATCCTGGTCGGCCTGGGCTTCACGCAGGACGACCTGGCCCGGCCGATGAGCGAATTCTCGGGCGGCTGGCGCATGCGGGTGGCCCTGGCCGCGGCCCTGTTCGCCGAGCCGGACATGCTGCTGCTGGACGAACCGACCAACTATCTGGACCTGGAAGGCGCGCTGTGGCTGGAGGCCCGCCTCCAGAAGTACCCGCACACCGCCCTGATCGTCAGCCACGATCGCGAGCTGCTGAACAACAGCTGCACGCACATGCTGCACCTGGCGAACGGCAAGCTGGAACTCTACACCGGCGGCTACGACGATTTCGAGAAGCGCCGCGCCGAGAAGGCCCGACTGCAGTTGTCGGCCAAGGCCAAGCAGGACGCCGAGCGCGCCCACCTGCAGGCCTTCGTCGACCGCTTCAAGGCCAAGGCCTCCAAGGCGGCGCAGGCCCAGTCCCGCATGAAGCGCCTGGCCAAGATGGAGCCGGTGGCCACCACGATCGAGGAGCGCGTCGCGCCCTTCACCCTGCCCTCGCCGCCCAAGCCCCTGCCCCCGCCGCTGATCCGGCTGGAAAAGGCGAGCGTCGGCTACGAGGCGGACCGCGCGATCCTCAAGAACCTCAACCTGCGCATGGACCTGGACGACCGCATCGGCCTGCTGGGCGTCAACGGCGCGGGCAAATCGACCTTCGCCAAGATGATCGCCGGCGCCCTGGGCGTGCAGAAGGGCGAGTTCCACCGCGACAGGAAGATGAAGGTCGGCTGGTTCCACCAGCACCAGATCGAGGCGATGGATCCCAACGACACCCCGCTGGAAATCATCCGCCGGGCCATGCCGGAAGCTTCCGAAAGCTCGCGCCGCTCGAAGCTGGCCCAGTTCGGCCTGGGCTTCGAGAAGCAGGAGACCAGGGTCGACGCCCTGTCCGGCGGCGAGCGGGCCCGCCTGCTGCTGAACCTGGTGGCGATGGACGCGCCGCACATGCTCATTCTCGACGAGCCGACCAACCACCTGGACATCGACAGCCGCCGGGCGCTGCTGGATGCGCTGAACGAGTACATGGGCGCGGTGATCCTGATCACCCACGACCGCTCGCTGATGGAGCTGGTCGCCGATCGCCTGTGGCTGGCCGCCGACGGCACGGTCAAGCCCTTCGACGGCGACATGGACGACTACGCCAGGTTTGTCCTGGAACGCGCCAAACAGGCCGTCAAGCCGACCCAGGTCGCGCGCGAGCCCGCCGCGGCGGCGGCTCCCGCGCCGAAGAAGGCCGCCGTCGAGCCGCTGCGCCGCAAGGTCGAGGCCGCCGAGCAGGTGATGAACCGCCGCACCCGCGATTTGGCCGAGCTGGACGCCCAGCTGGAGGACCCGGATCTCTACGTCAAAAACCCCGGCAAGGTCGCCGAGCTGACCAAGCGCCGCGACAACGCCAAGGCCAAGCTGGACGAGGCCGAGGAGGCCTGGATGACCCTGGCCGAGCAACTCGCCGACGCCGAGATCTGAAGCTTCACCATGCAATCAGAAGATTTAGGGTGAACGCGCGCTAAACCATGTCGTTTAGCCATTCCGCGACAACTGCGGCGCATGGTGCTCGTTATGAGTATCGCCCATCCCCGCAACCATGTGGTCGCCAATCCGGAAGGATTGTCGGCCGACGTCGTCCTGGAGGCCTTCGCCGAATGGGTGAACGCCCGGATCGGCGAGGCCATGCGGATCGAGATGGACCTGGCCTTCCGCGACCGCCCCTTCGACGTCGAGCTGGGCCGCACGCCCGCCCTGGTCGGCTGGGAGCACAAGTTCATCCAGCCCGGCGCGCCGGGGCCGCGCGGCAAGATGTGGACCGTCTATCGCCTGCATGACCAGACCGGTCGTCCGGCTCGCCTGCCCCTCAATGGCGACTTGGCCGGCAATCTGGTCGAGGACCTGACGCCGCTGCTGGGCGAATTGGGCTATCTGGGCGTCTTCGACGGCCAGCCGGCGATGTTCCCGGGCGTGGGCGGCCGCAAGTAGCGCGCTAGACCGTCGCTGCGCGCGGCGCGGCCAAGGCCTGCGCCAGCGTGGTCAGCAGCGACAGCACCGTCAGCGGCTTGGGCGTCGCGCCGTCGAACACCGGATCCAGCGGCCCCGAACGGACGTCGGCCGAGAAGGCGATGATCGGCGCGGCGGCGCAGGGGCCCGCCTCCCCTCGGATGCGCCGGGCCGCGGCGACGCCGTCCAGCCGCGGCATGCGCAGGTCCATCAGGATGGCGTCATACGGCGCCGCGGCGGCGGCGGCGACGCCCTCCTCCCCGTCCGCCGCCTCGGAAACCTGGACCCCGACGGCTTCCAGCACCGAGCGGACCAGTTCGCGGTTGCCGGCGTTGTCGTCGACGACCAGGACCCGCACGCCCGGCGGCGGCAGAGGGATCTCGTCCTCGCCGTCCCAGTCGTCGGCCTCGTCGTGCGAGGGCCCGGTCTGGGCCGGAATCTCGAACCAGAAGCGCGCGCCGTGGCCCAGGGTGCTCTCCACCCCGATGTCCCCGCCCATCAGCTCGACCAGCCCGCGCGAGATCGCCAGACCAAGCCCCGTGCCGCCGTGCTCGCGCGTCAGGGCCGCGTCGATCTGGGCGAAGCGGGCGAAGATCAGCGCCTGGTCCGCCTCCGTGACGCCGGGGCCGGTGTCGGTGACGCTGACCCTCAGGCGACCCGTCTCGACGTCGTAGTCGGTCTCCAGCCGCACCTCGCCGACCTCGGTGAACTTCACGGCGTAGCCGACCAGGTTCAGCAACACCTGGCGCACCCGCTCGGGGTCGATGTGCAGCACCGGCGGCGCGACCTCGTCGCCGACCGAACGCAGCACCAGGTTCTTGGCCGCCGCGTCCGGGGCCAGCATCTCCAGCACCTCGGACACCAGGTCGGTGATCGCCACCTGGCGCGGGTTGAGGGTGATGCGGCCCTGCTCCAGCCGCGAGAAGTCGAGGATGTCGTTGATCGTCGCCAGCAGGGTCCGGCCGCCGGTGGCGATCCGATCGACATAGCGGCGGCCGCGCCCGCTGAGCCCGGGCTCGTCGGCCAGCAGGTTGGCGAAACCGATCACGGCGGTCAGGGGCGTGCGCAGCTCGTGACTCATATTGGCCAGGAACTCGCCCTTCACTGCGGCGGCGGTCTCGGCCTCGGCGCGGGCGGCGCGCAGCTCCATCTCCAGCCGCTTGCGGGCGGTGACGTCGCGGATGATGTCGGTGATGCCCGTCGGCTCGCCGGTGACGGCGTCGTAGGCCAGGGTCGGCCGCGACTCCAGCCAGATCATCTGGCCGTCCTTGCGGAAGGCGCGGTACTCGACGGTTTCGGCGGGCGGCGCGGTCATGCCCTTGGGGCAATTGCGCTGGGCCTCGACCACGCGGCGGATGGCGGCCCGGTCCTCGTCGTGCAGTGTCTCGAGATATCGCACGCCCAGCAGGTCCTCGGGCTCGTGACCCAGGATCGCGCGCGCGGCCGGCGAGACATAGGTCATCCGCCCGTCAAGGTCGCTGTGGGCGATGATGTCCAGCGCGCTCTCGGCCAGCAGGCGGTAGCGGGCTTCGCTGCGTTCGGCCTCGGCCCGCGCCTCCTCGACATGGGCCAGGATGGCGCGCCGCTGGCGCTGGAATGCGGCGACCGGCAGGCTGACGAAGGTCGAGACGGCCAGGAACAGCTGCAGCACGGTCGACTGGATGCCGGTATCGGCCGGAATCAGGTGGATCGGGCCCCGGCCGGCGATGGTGAGGACCAGGGCTATGGCGGCCACCAGGGCCGCGCTCAGCGCCGCGCCCAGGACCTCCTGCCGCCAGGCCGCCAGCAACATGGCCGGCGGCACCAGGAACAGCAGCGGATACCGCGTCTGGGCGAAGACCACGAAGGTCATCAGGCAGCAGATCAGGATCGACAGCGCCCCGTCCCGGCTCAGCGGCCGTTCGCGCAGATAGAGGCCGGCCTTGAAGAAGACCAGCAGGCACGGCCCGATGGTCAGCATGCCCAGACTGTCGTTCAGCACCCAGGCGACGACGTTGCGCAGCAGGTCGCCGCCGCGGATCAGCGTCAGGATCGACGAGGCGATGGAGCCCGCCAGCATCGGCGACAGGAAGCCGGCCAGCAGCACGAACGCCATCATGTCGCGCGGCCGTCCCAGGTCGATGGAAACGCCCGTCACGCGCCGCACGGCGAACGCCGCCAGCAGGGCCTCGGAGACGTTCAGGCCGACCAGAACGACATTGACCAGCGGGCCGTCGCCCGCGTGCGCGCCGGCCGCCAGGGCCCCGGCCAGGGCGCCCGCCAGCAGCGACGGCCACCAGCGCGACGGCGACGACAAGAGACACGCGGCCAGGAAGCCGTTCGACAGCCAGATCGGCGTCACGTGGTTGTAGGCGCGCGGAACTTCGACGCAGAGATAGGCCAGAGCGGCAAAACCTAGCGCGACGCCCGACCCGGCCAAAAGCACGGGCAGCCAGTCTTCGCGGGTCCTGGATCCGATCTGCGGCTGATCGACCATGCTCTGAACCTGCCGGTCCCGAATCTCCGGCTGTCAGAGTTATTTCATCTCAGACGAACAGACGCCAGAAGGACTGGAGAAACGCCGGCCTCAGCCGCATTTGACCTCTTGGACGACACCCGTGTCGGCATTGAACAGGATGTTCAGGCGATCGGCGCGATAGTCCATGGTCACCGGACAGGTCGTGCAGGCTACGCGCCAGCGCGACGGGTCCACCGGCGCCGGCAGGCTGGTGCGCGGCTTGCCGACATATTGTTGAGCGTCCTTCAGGCCGCACTGGTCCTTGTCCGCTTCCGAGGCGGGCGGCTTGGCCGGCAGGGCGATCGCCGGCGGCGCGGTCGGCGTGGAGGGCGGCGGCGGCGGAGCAGGTTCCGGCGCGCTGGAGCACGAGGCCGCGACAAGGCCCAGCACGACGGCCGCTCCCAGGCCAAAGATCACGCGCTTCATGCCTGCTTCTCCCAACCGCGCTCGGCGCCCTGGCGCCAATACGACACCGGATGCCCCGCCTTCTTGAACACCGACCAGCGCCCCCGCGCCTGCGACAGGGCCTGCTCGTCCCGGCCGTCGAACAGCAGGATGCAGCGCGAAACGCCTGAAAGATCTCCAGGTTCGGCCCCGTCGATCAGGAACAAAGCATCGCCTGCGTTGGGGTTCCCGTCCTCGCTGGTCAGCAGAACGGGCTGCCGCTCGGCCATCGGCTCGGCGGCCATGCCGTGCGGCAGGAAGCTGTCCTCGCGGTAGGTCCAGAGATGCTGGTCCAGCGCCTCCAGCCGTCGAGCATCGCCGCCGCGCACCAGCGCCTTCCAGCCCCGCCCGAGCGTCTTCTCCAGAAGCTCGGGCAGCACCGCCTCGAGCGGCGAGCGCTCCAGATGGTAGAACCAGACCTCGCAGGGCGCGGCGTCGGCCATGCTCAGCCTTCGTACGCGTCGGCGACGAGGCGGTTCAGCAGGCGCACGCCGAACCCGGCCGCGCCGTCCGGCACGGTCGGGTCGGCCGAAGGCTTCTTCCAGGCCACCGAGGCGATGTCGAGGTGAGCCCAGGGCGTGCCGTTGACGAACTTCTGCAGGAACAGGCCGGCGGTGATCGAGCCGGCCGGGCGGCCGCCGATGTTCTTCATGTCCGCGATCGGGCTCTCGATCTGCTTCTCGTACGACGCCGGCAGCGGCAGGCGCCACAGCGGCTCGCGCTCGGCCTTGCCCGCAGCGAGAAGTTTTTCAGACAAGCCATCGTTATTGCTGAACAAACCGGCATAATCATGACCCAGCGAGATAATGATCGCGCCGGTCAGGGTGGCCAGGTCGATCATGAACTGGGGCTTGAAGCGGTCCTGGCAGTACCAGAGGGCGTCGGCCAGAACGAGGCGGCCTTCGGCGTCGGTGTTGATCACCTCGATCGTCTGGCCCGACATCGAGGTGACGACGTCGCCGGGACGCTGGGCGTTGCCGTCGGGCATGTTCTCGACAAGACCCAGGATGCCGATGGCGTTCACCTTGGCCTTGCGGCCGGCCAGGGCGTGCATGACGCCGGTCACGGCGGCCGCGCCGCCCATGTCCCACTTCATGTCCTCCATGCCGTCGGCCGGCTTGATCGAGATGCCGCCGGTGTCGAAGCAGACGCCCTTGCCGACGAAGGCGATCGGCTGGGCCGACCTGTCGGCCGCGCCGGTCCATTTCATGATGACCAGCTGGCTTTCGCGAACGCTGCCCTGCCCCACGCCCAGCAGGCTGCCCATGCCCAGCGCCGCCATGGCCTCCTCGCCCAGCACCTCGACCTCCAGGCCCAGGCTCTCCAGGCTCTTGGCGCGAGCGGCGAACTCCTCGGGGTGCAGGATGTTGGCCGGCTCGGAGACCAGGTCGCGGCTGAACACGATGGCGTCGGCCAGCGCCGAGAGCGGCTCGTAGGCCTTCTGGGCCTTGACCGGATCGGCGGCGGCGACCTTGACGACCTGGACCGAGGGCTTCTTCTCGGCCTTCTCGGTGGTGCGGTACTTGTCGAAGCGATAGGCGGCCAGGCGCGCGCCGAAGGCGGCCCGGGCGGCGCTTTCCGCATCTGCGCCCAGCTTCAAGACCAGTTCGGTGACGCCGGTGGTCTTCACGGCCTGGTAGGCCGAGGCGGCGGCGGTCTCGACCGCTTCGGGCTCGACGGCGCCCGAACCGTCGACGCCGACCAGCACCAGGCGGGCGGCCTCCAGGCCATGCGGCGCGACGACGTCCAGGGTCTGGCCCTTGGCGCCGGTGAAGCGGCCGCCGGCGATGGCGCGGGCCAGGGCCCCGCCCGTGGCCTCGTTGGCCGCCTTGGCTTCCGGCGACAGGGCCGCGCCTTCATGGGCCAGGACCGCCAGGGCGGCGGCCGCGCCGGCCTGGGTGTCGACGGGGACGAACTCGATACGCATGCCGCGCTCCTGCATCTGGGCGACTTCTAAAAGCGACGCGTCGCGACGGCGCTGCCGCTCTCTTGAACTAGGCGGCATAGTCCAATGCCGCGCCATAGAAAAGGCTCCGTTGGGCCCCACTCGGAATGGTCAAGTCAGGTCCCCGGTTGTGCCGATGCGAAGCCCCCGT
The DNA here is from genome assembly GCA_966211605.1 of uncultured Caulobacter sp. GTDB lineage: Bacteria > Pseudomonadota > Alphaproteobacteria > Caulobacterales > Caulobacteraceae > Caulobacter. The sequence continues at coordinate 25,997 of CBIHOB010000026.1, forward strand.
GTAGAACGGCGCATCTTCGGGGTTCGTCCCACGAATCCATCCGCCCCGAACGTCTCTGCATGCGCCTCATCGAACGCTATCTCTTCCGCCAGTTGCTGGGTCCGACGCTGCTGGCGACGGCGGCCCTGGTGGCGCTCGCCCTGCTGGCGCGCAGCCTCTCGGAGTTCGATGTCCTGGTGGAGCAGCGCCAGAGCGCGGTCGTCTTCCTGAAGATCATATTGCTGGCCCTGCCCCAGCTGTTCAGCATCATGATGCCGCTGGCGCTGTTCGTGGCCGCGCTGGTCGCGCTGAATCGTCTGCACACCGAGCAGGAGATCGTCGTCTGCTTCGCCGGCGGCATGAGCCGCTGGAGCGTCATCTCGCCCGCCATGCGCCTGGCCGTGCTGGCGGCCATGGTGTCGCTGGTCTGCGGGCTGTGGCTTCAGCCCTGGAGCGCCCGCCAGATCCGCGAGACGGCCTTCGAGATCAAGACCGACGTCGCCTCGACGCTGGTGCAGCCCGGCCAGTTCACCGAGCCAGGCCCGGGCCTGACCGTCTACGCCCAGTCGATCGACCGCGACAACAAGATCCAGAACCTGTTCATCCACCAGGAGATGCCCAACGGCGGGGCCTCGACCTATTCGTCGCGCGAGGCCGAGATCGCCACCCGCAAGGGCCAGCCGGTGCTGATCATGCGCCATGGCAGCAACCAGCAGTTCTCGCGTCAGGGCGTGCTGCAGTACACCTCGTTCGACGAGTACACCTTCGACCTGTCCAGCATGTTCCAAAGCGACGAGATGCTGCACTACAAGATCGCCGACCGGTATCCGCACGAGCTGTTCTTCCCGGACATGACCCAGGACTGGGAACAGCGGAACCGCGAGAAGATGATCGCCGAGGGCCACTCGCGCTTCGCCGGGCCGCTGTACAATATCGCCCTGATGACGATGGCCCTGGCGGCCGTGTTGGGCGGCGCCTTCAGCCGCATGGGCTATGGCAAGCGGATCGCCGCCGTCGCCGCCGCCGCCCTTCTGGTGCGCATTGTCGGCTTCGGCGTGCAGGCCGCCTGCGAGGACGATCCCTGGCTGAACATCCTGCAGTATCTGGTGCCGCTGTCGGCCATGTGGTGGGGCCTGTCCCAGATCTTCCGCCAGAAGGTCTCGGCCCGCGCGCGCCGCAAGCTGGCCAAGAACGCCCCTGCCTGGACGGGAGCGGCCTGATGCTGACCATGGGCATGCTGGAACGCTACGTCCTCAAGCGCACCATGGGCGCGCTGGTGGCGGCGCTGGCCGTGCTGGGCGCGATGGTGATGCTGATCGCCTTCGTCGACATCGCCCGCAACGTGGGCACCCGCGCCGACGCCACCTTCCTGCAGCTGCTGTACCTGACGATCCTGCAGGCGCCGGCCACCATCCTGGTGCTGGCCCCGTTCGTCTTCCTGTTCGGCACCATGTGGGCCTTCGTCGAGCTGAACCGGCGCAGCGAACTGATCGCCATGCGCGCCGCCGGCGTCTCGGCCTGGCGCTTCATCATGCCGGCCGCCTCGGCCTCGTTCGTGATCGGCCTCCTGACCATCACCCTGCTGAATCCGCTGACCACGGCCATGACCGCCCGGTTCGAGACCGAGCGCGACGCCCTGATGAACGGCTACCTGAAGGAAGCCCCCAAGGGCACCTGGCTGCGCCAGGGCGACGACAAGACCCAGATCGTCATCCGCGCCCGGGCTCGCGACGTCACCGACGGCTCGGTGCGGCTGAAGGGCGTGTCGCTGTTCGTGTACAGCCTGAACGCCAAGGGCGTGATGGACTTCACCCGCCGGATCGAGGCCAACGAAGCGCGGCTGGAGCCGGGCTTCTGGCGCCTGACCGGCGTGCGCGAGGCCACGCCCGGGGCCGGGGCGATCCGTTCCGACAGCCTGTCGATCCCCTCGAACCTGGACGACCGCACGGCGTCCGAACGCTTCAACACGCCCCAGGCCGTCGCGCTGTGGCGTCTGCCGGCCACGATCGAGCGCACCGAGGACGCCGGCTTCTCGGCCGCGCCGTTCAAGCTGCGCCTGCAGCAGGACCTGGCCACGCCCCTGCTGTTTGCGGCCATGTCGGTGCTGGCGGCGGCGTTCTCGCTGCGCCTGATGCGGCTGGGCGGCCTGGCGGCCCTGGCCGGATCGGGCGTCGCCCTGGGCTTTGGCTTCTTTTTCTTCAACGAGCTATGCAGCACGTTGGGCAAGGCGGACGTTCTGGCCCCGTTCATCGCCGCCTGGACCCCGCCGACCGTCGCGCTTTTGGCGGGCTTCACTTTGCTTTGCTATACGGAAGATGGGTGAGTCATTGCCAAGGTCGTTCATGACTGAACAGCGTTCCAGCGTCCCGCACGCCTGCCGCGCCCTGCTCCTGGGCAGCGTGGCCTGGGTGGCGTTCGCCTGCGCCGGGGCGGCCAACGCCCAGCAGAGCCTGGCCAGCATCCCGCCGACGCCGGTGGTCGCCGCCGCCCCGTCCGACGGCCTGGGCGACGATGGCTACTACCTGGAATCCGACCTGCTGATCCGGGACGACAAGAACCAGATCATGACCGCCAAGGGCTCGGTCGAGGCGCGCTACCAGGGCCGCACCCTAAGAGCCGACCAGGTTGTCTACGACAACAAGACCGGCGCGGTGACGGCCGACGGTCACGTCCAGATCATCAATCCCGACGGCACCGCCGAGTTCGCCGACCACTTCGAGGCCGACAAGGACTTCAAGGCCGGCTTCGCGCGCAACTTCGCCGCCCGCCTGGACCAGAACATGAAGGTGGCCTCGGTCACCGCCGTGCGCCGCAACGCCAACATCCAGGAACTGAACAAGGCGATCTACACGCCCTGCGAGGTCTGCGCCGAAAAGCCGAAGCCGACCTGGTCGGTCTCGGCTGACAAAATCGTGCAGGATAAAGAGAAGCAGCTGATCTACTACAAGAACGCCGTCATCCACCTGTGGGGCGCGCCGGTCCTGTACATGCCGCTGTTCTGGCACCCGGATCCTTCGGCCAAGCGCAGCTCGGGCTTCCTGGCCCCCAAGATCGACTTCTCCAAGGGCCGCGGGGTCTCCTACAACCAGCCCTATCTGTACGTGATCTCGCCCTCATCGGACGTCATCATCGCGCCGCAGATCAACACGGACGTCAATCCGTTCCTGAACGTGAACTACCGCAAGCGCTTCTACTCGGGGATGCTCGAGGCGCGCGGCGGCTTCACCTACGACAAGGACTTCGACATCCGAGGCGACCGCTTCGGCAAGGCGACCGCGCGAAGCTACATCCTGGCGAACGGCAAGTTCGACATCGACGACAAGTGGAAGTGGGGCTTCTCGGCCGAGCGGGTCTCGGACGCCCTGCTGTTCGACAAGTACAAGGTCAACGACGTCTACCAGCAGCGCGGCCTGTTCACGAGCGACGACCATCGCCTGGTTTCCCAGCTCTACGCCACGCGCCAGGCCCAGCGGTCGTGGTTCTCGGTGTCGGCGGTTTCGGTCCAGGGCCTGCGGGTCGTGGGCGTCAACTCGCTGGGCACCGCCAACGCGTTCGAGAACAGCGGCGCCTTCCCGTTGATCGGCCCCCTGGTCGAGGCGCGCTGGGAGCCCGACAGCCCGGTGCTGGGCGGCCGCCTGCGGCTGCAGGGCACAGGCGTGATGCTGAACCGCTCCGAAAGCCAGTTCGGCGAGGCGCCCTACTATCTGGGCGCCTACAAGGGCCAGGACGGCGTCGACTCCAGCCGCGCCAGCTTCAAGGCCGACTGGCGCACCAGCACCATCGTCGGCAACGGCCTGAAGATCTCGCCGTTCGCCCAGGCCCGCGCCGACGCCTATTCGATCAAGACCTATGTCACGCCCGCCGCCGCCGCCCTGGGCGATGATTCCAGCGAAAAATACACCCGCGCCCTGGGCGTCGGCGGCGTCGACTTCAGCCTGCCGTTCTACAAGCCGCTGAAGAATGGCGGCAGCGTCGTCCTGGAGCCCCTGGCCCAGATCGCCGCCGGCTCGGACAGCTCGCGCGTGCCGGTCGTGGTCGCCCGCAACGGGACCACGCAGTACCTCTACAACGAGGACAGCGCGACGCTGGAGTTCGACGAAACCAACCTGTTCCAGGCCAACAAGTCGCCGGGCTTCGACCTCTACGAGGGCGGTCAGCGCCTCAATGTCGGCGGCCGCGCCACCTACAGCCTGCCTGACGGCCGTGGCGGCAGCGTCCTGGTCGGCCGCAGCTTCCGCTCGGAATTCGACCCGCTGCTGCCGGCCCGGACGGGCTTGCAGACCAAGTCGTCGGACTGGGTGGTCGCGGCCACGGTCACGCCGATCCGGGGCGTCAACGCCTTCGTCCGTACACGGCTGGATTCCCAGACTCAGGAGATCCACCGGATCGAAACCGGGGTCGACGCCTACACCACCCGCGCCAGCGGCTCGATCCGCTATCTGAAGGACGAGGTCGACGCCAACGGCAATCGCCAGGAAAGCTTCGAAGCGCGCGGCGAGCTCAAGCTGACAAAGCGATTCTCGCTGACGACCTTCGGCCAGCGCGACATGGTCGCGGATGTCTGGCGCCGGCGCGACGTGGGCATCGCCTATCAGGACGACTGCATCCGCATCGACGTGATCTACCAGCAGGAGGACCGCTACGCCTCGACGGCCAGCGGCCTGCGCCTGCAGCCGGATCGCACGATCGTCTTCAGCCTTTCGTTCGCCACATTGGGAAGTGCAGGTAACGTCGCAAGGTGATTGAACACGTCTTGGGGGGCGTGCAGCGCTCGTGCGCGCGCTCTCCAGGTGTATCCTGGGGGCGACGACCGCGGGGAAACGTCAGATTTGGCGTTCGTCACTTCCGAAAACATGATAACCGACCGCGCCTGCCGGGCGTGGCCTGGGACTAGAGGAACGACACTATCCATGCGGTCTGCGCGTAGCGTGACGACTTTCGCGGCCGGCGCCGCGTCCATTCTCGCCCTGACCGTGGCGAGCCTCGGCTTGCCGTCGATGGCGCAGGAACAGCCCGCTCCTCAGGCGGCGCCGCCCCAGGTCGACGCCCCGGCCGCAGCGCCCGCGCAGCCCGCCGCGCCCCAGCCGCTGCAGGAGAGCGTGGCCGCGGTCGTCAACGACGAGATCGTCTCCAGCTATGACCTGATGCAGCGCATGCGCCTGCTGATGGCGACCTCGGGCATGCAGCCTACCCAGGAAAACCTGCCCCAGATCGAGCAGGAGGCCCTGCGCTCGCTGATCGACGAGCACCTGCAGATGCAGGAACTGCGTCGCGTCGAAAAGCAGCAGAAGATCACGATCATCTCGACCGACAAGGAAGTCGACGAGCAGATCGCCGACATCGCCCAATCCAACAAGATGACCCCGGACCAGCTGAAGCAGTCGCTGGTGCAGCAGGGCATCGGCCTGGACACCTGGAAGGCCCAGCTGCGCGCCGACTCCAGCTGGCAGTCGTGGATCCAGGGCCGCTACGGCTCGCGCCTGCGCATCGGCGAGGACCAGATCAAGGCCTATCAGCGTCGCCTCGCCGAATCGGCGGCCAAGCCGCAATACCAGATCAGCGAGGTGTTCCTGGACGCCGCCCGCGTCGGCGGCATGCAGGTCGCCGAGAACGGCGCCAGCCAGCTGATCACCCAGATGCAGCAGGGCGCGCCTTTCGCGGCCGTGGCCCGCCAGTTCTCGGGCTCGGCCACCGCGGCCAACGGCGGCGACGTGGGCTGGATCAGCCCGGGCGAGATGCCGCCCGAGGTGGACGCGGCGCTGGAGCAGCTGCGCCCCGGCCAGTTGTCCAAGCCGATCCCCGTCAAGGACGGCGTCTACATCATCTATCTGCGCGACAAGCGCGCCGGCTCGAAGACCGCGATCGTCGACCTCAAGCAGGTCGCGGCCCCGCTGGCCGCCGACGCCACCCCGGCCCAGGTCGAGGCGGCCACCAAGCTGCTGGTCGGCCTGAAGCCCAAGATCACCAGCTGCGAGGTGCTGGAAAGCGCCGCCGGCAAGGTGGACGGCCTGGTGGCGGGCGACCTCGGCGAGGCCGAGATCACCGACCTGGCTCCGGCCTTCCAGGAGGCGGCCAACAAGTTGGAGGTCGGCCAGGTCTCGGACCCCATCCGGACCGACGCCGGCATGCACCTGATCGCGGTCTGCGGCAAACGCCAGGGCGGCGCCAATGCGCCGAGCCACGACCAGATCGAGAACCGCCTGCGCGGCCAGCAACTGGCCCTGATCGCCAAGCGCTACCTGCGCGACCTGCGCAACCAGGCCACCATCGAGACCCGGTAAGCCGAGCGTGACGCGCCCGCTCGCCCTCAGCGCCGGTGATCCCGCCGGCGTCGGCGCGGAAATCATCGCCAAGGCATGGCGGGCGCTCCGCGAGGACGGCCCGGCCTTCGTGGTCGTGGGCGACGCCCAGCTGCTGGCCTCGGCCGGCGGCGGCGTGAAGGTCCGCGCCGTGACGCGGCCCCAGGACGTCGCCGGGATGTTCGCCGACGCCTTGCCGGTCATCGACATTCCCCTGCTCTCCCCGGTCGTCGCCGGCCAGCCCTCACCCGCCCATGCGCCGCAGATCATCCGCTGGATCGAGACCGGCGTCGGCCTGGCCCTGTCCGGCGCCGTGTCCGGCCTAGTCACCGCCCCGATCGCCAAGGCGCCCTTGTACGAGGCCGGCTTCAAGTTCCCCGGCCATACGGAATTCCTGGCCGAACTGACCGCCGCCGAGCGCTTTGAGGGCGCGCGGGGACCGGTAATGATGCTGGCCGCGGGCGACCTGCGCGCCACCCTGGTGACCATCCACACCAGCATCGCCAAGGTCCCGACCGCGCTGGACATCGAAAGCATCGTCAACAGCGGTCTGGTGACCGCCCAAGCCCTGCGCAAGGACTTCGGCGTCGAGGCCCCGCGCCTGGCCGTGGCTGCCCTGAACCCGCACGCCGGCGAAGGCGGCGCGCTGGGACGCGAGGAGATCGAGATCATCGAGCCCGCGGTCCGGGCGCTGAAGGACCTGGGCGTCGACGCCTTCGGTCCGGCGCCCGCCGACACCCTGTTCCACGCCGAGGCCCGCGCCCGCTACGACGGGGTGCTGTGCATGTATCACGACCAGGCCCTGATCCCGGTCAAGATGCTGGACTTCTGGGGCGGGGTGAACATCACCCTGGGCCTGCCGATCGTGCGCACCTCGCCCGATCATGGCACGGGCTTCGACATCGCTGGACGCGGGATCGCCCGGCCCGATAGCCTGATCGCCGCCATCAAGCTGGCGGACCGGATCGCCGCCCGCCGCGGCGCTTGAGAGGCCCTGAGAAAGACATAAGATGAGCCTGGCCGACCTGCCGCCCCTGCGCGAGGCCCTGGAGCGCCACGACCTGTTGGCGCGCAAGAGCTTCGGCCAACACTTCCTGCTGGACCTGAACGTGACGCGCAAGATCGCCCGCCTGGCCCAGGTCGGCGAAGGCGACACGGTGGTCGAGGTCGGCCCCGGCCCTGGCGGCCTGACCCGCGCCCTGCTGGAGACCGGCGCCCGCGTCGTGGCCATCGAGAAGGACAGCCGCTTCCTGCCGCTGCTGTCGGAAGTGGCCGAGGTGGCCGGCGGCCGCCTGGACCTGGTCGAGGGCGACGCCCTCAAGGTCGACGCCGCCGCGGCCGCCGGCGGGCCCGCGCACGTGGTCTCGAACCTCCCCTACAACGTCGGCACCCAGTTGCTGATCAACTGGCTGACGGGCCCGTTCCGGCCATTGTCGATGACCCTGATGTTCCAGAAGGAGGTCGCCGATCGCATCGTCGCCGACACCGACGACGACGCCTATGGCCGCCTGGCGGTGATCTCGCAGGTGCTGTGCGACGCCAAGACCGTGATGGACCTGCCGGCCAAGGCCTTCACCCCGCCGCCCAAGGTCGCCTCCGCCGTGGTGCGCCTGGTCCCCAAGGCCGATCCGCCGCCGGCCCAGGTCTTGGCCGCCCTGGAGCGCGTCACGGCCGCCGCCTTCGGCCAGCGCCGCAAGATGCTGCGGTCCAGCCTCAAGGCGCTGGGCGGCGGCGAACTGTGTGAAAAGGCGGGGATCAGCCCTGATGCTCGGGCCGAAGTCGTCGACCTGGCCGGGTTCCTGGCGCTGGCTCGAGCAAGCCTGGACTAGGGCGCGGGCGGGCCGTCAGGCCCCTCGAACGCCCCGATGATCGGGCACGGTCCCGTGTCCGACGCCACGCAGGCGCTCGCCAGCCGCGCCAGAGAGGCCCGCGCCGTCTGCAACTCGGCGATCTTGGCGTCCAAGGCCGCGATACGTTCGGCCGCCAGCGTGCGCGCCCGGGCCCGGTCCTGGCCCGCGTCGAGATCCAGCAGCTCGCCGATCTGCTCCAGGGTGAAGCCGGCGCCCTGGGCCTGGCGGATGAACTTCAGCCGCCGCACGTCCTCGTCGCCATAGCGCCTTATCCCACCCGAAAGGGCCGAACCGCCCGACTTCTCGGGCGTTCGGAGCAGTCCGCGGCGCTGGTAGTAGCGCACGGTCTCCACGCCGACGCCGCCCTCGCGCGCCAGGGTCGCGATCGTGACCGTCATGCCTTGACTCCGTACCATGGTACGGAACCTACATGGGGCGGGTCCGACCTCGAGCCAAGGAGTATGGCGATGAATACCGGTCCCGAGCGCACGGCGGTGCTGTACCGCATGGTCATGCCCGAGCATGTCTGCCCGTATGGCCTCAAGGCGCTGCACCTGCTGAAATCCAAGGGCTATGCGGTCGAGGACCGCTGGCTGAGGACTCGCGCGGAAACCGACGCCTTCAAGGTCGAACACGGCGTCAAGACGACGCCGCAGATCTTCATCCAGAGCGAGCGGATCGGCGGTTACGACGACCTGCGCAAGCATTTCGGCCAGAAGGTGCGCGATCCCAAGGCCCTGACCTACACGCCGGTGCTGGCCGTCTTCGCCGTCGCCGCCCTGATGGCCTTGGCGGCTAGCCAGGCCGCGTTCGGGACGCCGCTGACCGCGCGGGCGGCCGAGTGGTTCATCGCCTTCTCCATGAGCCTCCTGGCCATGTTGAAGCTGCGCGACGTCGAGACCTTCTCGACCATGTTCCTGAACTACGACCTGCTGGCGCGCCGCTGGGTTCCGTACGGCTACATCTATCCGTTCGCCGAGCTGACGGCTGGCATATTGATGGCGGCAGGCGTCCTAGCGGGGCTGGCCGCGCCGCTGGGCCTGTTCATCGGCGGGATCGGCGCGGTGTCGGTGTTCAAGGCGGTCTATGTCGAAAAGCGGGAGCTCAAGTGCGCCTGCGTCGGCGGTGACAGCAATGTTCCGCTGGGCTTCGTGTCCCTGACCGAGAACCTGATGATGATCGCCATGGCGATCTGGATGCTGGCCGCGCATCACGGGTAGTCGGCGCGCAAAAGCTATTGACGGTAGAGCCGGCCGTCGCCAGCTTGCGCCCCGGGTCGGAGCGGGGCGAACGTGACCACCAACAGTGCGGTGAAGGCGCCTTCGACGGTCACGCGGCGCCTTCTGTTCATGGCCTTGACCCTGGCTGCGCCGGCCATACTGCTGATGGGCGCGCTGGTGGCCATGCAGTACGGCGAGGGTCAGCGTCGCTTCTCCACCCAGCTGGTCGCCATGACCCGGGCTCTCTCCCTGGCCACCGACCGCCAGATCGGCCAGGGCCAGAGCGTGCTGCAAGGCTTGGCCGTCTCTCCGGCCCTGGCCGAGGGCGACCTGGCCACCTTCGAGAAGCAGGCGCGCGAGGCCGTGGCCGGGCGCGAGGGCTGGATCGTGCTGATGACCATGGATCGGCAGCTGATCAACACCCGGATCCCGCCAGGTCAGCCGACGCCCTACGCCCCCGTCACGCCGCAGTCCTGGGCCGAGATGACGACGGGCAAGTCGAATGTCAGCAACCTGATTCCGCGCCACGGCGCGGGCCCCATCATCGGCGTCAACGCGCCGGTGCGCTTCAAGGGCAGGCTGCTGGTGCTGGCCTACATGCAGCATCCCGCGGCGTTCCACGCCCTGATGACGGGCCAGGCGTTCCCGGACACCTGGACCGCCAGCATCGTCGACCGCAACGCCGCCCTGGTGGCCCGCTCGCGCGACCAGGAGAGGATGGTGGGCAAGCACGCCAGCCCCGATATGCAGAGGGCCATGGCCCGCGCCAATGACGGCGTGGTGCGCACCCACACCCTGGACGGGATCCAGACCTTGTCGGCGTTCAGCCGGTCGCCAACCTATGGCTGGACCTTCATCGTCGGCGTGCCGCGCGAGGAACTGAACCGGACCGTGCTGACCTCGCTGGGTCCCGCCGTCGCCGGCGCCGCCCTGCTGATCGCCCTGGGCGTGGCGGCCGCCCTCGCCTTCGCCCGCCCGATCTCGCGCGACGTGCGCGGTCTGGTCGCTGAAGCCGAGGCCCTGGCCGCCGGCGCGCCGCTGGACCCGGCGCCCTCGCACCTGCAGGAGATCGCCGAGGTGCGCGGCTCGCTGCAGGCGGCCGCCCAGATCTTGCGCGCCCGCGAGGCCGAAGCGCGCCAGGCCGCCGAGCGCCAGCAGCTGATGATCAACGAGCTGAACCATCGGGTGAAGAACACCCTGGTCGTGGTCCAGTCCCTGGCCCGCCACAGCCTGCGCCCCGCCGGCGACAAGAGCGGCGCCGAGAACGGCCTGCCGCAGTTCAACGACCGCATCCACGCCCTGGCCTCGGCCCACGACCTGCTCACCCGCCGCAGCTGGGAAGGCGCCGACCTGGGCGAACTGCTGGCCGAGGCCCTGCAGCCCTACGCCAGCCAGGTCAGCCTTGAGGGTCCGCCCGTGCCTCTGGCCCCGAACGCGGCCGTGGCCCTGGCGATGATCTTTCACGAACTGGCGACCAACGCCTCGAAATACGGCGCCCTGTCGACCGAGGCGGGGCGCGTCGCCGTCGCCTGGACCTTGGATGGACGCACGCGCCTCGTCCTGACCTGGCGCGAGACCGGCGGTCCTGAGGTCAAGACGCCCAAGCGCGCCGGTTTCGGCTCGCGCCTGATCGCCGCCAGCCTGAGGGGCGATCTGGCCGGGTCGGCCGACTTCGACTACGCGCCGGGCGGCCTGACCTGCATCCTGACCATTTTAGCGCCGCCCAGGCCCTCCTGAACGACCGATCGTCGCAGCGCCCTGATGTCGCCTTGGCTTGGCCACGGACCATCTGCAATAGGTTCCCCAGCGTATCTTAGGGGATTTTCGACGATGGACCTGACCTTCCTGATCGGAGCCGTTTTGGGCTCGGGCCTGTTCATCGCGTTCGGCCGTCCGCCGGCCGAGAAGTTGATCGCCTATGTTCAGGAGCGGATGCGCGGGAACTAACGGGACCGTCCGAGACTTGATTGGGCAAGGCCGCGCAGGGCGGTCGATCGCTCATGGAGTCCTCAAGATGTCCATTCTCGCCTGGCTTCTTCTTGGCCTGATCGCCGGCTTCATCGCCAGCAAGCTCGTCAATCGCACCGGCAGCGGCGTTCTGCTGGATATCGTGCTCGGCATCGTCGGCGCGTTCGTCGGTGGCTGGCTGTTCAACCAGTTCGGCAGCAGCGGCGTATCGGGCTTCAACCTGTACAGCCTGCTGGTGGCCACCATCGGCGCCGTCGTCATCCTGGCGCTGTACCACCTGATCTTCGGCCGTCGCGCGCTATAACGCGAGGCCAGCGACGGCGGGTCTTGGGGCCCGCCGTCCGCGCTTCTAGATCTCTTCCTTCAGAAGATCGCCCACCAGGTCGCCGATCCACGGGTTGCGAGCCCGCTTCAGGCGTTCGGCGTGATAGATGTGGGCCAGGTCCGCGTAGGCGCGGTCGAAATCATCGTTCAGAATGACGTAATCGAAGCGCTCCCAGTCGGCGACCTCATCCTTGGCGCGCGACAGGCGGCGATGAATGACCTCCTCGCTGTCCTGGCTGCGGGCATGTAGGCGGCGGCTCATTTCGGCCAGCGAGGGCGGCAGGATATAGACCAGCACGCTATCGTCCTTGGCCTGGGCGTGGACCTTCATGGCGCCCTGGAAGTCGATATCGAACAAGGCGCTCTCGCCCCGATCCAGCGCTTCCATGATCGGCGGACGCGGGCTGCCGTAGAAGTTGCCATAGACCTCGGCCCATTCCAGGAAGGCATTGGCCTGGATCATCTCCTGGAACTTGTCCTTGGTGACGAAGTGGTAGTCGCGACCGTCGTGCTCCCCCGGACGCGGATCGCGTGTCGTGGCGCTGATCGACAGATGCAGGTCGTTGTGGTCGGCCACCAGGCGGCGGGTCAGCGAGGTCTTGCCGACGCCCGAGGGGGCGACGACCATCAAGAGAAGACCACGATGGGGATGATGGGGCTTATTCAACGTTCTGGACCTGCTCGCGGAACTGCTCGATCACGGCCTTCAGCTCCAGACCGATCGCGGTCAGGCTGGTCAGGGCCGATTTCGAGCAGAGGGTATTGGATTCTCGCATGAATTCCTGGGAGAGGAAGTCGAGCCGCCGGCCTGACGCGCCCTCGCCCGACAGCAGCCCTCGGGCGGCCGCCACGTGGCTGGCCAGGCGGTCCAGCTCCTCGCGCACGTCGGCCTTCACGGCCTGGGCGGCGGCTTCCTGGACGATGCGCTCCTCGTTCGCCGCCTCGCCGACCAGTTCGGCCATGCGGCGGGCGAAGCGCTCCTTCAGCACGGCCGGCTGGCCGGCCGCCTCGCGCTCGGCCTGCCCCGTCAGGTCCTCGATGCGATCGACCAGGCCGTTCAGCACCGGATCCAGGGCCGCGCCCTCCTCCAGGCGAGCCGCCTTCAGGCCGTCCAGGGCCTGGGCGATCGAGGCGGCCATGGCGGCCTCGACAGCGGCGCGGGCTTCGGCGTCATCCTCGTCTTCACGGGCCTCGATGACGCCCTTCAGGGCCAGGAGGCCGTCCAGGGTGGGCTTGGCGACCATGCCGGTGGCCACATAGGGATCCCCGGCGCGCAGGTAGCGCTCCAGCACCTGGACATTGACCTGCACGTCGCCACCGCTCTCGGCGCGCCTGGCCTGGACGTTGACGGTCAGCTGGCCGCGCTGGAACCGGGCTTGCGCGCCGTCCCGGGCGGCGCGTTCCAGCGTTTCGAAGCCGGGCGGGCCGCGAAAGCGGGTCTCGAGATTGCGACCGTTGACGCTGCGCGCCTCCACCGCCCACGACCAGGCGCCGTGGGCGCCCTCGACCCGGGCGAAGCCGGTCATCCCCGAGAGCGACATGGCGCTAGTTCCCCGCCGGCCTGGCCGGCGCAACGGGAGCGCCCTGGCCGGCGCGATCGCGCTCGATCTGCCGCCACTTGGCGACATTGGCGTTGTGCTGTTCCAGCGTCGAGGCGAACACGTGACCGCCCGTGCCGTCGGCGACGAAATAGAGGTCGCCGGTCTTCGGCGGATTGAGCACCGCGGCCAGCGCCGCGCGGCCCGGATTGGCGATCGGCGTCGGCGGCAGGCCGTCGATCAGATAGGTGTTGTACGGCGTCGGGCGCTGCAGCTCCGACAGGCGGATGCCGCGTCCCAGCGGACGACCGCGCGAGATGCCGTAGATGATCGTCGGGTCCGAGCCCAGGCGCATGCCCGTGCGCAGGCGATTGACGAACACCGCAGCGACCTTGGGACGCTCGGACGCCAGCCCGGTTTCCTTCTCGACGATCGAGGCCAGGGTGACGGCCTCCTCCTTGGTCTGGAATGGCAGGCCGGGCTGCCGGTTGGCCCACAGTTCGTTCAGCAGCTTGTCCCGGTCGTCCATCATGCGCTGCAGGACGGCGGCGCGGTCCTCGCCGCGCTGGACCTCGTAGGTCTCGGGCAGGATGGCGCCTTCGGGCGGCGTCGCGGCGCTGCCGGTCAGCACGTCCGAGGCGTTGAGAATGTCCATGACCATGTCCGAGGTGCGTCCCTCGGGAATGGTGATCCAGTGGCGGACGATGCGGCCATGGCGGATGGCGTCCAGCACGGCGGCCATCGAAGCGCGCGAGTTGAATTCGTATTCGCCAGCCTTCAGCGTCCGGGCCGCGCCCGTGACCTTGGCGGCGGTCATGAAGACGGACGACGAGCGGATGACCCCGCCCCGCTCGAGGCTGGCGGCGATCTCGGGCAGGCTGGCCCCCTTGCGCAGGATCACCGTGGTCTTGTCGCCCGCCTTCGCGGCCGGGCCGGGACCGTTATAGACGAAGGCCGCGCCCAGGATGGCGACCATGCCGATCACGACCAGGGTGACGAACGCGCCGGAAATGGCGCGGAACAGCCGCCGCCCCACCGAGGCGGTCTCCCGACGAGAGGACTTGCTCTTGGCGGGCGCTTTGCGGGGAGGCGACGGCTTCTTGCTCACGAGACCTTCTTGAACACGACGGTGGCGTTGGTGCCGCCGAAGCCGAAGCTGTTGGACACGGCGACGTCGATCTTCATCGGCACGGCCTTGTTCGGCGCCAGGTTCATGGCGACGTTCACGTCCGGATTGTCGAGATTGATCGTCGGCGGGGCGATCTGGTCGCGGATGGCCAGGATCGAGAAGATGCCCTCGATCGCGCCGGCCGCGCCCAGCAGGTGGCCCGTCATCGACTTGGTCGAGGACATGACGACGTTCTTGGCGTGATCGCCCAGGAACCGCTCGACGGCGCCCGCCTCCAGGCCGTCGGCCATGGTCGAGGTGCCATGGGCATTGACGTAGTCGATGTCCGAGGGCTTCAGGCCCGCGTCCTTGATCGCCGCCGCCAGGGCGCGGCCGCCGCCCTCGCCGTCTTCCGACGGAGCGGTGATGTGGTGGGCGTCGCCCGACAGGCCATAACCGACCACTTCGGCGTAGATCTTGGCCCCGCGCGCCTTGGCGTGCTCGTACTCTTCCAGCACCAGGACGCCGGCGCCCTCGCCCATCACGAAGCCGTCGCGGTCCTTGTCATAGGGGCGCGAAGCCTTCTCGGGCGTGTCGTTGAAGGCGGTCGCCATGGCGCGGCAGGCGATGAAGCCCGCCACGCCGACCTTGCAGACGGCCGCCTCGGCGCCGCCGGCGATCATCACGTCGGCGTCGCCATACTTGATCAGGCGCATGGCGTCGCCGATGGCGTGGGCGCCGGTGGCGCAGGCCGTGACGACCGCGTGGTTTGGACCCTTGAAGCCGTACTTGATCGAGACCTGGCCCGAAATCAGGTTGATCAAGGCCGAGGAGATGAAGAACGGGCTGACCCGGCGGGGGCCCTTGGCTTCCAGCTCAAGCGCGGTGTCGGCGATCGTCGACAGGCCGCCGATGCCCGAGCCCAGGATGACGCCCGTGCGCCACTTGTCCTCGTCGGTCTGCGGAACCCAGCCCGAGTCCTTGATGGCCTCGTCGGCGGCGGCGATGCCGTACAGGATGAAGTCGTCGACGCGCTTCTGGTCCCGCGGGCTCATGGTCTGGTCGGGGTCGAAGCTGCCCTCGACGTCCGGGCCGCCGCCGCCGCGTCCGTCGACGCGCGGAACCTCGCAGGCGACCTGGCAGGCATAGTCGGTCGGATCGAAGGCCGTGATGCGATTGGCGCCGGACTTGCCCGCGAGGATGTTCTTCCAGGTGACGTCAACGCCCTGGCCCAGAGGGGTCAGCAGGCCGATACCCGTGACGACGACTCTACGCATGGATCACTCCCAAACCTTCGATGCGGGAGGCGATATCTGGGGAGAGCCCCGACACCACGCCAGCCGCGAATCTTGGCCTCAAACGAAAACCGCCGCGCGCACGATGGCAAGAGCCCGTGCGACGCGGCGGAAATGGTCAGGTTCGACTAGCGAACTCGACGCCTATTAGGCGGTCTTTTCCGTGATGAACTTCACGGCGTCGCCAACCGTCTGGATGTGCTCGGCGGCGTCGTCCGGGATTTCGATGTCGAACTCTTCTTCGAACGCCATCACCAGCTCAACGTTGTCGAGGCTGTCGGCGCCCAGGTCGTCGATGAAGGAGGCCTTCTCGGTGACCTTCTCGGGATCGGCATCCAGGTGTTCGATGACGATCTTACGCACGCGCTCGAGAATGTCGGACATTCTGTTCAGTCCCTCGTTATGAAATTTCGGCCCACGAACAGCGAGGCGAAAGCCGCGCTATCCGCAGGAATTGTCGGGCTCCGCCTATCACGTTCCTTTTCGGCTTACTAGCGGGTCGCCAAAAGGAACGGGGGAGTTTTAGATCATGGCCATGCCGCCATTGACGTGCAAGGTCTGACCGGTGACGTAGCCCGCCTGATCGCTCGCCAGGAAAACGCACGCGGCGGCGATATCGCTCCCCTCGCCCAGCTTGCCGGCGGGAATGGTCGCCAGGATGCCGGCCTTCTGCTGCTCGTTCAGGGCGTCGGTCATCGGGCTGGCGATGAAGCCGGGCGCGACGCAGTTCACGGTGACCCCGCGGCTGGCCAGTTCCTGGGCCAGGGCCTTGGAGAAGCCGATCATGCCAGCCTTGGAGGCGGCGTAGTTGGTCTGGCCGGGATTGCCCGTGACGCCCACCACCGAGGTAATGCCGATGATGCGGCCGGCGCGGCGCTTCATCATGCCCTTGGCGGCCGCGCGGGCCAGGCGGAAATAGCCTTCCAGGTTCACCTTGATGACGGTGTCCCAGTCCTCGTCCTTCATGCGGACGATCAGGCCGTCGCGAGTGACGCCCGCGTTGGCGATCACGATGTCCAGCGGAGCGCCGGCGGCTTCCTCGGCCTTGGCGACCAGGCCGTCGACGGCGGCGGCGTCCGAGAGATTCGCCACGACGGTCGAAGCGCGCTCGCCCAGTTCGGACTTCAGCTCGGCCAGGGCCGATTCGCGGGTGCCCGAGAGCACGACGTGGGCGCCCTGGGCATGCAGGGCGCGGGCGATGGCCCCGCCGATGCCGCCGGTGGCGCCAGTGACGAGAGCGGTCTTGCCGGTCAGATCGAACATGTGTCGGTCTTCCTTGGTTTAGAGCGACTTGGCGAACGCTTCGAGGTCCGCCGGGGTGTTCAGGGGCGTCGCCTCGGCGTCCGGGGCGATGCGCTTGGCCATGCCGGAGAGGACCTTGCCGGCGCCGGCTTCGGCGAAGCGGGTGACGCCGCCCGGGCCAGCCAGCCAGGTCATGCTCTCGCGCCAGCGGACGCGGCCGGTGACCTGCTCGACCAGCAGCCTGCGGATCACGTCCGGATCATGGACAGGCGCGGCGGTGACGTTGGCGACCAGCGGTGTGCGCGGGGCGATAATCGTGGTCTTGGCCAGGGCCTGCGCCATCTCATCGGCCGCCGGCTGCATCAGCGGGCAGTGGAACGGGGCCGAGACGTTCAGCGGGATGGCCCGCGCGCCCAGCTCCTTGGCCTTTTCGATGGCGCGGTCCACGGCCGCCTTGGCGCCCGAGATCACGACATTGCCGTTGTTGTTGTCGTTGGCCACGACGCAGACGCCGACTTCCGAACCGGCTTGGGCGGCGGCCTCGGCAAGGGCCAAGTCGGTCTTGGGGCCGATCAGCGAGGCCATCGCGCCCTCGCCCACCGGCACGGCGCGCTGCATGGCTTGGCCGCGCAGCTTCAGGAGGCGCGCGGTGTCGGCCAGGCTGATGGCGCCGGCGGCGGCCAGGGCCGAATATTCGCCCAGCGAGTGACCGGCCACGAAGGCGGCCCGGTCGATTCCGACGCCGAAGTCCTTCTCCAGCGTGCGGGTCACGGCCAGGCTGACGGCCATCAGAGCTGGCTGAGCGTTTTCGGTCAGGGTCAGGTCGCCTTCGGGCCCGTCCTTCATCAGCGTCGACAGCTTCTGGCCCAAGGCGTCGTCGACCTCTTGGAACACTTCGCGCGCGCTGGCGAAGGCCTCGGCCAGATCGACGCCCATGCCCACCGACTGGCTGCCCTGGCCCGGAAAAATGAAGGCGATGCTCATGGAAGCCCGCTCCGTCCTTTAGAGATTCAAGGGCGGGAGGGTTAGGCCAAAGGGGGCAAGGCGGCAAGTCACCCCCAATCCTTCATCCCAGCCACGGGCCTCCCGGCGGCCCCCAGCCCCAGACCGGCATCGGCGGCTCGCCCTCCGGCTCGGGAACGCCCTCGGCCGAGTTGATCACCGCCAGGCGCGTTCCCCATTCCAGATAGCCGACGAAGGCGGCGCGGAACTCCGGGTCGTCCGGCAGGCCGACCGCGTCGGCGGTGTCGAGCATCAGGGCCACCCAGGCCCGGCGCTGCTCCTGGGTCAGGTGACGACCCATGTGCTTGCGGATCATCGCGGCATGGCCGCCGCCCGCCTCCGTATAGGCCTTGGGCCCGCCGAACACCTCGCCGACGAAGGCCGCCACATGCTGGGCGTGATGCGGGTCCATGCGGGCGAAGACCGGCGCCAGGATCGGATCGCCGGGGACCCTGGCGTAGAAGGCCTCGAACAGCGCCTTCAGCCTGTCGGGCCCGCCGGCCCATTCGGCCAGGGTCGGAATCCCGCTGTCGCCCGTCGCCATCGTCTTGTCTCCCTCGTCCGAAGCGCAGGTAACGACGAAGGTAGCGGTTTGGAAGATGAAAGAATGGGGTTATCCAAGACGCGACCGTAAACACCTCCCGCAGGAGCTTTTGATGTCCCGTCTGCTCGCCGGTATCGCCGCGGCCGCCCTGGCCCTGGCCGCGACCTCTCCTGCCCTGGCCGCCCTCAAGGTTGGCGACAAGGCTCCCGACTTCAGCGCCAAGGCCGCCCTGGCCGGCAAGGACTTCGACTTCAACCTGGCCAAGGCGCTGAAGAAGGGTCCGGTGGTGCTGTACTTCTTCCCCGCGGCCTACACCTCGGGCTGCACGGCCGAAGCCCACGAGTTCGCCGAGGCCACGCCCGAGTTCCAGAAGCTGGGCGCGACGGTGATCGGCGTCACGGCCGGCAACGTGGACCGCATCAAGGATTTCTCGAAAGAACACTGCCGCGACAAGTTCGCCGTCGCGGCCGCCGACAAGGCCCTGGTGTCGTCCTACGACGTCGCGCTGGCGGTGAAGCCCGACTGGTCCAACCGCACCTCGTACGTGATCGCGCCCAACGGCAAGATCCTGCTCAGCTACACCGACCCCAACTTCCAGGGCCACGTCACCCAGACCATGGACGCGGTGAAGGCCTACAAGGCCAAGAAGTAGCGAGCGTTTTCGAGTTTCAGCCAGCCGCGGGGCTTGAGGGTCGCGCGGCGCAGGGGACATGATCGGTCATGACCGATCCAGCCCACATCGAGATCGCCGCGCGCGGCATAGCCGTCGGCGCCTTCGCGGCGACCGGCATGGCCCTGGCCGCCAGCCGCCGCCTGACGCCCGCTCGCTGGACGGGGGTGGCGCTGTTCGCCTGCGCCATCGCCCACGCGATCGACAGCGCCTACGGCGGCCTGCATCCGAACGCCCTGATCTGGATGATGTCGGTGACGGCGCCGGGCGCCCTGTGGTTGTTCTGTTGGGTGCTGTTCGAGGACAGGCCCGTCATTCCGCCCTGGCGCTATGCCGTTCCCGGCGCCTGTCTGGCCGCTGGGATTCTGGGGGCAAGCCTTCCCTACTCGCCCCTTCGCATCCTGGTCTGGCAGGCCTTCGCGGCCTTCTCCCTGGCGATCGTCGCCCACGTGCTGGTGATCGCCTGGCGCGGCTGGCGAAGCGACCTGGTTGACCAGCGCCGGCAGTTGCGCGCGCCGCTGGCCGCCGCCGCAGCCGGCTACACCTTTGTCGAAAGCGTCTGCAATTTCGGGTTCGACGACCACCCGGCGCTGCCGCATCTGGTGCAGGCGATCGTCATGGCCGTGCTGGCTCTCGGCGCCGCCGTGGCCCTTCTGCGGGTCGAGCCGCTGCTGGTGCAGGCGCCGGCGGCGGCCGGCGAAACGCCTCAGCCCTCCGCCGCCCCGCCGCTGGACCTGACCCCCGCCGACCGCCTGGTGCTGGCGCGCCTGGACAAGGCCATGAACGAGAACGAGGTGTGGCGCGGCGAGGACCTGTCGATCGGGACCCTGGCGGCCCTGGTCGGCGCGCCCGAACATCGCCTGCGCAAGCTGATCAACGGCACGCTGGGCCACCGCAACTTCGCCGACTACGTCAACGGTCGACGCATCGAGGCGGCCAAGATCGCCCTCGCCGATCCCGAACAGGCGCTGAAGTCGGTCTCGACCATCGCCTACGAGCTGGGCTTCGCCTCGCTGGGGCCGTTCAACCGCGCCTTCCGCGCCGCCACGGGCGTGACCCCGACCGCCTGGCGGCAGGACGTCACCCCGCCCCATCCGCACCTCCGGCTCGTCGAAACCGGCGAAAGCGCATCGAAAACCGACAAGCGGGCCTGATTTCGCGAACGGCGAGACGGTCCGAGAAGCGTCCGGCGTCCTGGCGAGGTCTCTCACCCCCGGAACCTCCCGATGCTTGACGCCCTTCTCCCCTTCGCCCGCAACTGGCTGGACGCCATGCGGGCCGACGTCACCCGCTATGTGTTCTTCTCGGTCGGCGTCTGGCTGGCCCTGTGGGTCGTGCTGGCCATCCCGCTGGCCGGCCGCAAGATCCGCGAGACCCGTCCGCCCGCGCGGCAGCTGCTGATCGAGTTTCTGACCTCGATCCGCTCGATCGCCATCTTCTCGACGATCGGCCTGCTGACCTTCGGCCTCTTCCGGGCCGGTTGGCTGCCGGGCCCCCATGTCGCCCGGAGCTGGGGCCCGGTCTGGTTCTGGACCAGTCTGGTCCTGATGATCCTGGCCCATGACGCCTGGTTCTACTGGACCCACCGGCTGATCCACGACCGGCGCCTGTTCCGGCGCTTCCACCGGCGGCACCACCGGTCGAACAATCCCTCGCCGTTCACCGCCTACAGCTTCGACCTGGGCGAGGCGGCGATCAACGGCCTGTTCGTGCCGCTGTGGATGATCCTGGTCCCGACCCAGTGGCCGGTCGTCGGCCTGTTCATGCTGCACCAGATCGTCCGCAACACGATCGGCCATTCGGGCTACGAGCTGTTCCCGGGGCGCAAGGACGGCCGACCGCTGATCCCGTTCGTGACGACCGTCACCCACCATGACCTGCACCACGCCCAGGCGGGCTGGAACTATGGGCTCTATTTCACCTGGTGGGACAAGCTGATGGGCACCGAGCACCCGGACTATCTGAAGCGCTTCGCCGAAGTCGCCGCGAAGAAGGATCGGAAACTGGAGGCTACCAGCTCGCCTTCACCAGCTTGATCATGGCGCGCGCGTCCTGAAGGCGCCACTCGTCGCGGGCGTTCACCCCCCGGGTGGGCGCCCCGCGCAGGCTGACCGTGAGCTCGGCGGGAATGTCGAAGGGCCGGGTCAGGGACAGATCCACCCCCTCCTCGCCGGTCGAACCGCCGCCGAACGCGATCGAGCCGACCGGCTTGCCGTCCAGGGTCAGCGACGAGCGGATATTGGCGCGGGCCACCGGGATCTTGCCCGGCACGGCGATGGCCTGGCTGGCGTCCATGTCCATCGAGACGCGCAGATAGTTGGCGCGCGGCAGCAGACCGAAGCCGAACATTCGCGACATCGACGACCGCAGCTTGGCCTCGCGCTCGTTCCACGAGGCGCCGACCGCCATGGAGCGCTCGCCGACACGGTCGTCGTCGGGCTTGCGGCTGAGGTTCAGGTCGAAATCGTAGGTCGGGTTCTCGATCATGCCCGACGACTTGACCGTCAGGGCGACCTTCTCGGTGTCGGTGGAGAGATCCAGCGGCAGAGCCGCCGAATAGCCGGTGAAACGGCCATCCTTGGCGGAAACCGACATGTTGGGCTTCTGGACGATCTCGGCGCGCGCGGGCGCGGCGACGGCGAGAGCCGCAGCAAACGCGATCACGAAATGAGAACGGATCCCCATGCCTCGCCTGCTAGCATACTTGGCCCTGGGGATGAAACCCCGGCCCGGCCTCATTTGTCGGACAGATGTTTACATGCCGTTTTCGGCGGCAAAGTCCTGTTCGGCTTGCGTTTCGCGACCATCTTCTGTAATAGCGCGCGTTCTCACGGAAGGCGGTCTTGCGCGCACCCATCTGGGACCGGGGTTTATCCTCGCTCGGCGCGCCGGATCCATCGTGGTCGACGGACTTCCGTCGTCGGCCGCGCCGCCTTCCCCAACGGAAGAAGGAAAACATGGCGTTCTACGAACACGTGGTCATCGCGCGGCAGGACATCTCGCCGCAACAGGCCGAAGCTCTGAACGAGCAACTGAAGACCCTCATCGAAGAGAATGGCGGCCACATCGCCAAGATCGAGTACTGGGGCCTTCGCAACCTCACCTACCGCATCAAGAAGAACCGCAAGGGCCACTACTCCCTGCTCGCGATCGACGCCCCGGCGCCGGCCGTGAAGGAAATGGAGCGTCAGCTGCTCATCAATGAAGATGTGCTGCGCTTCATGACCATCCGCGTGGAAGAGCTGGACCTCGAACTCTCGCCGGTCCTGGCCCGTCGCGATCGCGGCGACCGCCCGGAACGTCCGCGCGAAGACTTCGGCGCTCAGGCTCAGGCGTAAGGGAGAGATAGATCATGACCGATACGACTGCTCCCGAAGCCGCGGCTCCGGCCGCCGGCGCCGCCGGCGGCGCCCGCCGTCCGTTCTTCCGTCGCCGCAAGGTTTGCCCGTTCTCGGGCGCCAACGCGCCGAAGATCGACTACAAGGACGTGAAGCTGCTGCAGCGTTACGTCTCGGAGCGCGGCAAGATCGTTCCGTCGCGCATCACCGCGGTGTCGGCCAAGAAGCAACGCGAACTGGCCAAGGCCATCAAGCGCGCCCGCTTCCTGGCCCTGCTCCCCTACGTCGTGAAGTAAGGGAGACGCCACGATGAAAGTCATTCTGCTCGAACGCGTTGAAGGCACCGGCGTCCTCGGCGACGAAGTCACCGTCAAGGACGGCTTCGCCCGTAACTACCTGCTGCCCCGCGGCAAGGCCCTGCGCGCCACCAAGGCGAACCTGGCCACCTTCGAAGCTCAGCGCGCTGAGATCGAAGCCCGCAACGTCAAGAACCGCGAAACCGCCGCCAAGACCGGCGAGTCGCTGGACGGCACGCAGTACATCCTGATCCGTCAGGCCGGCGAAAGCGGCCAGCTGTACGGTTCGGTCGCCGGTCGCGACGTGGCTGACGCCATCCGCGCCGAAGGCGGCAAGGTCGACCGCTCGATGGTCGTGCTGGACAAGCCGATCAAGACGCTGGGCGTCCACGAAGTGAAGGTGAAGCTGCACGCCGAAGTGACCATCACGGTCACCCTGAACATCGCGCGCAGCCAGGACGAAGCCGAGCGCCAAGCGCGCGGCGAAAACGTCATCGCCTCGCAGTTCGAAGAAGAACGCGCCGCCGAAGCCGAAGCCGCCCAGGACCTCCTGGAAGGCGGCGCCGGCTCGCAAGAAGGCGACTACGAAGCCTAACTCCTTCCGGAGTCGGAGCTTTCGAAATGAGGACGGCGCGGAGCGATCCGCGCCGTTTTTTTCTGCGCGATCGCGCAGAATTGCTTAGCTTGTACGCATAAGTGCGAAATCCCATGTTCCCGCTGGGGGATGGAAAGCCCCTCCGGGGACGCGGGCAAACGCGTTCGTCCCTTGGCCAAATGAGAGGGGATATCTCATGCGTTACAGAAGCTTGCTGCTCGCCGCGGCCTCGCTGACGGCCTTCGCCGCCACCGCCCACGCCCAGACCGCCGCGCCGGCCGCAGACGATTCCACGGTCGAACAGATCGTCGTCACCGGCACCCGTGTCGCGCGCTCGCGCCTGGACACCGTCTCGCCGGTCGACGTCGTCGACAGCAAGGCGCTGACCCGCCAGGGCACGCCCGAACTGGCCCAGGCCCTGGCGAATCTGGCGCCCTCGATCGACTTTCCGCGTCCGGCCGTGACCGACGGCACCGACTCGGTGCGTCCGGCCACCCTGCGCGGCCTGGCCCCGGACCAGACCCTGGTGCTGCTGAACGGCCACCGGGCGCACACCTCGGCCCTCGTCAACATCAACGGCTCGATCGGTCGCGGCTCGGCGCCGTTCGACCTGAACACCATCCCGACCGCCGCTCTGCAGAGCGTCGAGATCCTGCGTGAAGGCGCCGCGGCCCAGTACGGCTCGGACGCCATCGCCGGCGTCATCAACCTGCGCCTGCGCGAAGCCAGCAGCGGCGGCGGCGCCACCGCCAGCTACGGCGTCTACCACACCACCATCAAGACCACCCGCAACACCGCCGGCCGCAAGGCCGACGATGGTCCGACCTACAGCGCCTCGCTGTGGCAAGGCTTCGCCCTGCCCAACGACGGCTTCCTGACCGTCACGGGCGAGTACTCGTACCGCAACCCGACCAACCGCTCGGACCTCGACCCGCGCGTCACGCCCAACAAGGTGACCGGCCTCTACGGCGATCCCCAGGTCGAGACCAAGACGGTCTACGCCAACTTCGGCCTGCCCCTGAACGACGCCTGGAAGCTGTACGGCCTGGCGGGGTACCAGAATCGCAAGGGTGAAAGCGCCGCCTTCCCGCGCCTGGCCGACAACGCCAACAACTATGTCTCGGTCTACCCGAACGGCTACATCCCGAAGATCACCACCGACATCGACGACTACAACCTGGCCTTCGGCGCCAAGGGCGAGGTCGGCGGCTTCACGGTCGACGCCGCGGTGAACTACGGGAACAACAAGGTCGAATACGGCACGATCAACTCCCTGAACGCCTCGCTCGGCCCGACGTCGCCGACGCGGTTCAAGGACGGCTCGATGCAGTACGGCCAGACGGTCGCCTCGCTGGACGTCACCCGGCCGCTGGAAATCTTCCACTTCGCCAAGCCCAGCACCCTGGCCTTCGGCGCCGAGTATCGCGACGAGACCTACAAGATCCGGGCGGGCGAGACGGCGTCGTGGAGCAACGGCGGCAACGGCAAGGGCGCCGGCGCGCAAGGCTTCCCGGGCTTCCGCCCCAGCAACGAAGTCGATGTCAGCCGCAACTCCAAGAGCCTCTATGTCGATCTGGACAACCAGGTCACCGACAAGTTCGACGTCGATCTGGCCGTTCGCTACGAGGACTATTCGGACTTCGGCTCGACCACGACGGGCAAGGTCGCCGCGCGCTATGACCTGACCGACAGCTTCGCGATCCGCGGGGCCTATTCCTCGGGCTTCCGCGCCCCGGCCCTGCAGCAGCAGTACTTCACCACCACGTCGATCAACATCATCGGCGGCGCGGCGGTGGATGTCGGCACCTTCCCGGCCACCAGCGCCACGGCGCGCGCCCTGGGCGCCAAGCCGCTGGAGCCGGAGAAGTCCAAGAACTACTCGTTCGGCGCGGTCTTCCACAAAGGCCCGTTCGAGCTGACCGTCGACGCCTACCAGATCGACATCGACAACCGGATCGTGCTGTCGGAGAACATCCAGGGCTCGGCGACCGGCACGGCGACCCAGCAAGCCATCTACACCCTGCTGCAGCCGTTCGGCGTGACCACGGCCCGCTTCTTCATCAACGGCGTCGACACCCGGACCAAGGGCGTCGACGTGGTGGGCCGCTACCGCCTGGACGCCGAGGAAGCCGGTCGCTTCGACCTCACCCTGGCCGCCAACTTCAACGACACCAAGGTCACGCGCGTGCCGACCACCAGCACGCTGTCGTCCCTGCCCGTCCCTCCGGCGCTGTTCGCCCGCGTCAACGTGGCCACGTTCGAGGAAGGCACGCCGGACCACAAGTTCGTGGCCACCGGCGACTGGTCCAACGGACCGTGGGGCGCGACCCTGAAGGGCGCCTTCTACGGTTCGGTGCTGGTGCCCAACGCCAACCAGACCCTGGACTATCACACCGGCGACAAGACGGTCTGGGACCTGGAAGGCCGCTACACCTTCGCCCAGAAGATCACCTGGGCGGTGGGCGTGAACAACCTGTTCGACGAATATCCCAACCGCGCCCCGGCGGCGGTCAACACGACCGGCGTGGTCGGCTTCCCCAGCTACTCGCCGTTCGGCTTCAACGGCCGCTTCTTCTACACCCGGTTGGCCTACAACTGGTAAGCGGACGGGCTGAAAAACGCGCAAACCTTCGGGCGCGGAGAGCGATCTCCGCGCCCTTTCGTTTCACCACACGTCAGAAGCGGACGCCCGTATCGACGCGTGCGCTTGCACGCTCGGCGCGCAAAAACATACACAGAACATCCCCGTTCATCTCCGTCGCCGAGGCAAGTCCTCCGCGCGCCGAACACGCCGTCGCGTTAATTTCTCCCGATGTCTCTCGTCCCCGCGCTCGACCTCGTTCTCCCCGGCCTTCCAGAACCCACGATCAACGTGGCGCCGCACAACATGGAGGCCGAGCAGGCGCTGCTCGGCATCCTGCTGTACGACAACGCCGCCTACGAGCGCCTGACCGACAGCCTGCAGGCCCGCTGCTTCTACGAGCCCTTCCACCAGCGGCTGTTCCAGTCGATCGAGACCCACGTCCGCAAGGGCCAGCTGGCCGAACCGATCCTGCTGGCCGACGAGTTCAAGGCCGACGCGGCGTTCGAGGAGCTGGGCGGGCTGCGCTACCTGGCCGATCTGGTTGACCGGGCCCCGCCCGCCGCCAACGCCGGCGACTACGCCCGGGTGATCTTCGACCTCTCGCTGCGCCGCGAGCTGATCCGTATCGGCGGCGACATCGCCACGGCTGCGCAGGGCGGCGCTGGCGGCCGGGACGAAGAGAAGAAATCCGCCCGCGACCAGATCGAGGCGGCGGAACAGCAGCTGTACAGCCTGGCCGAGAGCGGCACGGCCTCGTCAGGCTTCGTCAGCTTCGGCGACGCCCTGCGCGGCGCCGTCGAGATGACCGCCGAGGCCTACAGCCGCGAAGGCGGCATGTCGGGCATCTCGACCGACCTGATCGACCTTGACCAGAAGATCGGCGGGCTGCACCCGTCCGACTTGATCGTGCTCGCGGGTCGTCCGTCGATGGGCAAGACCGCGCTGGCGACCAACATCGCCTTCAACATCGCCAAGAAGTACGCCTACGAGATCCAGCCCGACGGGACGCGAAAGACCGTCCAAGGCGGCGTCGTGGCGTTCTATTCGCTGGAAATGAGCGCCGAACAGCTGGCCCTGCGTATGCTGGCCGACGCCTCCGGCGTATCAGGCGACAAGCTGCGCAAGGGCGAGATCGACGCCAGCGAGTTCGGGCGCGTGCGCGATGCGGCCATGGAGCTGCAGGAAGCCCCGCTCTACATCGACGCCACCGGCGGTATCTCCATCGCCAAGCTGACCGCCCGGGCTCGCCGCCTGAAGCGCCAGGTGGGCCTTGATCTGATCGTGGTCGACTACCTGCAGCTGGTCACCGGCTCGGACCTCTCGGCCAACGCCAGCCGGGTGCAGGAAGTCTCGCAGATCACCATGGGTCTCAAGGCCCTGGCCAAGGAGCTCTCCTGTCCCGTCATCGCCCTGTCGCAGCTCTCGCGTCAGGTCGAACAGCGCGACGACAAGCGGCCGCAGCTCTCCGACCTTCGGGAATCCGGTTCGATCGAACAGGACGCCGACATGGTGTGGTTCGTCTACCGCGAGGCCTACTACGTGGGCCGCGCCGAGCCGCGCGAGGGCACGCCCGAGCACTTGACCTGGCAGGAAGAAATGGACCGCCTGCACGGCCTGGCCGAAGTGATCATCGCCAAGCAGCGTCACGGCCCCATCGGCACCGTGCGCCTGTCGTTCAACAGCGACACCACCCGCTTCGGCAACCTGGCCAAGGACCACTACTTCGCCCAGGCCCGGAACATCCCCTCCGACGAATAAGGGGGACGAACAGGTGGTTTGACGCGGGGCGATCGGTCGGGCCACGGTCGCGACCTCGCCCTCCAGCCCGACGAGTCGCATGGACTTCAGCCCCCTGCCCACCTCCAGCCTGGTCGGCGCCTTCCTGCTGGCGTTTCCGGCGCTGTTCTCGATCGTCAATCCGGTCGGGGCCTCGCTGATCTTCCACCAGGCGATGGGCGGCCGCGCGCGCGAAGAGCGGCGCAAGCTGGCGCGGCAGATCGGCTTCTACGCGTTCCTGGTGCTGCTGGGTTCGCTGCTGCTGGGCGGCTACATCCTGAATTTCTTCGGCGTCAGCCTGGGCGCCCTGCGGGTGGCCGGCGGCCTGGTGGTGGCGATCCGCGCCTGGGGCCTGTTGATGGACCCGCAGGAGAACGAGGAGCGCAAGACCAGCCAGACCGAGCCGGCCCAGACCCACGAAGACGTCGCCTTCTTCCCGCTGACCATGCCGTTCACGACCGGCCCCGGTTCGATCTCGGTCGCCATCGCCCTCTCGTCGCAGCGCCCCACCGAAGGCGGCGCGGTCGCGCCGTTCTTCATCGGCGCCAGCCTGGCCGCCGCCGTCGTGGCCATCATGGTCTGGCTGTTCTACAGCGCCTCTGGCCGCGTCATGCGCATGCTGGGCCCGTCCGGGGCGCGCGTCCTGTCGCGGCTGGTCGCCTTCCTGCTGCTGTGCATCGGCGTACAGATCATCGCCTCCGGCGCGGAAAGCCTGGCGACCCGGTTCATGAGCACGCATCACGGATAGGCGTGAAAAACAGAGGTTGAGATAAATCAACCCAAGATGGGCATTTCACCTTGCGGCCGCGCTCGATCTTCGTAGGTTCCTCCCTCTGCGTTGGGGGGAGTTTTGCATGCCGGTAAATCCGAACTGGACCGTGAGCGATGTCGCTCTGACACTTTCGCTTGAGGAATATCAGAACCCGGACGGCAAGCTCGTCTTCACGACGTCGACCGTCAAATACTATGACAATGAAACGTCGTTCACCGGCGCCTTCACGACCGGCGAGGTCCAGGATTTCATTCTAGTCGATATGAAGGCGGGTGCGGAGTATGACTTCCTGGCTAGCGGCGACTATCAGGTTACGCTCAGCCTCTTCGACAGCACCGGCCATCTTCTGCTCTTCTCGGACGGCGACGACATCGGGATTCCCGATCGCTACCCGCAGGACAGCATCCTGAACTTCAAACCGGACTCCACTGGCACCTACAAGCTCTACATTACCTATTCAAACCTCACGACGCGAGGGAATTACTTCATCGTCGGATCCGAAGACCTCGGCTCGAACGGCGTCAATGATCACCTCGGTGGCGGAACCGGAGGGGGTGGCCTCGACAACAGCAACCCGATCCTCACGGCGGTCCGCAAGGCCATGTACAACGTCGGCCGCGAGGACGCATACTCCGGCTCTGGCGCGGCCTTCTATACAGACCTGGGCACGCGCCTGGTGACAGGTAAGGTCGGCGTCAATGCGGCCTACGCCGAGATCGTCAATCGCGCAGACAACACCGCCAGCGTCGCGACGCTGAGCTACGAGTTCTTCACCGGCAAGGCGCCGACTGGCGCCGGCTTCGACTACCTGCTGCTGTCGACAGGCATCAATCCGAACAACCTCTACAGCGCCTACTACCAGAACTTCAATCTTGAGAACCGCTATATCAACTTCGCCGTCAATCTGGGGAAGGTCGGCGAAGGCAAGGCGAAGTTCACGGCCGACTACGGCTCGCTGTCGCTGTTCGACGCAACCAAGAAGGCATACACGACGATTTTCGGCGGCACGCCAACGGACGCCAAGATCCACGCCCTGATCGACACGCGAGCCGACTACTTCGCCAGCTATGGCGGCGACGGCGCGAACGGGATCGGCACGAAGGCCGCCATGGTCGGCTGGCTGCTGGCCGAGGCCGAGAAGGCCGACGTCGGTATGTACGCCAAGGCGAACTTCGCATTCCTCACCGACCTGGCCCTCGGCCTGGCGAACTACGGCGTCGATCTGATCGGCGTCTATGGCAAGGCCGAGTACGCCTATAGCGGCTGAGCGCGGAAAACCTGTTGGTCCGGGGCGCTGTAGACCCTAAACAGCGCCTCGTGACCGAAGCCCGCCTGACTCTCGATCTCGACGCCCTCGCCGCCAACTACGGAGCGCTGCGCAAGCGCGCCGGGAACGCCGAGCTGGCGCCGGCGGTGAAGGCCGACGGCTATGGCCTGGGCGCGGGCCTGGTGGCCGACCGCCTGTGGGCCGAGGGCGCCCGAAGCTTCTACGTCGCCCGCCTGTCCGAGGGCGTTGCGTTGCGCCAAGCCCTGAGCGACCGCGACGCGACGATCTACGTGCTGGACGGCGCCACGCCCGGGTCAGGCGACGCGCTGGAGGGCGCCGGGCTTGTCCCCGTCCTCAACAGCCTGCCGCAGATCGAGGCCTGGAACGCCCAGGCCCGCTCGGGACGGCTGAAGGCGGCGCTGCATGTCGACACCGGGATGAACCGGCTTGGGCTGCGGGCGGAAGAGGTCAAGGTGCTGGTCGGCGCGACCGATCGGCTGAAGCGCCTGGATCTGGACCTCGTCATCAGCCACCTGGCTTGCGCCGATACGCCCGACCATCCGCTGAACGACCATCAGCTGACCCGCTTCCAGGACGCGGTCGCCCTGCTGCCCGACGCCCGTCGCAGCCTCGCCAACTCGGCCGGCCTGTTCCTGGGCGAGGCCTGGCGGTTCGATCAGGCGCGGCCGGGCATCAGTCTCTATGGCGGCGGCCCCGAAGGCGTCCCGCATCCCGAGATCCGCGCCGTCGCCACGGTCGAGGCGCCGATCCTGCAGGTCCGCGTCGTGCCGCGCGGCGAGAGCATCGGCTACGGGGCGGGCTGGACCGCGCCAGACACCACCCGCGTGGCCATCGTCGCGGCCGGCTATGCCGATGGCGTGCTGCGCTCCAGTCACCCGAACGGCCAGGCCTGGTTCGACGGCCAGCGCCGCCGGCTGCTGGGCCGGGTCTCCATGGACCTGCTGGCCATCGACATCACCGACTGCGACGCCGCTCGCCCCGGCGCGATGGTCGAGCTGTTCGGCCCGAACCTGTCGATCGACGAGGCCGCCAGCGCCGCCGGGACGTCGGCCTACGAACTCCTGACCCGCATCGCGCCCCGCGCCCGCCGCGTGGTCGTCGGCGCTTAGCCCGCGAGCGCTCGCAATCGGGCGGCGTTGACGGTCTCGACGGCGGCCTTCAGCACGTCGACCGTGTCGGCCGAGCCCTCGGCGGAAACCGCGAAGCGATCGGCGGCCACGATGCTGTAGCGGCCCGACTTGGAGTCCGTGTCCCAAGTCTCGGTGACCAGCCGCCCGCCCGATGTCGTGATCGTTTCATAGCCGGTGGCCGTCCGCCGCGTGCTGGTCGAGCCCCGGGCGTCGTCCGAGGCGCCGACGCTGCCGATCGCGCCGAAGTCGGTGACCTCCAGCACGAAGGCCGAGGTTCCCTTCACATAGCGCGCGCTGGCTTTCGCCATGCCCGGCTCGGGGCCCAGCCCATCGCTGACCGGCCCGCGCGCGAAACCGCCAACGCTGGCCGGCAGCAAGGTCTTCAGGCCGGCCGGCGCCAGGGGCTGCGCGCCCGTCCGCGCCGCCTTCTCGGCCCGCTCCGATTCCTCTTCGAGCTGCTGTAGGTCGACTGACTTGCCGTTGACCTCGACGGGCCCCGAAGCGCGCCGCTCGCCGGGCTTTCCGCACCCGGCCACAACCACCATGGCGGCGATCGCCACGCCGCAACGCCACGCCCCGCTCCCGGCCATCGTCCTTGCTCTCCTTCACGGCGCCCTTGCCACCCTAACGCGTGTCGTCCGGCTTGGCTGCGTCCGGCTTTGGCGCAGCGGCCCGCCAGCCTGTAGTCTCCCATCATCCGAGAATCAGGAGACCCCATGGCCCGCGACGGCGCCGTCTACGCCTGCCAGTCCTGCGGCGCGGTCCAGACCAAGTGGTCCGGGCAATGCCCCGCCTGCCAAAGCTGGAACACCCTGGTCGAGGAGGTCGGCGCCAAGCCGCCGGGCGCTTTGTCGACGACCAAGGCCACCCGCTTGCGCGGCCTGCAGTTCACTGGCCTGGAGAGCGAGACCGCCCCGCCCCCACGCCTGCTGACCGGCGTCGACGAGTTCGACCGCGTCTGCGGCGGCGGCGTGGTGCCGGGCTCGGCTCTGCTGATCGGCGGCGACCCCGGCGTGGGGAAGTCCACCCTGCTGCTGCAGGTCTGCGCCAGCGCCGCGTCTCGCGGCGTGTCCTGCGCCTACATCTCAGGCGAAGAGGCCGTCGAGCAGATCCGCGGCCGCGCCGACCGCATGGGCCTGGCGAAGGCCAATGTCAGCCTGGCCGCCGAGACCTCGCTGCGCGACATCCTGGACGGCCTGAAGCGCGACAGCTTCGACCTGGTGGTCATCGACTCGATCCAGACCCTGTGGAGCGACGCTCACGAAGCGGGCCCCGGCACGGTCACCCAGGTCCGCGCTTGCGCCACCGAACTGGTGCGCCTGGCCAAGAAGAAGGGCGTGGCCATCCTGCTGGTCGGCCACGTGACCAAGGACGGCCAGATCGCCGGCCCGCGCGTCGTCGAGCACCTCGTCGACGCCGTGCTGAGCTTCGAGGGCGAGCGCGGCTATCCGTTCCGCATCCTGCGCGGAGCCAAGAACCGCTTCGGCGCCACCGACGAGATCGGCGTCTTCGAGATGGGCGACGTCGGCCTGCGCGAGGTGAAGAATCCCTCGGCCCTGTTCCTGAACGAGGGCGGAGAGCGCGCGGCGGGCGCGGCGGTGTTCGCCGGCATCGAGGGCTCACGGCCCGTCCTGGTGGAATTCCAGGCCTTGGTCGCGCCTTCCGCGTACGGAACGCCCAGGCGCGCCGTGGTCGGATGGGATTCCGGACGCCTGGCCATGGTTTTGGCCGTGCTCGAGGCCCGATGCGGCCTTGGTTTTGGCGACAAGGACGTCTATCTGAACGTCGCCGGCGGCCTGCGCATCACGGAACCGGCGGCGGATCTCGCGGCAGCGGCGGCCCTGGCCTCCTCCGCCCTGGACGTCGCCCTGCCCCAGGACTGCGTCGTGTTCGGCGAGCTCAGCCTGTCGGGCGAGGTACGGCCCGTCAGTCGGATGGAGACGCGTTTGAAGGAAGCCGCGAAACTGGGATTTGGCCGGGCGCTGGGACCGCTCGCCGGCCTTCCTGAGGGCGGCGGAGCCTTGCCCGTGGCGGGCGTGGCGCGTCTGACCGACGCCGTCCGCCGCATCGGCGACGAGATCTGGACGAGCCTGACGTGACGCCCTTCGACATCATCGCCGGCCTGCTGCTGCTGGTGTCCGGCGTCACGGGATGGGTCCGCGGCGCTTCGCGCGAACTGACCTCGGCCCTGTCCTTCATCTTCGCCGCCGCCATCGCCCTGTTCGGCTTGCGGATCTCGGGTCCGATCTTCCGCAAGCTCATGGACCCCGACTGGGCCGCCACCGGCGCGGCCGTGCTGGTGGTGTTCGTCGTCTTCTTCCTGATCTTCCGCCTGGTGGGCGGCAATCTGACCAAGCGCCTGCAGGACAGTTCGGCCGGCGCGCTGGACCGCGGCGTCGGCGCGACCTTCGGCCTGGTCCGCGCCTGCGTGATCCTGGGCGTCTTCAACCTGCTGCTGCACCTGGCCACGCCGCCGGACCGCATGCCGCATTGGGTCAAGGACTCGATCTTCTATCCCGTCTCCGAAGTGAGCGGCGAAGTGCTCAAGGTGTTCGCGCCCAAGGGCAAGGCCCTGGCCGGCAAGCTGGCCCCGGCGATCAAGGACGCCGTCCATGAGGGCGGCGACAATACGTCCGGCGAGAAGTCGTCCGGAAAAGGCTATGATGAGGACCAGCGTCGACAGCTCGACGACCTGGTGGAGAAATCGCGATGACCTTCCTGGGCCAGTCGACCGACCGGTATTGCTCTACGCCGTGGCGGGATCCCGAGGATGACACCCTGCGCCTGGAGTGCGGCGTCTTCGGCGTGTTCGGCGCGCGCGACGCGGCGGCCATCGCGGCCCTGGGCCTGCACGCCCTGCAGCACCGCGGCCAGGAAGCCTGCGGCATCGCGGCCTTCGACGGCAACCGCTTCCACACCGAACGTCATATGGGCCACGTCGGCGACGCCTTCACCGGCGCCGACCTCGTCCAGCGCCTGCCCGGCAGCATGGCCATCGGACACACCCGCTATTCGACCGCCGGCGGCGCGGGGATCCGCAACGTCCAGCCGATGTTCGCCGACCTGGAAACCGGCGGCGTCGCCATCGCCCACAACGGCAACCTGACCAACTTCCTAACCCTGCGCGAGCGCCTGGTGCAGGAGGGCGCGATCTTCCAGTCGACGTCCGACTCCGAAGTCATCCTCCACCTGATCGCCCGTTCGCGGAAGGCTCGCATCGTCGACCGCTTCGTCGACGCGGTCGGCCAGATCGAGGGCGGCTACGCGCTGGTGGCCATCACCAACAAGAAGATGATCGGCCTGCGCGACCCGCTGGGCATCCGCCCGCTGGTGCTGGGCGACCTGGACGGCAAGCCGGTCCTGGCCTCGGAGACCTGCGCCCTCGACATGATCGGCGCTCGCTTCGTGCGCGATATCGAGCATGGCGAGATGGTGGTGATCGAGGACACCGGCATCACCTCGACCAAGCCGTTCCAGACCCAGGCCGCGCGGCCCTGCGTCTTCGAGTACGTCTATTTCGCCCGCCCCGACAGCGTCGTGAACGGCCGCTCGGTCTACGGCGTGCGCAAGCGCATGGGCCGCAACCTGGCCAAGGAAACCGGCGTCGAGGCCGATGTCGTCGTGCCGGTGCCGGACTCCGGCGTGCCCGCCGCCCTGGGCTTCGCCCAGGAGAGCGGCCTGCCGTTCGAGATGGGCATCATCCGCAACCACTATGTGGGCCGCACCTTCATCCAGCCCACCCAGGGCGTCCGCGAACTGGGCGTGCGGATGAAGCACAGCCCCAACCGCGCCATCCTGGCCGGCAAGCGCGTGGTGCTGATCGACGACTCGATCGTACGCGGCACCACCTCGCTGAAGATCGTCCGCATGGTCCGTGAGGCCGGCGCCAAGG
>CBIHOB010000027.1:0-58524 GCA_966211605.1 uncultured Caulobacter sp.
AGAACGGCTGGACCGGCGTGAAGATGGGCGCCCAGAAGCCGCTGACCTTCGGCCCGGACGAGATGAGCCGCCTGAAGGCGATCGTGCTCGGGGCTCAGTTCGTCGAGCGCGACGGCGGCAAGCTGATCCGCGTGCAAGGCGAGGCCCAGCGCTATATCGACGACGTCGCCAAGCGCGCCAGCATCACCCGGCCGCTGAAAGTCGTCGCCGCCTGCGGCAACGGCACGGCCGGCGCCTTCGTGGTCGAGGCCCTGCAGAAGATGGGCGTGACCGACGTGGTCCCGATGGACACGGACCTGGACTTCACTTTCCCCAAGTACAATCCCAATCCCGAAGACGCCGAGATGCTGCATGCGATGGCCCACGCCGTTCATGAGCACAAGGCCGACCTGGCCTTCGGCTTCGACGGCGACGGCGATCGCTGCGGCGTGGTGGACGACGAGGGCGAGGAGATCTTCGCCGACAAGATCGGCCTGATGCTGGCCCGGGATCTGGCCCCGCTGCATCCGGGCGCGACCTTCGTCGTCGATGTGAAGTCGACCGGCCTCTACGCCACCGACCCGATCCTGAAGGAACACGGCTGCACGGTCGTCTACTGGAAGACCGGCCACAGCTACATCAAGCGCAAGAGCGCCGAGCTCAATGCCCTGGCCGGCTTCGAGAAGAGCGGCCACTTCTTCATGAACGGCGAGCTGGGCTACGGCTACGACTGCGGCCTGACCGCCGCCGCCGCCGTCCTGGCCATGCTGGACCGCAATCCGGGCAAGAAGCTCAGCGACCTGAAGAAGGCCCTGCCGGTGGCCTACACCTCGCTGACCATGAGCCCGCACTGCGGCGACGAGGTGAAGTACGGCGTCGTCGACGAGGTGGTGAAGGAATACCAGGACCTCGCCGCCGCCGGCGGCTTGATCCTGGGCCGCAAGATCACCGAGGTGATCACGGTCAACGGCGTGCGCGTCCATCTGGAAGACGGCTCGTGGGTCCTGGTCCGCGCCTCGTCCAACAAGCCCGAGGTCGTGGTGGTCGTCGAGAGCACCCAGTCCGAAGACGACATGCGCGCCCTCTTCCGCCAGGAAGTGAAGCCGCGCCTGGGCGACCGGGTGGGCAAGTACAACCAGGAAATCTGATCGGCCGCATCGCCGATCGACGAAAAAGGCCGGGGCGCGATCCCCGGCCTTTTTGGCTAGGCGAGAGGTCCCACCGGCTGGCGCAGGACGGTCTTGCGCTTCTCCGGCGGCGTCTTGCGGGCGTCGCTGAGGTAGATCTCGTGATGCCGTCCCGTCGGGACCAGGCCGTTATCGGGCAGGAAGCGCCTGTGCAGAGCCTCCAGCGCCGGGCCCTCGTCGTCATACGAACCGACGTGCAGAACCTGAACCGCCCGTCCCTCTTCCAGGCGTTCGAAGACCACGCGATCCAGCGCCGAGAGACGCTTCTTGGCGCGGACCGTCTCCAGCGCCGCTCCCACCATCGTCGCGCCGACGAAGTCCGGGACGGCGATCATCAGACGCCACCGCCAGCGGTCCTTCCGGCGGGTGATGAAGTCGTCCATGTCGTCGGCCCACCACAGGCCTTCCAGGGGCGGCACGACGTAGTCGCGGTCCAGCCGAGCCTTGCTCATGAACTTCAAGGCATATGACGACGCGTAGAGCGCCTCGATCGCGGCCTGGGCCGGCGCCCTGTTCGGATCGCCTTCGCCTTCGATCGCCAGATAGTTCAACGGCGGAACGTCGACGAAGACGAACTTTCCGCGCGGCGCGGTGTAGAGGCCCTTCAAGGCCTTCCGCAGGTCGTACTTGTCCAAGCCCCTCTCCCGGCCGGTCGATCACGCCGCGACCTTGGCCGAGCGCGCGCCAGGACATGTCAGCAGCGACGCGCGCGATCAGGCCCTATATCGCTGTGAACGCGCGGAGGTCATGACCCCGGAGGTCATGGTTTCGGGATCCGGCTAGCGGTAGGGAGCGACCATGACGTCCAGCACGGCGCAGGCCAGGCCCACCCATCCGCCCGTCGGCGTGCTGCTGCGCGAGTGGCGGGCGGCGCGACGGCTCAGCCAGCTGGACCTGTCGCTGGAGACCGGCGTCTCCACCCGTCACCTGTCCTGTATCGAGACCGGCAAGGCCCAGCCCAGCCGCGAGACCCTGGCCCGCCTGGCCGACGCCCTGACGATGCCGCTGCGCGAGCGCAACGCCCTGCTGCTGGCCGCCGGCTACGCGCCCCAGTACTCGGAAACCGCCCTGGTCACGCCCGCCCTTGAGCGGATGCGGGAGGCGATCGAACTGATCGTGGCTCACCAGGAGCCCTACCCCGCCTTCGTCATCAACCGCCACTTCGACGTGCTGATGGCCAACGCCGCCGCTCAGCGGATCAACCACCTGCTGATGCGCGGCAAGCAGAGCCCGCACACGAACCTGCTGCGCCAGGTGTTCGATCCCGACGACTTCCGGGCGGTGATCGTCAACTGGCCCGAGGTCGCCCAGAAGTTCCTGCGCCACCTGCATGCCGACATCGCCGCCGCTCCGTCCGACAAGACCGCCCAGGCCTTGCTGGACGAGGTGCTGGCCTATCCCGGCGTGCCCGCCCGCTGGCGCTTCCGCGACGTCGAGCAGGAGCCGGCGCCGGTGCTGAACCTGGTCTTCCAGAGCGACCTGGGCCCGCTGCGGTTCTTCGAGACGATCACCACCTTCGCCGCCCCGCGCGACGTCACCCTGGATGAGCTGCGGATCGAGTGCGCCTTCCCGGCCGACACCCACACCGCGGAGGTCTGCGCCCGGCTGGCGCGGGAGGCTCCGGCGGGCTAGATCGCGTCGATGATCAAGCTCCGCCCCTCCCGGCCCGAGGACGGCGACCGCGTCGTCCAGATCTGGGCTGCCGCCGTCGACGCCACTCACGATTTCCTGACGCCCGAAGACCGCGCCACGATCGGACGCGAGGTGGCGGCCTTCCTGCCTTCGGCCGCGCTGACCCTGGCCGTCGACGACCGCGATCGCGCCATCGGCTTCATGCTGATCGACAACGGTCACATGGAGGCGCTGTTCATCGATCCCGAGCACCGTGGGGCCGGGGTCGGCGCGATCCTGATCGACTACGCCCTGGCCGTTCACCCGCTGCTCACTACCGACGTCAATGCGCAGAACGCCCAGGCCGTCGGCTTCTACGAGCACATGGGGTTCGAGCGCACGGGCTGGTCGGCGACCGACGGTCAGGGCCGGCCCTATCCCCTGATTCATCTGCGCTTTGGCGGTTGACGCGAATTCGGTTTAGCTGGCGGACGTCCACGCCAGAGTCGTCCATGCGCAGCCTGCTCGCCACCCTCGCCCTGATCCTCGCGCCCGGCTTCGCCGTCGCCGCTTCGCCGATCCTGCTGAAGCCCGCCCGGGTCTGGACCGCCGAGAGCGCCGGTCCGCCGCGCGAAGGCTGGGCCGTGCTGGTCCAGGACGACAAGATCGCCGCCGTCGGTCCCGCCGACCAGATCGCCGCGGCGCCCGAAGCCCTTGGCGCCGAGGTCATCGACCTGCCGGGCGCGACGGTGATCCCCGGCCTGATGGACCTGCACAGCCACCTCTTCCTGCATCCCTACAACGAGACCCTGTGGGACGATCAGGTGCTGAAGGAGACGCCGACCTACCGCACCCTGCGGGCGGCGGTGCAGGCCAAGACGACGCTGGAAGCCGGCTTCACCACCCTGCGCGACCTGGGCACCGAAGGCGTCGGCGCGGCCGATGTCCCGTTGAAGAAAGCGATCAACGACGGGCTGGTCCCCGGACCGCGCCTGTTCGTGGCGACCAAGGCGATCGTGGCCACCGGCGCCTACGGGCCGGCCCGCAGGAACTACAATCCCGAGGCGGAACTGCCGCAGGGCGCGCAAGAGGCCAGTGGCGTTCCCGAGGTCATCAAGGCCGTGCGCGAGCAGGCCGGCGCCGGGGCCGACTGGATCAAGGTCTATGCCGACTATCGTGTCGGTCCCGATGGCTCGACCCAGCCGACCTTCTCGATCGAGGAGCTGAAGGCCCTGGTCGACACCGCCCATTCCAGCGGGCGGCCGGTATCGGCGCACGCTTCCAGCGACGAGGGCATGCGCCGGGCGGTGCTGGCCGGGGTCGACACCATCGAGCACGGCTATGGCGGCAGCGACGCCACCTTCAAGCTGATGGCCGAGAAGGGCGTGGTGTTCTTTCCGACCCTGACGGCGGTGGAGAGCACCTCGGCCTATTTCGGCGGCTACGTCGCCGGCAAGACGCCGCCGACGGCCGCCATGCTGAACGCCGAGCGCGCCTTCAAGCTGGCCGTGAAGAACGGCGTCACCATCGGCATGGGCAGCGACGTCGGGGTGTTCCGCCATGGCGACAACGCCCGCGAGCTGGCCTGGCTGGTCAAGGCGGGCATGACTCCGGCCCAGGCCCTGCTGGCCGCCACCGCCGTCGACGCCAAGGTGCTGGGCCGCGCCACCGATCTGGGCCTGCTAAAGCCCGGCTATCTCGCCGACATCGTCGCCGTGAAGGGCGACCCGACCCGGGCGATCGAGGCGACCCGTGACGTCGTCTTCGTCATGAAGGGCGGCCAGGTGGTGCGGAAGCCGTGATGCGCGTCGCCCCCGCCCTCCTGCTGCTGACGCTCGCCGCCCCCGCCTTCGCCCAGACCGACCAGGGCACGCTGCAGCAACACGACACCTTCCGCGACGCGGCGACCGCGCCACTGGAGGACCTGAATCTCAAGCAGAAGGCGATCCCGCCCGTGCTGCGGCGCGCCGTGGAGGATCCCTACGACATGACCGGCCTCTCCCGTTGCGAGCCGATCGCCGCCGAGATCGGCCGGATCGACGCGGCGCTGGGGCCGGACCTGGACGAAGCCCCTCCTCCGGACCCGCGCTCGCGCGGCAGGAAGGTCGCCGACGCCGCCTACAGCGCAGGCGTATCGGGGGTGCGCGACACCACGCGCGATGCGCTGCCGTTCCGGAGCTGGATTCGGAAACTGACCGGCGCGTCCAAGCACGACAAGGCGATCCGCAAGGCCATCGAGGCCGGCGGCGTGCGACGCGGCTATCTCAAGGGCGTCGGCATGCGGATGAACTGCGCCCCGCCGGCCGCGCCCAGCTGGTTCGTGCCGGTCGAGGCCAAGCCGCCTCCGCCGCCGAAGCCGGTCAGCGTCTTCGAGAACTTTCTGGCCTGGTGCGACGAAGTGCTGGCCTGGTTCCGGAGCCTGATCGGCTAGCCTTTCAGGACCGCCCGGACTTCGCTGATCAGCTTGGGCCCGTCGAAGGGCTTCATCACATAGCCCTTGGCGCCCAGTTGCATGGCCTGGACGATCCGGTCCAGGCGACCGTCGCCGGTCAGCATCAGCACGGGAATGTCGGCGGCCTCGGATTCCTTCAGCGCCTTCAGGGCGTCCAGCCCGCTCTGGCCAGGAATGCGCACGTCCAGCAAGATGGCGTCAGGCCTGCGCGCCGGCACCGCAGCGATCAGCCGGTCGGCGCTGGAGAAGCCTACGACCTCCAGCCCATCGCGCGCCAGGAACGCCCCGACCAGCTCGAGCGTCGGCTCGTCATCGTCGGCCACGAAGATCAAGGGCGCGCGCTTGGACATCGATTGCAAAAGGCCCCGGACCGCTCGGTGACGAACGCTGTTCGGGCCGTATGAAGCTCAAGATGGTTAAGGCGTCAAACCACATCGCGCGGTTATCCGCCCATCGGGCGGCCGACGGCGGCGTCACGATCAATCGGCGGGCGGTCGCCGAAAAGCCGCCGACAGTCCCCGCATCGCCCTTGGGTCGCCGCCGCGCCACGGCTAAGCAGTGAGTCGCCGCGTCCAAGGAGTCCCCATGCGCCTGCCCGCCCTCGTCCTGGCCCTGCTGTGCCTGATCGTCTCGCCGGCCGTCGTGTCGCCAGCATGGGCCCAGCGCCTGGACGAGACCCCGCGCGTCGCGGTCATCTCGGCCTTCCCGCCCGAGATCGGAGCCTTGAACGCAGCGACCAGCGCGCAGAAGACCTTCGACGTCCACGGCGTCCAGTTCACGACGGGCACGCTGGAGGGCAAGCCGGTCGTGGTGTTCCTGAGCGGCGTCTCGATGGTCAACGCGGCCATGACCACCCAGATGGCGCTGGATCGCTTCAACGTCACCCGCATCGTGTTCTCCGGCATCGCCGGCGGCGTCGACGAGGGCCTGGACATCGGCGACGTGGTCGTGGCCGACCAGTGGGCTCAGAACCTGGAGAGCGCCTTCGCCCGCGAGACCGACAAGGGCTTCGAGGTCTCGCCCAGCATCCGCAACAGCCCGCTGGCCAACTACGGCATGATCTATCCGCGCGCGATCATCCTGCCGGGAACCGACCTGTCCGCGCCGGCGCGCGTCTGGTTTCCGGCCGATCCCACGCTGCTGGACACCGCCCGCAAAGTCGCCGCCGAGGTCGCCCTGCAGCGCTGCGCCGCCGACAAGTGCCTGGTCCATCCGCCCAAGGTCGTGGTCGGCGGCAACGGCGTCTCAGCCCCGGTGTTCCTGGACAACGCCGCCTATCGCAAATACCTGCGCGCTACGTTCCAGGCCCGCGTGGTCGACATGGAAAGCGCCGCCGTCGCGCACGTGGCCCTGGTCAACAAGACCCCGTTCATCGCCTTCCGCAGCCTGTCGGACCTGGCCGGCGGCGGCGCGGGCGCCAACGAGATGCACACCTTCATGGCCTTGGCCTCGGACAACTCGGCGACGGTCGTGAAGGCGTTCGTGAAGGCGCTGCCGAACTAGAGCCTGGCCAGCCGCTGTTCGTCGTCGACCAAGGTCAGGCGCGACGGCGGCCCCTCTCCCCAGGCGAACAGCACCAGGTTCAGGTCGTCCGCCCCGGCCCCGCGGGCGAAGCTCCTGACGAGCAGGCCCTGATAGCCGGCCTCGGCCAACCGGCGCGCGAAGACCTGGGTTCTGGCCTGCCCCCGCGTCTTCATCTGATCACGCCACCCGGAGTCGGCCAGAGCCTCCGCGTCCATGTCCTGGGCGGCCAAGGCGGCCGTATCGCGCGCGTCAAACACCCGCTCGATCTCGGCGTCGTAGCAGACCAGCGTGGTCGGCTGAAGCGACCCGACCTGATTGGCCTCACGCAGCGCTGTCATGACGCTCAGGGACGCATAGAGCGCCGGCGCGCCCTTGGCGTTGAACCGACCGCCATAGAGCTGCGCGCCGCGACCCGACAGCGGCTCACGGGCGTAGACCGGGTTCAAGGCGCGATAGAGCAGCCCCCGATACATTCCGATCAGGCGTGGACGCCGGCGTCGACGGCGTCGACATAGTCCAGCACCTCGTCGATGCGCCCCTCGCGAACCAGCTGCATGGCCGTCTGGCCGGAGAAGCCGGGCAGCGGCTCGGAACGATACCAGGCGTAGGCGATCAGTTCGGAGCCAAAGCGCGGCTCGACTTTGTTGATGACCTCGACCATCTCGCGCAGGCGGCGCTGGGTCTTGGGCGAGCGCGAGCGTTCGTGGCGCTGGACCGCGTCGCGACCCAGGCCCGCCGTGCGCGCGACCTCCTCGCTGGTCGTACGAAGGACGTCCGCGATCTTGCGCGGGGCGAAGAACCCGTCGTCAGCGTATTTGGCCAAGCCCATGGCGATGATCCTTCACTGCCACTCAGAATGACAAATATGGCGTCAATCTACGCGGCAATCAAGATCGCCCTTACCGCGTTCCGAATGTCCGGTCGCCCGCGTCGCCCAGCCCCGGCACGATATAGCCGTGCTCGTTCAGCTTGGCGTCGACCGCCGCGGTCCAGATCGGCACGTCGGGATGCGCCTCCTGAAGCGCGTCGACGCCGGGCTGGGCGGCCAGCAGGCAGACGAAGCGCAGGTTGGTGACGCCGTAGTGCTTGAGGCGCGAGATGGCGGCGATGGCCGAGTGGCCGGTGGCGAGCATCGGGTCGACCACGATGACCAGACGACCGGCGATGTCCTCCGGCGCCTTGAAGTAGTATTCGACGGCTTCCAGCGTATCGTGGTCGCGATAGAGGCCGATGTGGGCCACCCGGGCCGACGGCACCAGGTCCAGCATGCCCTCGCACATCCCGAGACCCGCGCGCAGGATCGGGGCGAAGACCAGCTTCTTGCCGGCGATCTCGTAGGCCGTGGTCGGGGCGACCGGGGTCTCGATCTGGACGGGATCCATCGGCAGGTCGCGGGTGATCTCGTAGCAGATCAGGGTCGCGACCTCGCGCATCAGGGCGCGGAAGGTCTTCGTCGAGGTCTGCTTGTCGCGCATCTTGGTCAGCTTGTGCTGGACGAGCGGGTGGCTGACGACGGTGACCTGGGGCATTGGCAAACCTTGCTAGGAGCGTAGTCCGACGCTCCTAGCACGGGCCTTCGAAATCAAGCCAGTTGGTCGCCGATCGGCAAGCTGCGGATGCGCTTGCCCGTGGCGGCGAAGATCGCGTTGCACAGCGCCGCCGGCGCGGGCGGATAGGCCGGCTCGCCCAGGCCGGTCGGGTTGTTGTCCGACAGCTTGAAGTGCACCTCGACGTCGAACGCGTCGGCCATGCGCAGCAGCGGGAAGTCGCCGAAATTGCTCTGCTGGGCCGCGCCGTTCTCGAAGGTGATCGCCTGGTAGAGCGCCGCCCCGACGGCGTCCAGGACCGAGCCCTGGACCTGCTGCTCGGCGCCCTTGGGATTGATGATCTGGCGGCCGCAGTCGACGGCGGCCCAGGCCTTGTCGACCTTCAGCGCGCCGCCCTTGATCGTCACCTGCATGACCACCGCCACATAGCCCATGTGGCTGTAATGGCAGGCCACGCCCAGGCCTGAGCCCGCAGGTAGTTTGCGGCCCCAGCCGGATTTCTCCGCCGCCAGGTCCAGCACGTCGCGCATGCGGCCCGTGTGGAAGCTCTCGCGCTCGCCGGCCGCGCCCAGCAGGCGAGGCTCGCCCAGCAGCTCGCGGCGGAAGGCGACGGGATCCTTGCCGGCCGCCAGGGCCAGCTCGTCGGTGAAGCTCTGGATCACGAAACCGAAGGCGTTGTTGCCCGGCGCGCGCAGATACCCCGTGGGGAAGCCCAGCGGCATCACCGAGACGTCGTGGCGATAATTGGCCACGGCCCGGCACGGGAACTGGGTCGAGTTCATGCCGGCCGAGGTGTTGAAGGTCTCGCCCTCGCCGAACGTGACGAAGTGGTCCTTCCAAGCCACCAGCGCGCCGCTGGCGTCCAGGCCGGCGGTCAGGTTGTGCCAGCCGGCGGGGCGGTAGAAGTCATGCTGGATGTCGTCCTCGCGGGTCCAGACCAGCTTGACCGGCGCGTTGACCTTGGAAGCGATCACCGCCGCCTCGACCATGTAGTCGTTCATCAGCCGCCGGCCGAAGCCGCCGCCGCCGCGGATCAGGTGGATGGTGATGGCCGACGGATCGACATTCAGGGCCTTGGCGACCAGGCCGCGCCCGGCCTCGGGGTTCTGGGTCGGGGCCCAGATCTCGACCTTGCCGTCCTTGACCTGGGCCGTGCAGTTCTGCGGCTCCAGATTGGCGTGGGCGATGAA
The DNA here is from genome assembly GCA_966211605.1 of uncultured Caulobacter sp. GTDB lineage: Bacteria > Pseudomonadota > Alphaproteobacteria > Caulobacterales > Caulobacteraceae > Caulobacter. The sequence continues at coordinate 9,491 of CBIHOB010000027.1, forward strand.
GGGATAGCTGTAGGCGGCGCTGACCGTCTTGGCCGCGCTCTTCAGCGCCGCGTCGACGTCGCCGTCGTTATACAGATTGCGGTGCGGCGGCGCCTTGGCCAGTTCGGCGGCCTTGGCCTCGAAACCGGCCGTGCTCTGGGCGGCGGTCGGGTGCTGGGCCCACTGGATCTGCAGCGCGTCGCGGCCCTTGCGGGCGGCCCACCAGCTCTCGGCGACCACCGCCACGCCGGGGACGACGCTCTGCAGGTTGGTCCCGCCTTCGACGACGAAGGCGTCGCGCACGCCCTTCACCGCCTTGGCCGGCGCCAGGTCGACCTTGGCGACGGCCGCGCCATAGATCGGGGCCTTGGCGAAGGTCGCGTACAGCATGCCCGGCAGCCGGGTGTCGATGCCGTAGGTCGGCTGGCCGGTGGTGATGGCGTCGAGGTTCTGGCTCTTCTGGCTCTGGCCGATGATCCGGAAGGCCTTGGGGTCCTTCAGGGTCAGGGACTTGGGATCCGGCGGCGTCAGCTTGGCGGCGTCCTGCGCCAGCTCGCCATAGCCGGCGCGGCGATGGCTGGCGGCGTGGACGACGGCGCCGTGCTCGGTCGAGAGACTGTCGGCTGGAACGCTCCAACGCGTCGCGGCCGCCTGGATCAGCAGCGCCCGGACCGTGGCCCCGACGCGGCGCAGGCCGTCGTATTCCAGCGTCGTGGCCATGCTGCCGCCGGCCACCTGGCGGCCATAGATCTTGGTGTCGGCGATGGCCTGCTCGACGGTCACGGCCGACCAGTCGACGTCCAGTTCCTCGGCGATCAGCATGGGCAGCGAGGTCTTGATCCCCTGCCCCACTTCCGGAACCTTGGAGGCGATCGTGACCTTGCCGTCCGGCGCGATCCGCACGTAGGCATTGACCTGCGTCGCGCCGGCGGCGACGCCCTCAGCGGCCATGGTGAAGCTGATCAGCAAGCCGCTGCCGGCCGCGGCGCCAGTTTGCAGCACGAAGCGACGGGTGGGGTCGCGCAAGATCTCGCCGTCCATCACGCTTGCTCCTGGCCCGAGGCGACCTTGATGGCCTTGCGAATCCGGATGTAGGTCGCGCAGCGGCACAGGTTGCCGTTCATCGCCGCGTCGATGTCCTCGTCGGTCGGCTTGGGCTTTTCGGTCAGCAGGGCCGTGGCCGACATGATCTGGCCGGCCTGGCAGTAACCGCATTGGGGCACGTCGATGGCCTTCCAGGCCTCCTGCACCCGCGCGCCGACCGGCGTCTTGCCGACGCCCTCGATGGTGGTGACCTTCTTCTTGCCCACGCTCTCGATCGGCGTGATGCAGGCGCGGACCGGCGCGCCGTCCAGATGCACCGTGCACGCCCCGCACAAGGCGGCGCCGCAGCCGAACTTGGCCCCGACCAGGCCCAGCGTGTCGCGCAGCACCCACAGCAGCGGCGTGTCGCCGTCGACGTCCGCCGTCCTGCTTTGTCCATTGACGGTCAGCGTGAACGCCATGACGCAACTCCCGTTCCTATAGGTTGCGTCATCCTGCCCTAACGTCGCCGTTCGCGCGAGGCGGTGTCACACAACTTTCACAGATAGGATTTGACGGCCAAATCCTTCCGTGGTTCCGGTGCGCCGCGCGCGATCCGTTTACGGACGAACGCCATTTCGCAGCAAGGAAAGACGCTGATGCTGGGCTTGTTCAAGGCCGTCATGCCGAAGGAAGACAAGTTCTTCGACCTGTTCTCCGCTCACGCCCGCACGCTGGTCGCCGGGGCCGAGGCCCTGCACGACATGACCGCCGGCGGCGACGCTGTCGGGCCGGCCAGCGCCAGGGTCGACAAGCACGAGGACGAGGCCGACGAGGTCACCCGCCAGGTGATGATCGCCGTGCGCCGCAGCTTCATCACCCCGTTCGACCGCAGCGACATCCAGGACCTGACCACCTCGCTGGACGACGCGATCGACCAGATGCGCAAGACCGCCAAGGTCGTCAGCCTGTTCGAGGTCAAGACCTTCGAGCCGCAGATGCGCGAGATGACCCGCATCATCGTCGAGGCCGCCAAGCTGACCCAGGAGGCGGTCGACCTGCTTCCGAAGATGCGCCTGAACGCCCAGAAGCTTTCGGACATCGCGGTCAAGATCACCCAGATCGAAGACCAGTCCGACCACATGTACGACCAGGGCCGCAAGGACCTGTTCCTTGCCAGCCGGCAAGACGGCCCTGGAGGCGACCCGATGGCCTTCATCGTCGGCGTCGACATCTACAGCCACCTGGAAAAGGTCATGGACCGCTTCGAGGACGTGGCCAACCGCATCAGCGGCATCGTCGTCGAACAGGTCTGAGTCCCGTGGACCCCACGCTCCTGATTCTGGTGTTCCTGGTCGTCGTCGCCCTGGCGTTCGACTTCCTGAACGGCCTGCACGACGCCGCGAACTCGATCGCCACCATCGTCTCCACCCGGGTGCTGTCGGCGCGCTGGGCGGTGATCTGGGCGGCGTTCTTCAACTTCATCGCCTTCCTGTTCTTCGGCCTGCACGTGGCCAAGATGGTCGGCTCGGGCATCGTCGACCCGCACGTGATCAGCGACCGGCTGATCTTCGCGGCGCTGATGGGCGCGATCAGCTGGAACCTGCTGACCTGGTGGGCGGGCATTCCGTCCTCCAGCTCGCACGCCCTGATTGGCGGCCTGGTCGGCGCGGCCATCGCCAAGGTCGGCGGCCTCGGCGCCATCCAGTGGGCTGGCCTGGGCAAGACCGCGGCCGGCATCGTGGTCTCGCCCACCATGGGTTTCCTGCTGGCCCTGGTCCTGGTGCTGATCGTCTCTTGGACCTTCGTGAAGAGCTCGCCGTTCTTCGCCGACCGGGTGTTTCGCAAGCTGCAGTTCGTCTCGGCCGCGCTCTACAGCCTGGGCCACGGCGGCAACGACGCCCAGAAGACCATGGGCATCATCGCCGCCCTGCTGTTCGCCCACGGCGCCACCGATCAGCCGGGCCACATCCCGTTCTGGGTGGTGCTGGCCTGCCAGACGGCCATGGGCCTGGGGACCTTGTTCGGCGGCTGGCGCATCGTCCACACCATGGGCAGTAAGATCACGCGCCTGACCCCGATGCAGGGCTTCTGCGCCGAGACCGGCGGGGCGATCACCCTGTTTTTGGCGACGCATGTGGGTGTTCCGGTCTCGACGACTCACACAATCACAGGCGCTATTGTCGGCGTCGGCGCCTCGCGCCGGGTCTCGGCGGTTCGCTGGGGCGTCGCCAAGGACATCGTCATCGCCTGGATCGTCACCCTGCCGGCGGCGGCCCTGACGGCGGCGATCTTCTATTATCTCGGGTTCTGGATGAAGTGACGGAGACGGGAGGCAAGCCGGAGGGACGCAAGTCGGGCGGCAAGCGCCGCCAGGTCGCCGCCCTGCCTTGGCGCGGCGAGGGTGAGGCCCTGCGCATCCTACTGGTCTCCTCCCGCGAGACCCGCCGCTGGGTTATCCCCAAGGGCTGGCCGATGAAGGACAGGACCGACTTCGCCGCCGCCGCCACGGAGGCCTATGAGGAGGCCGGCCTGGACGGCGTCGTCGCCGAGCGACCGGTTGGCGAATACGAATATCTGAAGAAGCTCAAGAGCGGCGCGGCCCGCCTCGTGAAGGTCGATGTCTATCCTTTGCAGGTCACCGGCGAGCATCAGACTTGGCCGGAAAAGGGTCAGCGCACCCTGGAATGGATGAGTCCGGTCGAGGCCGCCCTGGCCGTACAGGAGCCAGAGCTGCGCGACCTGATCGCCCGTTTCGCCGGCGTCGCCTTGCCCGAGGAGGAACGCCCCTCCCCCCATCCCGCGCCGACGCCGGTGCGCGTGGCCTTCCAGCGCCTGCGTCGTCGCGTGACGGCGCTGTGGGGTCGCTACCGGCGCTGATCTCCCGGCGAGGAAGACCTGTGGACAAGTTCGCCTGCCGCGCATAATGTTCTTGCTATGTTCCAGCGCGGCGAGTTCTCATGCAGCTGTCCCTAGGCCTGGCGCGATCTCCGCTGGAGAGCGTCCGCGACGCCCTGCTCTGCGAATTCGGCCCGCAGCGGCCTGTGGCGCGGATGGATCCGATCTCGCAACTGGTGAAGTCGTCGATCAGCGGCCGCACCCAGGACGCCGTATCGTGGGGCGCTTTCCTGCGCCTGCGGTCCGAATTCAAGTGCTGGGAGGATCTGGCTCGCGCGCCCGTCGCCGCCGTGTCGCGAATGATCGACGACGTCACCTTCCCCGGCGACAAGGCCCGCCACCTGACCACCGCCCTGAGGAGGATCGAGGCCAAGGTCGGCTGGCTGTCGCTGAACCACCTGAAGACCATGGCGGTCGACCAGGCCCGCTGGGAGCTTCAGGCCCTACCCGGCGTCGGCATCAAGGTCGCCGCCTGCGTGCTGAACTTCAGCGATCTGGCCATGCGCAGCCTGGTGGTCGACACCCACGTCCATCGCGTCGCCAAGCGGATCGGCCTGGTCGGCGCGGGCGACACGACCCACGCCTATCACACGCTGATGAGCCTGGCGCCGGACAGCTGGACCGCCGACGACCTGTTCGAGCTGCACTGGCTGATGAAACGCGGTCTGGGCCAAATGCTGTGCCCGCACGAGGGTCCCAAGTGCAGGGCGTGTCCGGTGAAGGGCATGTGCGCCAAGGCGGGCGTGGGCCACAGCGCCGACGTGCTGGTCTGGCGGCCTCGCGACTGAACCGCGGCGCGCCCTCGCGCGCTGATCTCCCATGACGATCCGCATCGGTACGGCTGGCTGGAGCCTCTACCGCGTCGCCGAGGCCTTTCCCGTCGAGGGAACCGGGCTCCAGCGCTACGCGGCCCGCTTCAATGCGGTCGAGATCAACACGTCCTTCTATCGGCCGCACCAGCCAAAGACCTATGCGCGCTGGGCGGCCAGCACGCCGCCGGACTTCCGGTTCGCGGTGAAGGTCCCCAAGACGATCACCCACGAGCGCCGGCTCGCGGACATAGACGAACCGCTGGCCCGGTTCCTCGACGAATGTTCGGCGCTGGGCGAGAAGCTCGGCGCCCTGCTGATCCAGCTGCCGCCGAGCCTGAAGTTCGACCTCGTCGAGGTCGAGCGCTTCCTGACGGCCTGGCGCAGGCGAACGCCTGGCGCCACCGTGATCGAGCCCCGACATGCCGACTGGTTCACGCCCGAGGCTGCCGCACTGCTGTCCGCCTTCCAGGTAGCCCGCGTGGCGGCGGATCCCGCCAGGGTCTCCGAGGCCGCCGAACCCGGCGGCTGGCCCGGGCTGACCTACCATCGCCTGCATGGCTCGCCGGTGATGTACCGCTCCGCCTATGAAGCGCCCTTCCTGGCCAAGCTGGCCGGTGACCTGGTCGCGGGCGCCGCGACGGCCGAGGCCTGGTGCGTGTTCGACAACACCCAGTTGGGCGCCGCCGGCCACGACGCGCTGAAGCTGATGGAGATGGTCAAAGCGCATTCCGCCCCGTAGGGAACACCTTGGAGGTGATCCCATGCCCATTCCCGCAGAGATGATGGCCGCCCCCGAAGCCCTCGCTCGTTTCCTCGAGACCGGTGACGAGGCCCTGCTGGACGGCGTGTTCTCCACCGGCGACGCGGTCATTCTCGAGAACTTTCCGCCGCACGTCTTCCAGGGCCAAAGCGGCCTGGCTCAATGGCGCGAGACGATGGCCAAGCACGTCGGGGCCATCAACGAACTGAAGCATAGGTTCGAGCAGCCGCAGGACTTCGGCGTCACCGGCGACACCGTCCACTTCACCCTGCCCACCCGCTGGAGCGGCGTGCGCGACGGCGCGCCGTTCGAGGAGCTGGGCGGCTGGACCTTCGTGCAGGTGCGCGAGGGCGGCGCCTGGCGCATCCGCTCCTACGGCTGGGCGGTCGTGCAGTTCGCCTGGCTGAGCTAGCCGCCGGCCAGTTCGGTAAAGCTCCGGGTCCCGATCCCGTAGCGGCGCCAATCCTTGTAGTCGAAGTGCCACCACTCCTCGGGATAGACCTCGAAGCCCTGGGCGGTCATCGCCTCGCGCAGCAGAGCGCGCAGGGTCCGCTGGCGGGTCGTGCCGCCGATGAAGTCGGCATGGGCGCGCAACGAGAACTCGTCATAGCGACTGGGCATTTCGACAGGCCTACCGGTCCTGAGGTCATACAGCGTCAGATCCACGGCGCAGCCGCGATTGTGGCGCGAGCCCTTGGCCGGGTCGGCGACGAAGGCGTGGTCCTGGGGCGGCGTCGCCTCCCGGAACATCCAGGTGACGAACCAGGGCCGGTAAGCGTCGTGGATCAAGAGGCCGTAGCCGTTCTCGGCCAGCGCCTTCTGGGCTCGTCCCAGGGCTTCGGCGGCTGGCCTCTGCATATAGGCGCGGGCGCGTTCGTATAGCGGTATGCCCATGAAGTTGTTCGCGCCGGCATAGCGGATGTCCAGCCTGATGCGCGGGTCTATCGCGGTCAGGTCGACGAGATCGGCCGGCAGATGCGGCTCGGTTTCCACCGGCGGCGTCGCTGCCAACGCCCGCCGGCGCAGGGCGACCGGATCGGCGCGGACGGCCTTGCGGATCGCGGTCTGGGCTTCGGCGCCGAAGTCGTGGAAGGCCAGCACCCGCCCATTCAGGCGAACGGCGGCCTTCTCCAGCACCAGCTCACCACCGCCGGCGATGGCGTAGCGGCCGCGCGCCGTCGGCGTCAGCCGGGCGGCCGACAGCCCCTCACCGTCCACGAACAGCGCCCCATCCCTCTCGAACACCGTCAGCGGCGCGGCCCTGTCGCCGTACTGGCCGATGGCGGCCCATTCGGTTCTGGTCAGGGCCAAGGCGGATCCGGCGGTAAAGGCCGCGGCGAGCGCCAGGAAGGATCGTCGAACCAGGCCGCCCATTCCGCTCCCCCTACTCCGCGTCGACGTGCACCCGGCGGAACCGGCCCTGCAGATAGACCAGCGGCTCGTGGTCGGGATCGTAGCGCAGCTTGACCACCCGCCCGACATAGACCCGGTGGTCGCCGGCGTCGAAGACGTGGTGCGTCTCGCACTCGAAATTGGCCATGCAGTTAGGCAGGATCGGCACGCCGGTCTTCCAGGTCTCAGTCTCGAGACCGGCGAAGCGATCGGTGTCCTTCTGCACGAATTGGCGGGCCAGGGCCTGGTGCTCGGCGTGCAGGACGTTGACCGCCCAGCGCCCGGCGGCGTCGAGGGACGGCAGGCTGGACGACTTCAGATCGACGCAGACCAGAGCCAGCGGGGGGTCCAGCGACACCGAGGTGAAGGAATTGGCCGTCAGGCCCACCTTGCGGCCGTCCTCGCGGACGGTCGTGACCACGGTCACCCCCGTCGTGAAGCATCCGAACGCATTGCGCAGAGCCCGGGCGTCGTGCTCGGCGCCCTCCCCCAGTTCGATCGTAACCGCTTTACTCATTGCCTAAGCAGTGGGCCAAAGCGTTGCGCCGGGCAAGCGCTAGGCTTGAGGTCGATCAATCAAAACGCCCGGCTGACTGGCGTCCAGGCCGAAGGTGACCGGCAGGTGGCGCACGTGCGGCGTCTGCAGGCCCAGGGCCTTGGCCCCGCGCGCCACGGCCAGCTTGCCCAGGGCCGTGGGCCCGAAGCCGCTCTGGATGCGGGGGTTCAGGCCCATGCGCCGGCGCAGCACGCCGTTGGCGTAGATGACATTGGCCCGCATCAGGGCCGGCGGGGTCATGAATTCGATCGAGATCGAGACATTCAGCATCGGGCCGTTCTCGATCCGGTGCGGGGCGTTCTGGCGCCAGGTGACCATGTTCCCGGGCGTCAGGTCGACCGCCTGGGCGCCCTTGTCCCATTCGGGCTCGAAGGCGAACTGCTCGGCGGTCTCGCGCAGCACGATCTTCTCTAGGGCCAGATCGCCCACGTAAGGATCGGCGACCGGATAGACCCACACCTTCTTCTCGCCGCGGATCTGCCACAGCGACACCAGCGGCACGTCCAGATGGTAGAAGACCTGGGCGTTGGCGCTGCTGATCAGCATGCCCACGTCGCGCTTGAAGGTCCGCAGGCCCGGGACGTGCGCTTCCTTATCGGCGAAGATCTCGTCGCTGAGCGCGGCGTACTCCGGCACATGGTCGTTGGTCTGGCGCAGGTTCAGCCAGATGCGGCCGGTCTTGGCCGCTTCCAGCAGCTGGTCGCCGGTCAGATTGCCGGCCGAGCCCTTGCGCCAGGTGGTCCAGGCCTTGGGATCCTCGCCCATGGTGAAGACGCCCAGCTTGTCGCGCGGATAGAGGTCCAACAGGCGCGCCAGCCCCTCGTCGTCAAACATCGGACGCTCGTGCAGGGCGTGCTTGAACATCAGGTTCTCGCGGCCGAAGGCCTTGGCCTTTTCCGGCGTCCAGTCGGTGATCACGCTCACGCGGTCCTCCCGTAGAATTGGATCTTGAAGGGGCCCCACCAGAAGGTCTTGCCCAAGCCCCGCGCGGCGCGGTCCAGCCACTCGGCGCGGTCCTTGGCGCGGGTCAGCCATTTGAGGCCGGCGACCGCGCCGAAGACGACGGCCTGCCCCACACCGACGGCCATCCAGCGGGCCACGCCGAGTCGGTCAGGCGGCACGGCGGCGGCGCAGTGCGCACTGGGCCCCTGGCCGTAGGCGAAGGCGCGGGCGATGGTGTAGCGAAGGTTCAGGCGCGACAGCACCGGCTCTTCCCAGACCCAGGCGGCCGGCTCCCAGGCGAAGCGCGCGCCGGCCGCGCCCATGTGGCCGAACAGCATGTCGTCCTCGCCGCCGATGTGGTTGCGCTCGGCCGCGAACGGAGCGATCGGGTCCGGCAGGGCCGCGCGCCGGATCAGGCTGTCGCCGCACCCATAGTGGCGATCGAGAATGCAGGCCTCGGCCGGCCCCTCGCGGGAGAAGAAGCGCTCCAGATAGTTGCGGTGCTCGACGACGTTCTCGGGCGCACGGGTTCTCACCGGACCGAACACCACGTCCGCGTCGAAGCGCTCACGCGCGGCCAGCAGCGCGGCGAGCCAGCCGGCTGGAGCCTCCTCGTCGTCGTCGATAAAGGCGATCAGTTCGCCCGAGGCCTTGGCCATGCCGGCGTTGCGGGCGTTGGCGACCCCGGCTTTCGGCTCGTGGACGTAGATCACGGGGAACGGCGCCCCCTTTGCCAGGTCCTCAGCCACCGCCTGGGCGGACGGAACCTGGTCGTTGTCGACGATCACCAGTTCCAGTTCGGCGGGGTCGACGCCGGTCTGGCCCAGCACCGAACGCGCCGCGACGGCCAGGCCGTCGGGACGTCGCTGAGTCGGGATCATGATCGTCACGCGCGCCATCAGGCCTCCGTGTGCTCTCCGCCCCGGCGGTGCGCCCGCGAGGCCACGGCCTCGACGAAGTCGCGCACGCGGCCGGTCATGGTCAGTTCGCTGCTGGCGATGGCGTCCATGCGCCGGCGCAGCTGGCCGACCGGACCCGCGCCATGGGCGCCGGCCAGCGTCCAGACGCTCTCCATCGACGACGCCATGCGGCCGCCGATGGAGGAAGCCGTCACCGCGCCCTCGCCGATCGTGACGGTGTTCAGGCCATAGGCCCGCTTGTAGTGGTCGTGCCCAGGACCCAGGTCGTAGCGGGTCAGGCCCAGCTCCGGCATCGCCGCGATGGCGCGCAGGAAGAAGATCTGGCCAGGCGACCAGGCGGCGTGCTCCGGGTTCGTCGAGGCGATCCAGGGGTGATAGACCTCGCCCAGGCGGATGCCGAAATGGCCGCCCACCAGGGTGTCGCCGGCATAGAGGTTGATCATCAGGCCGCGGAAGTCGCCGTCGCGGGCGCTGAACAGGTCGGCCATCAGCTCGCGCGTCCAGTCGGCGCGCAGGAAGTCGTGGCCGCCGGTGCGGGCCAGCTGGTCGCGCTTCCAGTCGATCAACAGGTTGAACGCCTCGCGCGAGACGTCGCCGGCGACCAGGCGCACCGGCCCGACCTCGCGGTCCAGCTTGTTGTCCAGGCGGCGATAGTTCTTGATCTTCTTGGGGCTCTCGGCGCGAACGGCCTCGAGATAGGCTTCGGCGGTCGTGCCGGTCAGGTCGATGACATAGGCCGTGCGGTCGGTGTCCGGCGAGGCCGGGAACACGTGGTGCGGATCGACCAGACCGGTGTAGCGGAACACCGAGACGTCGGCCGCCCGCAGCACCTGCGCCAAATCAAGTCCCGTATCGGGACGGCAGACCAGGCCGTGATAGTCGGACAGCGGCGAGCCGATCGGCCGAGCCAGGCCGCCTGGGCGGCGGTGATACGGCAGGAAGCCCAGCGTTTCGCCCGCACGGCGAACCACCGCGACGCGCGCGTCTTCGCGAACCTTTCCAACGGCTTGCGTGAAATCCGGGCCCAGCAACGGATTGGCGAAGGCGCCTTCAGCGACGGCAAGGCTCCGCCACAGCGCCACGTCCTCGGCGCTCAGCAAGCTCGGGTGAAGGGTCTCGACGTCCAGCATGTCCACCTGTCCTACTCCGGGGCGAGTTAGGGAAAGATGGACTTCACGCTGCAATCAGCGGGCCATGTGTAGGGAAGCCGACGATGGGCTTCCCAAAGCCTCCGAAGGCTATGCGAACGTCGTCTGGAAGGTCGCCTTGAGGATCTTTTCCAGCCACAGCTGGTCGGTCTCGTCGAACGCGGCGGGCTGGTCGGAATCGACGTCGAACACGGCGATCAGCTGGCCATCCGGACCAAAGACCGGCACCACGATCTCGCTTTGCGAGCGGCCGTCACAGGCGATGTGGCCCGGAAACGCGTGGACATCCGGCACCAGCTGGGTCAGGCCTGTCGCCGCCGCCGCGCCGCAGACCCCGCGTCCATAGGCGATGCGCAGGCAGCCCAACGTGCCCTGATAGGGCCCGACCACCAGCTCGCGCTCCTTCTTCGGATCCACGACGTAGAAGCCGGTCCAGAAATAGGTGTCGAAGCTGCTGGCCAGCATCGAGGCCACGGTGGCCATGCGCGCGGTGAGATTGTTCTCCCCGTCCAGCACGGACGCGATCTCATCGGCGACCTCGGCATAGCGGGTCGCCTTGTCGGCGGAGAGGGTGAGGTCGTTGAACGCTTCGGCCATGGAGCCGGATATAGCGTAGGCGGCGGCGGATTCGAGGCCCTATCGTTTTGTCGGACAAATACCCTCGACCTCCCCATGATCCATGTTACGCATGGCTCAATGCGCGCCAGAAACAGCGCCAAAGGATCAGGGAGTTGAAGTCATGCGAAATGGCGTTGGTCTTGGCCTTCTGGCCGCCCTGTCGCTGACGAGCGCGCCGGCCTTCGCTCAGACAACTGCGCCCATTCCCGTCTCCATCGCCGTCGACGCAGGCAAACCCCAGGAGGAGCTCCGCCCGATCTGGCGGTTCTTCGGGGCCGACGAGCCGAACTACGCGACCATGAAGGACGGACGGAAACTGCTGGGTCACCTGGGCGCGCTGAAGCCCAAGGCCGTCTATTTCCGCACCCACAACCTCTTGAACACCGGCGACGGGACCCCGGCCCTGAAGTGGGGCAGCACCAATGTCTATACCGAGGACGCCCAAGGGCGGCCGGTCTATGACTGGACCATCCTCGACCACCTGTTCGATACCTACCTGGCCAATGGCGTTCGTCCGTATGTCCAGATCGGCTTCATGCCCAAGGCCCTGTCGACAGCGCCAGAGCCCTACCAGCACGCCTGGCGGCCGGGTTTCGACTACAACCTGATCAGCGGCGGCTGGGGCTATCCGCCCAAGGACTACGGCAAGTGGTCCGAACTGGCCTACCAGTGGGTGCGTCACTGCGTGGAGCGTTATGGCCAGGCCGAGGTCGAGACCTGGTACTTCGAGGTCTGGAACGAGCCGAACGGTCCCGCCTACTGGAAGGGCACGCCGCAGGAGTTCCACAAGCTGCACGACTACGCCATCGCCGGCGTGCGGCGCGCCCTGCCCACGGCGCGGGTCGGCGGACCGGACGTGGCCGGCAGCGGCGGCCAGTTCATGGAAGACTTCCTGACCCACGTCACCGAGGGAACCAACTACGCCACCGGCCAGAAGGGCGCGCCCACCGACTTTTTGGCCTTCCACGCCAAGGGATCGCCCAGGTTCGTCGACGGCCACGTCCAGATGGGCATCGCCGCCCAGCTGGCCGGCATCGACAAGGGCTTTTCGATGATCGCCGCCCGACCGGCCCTGAAGGACAAGCCGATCGTCATCGGCGAGTCCGATCCCGAGGGCTGCGCGGCCTGCCAGGGCCCCAGCCTCAGCTATCGGAACGGCACGGTCTATTCCAGCTACACGGCCGCCAGCTTCGCCCGCAAGCACGACCTGGCCAAGCGGCGCGGCGTCATCTTGGACGGCGCCCTGACCTGGGCGTTCGAATTCGAGGACCAGCCCTATTTCGCCGGCTTCCGCCAGCTGTCCAGCAACGGCCTGGACCTGGCCGTGGTCAATGTGTTCCGGATGTTCAGCCTGATGGGCCCGCACCGGGTCGAGGCGGTCAGCTCGGGCCAGATCCCGCTGGACGAGATCCTCAAGGACGGCGTGCGCGGCCGGCCCGATGTCGGGGTTCTGGCCAGCGCCGGCGACGATCGCGTGGCGATCATGGTCTGGAACTACCACGACGATGACGTGCCCGGACCGGCCGCCGACGTCACGCTGAACCTGAAGAACCTGCCCAGGGGCTTCGCGGGCGGCAAGCTGACCCACTACCGGGTCGACGAGGACCACGGCAACGTCTACGGCGCCTGGAAGCGGATGGGCTCGCCCATGGCCCCGACCAAGCCTCAGTACGACGCCCTGGAGCAGGCCAGCGGCCTGGCCACGATCGACGGCCCGCTCCCGGTCTGGGCCAAGACGGGCGCGACCGTGACCTTCCAGCTGCCGCGCCAGGGCGTGTCGCTGCTGGTGCTGGAACGCCAGAAGCCGCGCTAGTCTGGCTAGAACTCCTCCCAGCCGCCGGGGCGCGAGGCCGGCGCGACCTTGAGGGCGTTGGAGCCCTGGACGTAGCGCTGGCGGAAGCTTTCCCGCGTGGGGGCCGCGGCCGGACGCTGGGCCGGCGCGGCGGGACGGCGCTCGACCCGGACCGGCATCTCGTGGACCACCGCCCCGACCTGGAAGCGGCTGATCAGCCGCTCCAGCTCGGCCGCCTCGGTGGAGAGGGCGTGGCTGGCGGCGGTCGATTGCTCGACCATGGCGGCGTTCTGCTGGGTGACCTGGTCCATCTGGTTCACCGCCTGGTTCACCTCGGCCAGGCCCGTGGCCTGCTCCTTGGCCGAGGCGGCGATCTCGCCGACCAGTTCGTTGATCTCGTTCACCTGCACCAGGATCTGGTCCAGGGTCTGGCCGGTCTCGCCGACCAGTTTGACGCCCTTACCGACCTGGTCGGTCGAAGCGCTGATCAGGCCCTTGATCTCCTTGGCCGCGTCGGCCGAACGCTGAGCCAGGGCCCGGACCTCCTGGGCCACCACCGCGAAGCCCCGGCCGGCGTCCCCGGCCCGCGCCGCCTCGACCCCGGCGTTCAGCGCCAGCAGGTTGGTCTGGAAAGCGATCTCGTCGATGACGCCGATGATCTGGGTGATCGACTGCGAGGACTTCTCGATGCCGCCCATGGCCTGGACGGCCTCCTTGACCACCGCGCCGCTGCGTTCGGCGGCGGCCTTGGCGGTGAGCGTGACCTGGCGCGCGCGCTCGGCGCCTTCCGAGCTGCGCTTGACCGTGGCGGTGATCTGGTCGAGGGCGGCGGCGGTCTGCTCCAGGCCCGCGGCCTGGCGCTCGGTGCGCTGAGAAAGGTCGTCGGCGGCGTTGCTGATTTCGGCGCAGCCGCCCCGGATGCTGCGGGCGGCGCTGAGAATGCCGGCCATGGTCGCCTGCAGGCTCTCGACGGCGGCGTTGAAGTCGCGCGGCATCTTTACCGCCTCGCCCTGGAAGTCGTCCTCGCGCATGCGCCAGATCAGGTCGCCGTCGACCAGGCGCTCCATGCCCTCGCCCAGCGTCTCTACCGCCTTGGCCTGGGCCGCGGCGGAGGCTTGCGCCGCCTTTTCGTGACGCTGGCGCTCGGCCTCGGCGGCGGCGCGCTCGGCCTCCTGTTCGGCCCGGCGGCGCTGGCCGTCGGCCAGGTCGTGGCGGAAGCCGTCAAGGGCGCGGGCGATGGCGCCGATCTCGTCGCCGCCCTCCACGCCCGGGACGGCCTCGTCGTAACGGCCGGCGCTGAGCTTGTCGACGGTGCGGGTCAGACCGTTCAAGGGCGTCTTGACCAGCGCCGCGCTGGCGAAGAACAGCGCGCCCAGCACGGCGGCGGTGATCACCAGACCACCGACGAACAGGATCTTGGCCAGGCGATCGGCCGGACCGGTGATGGCGGCTGCCGGCACGTCCATGACCAGGGCCCAGGTGGTGTTCAGGGCCGGGATGGGCACGGGACGGATGATGCGCGCCATCGGCACGCCGTCGTCGACCACGCCCTTGATCTCGACGGCCGCACCGCCGGCCAGCACGCCCTGCACCTGGTCGGCGCCAACGTCGGCATAGGTCTGTGTGCGCTTGGCCGCATCGGGATGCGCCACCCACTTGCCGCTCGAGGACAGCAGCATCACCCGGCCGCCGCCCAGCGGCTTCAGGACGCCCAGCTTCCTGGAAAGGCTGTCCAGAGCCATGTCCAGGCCCGCCACGCCGATGAACTGGCCGCGCGAATAGACGGGATAGGCGACCGAGGTCATCAGCACCGACTTGCCGGCGACATCATAGGAATAGGGCTCGACGACCGTCGACTTCCCCGTCTGCTTGGGGACGGCGTAGTACGGCTCCTTGTACTCCTCGCCCTGGTCGAGCGGCTGGAAGATCACCTTGGCGCCGTCGTGCACCCAGTAGGGCGAGAAGTTGCCGGCCTTGTTCGAACCCGAAGCCGTATTGCCGGCGAACTCGGCGTCCTTGCCGTCGAAGGCGTTGGGCTCGGCCATGTACCAGCTGCCCAGCACCATCTCCGAGGACTCGGCGTTGGGCTTCAACATCTGGACGACCGTCGCACGATCGCGAAGGCCCGCCTCATGAGCCGCGCCGATGGACACGGCCATCGACCGCGCCGTCGCCTGCACCTTGCCGATATCGGCCTGCACGCCCTGGATGGCGTCGTCGGCGACCGCGCCAGCATAGCGGTTGGTCAGGCCCGAGACGATCGCGCTGGTGTGGGACGACACCGCCACGGCCGCGGCGATCAGCAGGAAGCCGATCGCGAGACCGGCCACCAGGATCAATTTCCAGGCGATGGTCAACCGACGGAACGCTTTCATTTCAAGGGTCTCCGACCGCGGATAGGGCTGTTGCCCCATCTCTCGCGACCGAATCCTAAAGCGCGCGTTAACCATGCCTCGAGGGCGGCTACATGCGACAATCCGCGCGCCGTGGATGGCTACCCAGGAGCGTGGCGCGCCACGCTCCTAATCTTTTGGGCGAGCCCGCTTTCCGTTTCACATGAATTTGGAACGGACAGGCGCTACCGCGAAAAGCGCGCCTTCACGGGCGCGTAGTTGTCCCACACCTGGCCGTCGCTGACCGAGCGCAACAGCTTGACGTATTCGGCGTGGCTCCAGGCCAGCGGCGTGGCGCTGTCGGTCCCCTCACCGCGCACGTAGCCGTGCGGGCTCTCGGCTCCGACGCCGTCCCAGACCTGTTCGGGGATCAGCAGGCCTTCGTTGGCGAACAGCTCCATGGCGCGGACATAGGTGTCGCGGATCTTCTTGATCGCCGCCGGGTCGGGCTTGCCGGACAACGCCGCCAGGGCCAGCTCGTAGTGGCCGCGCTCGCCGGTGAAGATCGGCCACACCCGGCCGCGCTGGCCCGGACGCATCTGATCGCCCGCGCCATAGTTCGCACCCGTCTTGACGTCCTCGCCGTAGCCGTCGACGCCGTAGCGCCGCCAGCCGGGGAAGGTCCCATCGACGCCCGGGAACTTGAAGTCGTAGCGGACGCGATAGAGGTCCTCCATCGCCTGGTCGTCCAGCTTGGGCAGGGTCGCGACGATGGCCGGATCGTCGGCGCGGCGCACGCCGTAGCGGACCAGCTCGAGGAAGCCGGCGTCCAGCATCCTGTCCTCCGGGACCGCCTGTTGACCGTTGCGCGCCTCGACCGGGCTCTTGTTGTCCGGATCCTGGTCACTGTTGAGCCGCAGATAGTAGTGGCCGTCGCCGAAGGCGCCCTTGGTCGTGACCATGCGGGCCTCGACCTTGCCCGAATAGTCGCCGGCCGTCTTGCGGTAGAGCTCGGCCCCGGCCTTGTCGCCCGCCAGGTCGGCGATGTCGCCGGCCACGACCAGTCCCGCGATCACGGCGGCGGTCGTCGAGGGCGAGTAGCCGCCCTGCTCTTCCCAGCGCTCCTGCTGGGTGAACGGCGGCGTGATGGTCGCGTGGTTCCAACCCAGGCCGACCGCGCCGCCCTTGACCAGGAAATCGGCCGCCGGCTTCAGCATCTTGCCGTAGTAGGTCTTCAGCTCGGCTTCCGAGAGCCAGCCCAGCGTCCACAGCTTCCAGCCCAGCATGATCGGCATGGCGGTCTGGTCCAGCTGGACGCCGACCCATTCGGGCGTGCCGTCGACGTGCGACTTCTGCAGGAACCAGCCACCCACGCCTGTATTGCCGGGCGTCTTGGCGCTCACCTGCACCGTCGGCAGGTAGTGGAAGGCCGCCAGCGGCGTCTCCTTGTCGCCCAGGGCCGCCAGAGCCATGGCGCACTGGTAGAAGTCGCGCGGCCAGACAGCCTTGTAGCCGGTCGAGGACTTGGTCGCGTCGACCGTGTCGCCCCACGGGTTCGACAGTGAAGCGATCAGGGCGCCGGCGTGGGTTCGGTCCTCCTGCACCTTCAGCATCAGGGCCGAAGCCTGGACCAGCTTGCCGCCATCCTCCGACGCCTCGCGCAGGCGCGGCAGCTCGGTCAGCGAAGCCAGGTAGTCCTCCCAGCCCACCCGCGCGCCCTCGCCGTTGAAGCGGGCCAGCACCTCGCCATAGCCGGTCTTCAGCGTGGCGGCGGCGGCCGCGTCGGCGGTCTTGGCGTCAGGACCGAAGCCAAGAACGAAGTCGAAGGTCGCTTCCTTGGCCACCGATGGCAGCTGGCCGGTCAGGACGATCGCGCCCTTGGCGGAGGTCGTGGTCGCCTTCAGGCCGAGCAAGGCGTCGCCGTCCTTCAAGACGCTGGCCGACGCCTTGGCGAAGGGCTTGGCGCCCTTCAGGCTCAGGAACGCCTTGCCTTCGTGGGCGGTCAGCGCCGTCGCCGAGGCCGCGCCCGTATCGCCGCCGCCGGTGTTGGCCATGTGCGGCTCCAGCACAAGGGTCGGGGTCACCGGCCCCTTCAGCACCTTGACCGTGGCCCGCACGAAAAGGCTGTTGCGGTCCGGATCGGTGAAGATCCGCTTCTCGATGACGAAGCGGCCCTGCTTGTCGGTCGTGGTGATCTTGTAGGCCGGCGACAACGGGCGGCCGGCGGCGTCGACATGCAGGTATTCGGTCTTGGATGTCGTATCCGCGCCCTCGACCGCCAGGCCCGTGGCGGTCTGGACGGCGAAGCGCATCTGCTTGATCTGGGCCTCGTGGATCAGGCCGTACATGGTCTCGGTCAGCACGCCGTCGGCGATCGAGAACCAGACCTTGGAGACAGCGCCCGTCTTGCCGCCGGCCTTGTAGGCCCCGTCGACATAAGCCTCGTACGACGCGCCGACGCCGGTCTTGGCCGAATAGGCCCAGGTGGTCGGAGCCGCGTGCGCCGCGCCGGCGACCAGCATGGCGGCCGAGGCTAGGGCGAGGGTCTTCAGGGGCGTCATGGCTAGGGCCTCGGACTTGGATTTCACGGGAAGGATGAGGCTCACCGGCGATCCTCGACCACGAAGGTCGCGGCGGCGGCGGTCGCGAACGACGCCGCGCCCAGCGCCAGCGCCCAGATCGCCTGGCCTCCGAAGAAGGCCTTGAGCAGCAGGCCCAGCACGGTCGCGGCCAGCAGCTGCGGGATGACGATGAAGAAGTTGAAGATGCCCATGTAGACGCCCATCTTCCGCGCCGGCAGGGCCCCGGCCAGGATCGAGTACGGAGCCGACAGGATCGAGCTCCAGGCGAACCCGACGCCGATCATGCCGATCCACAGCAGGCCCGGCTGGCGGATCAGCAGGAACGACAGCAGCCCCAGAGCGCCCAGCAGCAGGCACGCGGCATGGCTGACCCGGCGGCTTGTAACCTGGACCATCAGCGGAATGACCAGCGCCGCCAGGGCCGCGACGCCGTTGTAGACGGCGAACAGCACGCCCACCCAGTCCGCGCCCTGGTTATAGGCCTTGGACGCAGCGTCCACGGCATGGAAGTGAACCGCCGCCACGGCCGGGGTCGTGTAGATCCACATGGCGAACAGGCCGAACCACGAGAAGAACTGCACCACCGCCAACTGGCGCATGGTTCTGGGCATGCGGAAGACATCCGAAAGCACCTCGGAGAAGCCGTTGTCCGTGCGGCCCAGCCGCTTGAACCGCGCGCCGGCCACGCCCGCGACGCCGAACACGAACAGCAGGCCGGCCAGGACGTAGAGCTCCTTCTCCAGCCGAGCGCCCCAGACGATCAGCGCCAGGGCCAGGCCGGATAGCACGCCGCCGACGCCCAGGGCGACATAGGCGTTGACGGAAGGCTCTGGCTCCTCGTGCGGGCCGAAGCCGCGCGTCTCGTGCTCGGCAGTCTCGAAGGCGGCCAGCTGGTCGGGGCTGTATTCCTTGGTCGTGAAGACCGTCCACATCACGGCCAGCAGCAGGCCCGCGCCGCCGGTGTAGAAGGCGATCCGCACCGCGTCGGGGATCTGGCCCGCCGGGGCGGTGTTCTCGACATGGAGCCAGTTGGTCAGCATCCACGGCAGGGCCGAGGCCAGAACCGCGCCCAGGCCGATGAAGAAGCTCTGCATGGCGTAACCCGTCGCCCGCTGCTCGTCGGGCAAATTGTCGCCGACGAAGGCCCGGAACGGCTCCATGGTGATGTTGATCGAGGCGTCCATCAGCCACAGCGCTCCCGCCGCCACCCATAGGGCGGGCGCGTTCGGCATGACGAACAGCGCCAGGGTGGTGAGGATCGCGCCCCAGAAGAAGTAGGGCCGGCGGCGACCCAGGCGCCCCCAGGTCTTGTCGGACAGATGGCCAATGATCGGCTGGACCAGCAGGCCCGTGGCCGGCGCGGCGATCCACAGGATCGCCAGGTGGTTCACGTCCACGCCCAAGGTCTGGAAGATGCGGCTGGTGTTGGCGTTCTGCAGGCCGAAACCGATCTGGATTCCGAAGAAGCCAAAGCACATGTTCCAGATCTGCAGGAACTTCAGCCTCTGCCTGGCCATGGACCCTCCGCCCCACTCCGACCGCCGGTTGCCTCCAGCTGGTTCGCAAGTTTTTTCATAAACTGACTTGGCCGACATTTGCGCATGCGCCGCTTCGAGGCGCAATGAAAAATCCATATTTGACTGAACATTCCGTCACAAGATCGCCGCCACCCACGCGCCCTGCCGTTCGCTTCACGGTCGAGCCTCCGAGATTGTTTGCAACAATTTTCAAAGTCGGATTTCTATCAGTACCGGCTTCAGCCGGCTTGCCAAGCGGGCCGAACGGCGCCTTATGGGCGACTGAAAATATTTGCAGAAATCTTTGCAACAAAGACGGCAAGGACAAGGGGCGAGCGGGCGTGAGCAAGGGGGCGACGCGACTGGAGGACCTGGCCAAGCTGGCGGGGGTCTCGATCTCGACCGCGTCGCGGGCGCTCAACGACAGTCCGGCTGTCAACAAGCGCACCAAGCAGCTGATCTGGAAGCTGGCGCGCGAGATGGACTATCCCTTCCGCCGCTACATGCCCGCCGGCCCGATCGGCGCCGAAGCGACGATCGCCATCGTCACCCCGCGCGTGCAGAGCCGCGACAGCGGCATGTCCGACCCGTTCTTCCTGGAGCTGCTGGCCGGCGTCGGCGAGGCGGCCCGCGAGCGGGGCTGCGACGTCATCCTCAGCCACATCGCCCCGGCCAATTTCGACGACCTGTCGGCAGCCATGACCACCAGCCGCGCCGAGGGCGTGATCTTCCTGGGCCAGAGCTCGCTGCACGCGGCTTTCAACCGCCTGGCCGAGACCGAGAACCGCTTCGTCGTCTGGGGCGCGCAGTTTCCGGACCAGAACTACTGCTCGGTCGGCTCGGACAATGTCATGGGCGGCCGCCGCGCCACGCTTCACCTGCAGCGGCTGGGCCGCAAGCGCATCGTCTTCCTGGGCGACACCGAGGCGCCGGAGGCCATGCAGCGCCATCGCGGCTATCTGGACGCGCTGGAGCACGCCAAGCTGGGCGTCGACCCGGACCTGATCGTCCCGGCCCATTTCGAGGTCGAGTCGGCCGAAGCGGCGCTCGACTCCCTCATCCACCACGGTGTGACATTCGACGGCGTGGTCGCCGCGTCCGACCTGATCGCCCTGGGCGCCATCCGCGCCCTGAAGCATGCGGGGCTGTCCGTACCCGGCGACGTCTCGGTGATGGGCTTCGACAACGTCCCCTTCAGCCGTTACGCCAGCCCGGCCCTCTCGACCATCGCGCAGGACACGGCCAAGGCCGGAAGGCTGATGGTCTCCAAGCTGCTGGACAGCGGCGAACGCGCCAGCCGGTCGGAGCGGGTGCCGACCGACCTGATCATCCGCGAGAGCTGCGGCGGCTAGGCCCGCCGCGCGATCAGCCCGGCGCAGGGCGGCATCTCGCCCTCGCCGGCCAGGTTGACGCCGTCGACCATCGCCCAGCCCTCGGGCGGCGACCAGGTCGCCGTCTCGTGACCCAGGTTGAAGGCCAGCAACAGCGCCCCCTCCCCCTCTCCGCGCTGGAAGATCAGCAGCGGGCTGTTGGTGTCGACGAAGCTGATCGCGCCGGTGCGCAGGGCCGGATAGGCGCGACGCAAAGCGATCAAGCGGCGGGCGACGTGCAGGGTCGAGCCGGGATCAGCTTCCTGGGCGTCGACGGCCAAGGCCAGGTGCTCGGGATCGACCGGCAGCCACGGCTCGACGGCCGAGAAGCCGGCGTTCAGCACGCCCGCCTGCCACGGCATAGGCGTACGGGCCCCGTCGCGACCCAGAGTCTGGGGCCAGTTGGCGATGGCCTCCGGGTCCTGCAGACGCTCGAACGGGACATTGGCCTGGGGCAGGCCCAGCTCCTCGCCCTGATAGACGAAGACGTTGCCGCGCAGGCCCATCAGCAGCAGCAGGCACATCTCGGCGAAGGCCTTGCGGTCGCGGCCTTCGGCCCAGCGCGACACGGCGCGCGGGGCGTCGTGGTTCGAGAAGGTCCAGGACGGCCAGCCCTCCCCGTCCGCGCCCGGCCACATCGCCGCGCCCCTGGGGATCATGTCGCCGGTCAGCTTATCGGCATAGAGGTAGAGGAAGCCATAGGCGCTGTTCAGCCGGTCGTTCCCGGCCGTGAACAGCTTCATCTCGCGATCGGCGTGATCGCCGCCGACCTCGGCCACCGAGAACCGGCCGCCCGCCGCGTCGGTCAGCGCCCGCAGGCGGCTGAGGAACTTCGGGATGCCTGCGTGGCTCTGATTGTGGATCTTGTCCTGGAAGTCGAACGGCCGGGTGCGCTTGCCGCCCGGCGGCAGCGGCGGATTGTCGGTGAAGGCCGGATCATGCATCGAGAAGTTGATGGCGTCGAAGCGGAAGCCGTCCACGCCCTTGTCGATCCAGAACTGGGTGACGGCCAGCAAGGCCTCCTGAACCGCCGGGTTGTGCAGGTTCAGCTGCGGCTGCGAGGCCAGGAAGTTGTGCATGTAGTACTGGCCGCGGCGCGCGTCCCAGGTCCAGGCCGGACCGCCGAACACCGACTGCCAGTTGCTGGGCGGACTGCCGTCCGGCTTGGCGTCGGCCCAGACGAACCAGTCGGACTTGGCGTTGGTCCGATCCTGACGGCTCTCGGCGAACCATGGATGCTCGTCCGAGGTGTGCGAGAACACCAGGTCGATGATGATCCTAAGGTCCAGCGCGTGGGCCTTGGCGATCATCGTCTCGAAATCGCCCAGCGTGCCGAAGATCGGGTCGACGTCGCGATAGTCGGAGACGTCGTAGCCGAAGTCCTTCATCGGCGACGTGAAGAACGGCGACAGCCACACCCCGTCGACGCCCAACGAGGCGATGTGCTCCAGATGCGCGGTTACACCCGGCAGGTCGCCGACGCCATCGCCGTTCGAGTCGGCGAAGCTGCGCGGATAGACCTGGTAGATCACCGCGCCGCGCCACCATTCGGCGTTCATCGACGTCTCCGCATCGGGGCGAGCAAGAACCTGAACTGTCACTATCGTCCCTCGGAAACGCAAATCTTGTAGTCGAGCGGCGCCAGCGCGATGGCATAACTGCCGGGCGCGACGGCCGACGAGGCGCATGCGCCGTGCAGCGACCGCCAGGCGACGGAACCGGTTTCGACCGGGATATTGGCCTTCAGCGACTGATCGCTCGTATTAAAGACGGCCACGACCTCGGTCTCGCCCAGCAGGCGCGACATCGCGAAGAGGCCTGGCTTGTCGCCAGCGACGCGGATGACCTGGCGGCCGTCGCGCAGGGCCGGCGTCGCCACGCGCAGCTTCGAAAGCTCGGCGATGCGCCGGTAGAGCACGCCGTCGGTCTTGAACGCCGAGAACGGGCCCTTGGCGCTGGAGCCGACCAGGCGGTTGTCGTTGTAACTGGCGACCTGGCTGGCGAACATGTCCTCGCGGCTGTCGGCATAGTCGCCGTCGCCGGTGAAGCCCTGCTCGTCGCCGTAGTAGACGGTCGGCGCGCCGCGCGCAGTCAGCATCAGGGCGTTGGCCAGGGTAACTCGGGCCAGCAGTTCCTCGTCGGAAATGGCGGGCCTGGCCTTGAGCATGAACCAGCCGATGCGGCCCATGTCGTGGTTGCCCAGGAAGGTCGGCAGCTGGCGCGCCCCGGCCTCGCCGCCCTCATAGGTCGGATCGGCAGCGAAGACGCGGGCCAGGCGGTCGGTTCCCGTGCGGCCGATGGCGACGTCGGTCACGGCCGACTGGAAGGCGAAGTCCAGCACCGCCGGCAGCTTGTCGACGCGGGTGTGGCTGGCCAGGATCGCAGCGTCGGGGTCAAACACCTCGCCGAAGATGTGGAAGTTCGGAATCCCCCGGGCCTTGGCGCGGGCCAGCATGGCCGGGACAAAGGCCTGCCAGAACTCCGGGTTTACGTGGCGGGCCGTGTCGATGCGGAAGCCGTCGACGCCGAAGTCGTCGATCCATTTCCCATAGACTTCGATGAAACCCTGGATGACCCGGGGATTCTCGGTAAACACGTCATCCAAA
This sequence comes from uncultured Caulobacter sp., assembly GCA_966211605.1. Classification (GTDB taxonomy): domain Bacteria; phylum Pseudomonadota; class Alphaproteobacteria; order Caulobacterales; family Caulobacteraceae; genus Caulobacter. Next base: position 32,739 of record CBIHOB010000027.1, read on the forward strand.
GTGGCGAAGTCGCCCAGCAGCGAGCTCTCGCCCGCGAACGTGCTCTCGCCCCGGTTATGGTAGTAGATCGGGTCGTTCAGCCAGTCGGGCGACTTGGCGTGCTCCTGCCCCGCCGGGACGAAAGGACTGTAGGCCCAGTCGGTCCGCTTGAGCTTGCTGAAGTCCTTGCCGTCGAAGCCGTCGTTGATTGGCGCGCCGCCCACGCCGCCCTGGCGGGTGTAGGGATAGTCGGCGACGCCGCGATAGGCGCAGCGGCTGCCGGGACACTCGCGATATTGGATGACGTCGGCCGTGTGGTTCACGACGATGTCCATATAAACCTTCATGCCCCGGGCATGGGCCGCATCGACCAGGGCCTTGAAATCGGCCTTGGTTCCCAGGTGCGGATCGACGTCGGTGAAGTCGGTGATCCAGTAGCCGTGGTGCGCGGCCGACTCTTGGCCGGGCGGTCCTTGCACCGCGCGGTTCCTGAAGATCGGCGCCAGCCAGACCGCTGTGGCGCCCAGCTCCTGGATGTAGTCCAGCCGCCGGGTCACGCCCTTCAGGTCGCCTCCATGATAGAAGCCCGCCCGCGTCGGGTCGAAGCCGTCGACCAGCGGGCCGCCCTTCAAGTCTCCGTGGTCGTTGGTCGCGTCGCCATTCTCGAAGCGGTCGGGCAGGAGAAAGTAGATCACCTCGTCCTGCGGCTTGCGCAGCCGGTACGAGGCCTCGGGCGCCGTCGCGGCCGACGTCGCCAGCGCGCTCACGCCAAGCGCGCCCAGGGCCGTCACGGCCAGCAGCGTCTTTCGCCAGGGCGTCAAGGCCGACATTTCTCCCCTCCCGTCGGCGGCGACCTCGATTGCCGGATCACCACTGCAACTCTTTGCAAGAATTTGCAGAGGCAATCGCAAGCTGTCAATCCACCTCCTTGAAGGGATTTTCGCAGCTGCCCCCATGAAATCTGGGAGGTATGTGACGCAAGGACGCCACATGGGATGCTAATTCCGCTCCGATCATGGAACCGGCAGCTATCGATTTGCAATTTTTTGGGTTGATTACGACCCGTTAATTTGCAGTAGTTTGCACCAACGGCCCGCCGCAGACGCAAAACGCGCAGGGCCGGTCAGGGAGGGAGACACGATGAACACCCAATTCTCGCGCCGCCGCGCATGGTTGCTGGCCGGCGGGGCTACGGGCCTGGCGCTGGCGTTCGCCATGACCGGCGTGGCCCAGGCCCAGACGACCGCTGCCCCGGCCGTCCAGGACGACTCGAAGGTCGAGGAGATCGTCGTCACCGGCATCCGTCGCGGCATCGAAGGCGCCATCTCGCTGAAGAAGAGCTCGACCTCGATCGTCGAAGCCGTCTCGGCCGAAGACATCGGCAAGCTGCCGGACGTGTCGATCGCCGAGTCGATCGCGCGCCTGCCCGGCTTGACCGCCCAGCGCCTGGACGGCCGCGGGCAGGTCATCTCGATCCGGGGCCTGGCGCCCGACTTCACCACCGCCCTGCTGAACGGCCGCGAGCAGGTCTCGACCGGCGACAATCGCGGCGTCGAGTTCGATCAGTATCCGTCGGAACTGCTGAGCGCGGTCGTGGTCTACAAGACGCCGGACGCCGGCTTGATCGGCCAAGGCCTGGCCGGCACCGCCGATATGCGCACCGTCCGTCCGCTGGCCTTCGGCAAGCGCGCCCTCGCGGTCGGCGCCCGCTATGAATGGAACGACATCGGGGCCCTGAACGCCGGCACCAAGTCGCACGGCAACCGCTTCTCGATCTCGTACATCGACCAGTTCATGGACGGTAAGCTGGGCCTCGCCCTCGGCTACGCCCACATGGAGTCGCCCTATCAGGCCGAGCGCTGGAACGCCTGGGGCTATCCCACCGACGCGGCCGGCAACCTGGTGATCGGCGGCGCCAAGCCGTACGTGCAGTCCAGCCTGCTGAAGCGCGACGGCGTCATGGGCGTCCTTGAATTCAAGCCGACCGACACCTTCAGCTCGTCGCTGGACGTCTTCTATTCGAAGTTCAAGAACCACCAGATCCAGCGCGGCATCGAGCTGCCGCTGGTCTGGGGCGGCGTGCCGCTGACCAACGCCCAGGCCTCGGGCGGCATGGTCAACAGCGGGACCTTCAACGGCGTCAAGGGCGTGGTCCGCAACGACGGCAACGATCGTGACGCCACGATCAAGTCGGTGGGCTGGAACAACAAGCTGAACGTCGGCGACGCCTGGACGCTGGTCAGCGACCTCTCGTACTCCAAGGTCGAGCGCACCGACCAGATCCTGGAGACCTATGCCGGCACCGGCCGCGCGGGGACCGGCGCGACCGACAACATGACGTTCGCGATGAACGGCGACGGCGTGGCGGTCTTCAAGTCGACCCTGAACTACGCCGATCCGAACGTGATCAAACTGACCAGCTCGCAGGGCTGGGGCAGCGACATCATCGCGGGCGGCCAGGATGGCTATCTGAACCAGCCGACCATCGAGGACGAGCTGAAGGCCGTCCGCCTGTCGGCCAACCGCGCCCTGGACGACGGCCTCTCCAGCTTCGAGGTCGGCTTCAACTACAGCGAACGCTCCAAGGGCCTGGTGAACGACGAGTGGTTCCTGCGCGCGAAAGGCTCGCCCGCCAGCGTCGCCATCCCCGCCTCGGCCCTGGTCGGCACGACCTCGCTGGCCTTCATCGGCATCCCGGGCATGGTCAGCTACGATCCGTTCGCCCTGATCAAGGGCGGCGCGTACGACCTGGTCCGCAACCCGAACAGCGACGTGCTGGTCAAGAGCTGGGATGTCGAGGAGAAGGTCGCGATCGGCTACGTGAAGGCCAATATCGACGCCGCCCTCGGCAGCGTGCCGGTGACCGGCAACTTCGGCTTCCAGATCGTCCACACGGACCAGAGCTCGTCGGCCCTGGGCGCCAGTGGCACGGGCGCGGGCGTCACTCGCACAAACCTGTCGGGCGGCAAGAAATACGTCGACTTCCTGCCCAGCATGAACCTGCAGTTCCGGCTGCCCAACGAGCAAAGCCTGCGCTTCGCCGTCGCCCGCACCCTGGCCCGTCCGCGGATGGACCAGATGCGCGCCAGCAAGACCTTCAGCTACGATCCGGCCAAGGCCGGCAACACCAACATCAACTTCTCGCCGTGGAGCGGCAACGGCGGCAATCCGGAGCTCGAGCCCTGGCGAGCCGACGCCTATGACGTCTCGTACGAAAAGTACTTCGGGCGGCAGGCCTACATCTCGCTGGCCGCCTTCTACAAGGACCTGAAGACCTACGTGTACGACCAGAGCGTCGTGTTCGACTTCACCGGCTTCCCGACCGGCGGCAACCCGGAGCCGGCCACGCGCCAGGGCCTGGTGACCACCCCGCAGAACGGCAAGGGCGGCGTCGTGAAGGGCGTCGAGTTCGCCGCCTCGATGCCGGGCTCGCTGCTGACCCCGATCCTGGACGGCTTCGGCGCCACCTTCAGCGCCTCGTACACCGAGAGCACGATCCACCCGAACCCGGCCGACGAGGCGACCCCGATTCCGGGCCTGTCCAAGACCGTGGCCAATCTGACCGTCTACTATGAGAAGAACGGCTTCTCGTTCCGGGTCAGCGACCGCTACCGCTCGAAGTTCCTGGGCGAGGTCTCGGGCTTCGGCAATGGCCGCAACTACCGGATGGTCAAGGGCGAGTCCGTGGTCGACAGCCAGATCGGCTACACCTTCAGCGACGGCCCGATGAACGGCCTGTCGCTGCTGGCCCAGGTCAACAACCTGACCAACGAGCCGTTCGTGACCTACCAGAACAACGACCCTCGCCAGGTCATCGACTATCAGAACTACGGCCGCACCTTCCTGGTGGGCCTGAACTACAAGTTCTAACCCGACGGCTCTTCCCCAAGGCCTGCAACGCCCCTGTCGGATTCGTCCGGCAGGGGTTCTTTTCATCGGGCAAGCTTCAGCATTCAGGCTCTCTTTAAGATTGAGCCCGATAGTGTCCGCCGTCCTGGGGGAGCGCATCGATGTCGACCAAGTCCATTCGCCTGGCCATGCTACTGGCCGGGAGCAGCCTGCTGGCCGCCTGCGCCACCCGCGACGAGGTCGCCGCCCTGCGCCAGCCGGCCATGCCGCCGCTGGCCGTGGCCAAGGCCTCGCCTGCCCGCCCCTTCTATCGCAACGTCGCGGTTCAGGCCGTCGAGGGCGCGCCGGAACACCTCTGGTTCGATGGCGGCGGCGTCGTCACGACCCGCCCGACGCGCTTCCAGGTGGTCGAGAGCCTGAACGCCCATCTGCTGCGAGCCGAGATGCTGGCGCCCAGCCGCCAGGACGCCGAGTACATGCTCTATGCGACGTTCGACGAGTTGCGCGGCCCTGATGTCTGGCTGGCGAGCGACAAGCGGGCCGCAGCCCGCGTCACCTTCCGTCTGGTGCGCTGGCGCACCGGACAGGTGGTTCGCGAGAAGACCGTCGACGCCGCTTACGCCTCGCACTGGACGGGGCTGTCGCCCGGCGCCGCCAGTGTGGAACCACCCACGGCCCGTGAAACCTCGCCGGGCTATGAGATCACCCCGGTCCTCGACGGCTACCGGCGGCGCCTGGCGGCGACGCGCGGCCTGCTGGACATGGCCTTCGACCTGTTCATGAACGACCTGGGACACGACGGCTCGGTTGTCTACAAGAGCGCCGTCTCGTGCCGCGCCCTGAACGGCGACACCGGCCGCGGCCCCTTCCTGGCCGAGACCGCCAGCGCCTATGCCGTCGACTGTCCCGGCGCGATCTACAACGACGCCAAGACCGCCAAGGCCTATCCGAGCCGCTTCTAGGGCTTCGGCTGGACGGCGCCCTCCGACGACGGACAGGCCCGGGTCACCTTCAGCGAACCGCCGCCGGGCTGGTTGTTGTCCAGCGTCAGGTCGACGGTGCGCTGGCAGCCTTCGTTCAGGATCCTGACGGCCTGGGCCAGGGCGACGGGATCGGCGGCCAGGCCTGCGCAGCCCGACAGCAAGACGGGCAGCGCAAGGCCCGCCATCGCGGCGATGACGTGTTTCATCGAATACTCCTTCAGGGTTGAGAGCGTTGGGTCGGACGTCGGGCTCAGCGGCCCAGGAAGACCGCCCGCTCGGCCTCGCGGCGAGCGACGAGGCCCGGCAGTTCGCGGCCGCCGGCGAAGCGCCACATCCGGAAGGCGTCGGCCGCGCCCTGGACATCGCCGGCGATCAGCCGTCGGCGCACGCTGCTGTCGGCGAAGTCCGCCCCGCCGCCGATCTCGCCGACGCCGATGTTGTACGCCAGGCTGACCATCGCCCCGAGTTGGCCTTCGCTCAGCGGCGTCCGGGGAAACAGCGCCAGGACCTTGTCGCACACGGCTTGCGCATCGGCCTTCAGCAGCGTGCCGGCGTCGGCCCGGACCATCCCGGCCGGCCAGCGCGCGCGCCACAGGCGGTAGGCCGTCTCGCGATCCTTCACCGGCCGCCCGCCGGCGAACAGGGCGTGACCCCAGCCGACGGTGTAGAGGCCGACCGGATCGGCCTGGGGCTCGAGCACGGCGGTCGCGCGATCACCGTCGTGCAGCCCTTCGAAACGCCGGATCAGGACCAGCGCGCAGGCGGGAACGTCCCGCGCCGGGGGCGTGGGCATGGTGGGGCTCCTGTTGTTATGATGGGATTTAGGCGGTCAGCCGACCGCGGCGGGGACAACGACAGGCTTGTCGCCGGCCGCCACCTCGAAGTGCTGGGAAGCCGGTTCGTCGGCCAAGCCATTGGCGGCCAGGATCCGGCGATAGGCCGAGACCTTGGCCTCCAGCTGCCGCTTCTCGCCCTCCAGCAGGGCGATGCGGGCGTCCTTGTCCAGGATCATGCGGCTATGCTCGCGGCGCAGGTCGCCCAGCTCGGCCTCGACCTGTTCGAGGCGCTGAGCCAGGCGTTCGGCCTCCTCGCGCAGGGTGTGGATCACCCCCGAGGCGGCGTCCTGCGCCATCTGCATCAGGTCCGCCTCGGCCTTGCGGGCGATCGCCCGCCGGCCGAGGAGGTCCTTGACCACCGCATAGATCCCCGGCGCGGCCACCACGATATATGGCCACGACTTGGCGATCAGGGTGGGGATGTCCACTTCACGCTCCTATGTCTTAGTCCATGATCAAAGCTCATTCCCCTGGATGTAGAAATTGTTGGTGGAGCTCTTGGACACCACAGTTCCGGCGGGCCAGGTCACAGGCAGCGGCGTAAAACCCACGCCGTTGGTCAGCACATAAGGCACGGTTTGCCCGGTTCCGTTCACCTTGTAGGGCGAAGGTGAGGTCGAGACCCCCGATTGAACAAACCCTACGAATGTCTTGCCCTCCGACACTGTGTAGACGACGGCGTCCGAAGCGAAGATCGAGGTGTCGACCACGATGAGCCGGCCCCCGCCGGCCGGATCCTGCATAGCCATTTCGGCTCTCCTTTATTTGGTTTTGATGCCGGTGATCTTGCAGCGGACGGTTCCAAAGTCCGCGACAGCCTGGGCCGTCGACCCGAGGGCGATTAGAGCCCCGCCCGCGTTCGGAAGGGACGGCACTGTGAACTTGTAGGCGACTGTGTCCGTCAGCTTGTTGAAGAGCCAGATTGTCTTCTCCGAGCCCGTGTCGCCGTCCAGGGCGAGGACCAGATCCTGGGTGTAGCTGTTGCTGTACGGCAGCTCGGACCAAATCTGAGACTGGGGACTATAGGCTAGGGTGTAGAGGATCTCTCCTGTGCGATTGACCCGCGTTGGAGACCAGGTCGTGAGCGGCGCCGCGCCACAGTTGATACAGGAAAGACCTCGCTCGCCGTTCCCGCCGACATTGTAGTAACCAAAGTAGGCTTTGTAGACCCCAGTCGAGGTTTTCGTGATAAATGGACTACCTGTACTCGAGTAAACCAACGACCCTGAGCCGTCTGTTGCGTGCTGGACGGTACCGAGAAGCGCACCGCTCGTCGCATTGCTGAAGAAGATATTTTGCTCGTTGTAGATCCACGACATCATCAACCCGCCACGGACGGCGAATGCCGAATACAGATTGGTGAACGGCACCGAGGCAAGCGTCACGTCGGCTAGTTGCGTCGACGTGGTTGTATTGTAACGCTTCAGGGTCGTCGCCGACGTGGCTGCGTAAATGATCCCACTTTCGATATCCAAAGCCATGAACAAGATGGTCGCCCCCCCGAACAGGGAGGCTTCTGCACCAGCCAGACCTCCAACTCGCCGGTAGGCGGCACTCTTTGAGGTGGTGCCCAGCGTATAGTAGAAGTTGCCGCTGGCGTCGAAAAAGGCGCAACGAGGTCCAGCCACCGAAAGCGCCGGAGAGACTGCTGGACTGGTCACCATTCCGCCAAGAGGCGCAACGTTTTGGGGCGAGTTGGTCAACTGATCCGTAAATATCGTCGGCTGCCCGAGCAGGGTGTAGCCGTTCGAGGAACCATAAAAGCGCATAAGGTTGCCGAAAATCGGCAGCGCGGGGGTGGAAAGAGTGGCGATTGCATCTGCTTGAATGATTTCAGTACCAGATTGCCGCCAACTATAGTCGCACGGCGTGAACGCCCGCCACGAGGCCCCATTGAGCCGGAAATTCACCCCCCTCCGACTCGGGTTGCTCCAGGTGAAGTCGCGGATGACCAAGCTCTCGTTCGCCGCAAGATCGAATAGCGTCTGGCCCGCGGCGAGCTGGCTATAGTCGTAAGCGACGTCGCAGATGACTTCCGTGGTGTCGACCATGGTCTAAAGAACTCCGTGTTTCATCAGGAAGGCGACCGGGACTCCGTTGGCTTCGACCAGCCATTCAAAGTCGAAGTCAGAACTCGATTTCTTGACCAGCACGCTGCCCTTCGCGCCGCCGGCCGGGGTTCCGACGCCGGGCGTGCCTTGCGCGCCTTGCACGCCGGGGACGCCGCCAATGCTGATGTCCCAGTTGCTGATCGTGCCGGTGGCCGCCGAGGTCTGGGTGACCGCGACCGTTAGGGTCGTGCCGGCGTAGGACGTGCAGACACCCACCATGAACCGGGTCGGATCGCCGTGGGCCACGGCGTAGATCGGCATGCCCTCGACGAAGCTTTCGCCGCTGTCGACGGTCCAGGTCTTGGTGCCGACGGCGATCGCGTTGGACGTCAGAGACTTGGTCGAGAACGACACGCCCGAGGCGACGTTCTGGACCTGCGTCAGGATGGCGGCGGCGTCGTTGGCCTTGGTGGTCGCGACGCCCGCCTGGGTTGTGGCCAGCGTCACTTGGGCAGTGGCGAGCGTGACTTGGTTGGCCGCCAAGCCGACCTGGTCCGCCGCGAGCGAGGCCTTGCTCGTGGCGGTGGCGGCTGAGGCGGCGGCCGCTGTCTTGTCCTGGGCCACCTGGACGGCCAGGCCATTGACCTCGGTCGATAGCGCATTCGCCTCCGTCACGAAGGTCGGCATCTGCCCGAGGAACGCGTCGGCGCGGGTGTTGAAGTTGGCGGGATCGTTGGTGGACGGCGGCGTGGGCAGCGCCGTGATTTGTGCGGTCACGGGATCAGACCTCTTCCAGTTCGAGGGAAATCAGGGCGTCTTCCGGCTGGTCCATCGAGATCGTGAACCGCTTGTAGACGCCGACGATGAGCAGGGCCGAGAAATAGCCGCTGTCCTGGTCGTCCAGGCCCGACCACAGCGCCGGCACGGCGTTGAGGTCGTCGCGCAGCTGCAGGATCCGATCGACGTCGGTCTTCTTGCAGCGAAGCGTCTGGACAGTGCGCGGCACCGAGCGGCGCGGCACGAGGGTGGCGGTCCCGAAGTCGTCGCGGTCGATCTTCGAGAAGTTCAGCGCGTCGCTCTCGGCGTCGTGCTGAGTGCTGCCTAGATAGACCGACGAGCCCAGCACCACCCCGCCGCAGCTGACATTGCCGTTGGCCTTGGTCAGGGTGATGGTGATGACCGCGTTGGTGTAGGGGGGCAGGTCGAAGCGGGCGAACTCCTGGCGGTAGCGGAACGCGCCGAAGAAGTAGTCGTACCAGCCGCTGGTCGGCCGGTTCAGAAGGTTGGCCGAAGCCGTGTAGACCGTGGCCCCGGCCACCTTGACCGTGACGCTCACCGTATCGGCGACCATGCCGACGACGCCGATCGAGTCCACGCGCTGGCCTGGCGTGATCGAGACCGTCAGCGGCGACGCCGTTGTCGTGCCGGTGTTGCGCAGCAGGTCGAACATGGCCCAGCGGTTGGTGGGACCGACATCGATCCACCAGCCCGCCGTATCCGTCGCCGGATCGTGGCCCAGGTTGACGCTGACCAGCGCCGCGTGGCCGCCGCTCTGGGAGCCGCTCAGCGGGAGCGCGGAACCGCCGCTGGTGGCGCTGACCTTGAAGGTGTTGGTCGTGTCGGCGAGGACGTAATAGGTGGTTCCTGCCGTCAGCCCCGTCGGCAGCGCCCCGGTCGTCGAGAAGGTGATCGGCGTGTTGGCCGCCAGCCCGTGACTAGGCCAGGTGATCACCCCCGTGCCGATCGTGATCATTACCCCCGAGCTCTTGCTCGAGATCGACTCGTACGTGCGGTGGGTCGTCGTGCTGATGACCCGGTCGCCGCCCTTGTAGGACGTGGCGGCGCTCCAGACAGTCTCGCCCGCCGAAGGCTCGGCGCAGGTGGTGCTGGTCAGCAGGGCGGGCGTGATGGGAATGGGCGGAAGCGCGCGCATCAGGCGGCCGCCTGGGTCTGCATGGCGCGGCCGCCTTCGGTCACGTTGGTCAAGGTGCGCTCCATCTTGTCGTTGCTGGTGGCGATCCGGGCGCTGGTGGCCCGCAGGTCGGCGAGCTCGTCGCGCAGGGCGCGCAGCTCGTTGATCAGGGACTTGTCGTTCTTCTGATCGGCCCGCTGGACGTTGACCGCCTCGCCCGGGCTGAGCGCCAGGTTGAAGAGCTTGGAGTCGGGCGGACCGGAACCGCCGACCTCGAAGCCGCCGCCGGTGGCGAACTTCAGCGCGCCCCCCTGGGTGTAGGTGAGCTTTCCCGCTTCAACCAACGCGTTGGCGGCGCCGATCCCCTGGCTGTTGACGATGTCCATGTAGCCAGGGCTGTACTTAGCGGCCATGCCCTTGGCGTAGGTATTGATGTCCGAGGGATCGTTCGCCGTGGCGCGCCCCATGTCGCTGTTCGTGAGCGACCACCAGAAGGCGGCGTTGTTCAGCTCCTTCTGAGCGGTGGTAAGCGGCGGCGAAGCTCCCGCGCCGGTCCCCGTGCTGGAAATCGGTTGGCCTCCGATAGACACCACGCCCGCCGCTGCGGCGGCCTGATTGGCCGCTTGCAACCCCGCGATCGCGTCCCGCACCGACACGACGCTGGCGTTGATCTGGATCAGCCCATGGACCGACGCGTCCAGCGCTTCCAGCTGCCGCTCGGCGAGCGAGACCTGACGGTCGGCTGTGTCGGCCGCCTCGTCGACGGCCGAGCGGACCAAGCCGACATCGCGCAGATACTCCTGGCTGGTCGAGACATAGTCGCGCGAGGCCGCCGTAAAGGCCTCGCCGTCGGCCTGCAGGCGGCCCATGGCGTCGGGGTCGCCCAGGCGGGCCAGCGCCGCCGTCGACTGGAAGGTCTGGCGCGCCACGCGATACCGCGCGGCCAGATCCGCCCCGGCGATGGTGTTCGTCAGGCTGGCGCTGAACGCCCGCAGCGATGTCGACAGCGCCTGGAACTTGTCCTTGGTCGCCTGGATGGCGTCGTGCTCCCGCCGATAGGCCTCCGTCAGCACGTCGCGCGCGGCCGCCACCTTCTCGGCGGCGTCCTGGGCCGCCCATATCCGCTGCTGAAGATCCTGCTGGACCGGGTCCTTGATCGCCGCCAGGGCCAGGGTGCGCCGCAGCGCCTTGGCCTCGGCGCTCCGCCCCTGGGCTTCCAGGAGGTCGGCGCGCATGCCGGACTGCTCGGTCGCCAGCCTGGCGGCCTCGGCGGCGTCCTGGGCCTTCCACAGGGTCTCCAGGAACGGCGCCAGCGCCGCGTCCAACTCGGTGACCGCCTTCATCTCCGCCTTGCGGGACTTGGCCAACTGCTCGGCCGGCGACAGCACGAGGGCGTCGACCTGGTCCTGGATGGAGGCCTTCTTGTCGCTGACCGCCTTCTGGGCGTTCTCCGCGGCCGTCGCCACCTTGTCGAACGCCGGCGCCAGCGCCATCAGGGCGGCGTAAAGCTCGGCGCCGGCCTGGGTGGAGACGTCCTGCTTGAGGACCAGGGCCGTGAAATCGTCGCGCGACAGATCGGCGGGCAGCTTCAGCTCGGTCAGCCGGCTGCTGACCGAGTCCTTGACCGGCTTCAGCCGCTCGTCCTCGCTGAGGAAGTGCTCCGCGAAGAACGCGGTCTGATCGGTCAGGTTGTCGAGGCCGCCGGCCAGGTCGACCAGGCGCTCGCGCGCTTCCAGCGAGGCTACGCCCACAGTGGCGAAGGTCATGCCGACCGACTTCAGCGTCGTGTCGATCACCTCGTATTGCCTCGCCACGCGGACCAGGGTCTCGAAAGCGCCCTCCCCCACCTTCTGGAACTGCGAGATCGTCGGCACGGCGGCCTTGGCCATGTCGTCGCTGAGCTTGCCGAAGACCGCGTTCAGCGCCTCCTCGATCTGCGCCCCGGTCATGTCCTTGAAGGACAGCTTGCCCAGATCGACCTTGAAGCTGGCCAGGATCTCCTCGACGCCCGTCGCTTTCAGCGCCTTGGCCGCATCGGTGACCCCCCTGCCCAGCGAGCTGACCAGCTTGGTGATCTGATCAAGGAAGTCGCCGTCCAGGGCGCCGGTCTCGGTGATCACCTTGCTCTTGTTCGAGGTCGTAAGCCCCAGGGCCTTCTTCTTGGTCGTCTCCAGCACCTGCTGATAGGTCGAACCGGACAGCCCGCCCTCGGCGATCGCCCCCAGGGTCGCGATGTCGAACTGGATGCCCTGGTCCTGCAGCGTCCGGGTCGTCGACTTCGAGAAGCCCAGGTTCGACAAGGTCGCCGAGGTCCCGGTCTTGCCGAGGTTCAGGTCCTGCGTGCTCAGCATGCCGCCGGCCCCGAACGACTTGGCCAAGGCCGAGGCGACCGCGCCGATCTGGTCGTCGATCGACTTCAGCGAGCGAACCATGGCGTTGCCGTATTCCAGATCCTTGTTCTCATAGGCCTGGGCGTGGGTCAGGGCCTTTTCCAGGCTCTCGGACTTGGCCTTGGGATCGCCGAGAACCGAGCCCGCGCCTTGCGCGTCCTGGCGGGTCTTCATGTCGTTGGCGCCCGGAACGGAACCGCCGCCGGGCTTGCCCTTGATGGCCACGCCCACCTGAACCAGCGCGGCAAGCACCGCCGCGCCCGCCAGCAGGTTGAAGGGAAACGACAAACTGCTCAGCGTCTTGGCGTAGGCCGTGGCTCCGAACGCGGCCTGTTTGGTGGCTTCGCCGGCCACCGTGCCGGCCGTTTCCGCGCCATGCAGCGCCATCGACTTGATGGTGTTGAGGGTCTCGATCGTGTGGAATGCGATCTCGGCGACCTGCATGGCCTTGTAGCCGTCGGAGTTCTCCTTGAAGAACCCCTTGGCCGCGCCAGCCATGGCCGCGTAACCCTTGATTTGGGCCTGGGTGCGCTTCTCCTGCTGTTCAGGCGTCAGAACGCCGCCGGGCGCATCCTTGTCGATCTTGGCGACTTCCAGCGCATAGGCGGAAAAGCTGGTCAGCACGTCGCCCAGCGCCTTGCCGGCCTTGCCGAACGCCGCCTCGAACTGCTTGCCGAGCTCCGGCGCCAGCTTGTTGATATCGGTCAGCTTGCTGATCAGCGCATCGAGGTTCTTGCTGATCGGGTCTTCGAAGCTGTTCAAGCCTTCGACGTTGAAGGCGCCCGGGCGAAGGCCGTCGACGGGAGTATCTTGCAGGAGCGAGATCGGCTCCCGGCGATCAAGATGGCCGTAGTCGCGCGGCTTGACCATGTCGGCGGCCTTGCGGTCCGCCGCGCCATGATCGGACGAGGCCCCAGCCGAACGCGGCGTGGCTGCGCCAGCCTCCTTCTCGATACGATCCTTGGCGATTTCCACGGCGCGACCGGCGATTTGGCCGGGAATGTCCATCACGCCCTCGAAGCCGCCTTTGAAGCCGGCGCCGAAGGCGGCGCTGATCGCGCTTCCCGCCGACTTGGCCGCGCCGGCGAACTGGTTCGTCAGCTTGGCGACCTGGACTTGACCGAGATCGGGAAGCTCCAGCGACAGGCCCAGCTTCTTGGCCAGCCAGTTGACCGTGCCGATCAGCCCGTTGGCGAGTCCGATGGCGCCATTGACCATCTTGCCCACGCCGTCCAGGACCAGATTGACCCCGGAAATGATGATGTCGCCCATCGCCGCCGGCAGCACCGCCCAGGCGACGCGGATCGCCTGGACGGCGCCGGCGAAGACTCCGACCGCGAACGCCGCCGCTTTCAGCGAGACGTCCGTGACGGTGTGATAGGCGGACATGAAGCCCTCGCCGATCGCCTTCAGACCAGGCCCGAAGGCGCCCATCAGGCTGTCGCCCAACGTCTCGAAGGTGGCCTTGGCGACGTCCCCCATCGTGACGGACTTGTCCTTGACCCGGCCCATCTGCTCTTCGGTCAGGCCCATGTCCTTGGTCAGATCGCCGGCGTTCTTGCTGATGTCATGCGCGGCGATGGCGAACACGGCCGCGACGCCGGCGGCCGCGACGGCGATCCCCGCCAGGATCACGCCCAGCGGGGCCAGCGCCACGCTTTCGGCCACGGCTAGTTCGCCCGCGGCCGCCGTCTGCGCCTCCATGGCCGCGGTCGCCGCGCCAGCCGACACGGCATTCACGTCCTGCGCGGCGGCGGCGCTGGTCGTGGCCACTTGCAAGATACCCGTGGCCAGGCCGAGGGACTTGAACGTCTCGACGAGGCTGACCCCGTCCACCTTGGCCTTCAGGAGCATCTTGGCGACATCGCCGCCCTTCTCGGTGAGCACCTTCATGGGCGCTTCGCCGGAGGCTAGCGCGCTGACTGTGTCGATCATCGCGCCGCCCAGCTCCTGGGCTGTCTCATGAACCTTCTTGAGCTTTTCCGAGCTCTTGTCGGCGGCGACCTCGGTCTTTCCCAGCGCGTCGGAGACCGCGCCCTGGGCGTTGACCACCGCGATACTGGCCGACTGCAGCTGGACCAGCGACTGGTTGTGAATGCTGATCGACGCCGAGCCCTGTCGCGCCATGGCCGCCACGACCTCCAGCCGATCGCCGACAGCCTTCATCACGTCGTTCAGCGGCGTGAGCTTGCCGAGCAGGTCATCGAACCGGCCCGCCAGGCCGCCGACGCTTCCGGCGGCCCGGCCCGCCTGCCCGTTGAGAGCGTTGACCTTGGCCGTCAGGTCCTCGACGCTCCTTGTGGCCTTGGTCACCTGCTTGTCGAAGGCGCCCACGGTGGCCGTCAGTTGGTCGGTCACCTTCTTGACCGCGATCTGCGCGACCGTGAGGCCGGCCGTGGCGACGGCGACCTTCTTGAGGTCGGTGATCAGTTCGTCGAGATCCTTGTCAGCCACAACGGCTCTCCAAAAGGTTCGGGCCACGCTCCCCGCGAAGAGAGCGCAGCCCGGTTGGTGGTCAGCCGCCCTTGGCGGGGGCCGTCATGATCAGAAGATGTTCGGCGTCGAGGGCCATCAGGGCCTGGCGTTCCCACGGCTCGAGCCGCACGCCCTCATCGCGCTCCCAGGCCTGGATCTCCAGGCGCGAGAGGCGCGAAGGTCCAAAGCCGCCGCTCTGCCGGGTCTGGCAGAGGTCGGCGTACCAGGCCCACAGGTGAGCCACGTGCGGCGACAGCGGCGGTGGATTGGCCAGGCGCCAGGTCGCCTCCGGATCGCCTTGGCGGGCCAGGCTCTCCAGGTGCGTCCGCAGCTGCTCGCCGTCGTCCTGCCGCCCGGCGAGTTCGAACTGTTCGCGGCCGTAGGCGATCAGGCCGCGGACTTGCCCGGCATAAAATTTCCGAGGTTGTTCGACGCCGTGGTGACCTGCTCGGCGATCTCGGAATTGCGGCTGACCAGGCGGAAAGCGTTCTCGGGCGACCACTCCTGCTTGATGCCGCGCCAGCCCACGAGGCGGACGGCGGTCAGGCGATGTCCAAAGGCGATGTCATCCTCGATCGGCGTGAAGTCGGCCTTCTCGGGGTTGGCGCGGCCGGTCATGGCGGCGGCCACGGCCTGGCGCTTGCGGCGGTCGTTGACGAGGCGATTGACCTCGCCCTGGACCTTCTCGGACTGGCCGCCCAGCACCAGCAGGAAGACGCCGGAGCCGGAGCCGTCGGCGCGGACGTACTCGACCTCGAACGGGGTGTCGCCGGCGGCGACGGCGTCCAGGTCGGTGAGATCGAACAGGGTTTCGGTCGAGAACTTGGTCATGGCGATGTCCTTGGAAAAGGACGGCCGGGCGCGACCCGGCCGTTGAGTTGAGGGGACTTCAGGGGGCGGACAAGAACCGCGCCGGTTAGGCGGCGCTGTCCTGGATGGCGATGATGGTCTGGTCAGTGGCCAAGGCCGCGCCGCCGGCGCTGTTGATCTGGGCCGTGAACGGATAGGTTCGGATCACCGCCTTCTCACCGTCGTCCGGCGTATCGCCGGTCAGCTTGATCATCGGCAGGTTGATCACCACGAAGTCCGCGTTCGCCGTGGCGTCCTCGGTCACCGCCAGCACCAGCGAGGTGGTCGAGCGGCCTTCGAAGACGGTCTGCAGGGTGACGCTGTCGAACTTGGCGGTGAAGCTGCCCGACACGGCCAGGCGGCCGCGCTGGATGTCATCGACCACGTTCGAGCCCACCACAGCGTCACTGTGGGCGGCGTTGCCGTTGATGGTCACCTGGGCGCCGGTGACGTTGGCCACGGGCGCGCCGTTGACCAGGATCACGCCGTTCACAGCCGTCAGGATGTCGGTGACCGTCTCGGCGTTGGGCGAGGTCAGCACCTGGGCGGCGCCCAGCGTGCGGGTGCGGCCGACGGTGTCCAGGCTGATCGTGGCGTTGCCGGTGGCCGGCAGGTTCAGCGCGGCCTGGCCCACCTGCTGGTCGGCATAGGTTTCGGAACGGCCCAGGTCCGGATACCACTCCTCGAAGGTGTAGTAGTCGTTCGAGTGGGCGGTCAGCGGGACCAGCGACTTCTTGCCGGTCACCGCCACGGTGGCGCTGGCGATGTTGCTTTCGGCGACCAGGGGCGTGCCGTTGACCACGCGTACGGTAGCCGCCAGGGCCGTCAGGCCGACGATCAGCAGGTTCTTCTGGGTGTTGGCGGCGTTGAAGGCGCCGGCCGTCAGGCGGACCACGTCGCCGATCTTGAAGCCGTCCGTCAGATAGGAGCCGGCCGCGCGGGTCAGGGTCCAGTTCTGGCCCGAGGCGGCGATCGTGATCGTGGCGCCGGCGGCCGAGACGCCCGCCGTCATGTCCTTGCGCAGCAGCGAGGCCAGCAGGGCCGCATAGGTGCCTGGCGACAGCAGGCCATCGATCTTCCCGGCCGGCTTGACCACACCCAGGCCGACGCCCGTCGACTGCTGATGGCTGACGATCTCGTTGCTTTCGAAGGTGTCCGGCGGGGCCTGGAACACCGAGCTGGTGCGGCGCACGACCTGGCCGCCCGCGCCCGTGGCGGCGGCGCCGAGGCCGGTCTGCTTCTTGTAGACGGTCTTCTTGTTGATGCCCTGGGCGACAGCCATGGGGATCTGCTCCTTGTCGTTATCGGGAGGGGTGGGTCAGACGAGGCGGAAGGGCCCGTCCCTTCGGGCGGAGACCGCCGTCAGCTGGTGATCGTGGCCAGGAACGGGACCTGGACGGGCGCGACGTAGCGGTCGCCCTCCAGGCTCGCGGCCAGGATGAGAGGGGTGCGGACGACCTGTGTGGTCAGGCCGTCGGAGGTGAAGGTCGCGCCGCGATAGAAGGTCGCGCGCAGCAGCTCGATGCGGACGGCCAGATCGGCCACGCCCGCGCCCTGCGGCCAGCACAGGGCGACGACGAACAGGCCGCCCTGCTGGAAGCTACGGCCGTATTCGGTGTTGATCGGCTCGGCGAAGAGCAGCGACACGCGCTGATACGGCGTTCCCGCCGTCGGCGTATAGGCGGTGTTCTCCCAGGCCGTGGCCAGCGTCGGGCTCATCGCGGCCAGCGCCGTCTCCAGCGCCGCGCGGATCTTCAGCACGCTCATCGGCGGCCCGCCGGCGGCGGCGCGAGCGGACAGGTCGCGGGAGCCAGGCGGCTCCCGACGGCGGGGGCGAAGGTCATGTTGGGGATTTCCTGGATGACAGGCGAGACGACCCCGCGCCTCGATGGAGCCGCGGGGTCACGAACGTTCGCCCCCTCAGCTCTCGTCGAGCCGCCGGAGCGAATAAGATAAAAAGAGTTGGATGTTCAATTTTCGAAGGTTGAAAGCCTTGCGAAAGGCGCATCTCCGAGAATGATCAAATTAAATCATCTACCTTCCCGAAGATCAATCCATTTGTTCGCTAAATGTTCTTTATTTTGCGATCGCGCGCGATCTGCTTGGCCAGAGCCACAACCAGATCTAAAGCCTCGACGAGAACTTGGCGATTGCGCGTAAAGGTGCGGCCGGCGCCCCAGACCGACAGGCTGGCCCCCTCGCCCGCCACGGCGCGCAGCAGGCGCAGGGCCATAGGCTTGTCTGCCAGAGACATCGCCACAGCGCGGTCGGCGCGCGCCACGAAGTCCAGCATGCGGGCGCGCCGCAGCCGAGCGGCGACGAAGCGGTCGTTGTCATGGCCGTTACCATGTCCGGGCTCGAGGCTGGCGACCCGCAGGTCGCGGCCGCGCGCCTCGAAGCCGGCGCGGTACAGCAGACCGACGGCGTAGTGGGCGTCGGTGATATGATCCCCCTGGCGCAGGCTGCGTAGGCCGTCGCGACTGGAGATTCGCAAGGGGCCCGCGCCGGAAGCCGCTGGGTCTTCGACGGCCTCACCCCGTGCGCGGGCCAGCGCCACGGTCTCGATCAGGCCGGCGGCGATCTCGGATTCCTCGGTGCGAGCCAACTGGACGCCGGCAATGCGCAGCATGGCCTCACGCGCGGCCTGGCGCGCCGCCGGACTGATCGCCAGGGCTGCGGCGCGATCGGCGCGGGCCAGGTCGGCCAGCTCGGACGAGGCCAGCCCCTTGGGACGGATGACTTGAACGCTAATGGCGATCCCCTTCTTGGTTGAATGATCCTCAGCGCCCGAAGCGGACGCCGCGGCGGTTTTGGGCCAGGGCGTGGCGGCGGGCTTCGCCGGCGCAGACCTGGGCGACGAAGTCGTGACCTTCGCTCTCCGCCAGCATGCGGCCGGCGGCGCGGATGATCGCGCACAGCATCGGCTTGCGCGGCCCGCAGCGCTGGACGGCCTGGTCGATGGCGCCCTCGGCGACCGCGTCCTGCAGGCCGCTCACCCGCCCTGCTCCTCCAGGACGGCGCGGCCGGCTGCGGTCAGACTGACCCGACACGGCCGGCCGCCCAGGCGCTCGACCAGCCCCAGCAGGCGGGCGGCCTGGGCGCGATCGCTGCCCGCCGACAGGCTGACGGCCATCTCGTCGGCCAGGTCCGCCAGGGTCAGGGCGCCGTCGGCCAGGGCCTCCAGCACGGCCAGCACCTTGGTCGGAACGACGGGCTCGTCGGTTACTGCGCCGCACAGGCGGCTGCGGATCGCCTCGGACACGGCATAGCGATCGGGACGCGGATCGCCCATCAGCAGGCTGGTCAGGACGGCGCGCGGCGGCCGGCGATCGGCCTCGGTGCGACGCGCGGTATAGACGTGAAGGGGCGCATGACCGGCCGGACCGGTCGCGTGGATCGGAATCATCTGAAGCTTCCTGCGGCTGAGCCGATGGATGGAAATTTCGGAGATGCCGCCCGGCTCGCGTCGCCAGGGCGGACTTCTCGGAATATCCAATTTGTATCAAATACAAATTTGCATGGCAAGCAAATTTTGTGTTTAATGACCGGACATTCCCCTTTCGCTCCCTCCAGGGATTTGCATGACACCCGACCGGCAGGCCAAGGCGAAGCAGCGCGGCAAGACCTTCATCCGCGCCTGGCGCAAGCATCGCGACATGAACCTGGAACAGGCCGTCGAGCGCCTGGAGCTGGAGGTCGGCTATCCGTATTCGGTGGCTCAGCTCTCGCGCGTCGAGCGTGGCGAGACCGGCTATTCCCAGGACGTGCTCGAGGCCCTGGCGACCATCTATCGCTGCGAGCCGGCCGACCTGATCATGCGCGATCCGCAAGCCTCCGAAGCGATCTGGTCGATCTGGGACCAGCTCCAGCCCGTTCAGCGGCTGCAACTTGTCGAGATCGGGCAAACCCTTAAGAAGGTGGGATAAATCCCGCTCAGTCCAGCGCCAGGATCTCACCCTGGCGCGCGATCAGCCGCGGCTTGCCCCACAGGCCCGACAGCGGCTCGCCGCGCACACGGTACAGCGCCACGCCCGACGAGCGCCGGGCCAGGATCTGCATTTCGCGCCGCGCATCCTCCTCGAAATAGCACTCCCTCGCCTCGGTCGGCATGAGCGCTCCGCCCCGCTTTCCGAAGGCCTGTACGCAGAAACGCGTCACCGCGAACACGACAACCTCCGCCTTCAACGCCCCCACTCTGCACGCCTCCTTCGCGTGAGTCGATCGGCCGAAGCGGTGCATACGTCCGAGTCTGACGCACGTTAATCGTTGCATTTAATACAAATCTTTGAACCCGCCGGATTTTGCGCGAAGAGCAAATTTATCGGCCAGCGCCGAAGCGCGCTTTACGGGCGAACGCGCCAGATATACAACTATAGGGAGTTAATCTAGTTGACACACCAATAGAGATCACCCCCGCCCCCCGCATCCGCCCCTTGGAGGACAGACGATGAGCCAGTGGCATCCCGTGGTCGCGAAGCTGCAGACGCTGATCAAGGACAATGGTTGGGAGGCGCGGTTCGAGAAGGCCGTCACCCAGGCCCGCGCGTGGAACATTCCAGAACTGGCCGATCTGAAGGACCTCGAGAGCTACTACGTGTACATCAACGACTTCCTGCGCTGGGTTCCCAGCGAGAACGAGCCGGGCCGCGAGGTCTACAACAAGCTCTGCAAGTTCTACTTCGTGCTGGACCAGGAAGCGGTGATCGACCTCCAGAACAAGGTTGTTCCGCACGACAAGGCCCCGCCCCTGACGCCTCTGTCGGCTTGGCTGGTCGAGTATGCCGACGCGCTGGGGACCTTCCTCGACACGCCGGAGTCGTTGACGCCCGCCTCGCTGGAGACGTTCCGCAAGTCACCCAGCTATAATCTCGGCGACTACATCGAGCCGCATGGCGGCTGGAAGACCTTCAACCAGTTCTTCGCCCGCAACTTCAAGCCGGGCTATCGGCCGGTGGCGGCGATCGCGGACCAGCGCATCGTCGTCTCGCCCGCCGACTCCACCTTCGCCGGCCAGTGGGAGATCCGCACCGACAGCCACGTAACCGTCAAGAACCTGCACTGGAAGATCGAGGAGCTGATGCAGGGCAGTCCCTACAAGGACCGCTTCAAGAACGGCCTCTTCATGCACGCCTTCCTGGGCCCCAACGACTATCACCGCCAGCACGCGCCGGTGGGCGGCACGGTGCTGGAGTCCCGCGTCATCCCGGGCCAGGTCTATCTTGAGGTGGTGGCCGAGCCGGTCGGCGACGGCGAGAACGGCGTCCACAAGCTCAAGCCGCTCCGCGCCTTCGACGCCCCGGACGCGGCCGGCTACCAGTTCGCCCAGGCCCGCGGCCTGATCGTGCTGGACACCCCGATCGGCCTGGTCGCGGTGCTGCCGATCGGCATGTGCCAAGTCTCGTCGGTGATCATCACCGCCGAGGTCGGCGTCACCGTCCGCAAGGGCGAGGAGCTGTCCTACTTCCAGTTCGGCGGCTCGGACATCATCGTGCTGTTCGAAGCCAGGAGTAACATCAGCTTCGTCGCCCAGCCGGGCGTGCACTACAAGACGGGCGTGAAGATCGCGGACGCCTATCCGGTGGTGTGAGGTGGCGATCTTCGGGGTTGGTAGGCCTGGAGGGACTCGAACCCCCAACCAGACCGTTATGAGCGGTCGGCTCTAACCATTGAGCTACAGGCCCGCGCGGACACGTGTGAGCGTACGCGAGACGCGGCGAATAACATGAGCCGAACGCGGCTTAAAGCTCCGGTTCAGGTTGAGCCTGTCACGAAGGGAACCATAGCTGTCCGGCGACGCTTTCCTGCGCCGGTCCGCCCTGGAGAAAGAACGATGACCAACACCGCTCGCCGCCCCGCCAGCCCTTTGGCCGCGATCGCCCTTCCCGCCCTGGTCGGCGGCGCGCTGCTGCTGGGCGCGGCCGCGCCGGCCCTGGCGCAGACCAGCACGGACGCGGCCTTCAAGGCCACGACCTTCAGCCTGTCGGCCTATGGCGAGACCCGCGTCGCGCCGGACATGGCCACCATCACGCTCGGCGTGCAAACCGACGCTCCGACGGCGGCCGACGCCCTGAAGGCCAACGGCGCACGGATGAACCAGGTGATGGCCGCCCTGAAGAAGGCCGGGATCGCCGAGCGCGACATCCAGACCTCGAACCTGAACCTGAACGCCCAATACGCCTACGAGCAGAACCAGCCGCCCAGGCTGACCGGCTACCAAGCGTCCAACCAGGTTACGATCACGGTGCGCGACCTGGCCAAGCTGGGTGCGACGGTCGACGCCACGGTCAATGCCGGCGCCAACACGGTCAATGGCATCAGCTTCGGCCTGGCCAACCCGCAGGCTGCCGAGAACGCCGCCCGCCTGGAGGCCGTGAAGGCCCTGCAGGCCAAGGCCGAGCTCTATGGTCGCGCCACCGGCTACAAGACCGTCCGCCTGGTCAATCTCAGCGAAGGCGGCGGCTATACGCCTCCCTCGCCGCCCGTGCCGATGATGGCCTTCGCGGCCAAGCGCGAGATGGCCGACGCGACCAGCGTCGCCGGTGGCGAACTGAAGGTCAGGATCGACGTCAGCGCGGTCTACGAAGTCACCAAGTAGGCCCTTGCGCCACGGGTACGAAAAGGCCGCCGCCGGACATCGGCGGCGGCCTTGACGGTCTTCGGCGGTCTTCGGCGATCTAGAAGCCGGCCTTCTCGAAAGCCCGCTCGACCCGATCCTTGATTTCCAGGCCCGGCAAGGCGCGATCGCCCTCCATGACCGCGACATAGGTCAGGCTGCGCGGCGGCTTGCCCGCGCCCGTCGGCACCGGACCCAAGGCCCAGCCCACCGTATTGGCGGCGGCCGCCGGGCTGGGGCAGCTGATGAAGCGCGCCGGCTTGCCGATACTGGTCTTCAGCAAGGCCTCGGCGGTCGTCTGCCCCCCTTCGCAATCCGGCAGGTTGCGCGCGCAGGTGACATAGCCGCCGCCGCGCCAGACCAGCTTGCCGGCGGCGTCGGCGATCACCACGCAGGTCGAGGGCGAGCCGATCGATTTGCCGACCGCCTGGGTCAGGATCGCCTCGTCGACGCCCTCGGGCAGCTTGCCCGAGCAGGCGGACAGGCCGGCGACGGCGAGAACGGCCAGCAAGACGCGACGCATCCGTCAGGCCGCCTTCTTGATGTGATTGCCCTCTTCCAGCAGCACCACGGTCGGAGCGTAGTTGCGCGCCTCCTCCGCGGCCATCTGGCAGTAGGTGACGACGATCACCAGGTCGTTCTTCTGCACCAGGCGGGCGGCGGCGCCATTGACGCCGATCACCTTGGAGCCGCGCGGCGCCTCGATGGCGTAGGTGGTGAAGCGCGCGCCGTTGGTGATGTTCAGCACGTCGACCTGCTCGTTCGGCAGGATGCCCGAGGCGTCCAGCAGGTCGCGGTCGATGGCGATCGAGCCTTCATAGTCGAGATCGGCCTGGGTCACCGTGGCGCGGTGCAGCTTGGCCTTCAGCATGGTCAGCAGCATGGCTGGGAAAACTATCCCTTTGAATGTGTTGGAGACTTTCGGGCCGCCACACACAAGGCCCGTCGATCGGTCCCCGTCCTATAACACGAAGCCGGACGGGTTCAATCGCAGTGCAGCATCCGGCCGCTTACAGCAAAGGTTAACAGCGGCGCCATTCCGGGCTAGGCTTGGCCGAACGCGGTTCGGTGGGGGAAGCCATGCGTTATGGGATGGGGTGGGCGACGGCGGGGGCCGTCGTCATCACCGTGGTCGCGGGGGCGGCCTGGATATCGACGGGCAAGGCCCAGACGCGGAACGCCGCCGGGGCTCCCCTGGCGGCCGCTCGCCCGACCACCGGCGTCGCCGCCCTGGTCGTCGCGCCACGCGGGCGCGTCGACTGGCAGGCGGCGGTCGGCGGCCTGCGCCAATCGGCCAGTGTCGGCGACAGCCTGGCGAGCAACCTCAACCGCGACCAGGTCGACATCACCGCCGTGCCGATCCTGCTGCCCAGGGACGCCAGGCTGACCGGCAATGCGCGGATCTACAGCTTCGGCGACTATTACACGATCACCGCCGACACGGCCGGCGCCGGGGTCTCGCTGAGCGGAACCACGACCACCGCGTCCCTGCCCGCCAACAAGCCGCTGAGAGTCGACAGCGGACCCGAGCAGCTGACCATCCAGCGCACGGTCGACGGCCAGCTGGCCAGCTTCGTGCGCTTTGGGGTGCTGTACACCGTGGAGATCCGTTGCGACGCGCCCGGCGATCCGCGCTGCGCCGACGACAACTATGTGCTGGGCCTGGTGGGCAAGACCACCGCGCTGGTGATGGGCAAGGCCGCGCGGCAGGCCGCCGGACTGGGAGGTTGACCATGCGCTCCTCCCCTCTGCTCCTGGTCGCCGCCTTGATGCTGGCGCCGCTGGCCGCCTGTGACGACACCACCAAGACTCCCGCCAGCGGCGGCCTGGAAACGCCCAAGCCGCCCTCGCCCGAGCCGGGCCCACCCAAGGCCGACGACGCGCCCGCCGACGGCGGGGCCGAGCAGCCGTCCAGCGAGCCGGTCCCGCCCAGCCCCGATCCGGCGCCGCAGCCCGCCGAACCGCCCGCGCCCTCGCCGGCGACCTTCGATCATGCCCCGGCCGGCGCGATCCCGGCTGGCCAAGGCCCCGGATATCTTGACCGCACGGTCTGGTCGCCCAAGATGTGCTGGCCGCTGGCCGAGGCCGGCTTCCCCAACTCGCAGGTCTACGGTCCCGGCGGCGGCATGGGCCCGCCCGGCAAGCCCAGCCAGTGCGACAGCCTGAACTACACCCTGCCCTGGCATGACACCTTCTGCGAGGCGCGTTCGCGCTCGAACCCGCTGTGCGCGGGGGCCGGAACGGGTCATCAGGGCCAGGACATCCGCCCGGCCAGCTGCAAGAAGAACGAGCACTGGGCCGTCGCCGCCGAGGCCGGCACGATCACCGACATCGGGACCTACACCGTGACCCTCGTGGCCAAGGCCGCGCCACACTACACCTACCGCTATCTGCACATGCAGATGTCGACCCTGGCGGTGAAGGAAGGCGACCAGGTCGCGATCGGCCAGAAGCTGGGCAAGGTGTCCAACGACTTCGGCGGCACGCCGACGACGATCCACCTGCATTTCGAACTGCGGGCCGGGGTCAGCGGGACCACGACCGACGGCAAGGCGGTGGCGCTGCACACCTTCCTGCCGCCCTATCTGAGCCTGGCCGAGGCGTACCAGAGGAAGTTGGACGGAAAGGCGTGCGGCGCGTCCTAGGGCCGCGGCCGCTTATCCGATCGGCGGAACATCGTCGCTGGGCGCGGGGGGCGGGGCTTCCGCCGCCTCCCCGCCCGCATCGAGGGACGGCAGCGGCGTTGGCCGCTCGATGCGGGCGCGGATCTCGGGATCCTTCAGCAGCGCCACGCGCATGACCTCGCGCGCCCGCGGCGCGGCGGCGCTGGAACCGAACAGACCACCGTGCTCGACCAGCACCGACATGGCGTAGCGCGGATTGTCGTAGGGTGCGAAGGCGATGAACAGGTTGTGGTCCTTCAGCCGCCAGGGGACGCCCTGGTTGCTGCGCGATCCGGTCTGCGAATATTGGCGCACCTGGGCCGTGCCGGTCTTGCCCGCCATCAGCACGTCGCCCAAGCCCAGTTGGCTCTGCTTGTAGGCGCCGCCGGTCGGGTCATTGGCGACCGCGGCCATGCCGTCGCGCACGATGGCCAGATGCTCGGCCGGAAACGGCAGGTCCGGCACGGCGTCGCCATGCGGCTGATCGACCCCGCCGATCGACTTGACCAGGCGCGGATTCAGCGCCCGCTTGCCATTGGCCAGGCGCGCGCACATCACCGCCAGCTGCAGGGCGTTGACGTTGATATAGCCCTGGCCGATCCCGTACGGCACGGAGTCGCCGGGATGCCAGACCGGGTCACGCTTGAAGGCCTTCTTCTTCCACTCGCGCGAGCCCACCAGCCCCTTGCGCTGGCCCGGAATGCCCAGATCGAAGGTCTGACCGAAACCCAGCGCCGTCGCCGTGGTATGGATCGGGTCCGGACCAATGCGCAGCGCCATCTGATAGAAATAGACGTCGCAGGAGTTCTTGATGGCGTCGTGCATGTTCTGCACGCCGTGTCCGCCCTTCTTGTGGCAGTGCCAGGTGCGGCCGCCGAAGTACCAGCCGCCCGTGCAGACCACGCGCTCCGTCGGGTCGATCCCTGCGCTCAGCGCCGCGAGAGCCACGGTCGGCTTGAAGGTCGAGCCCGGCGGATAGACGCCGGTCATGGTCTTATCCAGCAGAGGCTTGCGTTCGTACTCGGCCAGGGCCTTGTACTCGGCGCCCGACAGGCCCTTGACCAGCCGATTGGCGTCGAAGCTGGGTGCGGAGGCCATGCACAGCAGGTCGCCGGTCTGGCAATCGACCATCACGATGGCGCCGCTCTCCTCGCCCATCACCTCCAGGGCGCGGTTCTGGATGTCG